>JAZKBZ010000020.1:0-2945 GCA_040388315.1 Pseudomonadota bacterium | reverse complement strand
GTAGGGCGACAGGTAGCCGCGGTCGAACTGCATGCCTTCGACGACGTCGAGTTCGGTCTCGGCGGTCTTGGCTTCCTCGACGGTGATGACGCCTTCGTTGCCGACCTTGGCCATGGCCTTGGCGATCATCTCGCCGACTTCGGTGTCGCCGTTGGCCGAGATGGTGCCGACCTGGGCGATCTCGGCGTTGGTGGTGACCTTCTTGGCCGAGGCCTTGATGTCGGCCAGGACCTTGGTGACGGCCTTGTCGACGCCGCGCTTCAGGTCCATCGGGTTCATGCCGGCCGCGACGGCCTTCAGGCCCTCGACGACGATGGCTTGAGCCAGGACCGTGGCGGTGGTGGTGCCGTCGCCGGCCTTGTCGTTGGTCTTGGAGGCGACCTCACGGATCATCTGGGCGCCGAGGTTCTCGAAGCGGTCAGCCAGTTCGATTTCCTTGGCCACCGACACGCCGTCCTTGGTGGAGCGCGGGGCGCCGAAGGACTTCTCGATGACCACGTTGCGGCCCTTGGGGCCCAGGGTCACCTTCACGGCGTTGGCCAGGATGTTGACGCCGCGCAGCATGCGGTCGCGCGCGTCGGAAGCGAAATAGACGTCTTTAGCGGCCATGTTCGTTCAGCTCTTTCAGTGTGTTGTGGGAGGGAGGAGAGCGGAGGAGGTGGTTATTCGACCACGCCCAGGACGTCGCTTTCCTTCATGATCAGGAGGTCCTGACCGTCGATCTTCACTTCGGTGCCCGACCACTTGCCGAACAGGATCTTGTCGCCCTTCTTGACGTCGAGGGGCTGGATCTTGCCGTTGTCATCGCGGGCGCCGGGGCCGACGGCGACGACTTCGCCTTCCTGCGGCTTTTCCTTGGCGGTGTCGGGAATGATGATCCCGCCCTTGGTCTTCTCTTCTTCCTCGACGCGCTTGATCAGCACGCGGTCTCCCAGGGGACGAAACGCCATGTCTTTTTCTCTCCGTTCGGGACGGTTGAATGGATTGCGTCGCAACGTGGGGCCGAGCGTTGGCAGCCGCAGCCCCAGAGTGCTAACGACGGGCGGGAGGTAGGGTCGCGGGGCCCCGGAGTCAAGCTTGGCCGGGTCCGAAACCTGCGTTCTGGCGAATCCTCTTGGCCCGCGCGCCGCCGCCCCGCTAAGGGTTTGGCGAGGGAAGAAACTCAAAGTCCCAGGAGATCATCCATGCGCCTCGCGCTCGCCGCCCTGTCGGCCCTGTCCATCGCGGCCGTGGCCTTGCCCGCCGCCGCCGAAACCTGGAAGCCCTACAGCGCCGTGAGCGACAAGGGCCTCCAGTGGTCCTATGACACCGACTATTCCTACCGCGACACCGCCAGCGGCATGGTCGTGATCCAGCAAGCCATCGGCAAGGTGGGCGCCAGCCCCCGCGTCGGGCCCTCGGCCCCGGGCGCCGCCGACGGGGTCGGCAGCGTGGTGGCGATCGACTGCAAGGCCAAGGCCCTGATGATCATCGGCTCCTATTCGCCGTCCAAGCCCCTGGCGATCGCCGACACCTGGCGCACTGGCAAACCCGCCAAGGCCGTCAGCGCCGACGACAAGGCGCTCGTGACCGCCGCCTGCGCCGGCGCCGACCAACTGCCCGCCAAATAGTCTCGCCGGCGGCCCCGCGCGCGGCGCGGGGCTTGCCAAGAGCCGCCCAGGGCCTAGCGTTCTCCGACACAAAGGAGGCGCAGCCATGCTGGATCATGTGAGCCTGAGGGTGGCCGACCACGCCCGGTCCCAGGCCTTCTACGATGCGGCGCTCAAGCCGCTCGGCCTGAGCCGGGTGTTCACGATGGACGTGGGGTCGGGCTATGGCGACAGCCGGCCCTTCTTCTGGATCGGCCTGGGGGAGGCCTCGGGCTACTGCCACGTGGCCTTCAGCGCCCCCGACAACGCCACGGTGGACGCCTTCTACGCCGCGGCCATCGCCGCCGGGGCCCGCGACAACGGCCCGCCGGGCCTGCGCCCCCACTACCATCCCAGCTATTACGGCGCCTTCGTCCTGGATCCCGACGGCCACAATATCGAGGCCGTCTGCCACGGGGCCAACCCGGCCATGCCGAGCTGAGTCTCCCGGACGGCGCGGGAAAGCACGAGCGTATTAAAACGCTTGTTTGATTTGCCGTCCGGGATGGGCCAAAGCTATCGGTCTAAGCTTCGGTGCGGCTGATCAGCCGCGCGACATCCATGGGTCTCGCGCAACGGGGCCGCCAACCAGAACACCGTGGGAGTGACAAAGATGAGCGAGACCAAGGACAAGGCCCAATCCAGCTTCAAGCTGAACCCGATGGACGACCTCAACGACCTGCGGATGTCGGCCAAGGCCCTGCCGCTGCTGGAGCACGTCAAGCGGTTCATCGTCGAGACGGTCAACCCGATGTCGGCGGAGTTCCACCGCCTGGGCGAGGGCAAGGCCGACATCTGGAGCTATGCGCCGGGCCAGCTGGAAGTGCTGGAAAAGGCCAAGGACAAGGCCAAGGCCGAGGGCCTGTGGAACTTCTTCCTGCCCAACGCCGAGACCGGCGAGGGCCTGTCCAACCTCGACTACGCCTATATCGCCGTCGAGCTGGGCAAGAACCCCATGGCCTCGGAGACCATGAACTGCGCCGCCCCCGACACCGGCAACATGGAAGTCCTGGAACGCGTCGGCACCCCTGAGCAGAAGAAGCGCTGGCTGGAGCCCCTGCTGCGCGGCGAGATCCGCTCGGCCTTCGCCATGACCGAGGTCAACGCCGCCTCGTCGGACGCCAAGAACGTCAACACCCGCGCCACCCTGGTGGGCGACGAGTACGTCATCAACGGCGAGAAGCACTACATCTCCGGCGCCGGCGACCCGCGCTGCAAGATCATGATCACCATGGTCCAGACCAGCCCCGACGGCCCGCCCAACCTGCGCCAGTCGCAGATCCTGGTCCCCACCGACGCGCCCGGCGTGAAGATCGT
>JAZKBZ010000019.1:6426-16852 GCA_040388315.1 Pseudomonadota bacterium | reverse complement strand
GGGGATCTTCTGCAGCGCGCTGGGGGCGGTGAACATCGTGGTCACCAGCCAGCTCACCGGGCGGGCGGTGACCTGGCTCGGTGAGCGCAAGGTGCTGATCCTGGGCCTGACCGCCCAGACGGTGGGCTATCTGGCCGTGGGCCTGTCGCCGACGGGATTCTGGTTCTGGATCGCCAACATCCCCATGGCGCTGGCCAACATCGCCGGCCCCGCCCTGCAGGCCATGATGACCGCCAAGGTCCATCCCGACGAGCAGGGGCGGCTGCAGGGGGCCATGATGAGCGTCGGCAGCCTGACGGGCCTGTTCGGTCCCATCGCCTTCACCCAGATCTTCGCCCTGGCCATCGCCGCGGGCCGGGGGCCGGGCTGGTCGGGCCTGACCATCCTGGCCGGGGCGGCGCTCAGCCTGGCGGCCTGGCTGCTGGTGGTGATCCATGCCCGCGACGTGCCGGCCGAGGCCAAGGTGGCCTGACCCTTGCCAAGCCTGGCCGGACAGCTAGGCTCATCCCCATGACCGCATTCGAGAAGACGAAGGCCTAGGACGCGCGCGGAGGCTCCCGGGCCTCAGGCGCCGCAGTCCTCGCCACCGGCCCTTGAGCCGGGCCTTCGTCATGCCGGCAGGCGCCGGAACCCTCGAGATCCCCATGCCTCATCCCCGCCGCGCGGCGCTGACCTTCGTCGCGGTCACCATCTTCCTGGACTACGCCGCCCAATCCATCTCCTTCCCGATCCTGCCCCGGCTGGCCCAGCAACTGCTGGGGGGCGACGCCGCCAGCGCCGCCCGCTGGACGGGCTTCCTGGAGGTGGGCTGGGCCATCCCGCAGTTCCTGGCCGCGCCCCTGCTGGGAATGCTGTCGGACAGGTTCGGCCGCCGGCCGGTGATCCTGATCTCGGTGTTCGGGGTGGGGGCCGAGCTGGTGATGGGGGCGCTGGCGCCCAGCATCGGCTGGCTGATGGCCGCTCGCATCCTCTGCGGCCTGACCTGCGGGGCCCAGGCCGCCGCCATGGCCTATGTGGCCGATGTCACGCCGCCGGAAGAGCGCACGAAGGCCTATGGCTGGATGACCGCGGCCATGTGGAGCGCCATCGTCATGGGGCCGGCCCTGGGCGGGCTGCTGGCGGCCCACGACCTGCGGACGCCGTTCTGGGTGGCGGCGGCCTTCGCGGGGCTGGGCGGACTCTACGGACTGTTCGTCCTGCCGGAGTCCCTGCCCCGAGAGAAACGCGCGCCGCTGCGTTGGGCCAAGGCCAACCCGTGGGGGGCCGTGGACCTGCTGGCCCAGCGCAAGGGCCTGCTGGTCCTGGCGATCGCGCTGCTGCTGGTGTGGCTGGCCTTCCAGGCTAAGGACAACCTGCTGGTGCTCTATACGGCCCATCGTTACGGCTGGAGCCCGCTGGAGTTCGGCATCTTCTGCAGCGCGCTCGCGGTGGCCAGCATCGCGGTGCAGACCGGGCTGACCGGGCGGATCGCCAAGGCGCTGGGGGACCGGCGCACGGTGCTGCTGGGCCTGGGGCTGGAGATCGTGGGCTTCGTCGCGGTGGGGCTGGCCCCCACGGGCGTCTGGTTCTGGATCGCCAACCTGCCGATCGTGCTGGGCAGCATGGGGACGCCCGCTCTCCAGTCCCTGATGAGCGCCAGGGTCGGCGAGGCCGAGCAGGGGCGGCTGCAGGGCGCCATGGGCTCCATCGTCAGCCTGACCAGCATCACCGCCCCCATCGCCGTGACCCAGGTCTTCGCCGCGACCCTGACCTGGGGCCCGCAGTGGTCGGGCCTGACCATCCTGATCGGCGGGGCCTTGAGTCTCGGCGCCTGGATCCTGGTCCTAGCCTGCGTCCGCCCTGTTCCACCGGAACCAAAGAGCGCTTAAAGCGTCGCCATCAATGCGCCCGAAACCTCGTCAATCTACGGCGACGTTTCCCCGCTCGGAGAGCCCATGCGAGCCCATCGCGTCCTGATCCCCATCCTGGCCCTCTTGGCCGCCTGTTCCGATCCCTCGGCGAGGTCCAAGGCGCAGATTCCGCCGCTGGCCCAGCCCACCCGGGCCGCGCCCGGCGATTCCATGACCATGAAGATGTCCTTCGCCCCGGTGGTGAAGCGCGCGGCGCCGGCGGTGGTGAACATCTCCTCCAAGCGCATGGTGCGGACCCAGGCCGATCCCTTCTGGCAGATGTTCGGCATGGGCGCGCCGCGCGACCGCATCGAGGGGTCCCTGGGCTCGGGCGTGATCGTGCGGTCCGACGGGGTGATCATCACCAACAACCACGTGGTGGAGGGCGGCCAGGAGATCACCGTGGCCCTGGCCGACCGCCGCGAGTTTCCCGCCAAGGTGCTGCTGGCCGATCCGCGCACCGACCTGGCGGTGCTGAAGATCGATGTCGGCGCCGAGCGCCTGCCGGTCCTGCCCATCGACGACACCGGCGAGGCCCAGGTGGGCGACCTGGTGCTGGCCATCGGCGACCCCTTCGGCGTCGGCCAGACGGTGACCAACGGCATCATCTCGGCGCTGAACCGCACCGCCGACCCGAACGGTGACACCTCCAACGCCTATATCCAGACCGACGCGGCGATCAATCCGGGCAATTCCGGCGGCGCCCTGGTGGACATGGACGGCGACCTGATCGGGGTGAACAGTTTCATCCTCTCGCGCTCAGGCACCTCCTCGGGGGTCGGCTTCGCGATCCCGGGCGCGATGGTCAAGCGCATCGTCGAGACCGCGGCCGGCGGCGGCCACGTGGTGGTCCGCCCCTGGCTGGGGGCTCGCACCCAGCCGGTGACGGGCGACATCGCCCACAGCCTGGGCATGACCATTCCGTCGGGCGCCCTGGTGGCCGAGATCTGGCCCGGCGGCCCCGCCGCCCGCGCCGGCCTGAGGCCCGAGGACGTGATCCTGTCGGTGGACGGCAAGCCCGTGGCCGACCCCGCCGGGGTGAGCTACGCCCTGGGCTCCAGCCGTCCGGGGGAGGTGCTGAAGCTCGGCGTCCTGCGCGGCGGCGCCAACCTGACCCTCAACCTCAAGGCCGAGGCGCCGCCGGCGACGCCGGCCCGCGACGAGCAGGCGCTCAGCGGCCGCCATCCCTTCGACGGGGCGACGGTGGTCAACCTGTCGCCGGCCGTGGCCGACGAGCTGGGCCTCGATCCCTTCTCCGGCAAGGGGGTGCTGGTGACCAAGATGGGCCGCGGCTTCGCCATGAACGCCGGCCTGCGTCCCGGCGACCTGATCCGCCGGGTCAACGGCCGCGACATCGGCACGGTGCGCGACCTGATGGCCGTGGTGGGGACGGGGGCCGGCCAGTGGCAGGTGACCATCGTCCGCGGCGGCCAGGAAATCTCGGCGAACTTCCGCACCTAGAATCTCTCCCTCCCCATGGAGGGGAGGGAGGGCTAGAACCCCTACATGGCCGACCTCTTCGAAGCCGCGGGTCTGACGCCGCATGCTCCCTCTCCGCTGGCGGACCGCCTGCGGCCGCAGAAGCTCGACGAGGTGGTGGGGCAGGATCACCTGTTGGGTCCCGAGGGGCCGATCCGGCGGATGGCGGAAGCCAAGCGGCTGTCGTCGATGATCCTCTGGGGTCCGCCCGGCACCGGCAAGACCACCATCGCCCGGCTGCTGGCCAAGGAGGCCGGCTACGAGTTCCAGCAGCTCTCGGCGGTGTTCTCCGGGGTCGCCGACCTGAAGAAGGCCTTCGAGCAGGCCAAGATGCGGCGCTCGGCGGGCCAATCGACCCTGCTGTTCGTCGACGAGATCCACCGCTTCAACCGCGCCCAGCAGGACGGCTTCCTGCCCTTCGTGGAGGAGGGGATCGTCACCCTGGTGGGGGCCACCACCGAGAACCCGTCCTTCGAGCTGAACGGGGCGCTGCTGTCGCGCTCCCAGGTCTATGTGCTCAAGCGCCTCGACGACGAGGCGCTGAAGATGCTGCTGGAGAAGGCCGAGATCCACGAGGCCCGCGCCCTGCCGCTGGAGCCGGAGGCCCGGGACGCCCTGGTGGCCCTGGCCGACGGCGACGGCCGCTACCTGCTGACCCTGGCCGAGACCCTGCTCAACATCGGCGCGGCCAAGCCGCTCTCCATCAAGGCGCTGGGGGAGATCCTGCAGAAGCGCAGCCCCGCCTACGACAAGGACCGGGAGGAGCACTACAACCTCATCTCGGCCCTGCATAAGTCGATCCGCGGCTCCGATCCGGACGCGTCCCTCTACTGGCTGGCGCGCATGCTGACCGGGGGCGAGGACCCGCTGTTCATCGCGCGCCGGCTGATCCGGGCGGCCATGGAGGACATCGGCGAGGCCGACCCCATGTCGCTGGTCCTGGCGAACGCGGCCAAGGACACCTACGATTTCCTGGGCTCGCCGGAGGGGGACCTGGCGCTCGCTCAGCTCGTCGTCCACCTGGCCGCCGCGCCCAAGTCGAACGCCGTCTACAAGGCCTTCGGCGCCGCCATGCGCTCGGCCAAGGAGACCGGCTCCCTGATGCCGCCGGCCCATATCCGCAACGCCCCCACCAAGCTGATGAAGGACCTCGGCTACGGCAAGGGCTACGCCTACGACCACGACGCCGAGGAGGGGTTCTCGGGCCAGAACTACTTCCCGGACGGCATGGCGCGGCCCAGCTTCTACCATCCCAAGGACCAGGGCTCGGAGGCGCGCATCAAGGAGCGCCTGGCGCGCTGGGCGGCGATCCGCGCCGAACGGGACGGCAAGTGAGGCCGGCGCCGAAGCGCAAGGCCGAGCCCGCGCCGGTGGTCCTGACCCCTGACGAGATCGCCCTGGTCCGCAGCCTGGTGATTTATGAGGATCCGCACCTCCTGGCGCTGAACAAGCCGGCGGGTCTGTCCAGCCAGGGCGGGCGGGGCCAGGTCCACACCCTGGACGAGATGCTCTGGGCCCTCGCCAAGCCGGGCAAGGCCCGCCCCCGCCTGATCCACCGCCTGGACCGCGACACCTCCGGCGTGATCCTGACGGCCAAGACCAAGCCCGCCGCAGGATTCCTCGGCAAGGCCATGATGGGGCGCAGGTTTTCCAAGACCTACCGGGCCATCGTCACCCCCGGCGCGCCCGATCCCACCGGCGGAAGCATCGAGGTTCCCCTGCGCCGGGACGAGGCGGGGCGGGAAGCCTTCATGCGGGTCTGCGCGCCCGACCACCCGGACGCCGAGACGGCCCAGACCCGCTATCGCACCCTGGCGTCCAACGACGTCGCGGCCCTGATGGAGCTGTCGCCGGAGACCGGCCGGATGCACCAGCTTCGCGTCCACCTGGCCTCCATCGGCCGGCCTATCGCCGGGGACGTCCGCTATGGCGGGGCCCTGGCGGTCGGCGGTCAACCGGTCCCGCGGCTGATGCTGCACGCCGGGGCCCTGTCATTCCCGCATCCCGAGGGCGGGACCAAGCGCATCGAGGCGCCGACACCCCCTGACATGGCGGCGATCCTCGCGGCCATCGGCCTGGCGGAGAGCTAGGCGGAACGGGCGGAGGGCTTGGCCGTTCTGTCCGGCAAGCCTTGGAAGTCAAACGACTTTCCGCCAGACCGAGACCGCCCGATGAAACGCCTGATCTTGACCGCCGCCCTCTGCGTCAGCCTGGCGGCCTGCGCCAGCGCGCCCACCGTCTTCACCGCCGCCAACGGGCCCCAGGCCATTGGGTTCTCCGACTATCGGATTGAGCCCGGCCGCTATCGCGTGACCTTCCGCGGCGGCCCCGGCGCGCCGCCCGAGCTGGTGGCCGACTACGCCCTGCTGCGGGCCGCCGATATCACGCTCGCCGACGGCTATGACTGGTTCCGGGTCGCCGACCGAGCGATGCGCCAGGCCGGGCCCGACAACGGCCCGCGGGTCTCCCTGGGCACGGGCGGCGGCAGCTATGGCCGGGGCGGCGGCGTGGGGATCGGGCTGGGGACCAGCTTCAGTCTGGGCGGTGGCCCGGCCCTTTCCCAGACCCTGGAGGTGGTGATGGGCAAGGGGCCAAAGCCCCCCGGCGCCGACGTCTATGACGCCCGCCAGCTGCGCGCGACGATCGGGCCTAGAGCGTGATCCGCTCCGATTGGATCGGAGCGGCGCTCTAGAGCTGTTCCCGTTTCGAATGAATCGAAACGGGGCTCTAGATTCCTGACTTGGTCGCTCTTCCTGATCGCCGGACTTGATCCAAGTCAGGCGGGAAACGCTCTAGCTTCCTGTCTTGTCGCGCAATTTTCCGACGAACCGGTGTCCACTTCGTCGGATTGCGCTCTAGGGCTTAAGCCGCGGGCTGCTGTTGCTGGGCGGGCCGCACGACCTTCATCGAGGCGTGGGTGAAGCCCGCGACCTCGGCGACCTCAAGGAAACCCTCCGAGGCCAGGCCGTGGATCATCAGGGCCGGGGCTCGGCCGCGCGCCTGGGCGGCGAGGTTGATCATCTGGCTCGCGACCTGCGAATCTCCGCCGCCGAGGTCACCGGCGTCCACCGTCAGGCCCTGGAGCCGCGCGCCGCGAACCGGGCCGATGGCGTCGCGCACCGGCTGGATGCGGGCCAGCACCCCCTTGCAGACCTGACCCACAAGGCCCGTGACCTCCAGAAGGCGAGCCTCGGGCGTGCCGCTGTCGACGTCGATCAGCTCCACCATCATGGCGGACTTCATGCGTTCGGGCGTCAGGCCGGGGACGGAGATCAGGGCCTGGCGGCCCTTGCGGGCCGACATGGTGCGGAAGGAGACCGGCAGGATCAGCGGTGGCTGCGGCCTGTCGGCCGCGCCCGCGAACAGGGCGGCGAAGTCCAGGGACGACCGGTCGATGAAGGCGATATCATCGTCCGACAGCTTGCCGAAGGTCCGAGCCGGGATCAGCCGGCCGCTGCCGATGTGGGTCACGGTGGGATCGACCCGCAGGGCGGCGGTCACCTTGTGGCGCAGGCTCACCACCTCCTGCAGGGCGAAGTCGATCCGCAGGTTCTGACCCGAGGCGGTGACGAAGGAGATCGGATTGCGCCGGCGCTCCTCGGCCGGATCGACTCCGGCGTGATAGGCCGAGACGGCGACCACCTCCTCGGGCGGGGCGCGAGGCGCGGCGATGCGGGCGAGATCGATCTCGGAACAGGATAGCTCGTCGCCATGGATGGCGCTGACCGCCCGGATCTTCATGTCGGCGCGGTCGGCGACGCCGAGGAAGAACAGCAGGACCTCCTCGAGGATCTTCAGGCTGACCGCCTGCGCGGCGACGCCTTCTCCAGACGTCATGGCGATCAGGAAGTCGGTCTCGCCGACGCGGTGGCGGATGTCCTGATAGGCCAGGTGCTCGTCGCACTTCTTGCCGACATAGGCCCAGACGGCGTCGCGCTTGCGCGTCCAGCGGTCGCCGGAGCGCTGGCGGATGGCCTCGACGGAGATGATGGTGACGCAGCCGCGTTCCACCAGGTCGGTGCCGGCCAGGCGCTCAAGCGCCGCGGCGGCGCCGCCGGCGGTGAGGCGTTCGATACTGTTGGGCTCGCCGGGGGGCACGTTGCGGAGGCCGGGCTCTGGAACTTGGACCGGCATCATGCCGTCCATCGCTTAACCAGGCGTTGCGCCCCAAGGTTACCGGCGCCTTCTCGACGCGGCGACCACACCGTCGCATAAGGGCGCATGGAGAAACTGCTTCTTGTGGCCGCTGGCGGGGCGACCGGCGCGATGGCGCGCTACGCCCTGGGAATCCAGGCGATGCGGCTGTTCGGCCCGGCCTGGCCCTTCGGCACCTTCCTCGCCAACATCCTCGGCGGCCTGCTGATGGGGATGCTGGCCGGGTTCCTGGCCCATCGCGGCGGGGCCGACCAGGAGAAGCTGCGGCTGCTGCTGGGGGTCGGCGTGCTGGGGGGCTTCACCACCTTCTCGGCCTTCTCCCTGGAGACCGCCCTGATGATCGAGCGGCGGTCCTATGGCGTGGCCGCCTCCTATGCGACCGCCTCGGTGCTGCTCTCCATCACGGCCCTGTTCGCGGGCCTGCTGCTGGCGCGGCGGATGTTCGCGTGAAGGAGGTCCGCACCCTGTTCGTGGACGCCGGCGAGGACGGGGTGCGCCTGGACCGCTGGTTCAAGCGCCGCTGGCCGCACCTGAACCATATCCAGATCCAGAAGCTGACCCGCTCGGGCCAGATCCGCGTCGACGGCGGCCGGGCCAAGCCGGACTCGCGGCTGTCGGCCGGCGCCCAGATCCGCGTGCCGCCGCTGCCCGACGCCCCGGAGCCGGGGACGCGGGACAAGGGCATCGACGCCCGCGAGGCGGCCTACGCCAAGAGCCTGGTGCTCTATGAGGACGACGAGGTGCTGGTGCTGAACAAGCCGGCGGGCCTGGCGGTCCAGGGCGGCACCAAGACCCACAAGCATATCGACCGGCTGCTGAGCGCCTGGGGCGAGGGCCTGGAGCGGCCCAGGCTGGTCCACCGCCTGGACCGCGACACCTCCGGCGTCCTGGTGCTGGGCAAGACGCCCGGCGCGGCGGCCAAGCTGGCCGGCGCCTTCGCGCGGCGCAAGGCGCACAAGACCTACTGGGCCATCGTCATCGGTTTCCCCAAGCCCGGGGAGGGGGTTCTCGAACTGCCCCTGGTGAAGAAGGGGGTCGGCGACCGCGAGATGGTGGTGCCGGCCCAGCCCAAGGAGCCGGGCGCCGAGCCCGCCGAGACCGAGTTCGTCACCATCAGCCGCGCCGGTCCGCGGGCCGCCTGGATGGCCCTGCGCCCGCACACCGGCCGGACCCACCAGCTGCGGGCTCACATGCTGGCCATGGGCCACCCGATCCTGGGGGACCCCAAGTACAACACGCCAGCCTCCAAGGAGCTGTCGGGGCCGCTGAAGCTGCAGCTGCACGCCCGGCGCCTGAGCCTGCCGCACCCGTCGAGCGGAACCCTGGTGCTGGAGGCGCCCCTGAGTCCGGAGATGAAGGAGGGCTTCGCCCGCTTCGGCTTCGACGAGCACGAGGCCGACCCCGAGCCGTTCCGCCGGGGCCGGAAGTAGAGCCGAGTCTTGGCGTGGGAACGTGACGGGCGCCTGAACCGGTTCCCACTTCAGGCTGTCACGTTCTAGCCGTTGAGCGACCCCATCATCCCGGCGGCGTAGCGGTCGCCGACGGAGATGTCCGGCGGGAAGGCGGCGTCGATCTCGGCGAGGTCGGCTGCGGTCAGGACGACGTCCACGGCCCCGGCGTTGTCCTCCAGGTACTTGATGCGCCGCGTGCCGGGGATCGGGACGACGTGCTCGCCCTTGGACATCACCCAGGCCAGCGCCAGCTGCGAGGCGGTGACGCCCTTGGCCTGGGCGAGCGCCTTCACCTTGTCCACGATCGCCAGGTTCCGATTGAAGTTCTCGCCCTGGAAGCGGGGGTTGGAGCGGCGCCAGTCGGCGGGTCCGAAGTCGTCGGGGGTCCTGATCTCGCCGGTGAGGAAGCCGCGGCCGAGCGGGCTGTAGGGCACGAAGCCGACGCCGAGGCGTTCGCAGGCGGCCAGGGGGCCGCTCTCCGGATCGCGGGTCCAGAGGGAGTATTCGCTCTGCAGGGCGGTGATCTGATGGACCTTGCAGGCGCGCTCCAGGGTCTCGGCCGAGGTTTCCGACAGGCCGAGGTGGCGGACCTTGCCGGCCTTCACCAGCTCGGCCATGGCGCCGACGGTCTCCTCGATGGGCGTGTCGCGGTCGACGCGGTGCAGGTAGTAGAGGTCGATGACGTCGGTCTTAAGGCGCTTCAGGCTGGCCTCGCAGGCCGAGCGGACATAGGCCGGGCTGCCGTCCACACCGGTGGCCTCGCCCTTGCGCACGATGCCGAACTTGGTGGCCAGGAACACCTTGTCCCGGCGGCCGGCGAGGGCCTCGCCCAGCAGCTCCTCGTTCTCATAGGGGCCGTAGATGTCGGCGGTGTCCCAGAAGTTGATTCCCAGCTCCAGGGCGCGGTCCAGGGTGGCCAGGCTCTCGGCCTTGTCCGAGGGGGCGCCATAGACGGCGGTCATGGTCATGCAGCCCAGGCCCGTGGCCGAGACGGTCGGGCCCTTGGCCCCCAGTTGACGGGTCTTCATGCGCGTACTCCCTGGATGACGTGACCGATTCAATGCCGTGATCACTATATCGCAGCGCGGGTTGGCCGTATCTCTCCGGCCTCGACGCCCCTACAGCCCCTTATCCTTGGGAGACCACCATGACCCATCCCGCCCTGACCTCCGGCCGCGCCGCGGTGGTGGCCGGCGCCGCCAGCGGCATCGGCCTGGCCGCCGCCAAGCGGTTCGCGGCCCTGGGGATGAAGGTCTGCCTGGCCGACCAGAACGCCGAGGCCCTGAAGGCCGCCGTGAAGGCGGTCGCCGCGGTGGCGACCGCGCCCGACCAGGTGTTTGGCGTCCCCACCGACGTCTCCGACGCCGAGGCGGTCAACCGTCTGCGGGACGCCGCCTACGAGCGCTTCGGCGATGTGGCTCCACTGCAGCACGAACGGAGCGCAGTTGCTGT
>JAZKBZ010000019.1:2786-6416 GCA_040388315.1 Pseudomonadota bacterium | reverse complement strand
CGATGTGGCGGTGCTGATGAACAATGCCGGGGTCGGCGGCGGGGCCGGGGCCTGGGAGCACCCGGACCGCTGGCGTCGGCTGCTGGAGATCAATCTGTGGGGGGTGATCAACGGCCTGCAGGCCTTCACCCAGCTGATGATCGATCAGCAGACCCCCTGCGCCATCGTCAACACCGGTTCCAAGCAGGGGATCACCAATCCGCCCGGCGACGTGGCCTACAACACCAGCAAGGCGGCGGTGAAGGCCCTGACCGAGGGCCTGGCCCACCAGCTGCGCAACGTGGAAGGCGGCCAGGTCACCGCTCACCTGCTGATTCCCGGCTTCACCTTCACCGGGATGACGGCGCGGGCCACCGAGAAGCCGCCCGGCGCATGGAGCGCCGAGCAGGTGGCCGACTTCATGATCGCGGCGATGGGGAAGGGGGACTTCTACATCCTGTGCCCCGACAACGACGTGACCCGGGAGATGGATGAGAAGCGCATCCGCTGGGCCGCGGACGATCTGATTCTCAATCGCCCGGCCCTTTCCCGCTGGCATCGCGACCACAAGGCCGCCTTCGAGACTTTCATGGCGTCGAAGCTCGGGGCAGGCTAAGTCGGGCGAAGACGCCGAACCGTTGCGGCGGCCAAGCTGCCGCTATAGGTTCCGCCGCTCTATTCCCTTGCGCCTTTCGTGCGGAGTTTCCCGACGTGGTTGATGTCTTTGAAGAGGTCGAGGAGCAGCTTCGCTCCGACCGCTACAAGGCGCTTGCGCTGAAAGCCCTGCCCTGGGTCGGCGCCGTCCTGGCCGCCGCCCTGGTGGTGGCGCTCGCGATCTGGGGCTACGAGAGCTACCAGACCAAGACCACGTCGAAGGCCTCCGAGCAGTACAGCCAGGCCCTGGACGCCTTCAACGCCGGCCGGGCCGATGAGGCCGACCGGCTGTGGACCGAGATCGCGAAGTCCGGCTCCAAGGCCTACAAGTCGCTGGCCCTGCAGCATCAGGGCGGGGTGAAGCTGGCCGCCGGCAAGACCGCCGAGGCGGTGAAGTATTTCGACCAGGCCGCGGAAGCTGCGCCGAACGACATCATCGGTGACGCCGCCCGCCTCAAATCCGCCTTCGCCTTGTTGGACACGGCTCCTTACAAGGACTTGGAGGCGCGCCTGACGCCGATGCTCAAAGAAGGTCGGCCCTATCGCACCGAGGCGCGCGAAGCCCTGGCGTTCGCCAAGATCATGGCCGGCGACCTGGCCGGCGCGAGGGGCGACTTCGTGGTGATCTCACTGTTGGCCGACGCTTCCGAAGGCGCGCGCAACCGCGCCAAGGCCGCCATGGATCTGATCGACTCCGGCTCGGCCAAGAGCGTCGCGGCCGCCGCGCGCGCCGCCGCGGCCCTGCCGCCCCAGAGCCTTCCTCAACCGGGGGCCGCCGGCCCTTCCGCCCCGACGCAACAGCCAACCCCGGACGCCCAATGACGTTTCGCAGCCGCACCGGCCTCGCCCTGCTCCTGACGGCCGCGTTGACCGCGAGCGGGTGCTCGACGGTCAGCCGCCTAAATCCCTTCCCCAAGAAGGAAGCCCCTGGCGAGGTGGCCAGCGAGGGCGAACGCATCGCCATCATCGCCTTCGACCAGAAGGTCGAGGCCGCCGAGGCCCTGAAGGGCGCGGACTTCTTCCTGCCCGACCCTGTCGCGGTGACCCAGTGGTCCCTGCCGGGCGGCACGCTGGAGAACTCGGTCGAGCATGTCGCCGCCGGCGGCGACCTGTCGATCGCCTGGAAGCGCGGCTTCGGCAAGGGTTCCGACCGCGGGGCCCATGTCACCGCCCCGCCGGTGGCGGCCAACGGCAAGATCTATGTGATGGACGGCGAGGCCACGGTCTCCGCCCACGACGCCCAGTCGGGCGCCGAGGTGTGGAAGGTCGACCTGCGTCCCGAAGGCAAGCGCGACAGGGAAGCCTTCGGCGGCGGCATCGCCATCGCCGACGGCAAGCTCTATGTCGCCTCGGGCTATCGGTTCGTCGCCCAGCTGAACGCCGACACCGGCGCCGTCGGCTGGAAGGTGAAGACCGAACAGCCGATCCACGCCGCCCCCACCGTCTCCGGCGGCCGCCTGTTCGTGGTGGCGGTGGACAACACCCTGCTGACCTATGACACCGCCAACGGAACCCCCAGCTGGACCTATCAGGCCCTGTCGGAGTCCTCGCGCATCCTGGGGGCCTCGAGCCCCGCGGTGTCCGGCGACACCCTGGTGGCGTCCTTCGGCTCAGGTGAGCTGGTGGCCCTGCGCGCCGCCAACGGCAACGACCTCTGGAACGAGGCCCTGTCGCGGGCCAGCCGCAACAACGCCCTCTCCGAGATTCGCGACATTCCCGGCCGGCCGGTCATCTATCAGGGCGACGTCTTCGCGGTCAGCCATTCGGGGGTCTTCGCCGCCACCGACCTGCGCACCGGCCAGGCGCGCTGGACCCTGCCCATCACCGGCATCACCACCCCCTGGCCCGCCGGGGATGTGGTCTATGTGGTGGACAAGACCGGCCAGGTGATCTGCGTGGCCCGCGAGAGCGGCCAGATCTACTGGATCCGCGACCTGAGCGTGGGCCGCAGCAAGGCCAAGGGCGGCATGATGGGGCTGAACCTGGGACGCAAGAAGTACGTCTCCAAGCCGGTCTGGTCGAGCCCGCTACTGGCCTCCGGCAAGCTCATCACCGTGTCCAACCAGGGCGAACTGGTGGCGCTCAACGCCAAGACCGGCGCGGTGGAAAAGACCATGAACCTCGGTTCCAGCGTGCTGCTGGGCCCGATCGCCGTCAACGGCGCCATCTATATCGCGACCGATGAGGCTCAACTCATCGCGCTGCGCTAGAAGCAAGAGAAGACCAGGACCCCATGCCGCTCAGGCTTGCGATCGTAGGGCGTCCGAACGTCGGCAAATCGACCCTGTTCAATCGGCTGGCGGGCAAGAAGCTCGCCATCGTCGATGACCGACCGGGCGTCACCCGCGACCGGCGCTTCGGCGTCGGCACGATCGGCGACATCGATCTGGAGCTGATCGACACCGCCGGTTTCGAGGACGTCACCGACGAGAGCCTGGAGGCGCGGATGCGCGCCCAGACGGAGCTGGCCATCGACGAGGCCGACGTGGCCCTGTTCGTCGTGGACTCCCGCGACGGCATCACCCCGATGGACCGGGTGTTCGGCGAGATCCTGCGCCGCCGCGACAAGCCGGTGATCCTGCTGGCCAACAAGGCCGAGGGCAAACGCGGCGACGCCGGCATCAATGACGCCTTCAGCCTAGGGCTCGGGGAGCCGATCCCCATCTCCGCCGAGCACGGCGAGGGCATGGCCGACCTCTACCAGGCGATCGCGCCCTATTCGGTCGAGCACGAGTTCGAGGACGGCGAGGCCGTCGAGAAGCCGGTGCAGATCGCCATCGTCGGGCGTCCCAACGCCGGCAAGTCGACCCTGGTGAACAAGCTGATCGGCGAGGATCGCCTGCTGACCGGCCCCGAGGCCGGCATCACCCGCGACGCCATCCCGGTCGACTGGACCTGGGACGACCGGGCCATCCGCCTGGTGGACACCGCCGGGCTTCGTCGGAAGGCGAGGGTCGAGGAGAAGCTGGAGAAGCTGTCGGGCCAGGACTCCATCCG
>JAZKBZ010000019.1:383-2776 GCA_040388315.1 Pseudomonadota bacterium | reverse complement strand
CGCGCCATCACCTATGCCGAGGTGGTGATCCTGGTGATGGACGCCACCCACCCCTTCGAGGTGCAGGACCTGCAGATCGCCGACCTTGTCGAGCGTGAGGGCCGGGGCCTGGTCTTCTGCCTGGCCAAGTGGGACCTGGTGGAGGATCAACGCGCGACCCTGGCCATGTTCAACGAGGAAGCCGCCCGCCTGCTGCCGCAATTGCGCGGGACCCCGGTGGTGGCGCTGTCGGCCGAGACCGGCCGCGGTCTCGACAAGCTGATGCCCGCGGTCTTCAAGGTGCACGCCGACTGGTCCACCAAGGTCAAGACCCGGGACCTGAACGATTGGCTCTCCATGGCCACCCAGCGCCACCCGCCCCCCTCGGTGGGCGGTCGCCGGATCAAGCCGAAATACATGGCCCAGACCAAGGCCCGGCCGCCGACCTTCGTGCTGTTCGCCAGCCGGGCCGACCAGCTGCCGGACCACTATCGCCGCTACCTGATCAACTCCCTGCGGGAAAGCTTCGACCTGCCGGGCGTGCCCATGCGGCTGACGGTGAAGTCCAACAAGAACCCCTTCGCCGAGGGGGAGGCCAAGAGCGGTCCTGCCGCGGGCTTCGCGGCCAAGGCGGCCAGCAAGGCGGCCTCGGGCCCCTCGACGGGCCTGCGCGCCAAGACCAAGGCGGCGGCCTCGGCCAAGGCCAAGGCGGGGGCTGCGGCCAAGCCGAAGCGGACCTATGTCGCCAAGCCCAAGCAGGTAGGCAACCCCAAGGGGCGGACCCAGAAGCTGGCCCGCCCGGGGGTCAAGCCGAAGCGGGCGAGCCGGACGTCCGCTTCCAGTCCGAAAACAAAACGCTAGATTTCGGCAGGCCCAGGTCCGCCTGGGCCAGTTCCACGATCATCGGCCCGATCTCCGAGGGCTCGGGCAGGGTCATGGGATCCTCGCCCGGCATGGCCTCGGCGCGCATCTTGGTGCGCATGACGCCCGGGTCCACCAGGGCGGCGCGGATGGTGGTGTTCTCCAGCTCGTCGGCCCAGGTCTGCACCAGGTGCTCCATGGCCGCCTTGGAGACGCCGTAGACGCCTTGGGCCGCTGAACCCGGCCGGTGGTCAGGAAGATGGCGCGACCGGCCTCCGACGCCCGCAGCAGGCGCTCGGTGGTGCGGATCAGCCGGTAGGTGGCCGTCAGGTTGGTGGCCATCACCTTGTCCCACAGGGCCGGTTCGATGTGGCTGACCGGGGTGATGGCGCCCAGGATGGCCGCGGCGTGGACCAGGATGTCCAGGCGGCCGTGGCGTTCGTGGATGGCCAGGCCCAGCTGGTCCAGGCCCTCGACCTGAGAGATGTCCATGGGGACCAGGGTGGCGGGCTGGCCGGTGGCGGCGCGGATCTCGTCGTCGAGCTCCTCCAGGCCGCCGGTGGTGCGGGCCACGGCGATGACGTGGGCGCCGGCCTTGGCCAGCGCGAGCGCGCTGGCGCGGCCGATGCCGCGGGAGGCGCCGGTGACGAGGGCGATCTTGCCGGCGAGGGGGAGATTCTGGTCAGTCATGGCGGGGCTTCTAGCTGGTCTGGGCGTCGCTGTCCGCCCGCTTTGCATAGGCGCCGGCGATCACCGCGCAGGCCATCAGCTGGATCTGGTGGAAGACCATGATTGGCAGCAGGATCAGGCCAAGCGTCGCGCCGGGGAACAGCACCCCGGCCATGGGCACGCCGCTGGCCAGGCTCTTCTTGGAGCCGCAGAAGACGATGGTGATCTCGTCCTCCTTGTTGAACCGCAAGGCGCGCGCCGCGAACAGGGTGGCCAGCAGGACGGCGGTCAGCAGGACGACGCAGAGGATCAGCAGGCGCACCAGGTCGAGCGCGCTGACCTTGCTCCAGATGCCCTGGACCACGGCCTCGGAAAAGGCCGAATAGACCACCAGCAGGATGGAGCCGCGGTCGACATAGCCTACCGCCTTGGCCCGTGCGCTGATCCAGGGGCCGACCCAGGGCCGCAGGACCTGACCGGCGATGAAGGGCAGCAGCAGCTGCAGGACGATCGACTGGGCCGAGTGCAGGGAAAAGCCGCCCTGGGTGTGCATGAGCATCGCCGCCAGCAGGGGCGTGAGCGCGATGCCCAGCAGGTTGGAGGCCGTCGCCGAGGCGACCGTGGCCGCCACGTTGCCCCGCGCCACGGCGGTGAAGCCGATGGAGGATTGGATGGTCGACGGCAGGCAGCCGAGGAAGATCAGGCCAGGGGCCAGGGCCGCGGGCGTGACGGCGCCGGGCAGGGCGGCCAGGCCCAGGCAGAGCACGGGGAAGAGGACAAAGGTGGCGGCCAGGACCAGCAGGTGCAGCCGCCAGTGGGTGACGCCCTTGATCACGGCCTCCCGCGACAGCTTGGCGCCGTGCAGGAAGAAGACGAGCGCGATG
>JAZKBZ010000019.1:0-373 GCA_040388315.1 Pseudomonadota bacterium | reverse complement strand
TGGTGGCCAGGCCGAAGCCCGGGGCCGCCGCGCCGCGGGCGGGCAGGATCGAGGCCAGCACCACCATGCTGACGATCAGGATGATGTACCAGTCGGGCTTCAGGCGGCTGAACCAGCCGCCCGTCTTCCCTCCGCTCACGCGTCGACCAGGAACGACAGCTGGCGTTCGGCCGTCTCGTTGCGGCCCTCGGCGATCTCGCGGTCCAGCAGGCGGGTCGGGTAGTCGCCGGTGAAGTAGTGGTCGGTGAACTGCGGCTCGTTGGGATCGCGCGGGGCCGATTCCATGGCCCAGTAGAGGCCGTCGATGGACAGATAGCCCATGGAATCGACCTCCAGGATCTTGGCGATCTCGTCGACCGTATGGTTGGCGGCC
>JAZKBZ010000018.1:58981-60741 GCA_040388315.1 Pseudomonadota bacterium | reverse complement strand
CGGCGAGGAGACCTTAAGGCCCGGCGACTGCGCGGCCTTCAAACGCGGCGTGGCCGACGGGCACCACCTGATCAACCGCACCGACCGGCCGGCCAAGGTGCTGGAGGTCGGCAACGCCGACCCGCAGGACGTCTGCACCTATCCCGACATCGACATGATCGCCGGCCCGGAGCCGGGTTACAAACACCGCGACGGCACGCCCTATCCGTCCAGGGCGTGAGACTCCGAGCTGGGGCCACGAAAAAGGGGCCGGCGTTCGGCCGACCCCTTTCCCGATTGGATCTGAGAGGTTTCGCTTAGCGCTGGGCGACGCGCGTCGCCTGGATCTGGGCCAGCTCGGGGCCGCCGAGCTGTTCCAGGGCGGCGTTGACCGAGCCCTTCACGCAGCGGCCGTAGGCGTCGAGGAAGAGGGTCTCGCTGGTCGTCGCCTTGGCGCACACCTTCTTGGCGGCCGCGACGATGTCGGCGTGGATCTGCGCGCTGGACTTGCCGACCAGGGAGACGCGGACGCCTTCTTCAGCATTGGCGGCCGGAGCCAGGGCGAGGGTGGCCAGGGCGGCCAGGGTCATCAGCTTCATCATGTTTTTCGTCCCGGAAAGGGGTTGGGGTTCAACCGCCTCCCGACGTTCCTCAGGCGGGCGCTGGGCTTCTCGATGGCCCAAGCGTCCCGCCTGGGACCGACTTAGCGCGTGGATTCTGCGGGCCGCAAGTGACAATGGTGCGACGCAATATCAGGAATATTGCGGTGCGATATGGGCAGGCGCCGCCGCCCAAAAGGGGGGCGCCGGAGCAGCCCGGGCCGGCGCGCGGCACGGCCATTGCGGCGGGGTCGGGGGAAGACGCCGAAATGAAACACTTGCGTTCGGCGGCTCTTCACACTTCATTAACCTCTCGTGTTCGCCGAGGTCCCATGTTGCTTCAAGTTCTGGCTCTGACCGCCGCCCTTTCGTCGCCGTCCAGCGCGCCGGCCGCCGAAGCCGCAGCCCCGGCGCTCGCCGCCAACGCCTATATCGTCGAGTGCCTGGTGAGCGGCGTGTCCTTGACGCAGTGCAAGGTGGTCGACGCCGACCCGGCCACCAACCCCGGCGCGGCCACGGCCCTGAAGCTGGCCGCCGACATCCACGTTCCGGTCTCCATGGCCCAGGCCGGCCGCATCCGCATCAAGCTGAACGTCAATCCGTAAGGCGCTCGGGCGCGATTGACGACGGGGAGCCGCTGGCTCCAAAAGGCTCGCGCGCATCCTCGCGCCCGGAGCCTCCAGATGCAGACACGTAAGCTCGGCCCGTTCGAGGTCTCGGCCATCGGCCTGGGCTGCATGAGTCTGTCGCACGGCTACGGCCCCCCGGCGCCGCGTGAGCGGGCCGAGCGGGTGCTGAAGGGGGCGCTGGACGCCGGCTACACCTTCCTCGACACCGCCGCGGTCTATGGCGTGGGCGACAACGAGACCCTCATCGGCGAGGTGCTGGGCGACCGGCGCGCCGACTATGTGCTGGCCTCGAAGTGCGGCCTGACCAATGGCGACAAGCGTGAGCTGAACGGCCATCCCGACGTCCTGAAGGCCACCTGCGAGGGCAGCCTCAAGCGCCTGAAGACCGACGTGATCGACCTCTACTACCTGCACCGCTGGGACAAGCGGGTGCCCATCGAGGACAGCGTCGGCGCGCTGGCCGAACTGGTGGCGCAGGGGAAGATCAAGACCATCGGCCTGTCGGAGGTGTCGGCCGACACCCTGCGCCGCGCCCACGCCGTCCACCCCATCA
>JAZKBZ010000018.1:54841-58971 GCA_040388315.1 Pseudomonadota bacterium | reverse complement strand
TCGGTCGGTGAACTGGCGCGCGCGGTGGAGGCCGGCAAGATCGGCAGCATCGGCCTGTCCGAAATGTCGGCGGACACGTTGCGAAAGGCGGCGGCCGTTCACCCGATCGCGGCGATGCAGACCGAATATTCCCCCTGGACCCGCAATCCGGAGATCGCCGTGCTGCAGGCCTGCAAGGACCTGGGCGTCACGTTCGTGGCCTTCAGCCCGGTGGCCCGCGGCTTCCTGGCCGGCGGCGCCTCGGACCCCGCGGCCTTCCAGGAAGGCGACATGCGCCTGGGCATGCCCCGCTTCCAGGGCGAGGCCTTCGCCGCCAATCTGAAGCTGCTGGAGGCCTTCACCGCCCTGGCCCGCGAGGCGGGCTGCACGCCGGCCCAGCTCTGCCTGGCCTGGCTGCTGGCCAAGGACGAGACGATCGTTCCCATTCCCGGCACCACCAATCCCGAGCACATGCTGGAGAACGCCGGCGCGGCGGGGATCAAGCTCTCAGCGGAGACCATGGCCAAGATCGAGGCCCTGGTGAACCCCCAGACCGTGGTGGGGCCGCGCTATTCGCCCGCCATGCAGGCGGCCATCGACACCGAGGGCTAAGGGCCTTCCAGGCTCTCGAAGGCCGTGATCAAGGCCGCCTGGGCCAGGCGTTTGGCGCGGGCGGCCACCTCGGCCTCGGGCAGATCGTGCAGGCCGCGCGGGCGGGGCAGGCTGACCTGGACGGTGATGCCGTCGTCGGTGAGGACGGATACCCCGACGAGGGTCGGGCTGACGGTGACGGAGGGCGGCAGGGACAGATCCAGCATGGCTTGGCGTCTCCAAATCCCCCAACGGGGCGGGGTTTGAGCGCTCTCGGAGGGCAAGTCCAGCCACGGTTTTATGACCGGATGTGATGGAACCCGTTAAGCCTGCCGGACAGGCGGCGCTGTGGCGACCTGACTAGAAACTGAACGCCAAGGTTGTTTCCAGATGCCGGCGCGTCGCCTGCTCGAAGGCGTGCGGCCAGGGCGTTCCCAGGCGGTCGGCCAGCGGTCGGGAACGCGCGAGGAACAGCCGGGCCAGATCGGCGGAGGCGGCGATCACGGCGTTACGCTGGGGGGCCGGCGGCATGAGCGCCTCAAGCACCTGGCGCTGCTCGGGCGTGAGAAAGGGATTGAGCTTCTTGGCGCCGCCACGCGCCGAGGGCGTCACACCATTCTCCTCCACCATCAGGTCGATCAGGATCCGGCGCAGGAGTTCGTCGCCCTGCTGCGCCACCAGCCACTCGCCGCGGCCGGCCGCCACCGGCAGCAGGCCCAGGACCCGCAGGAATTCGGTCACCAGGGCGGCGACCCGCTCGCCCGCGCGATTGTCCGGCCCGGCGACGTGACTCGCGGGGCGGGCGGCGGGATCGCCCCGCAACGGCTTCAGGGCGGCGCCGTCCAGGACCGCCAGCTCGGCGGGGCTGACGAAGCTGATGTCGAACCGCTCCCAGTCGGGTGTGATCGCCGTCAGGATTCGGCCGTAGAGCGCCTTGGCCAGAACCATGGGTGGCATATCGGGGCGGCCCTGGCGGTATTCGGCGAGGCAGGCGGCGCGGTCGGCCTCGGCGACCTCCGCCACCAGGTCCACGTCACTCCAGGCGTCACCGCCGTCCCGTCCCAGGCTGCCGGAGAGCCAGACCGACCGAATGCGCGGGTCGGCGCCCAGCGCCGCCGCCACCAACCCGGCCAGGGCCGCCTGAGCTTCCGTCATGATCTCATTTCCTTCTCGTCGCCCGACGGTCGCAGGGGAGGGACGAGGCCGGCAAACGACAATTGCTGCGGTGTCTTGTGAGCCGAGATCACAACTGGGCCTGGCTGACACGGCGCCGCTTTGCCCCTAGACCATCGCCATGCCGATTGCTCCGCCCCCGCCCGAAGTCGAAGTCCTCATCGTCCATCCGCCGCGCCTGCCGGCGCTGGGCGGGGAGGCGGTGTTCGCCGTCCAGCAGCTGAGCGCGGAGGATCTGAAGTCCACGCCGCGGCTGGACGTCGCCCTGAAGCGGGCGCCCGGCGTGTCGCTGTTCCGGCGGACCGGCAGCGACGCGGCCAATCCCACCATCCAGGGGATCTCCCTGCGCGGCGTGGCGCCGTCGGGGGCGGGCCGGGCGCTGGTCACCCTGGACGGGGCGCCGCAGAACGATCCCTTCGGGGGCTGGGTGATCTGGTCGGCCCTGCCGCCGGAAGGCCTGGAGAGCGTCACCATCGTGCGCGGCGCGGGCGCGGGCGCCTATGGGGCCGGGGCGCTCACCGGGGTCATCGCCCTGGAGGAGCGCGGGACCGGCGAGGGCGTGTCGGCGCTCGACCTTTCCGTCGCCCAGCGGGGCGGGACCCGCGCGGCCGTGGCCCTGGGAACCAGCGGCCTGCTGGTGACCGCCAGCGCCGAGACCTCCGACGGCTATGTGCCGGTGCGCGGCGGGCGCGGTGCGGCCGATGCGCCCACCACCCTGGACTCAGGGTCCTTCGCCGTCCGGGCGCAGGGGGAGCGCGACGGGATCGTCGGCGCCCTGCGGCTGGGGGTCTATGAGGAGCAGCGCGGGGCGGGGCTGGTCGGCGCCAATTCCACCGCCAGCGGCGGCTCGGCGGCCCTGACGGTGGCGAAGATCGTCAACGGTGGCGGCTGGCGGCTGCAGGCCTGGGCGCGGTCCAGCGACCTGGCCAACACCTCGGCCGCCGTGGCGGCGGGTCGGGTTTCGACCACGCCCGCCAGCGATCAGTATTCGACGCCGGCCCTCGGCTACGGCTTCAACGCCGCTTGGCAGGGGCGCGGCGAGGCCTTCTCCTGGGAGGTGGGCGGCGACGTGCGCTTCGCCGACGGCCACGCCTATGAGCGGTACCGCTACCTGGCCGGCGCCTTCACCCGGGGCCGCGAGTCCGGCGGGACCACGGCGGTGGGCGGGGTCTATGCCGAGGGCGTGCTGGACCGGGGCGATTGGCTGGTCACCGGCGGGGCGCGGATCGACGCCTGGCGCCAGCAAGACGCCGTGCGCCGGGAGCGGGACCTGGCCACCGGGGCGGTGACCCTGAACCAGACCTCCCCCAACACCTCGGGCACGACGCCGACGGCGCGGTTCGGGGCGCGGCGGCGGCTGGGGGACGCGGGTTGGCTGCGGGGGGCGGCCTATGCCGGCTTCCGGGCCCCGACCCTGAACGAACTGCACCGGCCCTTCCGGGTGGGCAATGACGTCACCGAGGCCAATCCGACCCTGACGCCCGAGAAGCTGTATGGCGTCGAGGTGGGGCTCGGCGGCGACGGGGCCACGCGCTGGAGCGCGACGGTCTTCTACAACCGCCTCGACGACCCCATCACCAATGTCACCGTGGGCGCAGGTCCGGGGACCTTCCCGGTGGCGGGCTTTATCCCGGCGGGCGGGGTGCTGCGCCAGCGGCGCAACGCCGGCCAGATCGAGGCCTGGGGCCTGGAGGCCGACATCGCCCGCACCTTCGGGGAGCTGACCCTGAACGGTGCGGTCTCGGCAACAAGGGCGGAGGTGGACGGCGGAACCGCCGCGCCGCAGCTCACCGGCAAGCGTCCGGCCCAGACGCCGGAATACACGGTCACGGCCGGCGCGGACTGGAAGGCGGCCGAGCGGCTGACCCTGTCGGCGAACCTGCGCTTCGAGAGCGAACGGTTCGAGGATGACCTCAACAGCCGCAAGCTGGCGGCCTCGGTGGGTGTCGACGCCCGAGCGGCCTGGCGTCTGACCCCCGACAGCGAGGTCTATCTGGCGGCCGAGAACCTCACCGACGCCCGCATCGAGGTGGGGGAGACGGGCGACGGAACCGAAAGCTTCGCCGCGCCCCGCACGGTGCGCATCGGGTTTTCCCTGCGGCGCTAATCTGTCTTCTCGCCGAACAGCTCCTCGTGCTTGGCGCAGATGGCCGGCCACAGCGCGCGCATCTCCGGGACGTCGAGGCCGAAATCGCGGGCGAGGATCTCGACGAACTGATCGGCGGTGTCGATCAGGCCCTGCGTCCGCTCGCCGGGCCGGACCCGGCGCAGGGTGCGGCCCAGCAGGATCACGAGGCCGTCGGGCGTGTGCCGCTGGACGATGGGGAACTGGGTGAAGACCGACTCCGGGGCGGTGCGCAGCCACTGGCAGGTGGCCGCCAGGGTCT
>JAZKBZ010000018.1:38214-54831 GCA_040388315.1 Pseudomonadota bacterium | reverse complement strand
CTCCAGCCGAAAGTCGTAGCCGGCGCGGCTGTAGCCGCCGGCCAACAGTGGAATGGGTTCCAGCATGCCGTCGCCGAAGCCGACGTCGGCCAGATAGGGGCGGTCGAGGTCGACCCGCAGCACCAGATGGTTGCCATGGCTGATCTCGCCGCGCTCTTCGCGGCCCACGGCGCCCGCCATCCGGGTGACGTCGAAACCGATCTCCCGCAGCGCCCAGCCGAACAGGCCATTCATCTCGTAGCACCAGCCCCCGCGCCGCCGGGTGACGATCTTGTCGTAGGCGCCCTCGACGTCGACGCCGCCCGGGCGCCCCAGCTGCACGTCCAGGTTCTCATAGGGAATGGCCTGGAGGTGGCGGCGGTGGAGGTCGTGCAGGGTGGGCAAATCGACCCGCGGAGTCCCGGCGTAGCCGATGCGGGCGAGATAGGCCGACAGGTCCATGGGCGGGTCCTTGCAGGTTGGCGCGGCGAGACTGGCGAGAAATCCCCTCAATGGCTAGGACGGACCACATGGACAATCTGACCACCGAATTCGCCTTCGAGGCCCTGGTCTCCATCGCCCCGGCCGTGCGCCAGGGGGACACCGCCACGGGCAAGCGGCGGTTCATCGGCATCACCGGCGGGACCTTCAAGGGGCCGCGCATCGCGGGCGAGGTGATCCCCGGCGGGGCCGACTGGCAGACGGTGCGGGCCGACGGCGTCACGGTGATCGAGGCGATCTATGCGCTGAAGACCTCCGACGGCGCGGTGATCGCCGTGCGCAATCTGGGCCTGGTGGCGCCCACCGAGGACGGCGGCCGCTATGTCCGCACCACCCCCACCTTCGACGCCCCCCAGGGACCGCACGACTGGTTGAACAAGTCGATCTTCGTCGGCACGATCGGGGTGGCCGACGGCGGCAAGGCCGTGCGGATTGGCGTCTACCGGGTGGTCTAGGCCGGGAAGGCGGTTAGGGTGATGTTCCATGGTGGAGCTTCTTCAATGATCCGCGTTCTGGTCTTGGCGGCGGCCGTGCTGCTGACCCCCGCCGTCCCGAACCCTGCCCAGGCCGGCGCGCCCTCGTCCGTGATCGATCGCTGCACCTCGGAGCCCGACGGGGACAGCAATGGGGTCGCCGTCGCCTGCATCTACCGGCAGGTGGACATCGAGGATCTGCGCCTCAACCGCGCCTACAAGGCGGCGCTGGCCCGGCTGACCGCCGCCCAACAGACCTCCCTGCGCGTCGAGCAACGCGCCTGGCTGAAGGGCCGCAACGACTGCCCCTTCTCGCGGGAAGCGGACGGGGCGGACTTCGTCCTGCTGGTCGCCGACTGCGTCTACCAGCGCACCCGCGACCGCGCCGACGAGCTGGAACGTTATCCCAGGCGCTAGCCGGCCTAGTCCTTCTTCGCCGGTTCCGCGGCGCCGGTGATCAGGGCCACGATCTGCGGGCTGATGTTCTCGGCGCCCTTCTCCATCATGTGGGAGACGATGCGGGCGCCGACGGCGGCGCGGGTCTGGCTGGTGAACTCGGTCTTGTTCTCGCGCACCCAGTCCATGGAGGCCTTGCGGTTAACGTTCAGCTGCTGGAAGTGCGGGACCACGTAGCGGGCGATCATCTCGTAGGAGCGCTTGGTGTTCTCCCAGTTGGCCCAGTTGTGGGCCATCATCAGGTAGCAGCCGAAGCCGCCGCTTTCCTCCTGCAGCTGCTCGATGCGGGCGATGGCCTCGTCGGGGGTCCCCACCACGGCCGAGCCCAGGGCCAGATAGGCCTCGACGGGGTCGCCGGCGAAGTCGTCGGGCACCATGGGCAGGTTGGCGATCTCGCGGAAGTAATAGATCCATTTCTCCAGGCCGAAGCGGACCTGCTCGATGGCCTTGTCCTTGGTCTCGGCGATATGCATCTGGCCCACCAGGCGCCAGGCGTTGCGGTCCATGGTCTGGCCGCTGGCCTTGGCGATGTCCTCGGCGATGCCCCAGTTGGCGGCGAGCGCGTTGAACCCGGCCGTGGTGGTGGCGCCCAGGGACAGCAGGCCCAGGCCGTGCTTGCCGGCGGCCCGCGCCCCGGTGGGCGAGACCTGGCTGGCCACGGCGATCTCCACCGAGGGGCGCGAATAGGGGGTCATCTGCAGGCGGGCGTTGACCAGGGTGAACCAGTCGCTCTCGTGGCTGACCTCCTCGCCGCGCAGCAGGCGGACCAGGACGTCGAGGGCCTCGTCCATGCGGTCGCGCTGCTTGGCCACCGGAATGCCCATCATGAAGGCGTCGGAGGACAGCGCGCCGGGGCCCGCCCCGAACATCACCCGGCCGCGGGTCATGTGGTCGAGCTGGTTGATGCGGTCGGCCAGCATCATCGGGTGGTGGTAGGGCAGGGAGGAGACGCCGGTGCCAAGGCGGATGTGCTTGGTGCGCTCGGCGGCGGCGGCGATGAACACCTCGGGCGAGGCGATCAGCTCATAGGCGGCGGAGTGGTGCTCGCCGATCCAGGCCTCCTCATAGCCCAGATTGTCCATGTGCTGGACCAGCTCCAGGTCCCGCTGGATGGCCAGGGTCGGATTCTCGTCCAGCGGATGGAAGGGCGCGATGAAGGCGCCGAAGCGCAGTTTGGTCTCGAGCATTTGGCCCTCCCTGGGTCTGTTTGGGCGACCTTAGCTGGGATGACGCGGGGGCGCCTAGCAGCCCGTACCTGCGTTTCGAAACCTCGGGCCGCGGCGCCCGGGGGGCGCCTCCGGCCATCTGTCGCCTTTGGAATTGGCCGGGCGCATGGCAGTTACGCACAGCCACGCTGAATTCCTCGTCGGCCGGGAGAGACCTTGAACTATCGCCACGCCTTCCACGCCGGGAATTTCGCTGACCTGGTCAAACACGCCGGCCTGCTGCGGCTGATGGCGGCGCTGACCAAGAGCGCCGGGCCGCTGACCGTGATCGACACCCATGCCGGGCGCGGGCTCTACGATCTGACGGGCGCCGAGGCGCAGCGGTCCGGCGAGGCCCAGGCCGGGATCGGCCAGCTGATGACGGCCGTCGACCTGCCCGCCGGCTTCGCGCCCCTGCGGGCGGCGGTGACCAAGCTCAACAACTCAGGTCCCACCAAGCTCTATCCAGGTTCGCCGCGGCTGATCGCCGACACCCTGCGCAAGAAGGACGTCTATATCGCCTGCGAGCTGCGCGGCGAGGAGCACGCGGCCCTGCGCCAGGCCCTGAAGGGGCGCAACGGCATCGAGACCCTCTGCGCCGACGGCTACGATACCGCCGTGGCCCGCTGCCCGGCCAGGGGCGCGGTCCTGGTCCTGATCGATCCGCCCTTCGAGAAGGCCGACGACTATGCCCGCATCGTCGCCACCCTGAAGGCGGTGACCCGGCGCAACCGCGAGGCGGTGGTGATGATCTGGCTGCCCATCAAGGACCTGCAGACCTTCGACAGTTTCCTCAATGAGGCGCAGGATGCCGGGGCGGGCCCGCTGCTGGTGGCCGAGACCCGCATGCGGCCGCTGAGCGACCCGATGAAGATGAACGGCTGCGCCCTGGTGATCGCCCGGGCGCCGGCCGATCTGGCCGCGCCGCTGGAGGAGATCTGCCGCTGGACCGCCCAGACCCTCGGCGAGAACGGCCAGGGTCGGGTGTCGGTGTTGTCGTAACGTCATTTTGCGGTTGCGAAGGAGGGGCGTATGATATGCTGCATCGCACAATCAACCCCGGAGACGTTCCATGAGCGAGCTTAAGTCGAACGAGTCCGTCACCCCGACCGCGGCGCTTCACGTGCCGATCGGCGCGGCTTCGCCCCTGTGGTTCATGTTCGCTGGCGCGGCCTCGGCCGGCGTCGCCTACTGGTGGATGACCCGCTGGATGCGGCCGGTGAACCTGGAGGCCCTGATGGCGCTCCCCAGCGCCGACGCCCACCCGCTGGAGGAGGCCGCCATCCTGATGGAAGCCTTCGTCGAGCCGGTGCTGGAGGCCGCCGAGGTGGTGGAGCCAGTGCTGGAGGCCGGCGGCGTGGTCGATCCCGACCCGGCGCCGACGCCCGCGCCCGAGCCGGCCCCAAACCCCCTCGACACGCCGCCGCCGCCGGTGGAAGCCGCGGCCGTGACGGCGCCGGAGCCGGCCCCGGTCCTGGAAGCCGCGCCTGAGCCCGCGCCGGCGGCGCCCAAGCCCGTAGCGGCCAAGCCCAAGGCCGCGCCGAAGCCGTAGCGCGGCGACGCGCGGCGCTTTATGGCTGATCCCGGCGCCGGAGACGGCGAGGGAGCGGCGATGTGCTGAAGCGAGGGCTGGACATCCTGGGCGCCGTGGCGGGACTGATCGTCCTGTCGCCGGTCCTGCTGATCCTGGCGGTCGCCGTGCGCCTGGAATCCCCTGGCCCGGCCCTGCACTGGTCGCGGCGGGTGGGGCGGTTCAACACCCTCTTCGCCATGCCCAAGTTCCGCAGCATGCGCACTGGCGCGCCGGACGTGGCCACCCACCTGCTGCCCGACCCCGACAGTTGGATCACGCCCCTGGGGCGCTTCATGCGCCGCACCAGCCTGGACGAGCTGCCCCAGCTCTGGAGCGTGCTGGTGGGAGACATGAGCATCGTCGGTCCCCGGCCCGCCCTGTTCAACCAGGACGACCTGGTGGGCCTGCGCACGGAGGCCGGGGTCGAGGTTCTGCGCCCGGGCCTCACCGGCTGGGCCCAGGTCAACGGCCGCGACGAGTTGCCGATCCCCGACAAGGCGCGGCTGGACGCCGAGTACCTCGCCCGCCGCTCCACCTGGATGGACCTGTCGATCATCGCCCGCACGGCGGTGACCGCCTTCTCCGGGCGCGGCGTCCGCCACTAGAGCGTGACAGCCTGAAGTGGACACCGGTTCAGGCGCCCGTCACGCTCTAATCTTAAGATGACGAGCCTGTTTCTCCGTTTCAGATGGATACATCTGAGACGGACAGGCTCTAGGCCGGGACCTCTTTGGGCCCTGAGGCGTTCTGGCGTGACCCGGAGCCCCAGACCTTGCCAGCCGAACCCCTCCATCAGCGCGCCCGCAGGGGCCTGATCCGCACCCGCAATGGCGCGGTCCACCACCTGCGCCGCGCGCACGAACGGGTCCGTCAGGTGAAGTTCAAGCGCCCCAGCAACCGGGCGCTCGCCTGGACCGGCGGGATCGTCGGCGTCCTGGTGCTGGCCATCGCCCTCTTCCTGATCCTGTTCGATTGGAACTATCTGCGCGGCCCCATCGGCCGCTTCGCCTCGGCGCGGACCGGCCGCGAGATCGTGCTGGCGGGAAACCTCAAGGTCCACGCCTTCTCCTGGCAGCCCACCGTCACGGCGGAGGCGATCCGCATCGGCAATCCCAAGTGGGCCGGCCCTGGCCAGACCGCCGAGATCGCCAGGCTCGACCTGAAGATCAAGCTCCTGCCCCTGCTGCGCGGCCAGCTGGTGCTGCTCAACCTGCAGCTCGACCAGCCGAGGGTGGACCTGCTACGCGACCGCCAGGGCCGGGCGACCTGGGACTTCTCCAACGGCAAAGCGAGCAAGACCCCCTTCCGCCTGCCGCCGATCCGACGCTTCGTGATCAATGACGGCCATCTGCGCATCGTCGACCAGAAGCGGCGCCTGGTGCTGAACGGCGAGGTGAACGCCACCGAGAAGATGGGCCAGGCCGGCCGCGGCTTCCTGCTGAGCGGCGACGGCTCGCTGAACGGCAACCGGTTCCTGCTGCGGGTCCAGGGCGGCCCCCTGCTCAATGTCGACCCGGGCAAGCCCTATCCCTTCGACGCCGACATCCGCTCGGGCGCCACCCGGGTGACCGCCAAGGGCGCGATCCCCAAACCCTTCGACCTGGGCCAGCTCTACATGAACACCACCGCCCAGGGTCCGGACCTGGCCGACCTATACGACCTGACCGGCGTGGCCCTGCCCAACACCCCGCCCTATCGCCTGAGCGGCCGGCTGTCGCGCGACGAACATCTCTACCGGATCGACGGCCTCGGCGGCCGGGTGGGCGACAGCGACCTGGCCGGCTCGATCTCCGTCCAGACCGGCGAGGCGCGGCCCTATCTGAAAGCCGACCTCAGGACCCGCAGCCTCGACTTCGACGACCTGGCCGCCATCTTCGGCGGCGTGCCCTCCCGCAAGGCCGGCGAGACGGTTTCCCCCGAGCAGCAGGCCATGGGCCGGCAGATGGCCGCCCAGCGCCGCCTGCTGCCGGACTCCACCCTCAATGTCGAACGTATCCGCTCTCTCGACGCCGACGTGCGCTATCGGGCGACCTCGATCCACGACGCCGTGGCGCCCCTGCGCGGCGCCGACGTGACGGTGAAGCTTGATCGCGGTCTGCTGACCGCCAATCCCGTCACGCTCGACCTGCCCCAGGGCAGGATCACGGGCCTGGCGCACCTGAACGCCCGCGGCGCCGTGCCGGTCACCGACATCGACGTGCGCCTCTCCAACGCCCGGCTGGAACAGCTGATCCCCATCAAGGGTCAGCCCCTGACCGGCAGCTTCGTCGGCCGCATCAAGCTGAAGGGGACGGGCAATTCGGTCCACCGTGCGGCGGCCAACGCCGACGGCGAGGTGCTGGCGGTGGTTCCGGGCGGCGAGATCCGCCAGGCCTTCGCCGAGCTGCTGGGCATCAATGTCACCAGGGGCCTGGGCCTGCTGTACGCCAAGAACCAGAGCGCCGTGCCCATCCGCTGCGGCGTGGCCCACTTCCAGGCCAAGGGCGGGGTGCTGACGGCCGACCGCATCGTCTTCGACACCAAGCCGGTTCTGGCCACGGGGCGCGGAACCCTCAACCTGGACAGTGAGCGGATGGATTTCCGCATCCAGGGGCATTCGAAGGAGCTTCGGCTGGTGCGCCTGCTGTCGCCGATCACCGTCAAGGGGCCCATCCTCGCCCCCAAGGTCGGCATCGAGACGGGGCGGGTCATCACCCAGGGCGGGGTCGCCGCTGTCCTGGCCGGGGTGATCAACCCCCTGGCGGTGCTGCTGCCCTTCGTCGATCCGGGCCTGGCCAAGGACGCGGCCTGCGGCGCCCTGATCGCCGAGGCCGGCCGCGACGGGGCACCGGTCAAGGGCCCGCTGATCATTTCAGGGCGGTGACAAAGCGGCGCCCGGCTGAAACCAACCCGCGATTGACGCCGCGTCGGGACGCCCTGCAATGTCGGGCTTCAGATTTTCAGATGCGAAGAGGTCCCTCCATGTCGGCACGTCACACCAAGCGCCCGCTGGGCCTCGTCCTCGGCGTCGCGCTGAGCCTGGCCGCGGTGGGCGGTGCGGCGGTGGCCGCGGTGTCGGCCGAGAAGGTGATCGCCGAGCGCCAGAAGGGCCTCAAGGCCATGGGCGGCGCCTTCAAGACCATCAATGACAACCTCAAGACCGACGCCCCCGACGCCAAGCTGATCGCGGCCCAGGCCAAGATCGTGAAGGATTGGTCGCACCACATTCCCAAGTGGTTCCCGAAGGGCAGCGGCCCGGAGGCCGGCTTCAAGACCGCCGCCAAGCCGGAGATCTGGACCGACCCGGCCAAGTTCGCCGCCGCCGCCAAGGGCCTGCAGGCGGAGGCCGCCAAGCTGGAGACCATCGCCAAGGGCGGGAACATCGACGCCATCAAGGCGCAGGTGAAGGCCACGGGCGGCGCCTGCGGGACCTGCCACACGCCGTTCCGCGTGAAATCCTAAGCGCTCATGAGCCAAACGCCCGCGGCGCCGACCAAGCTCTGGGACCTGCCCACCCGGATCACCCACTGGTCCCTGGTGGTGCTGATCCTCACCGCCTGGCTGAGCGGCGGCCAGCAGATGCAGATCCATACGCTCGCCGGCTACGGCGTGATTGGCCTGCTGGTGTTCCGACTCTATTGGGGCTTCGTGGGCGGGGAGACCGCGCGGTTCTCCCAGTTCGTGAAGGGACCGGGCGCCACGGTCGGCTATCTCAAGACCATGGGCAAGCGCACCGCCGCCGACCTGGTGGGCCATAGCCCCGTGGGGGCGGTCAGTGTCGTGGCCCTGCTGCTGGTGATGATCGTCCAGGCGGGGCTCGGCCTGTTCGCCACCGACATCGACGGGATCAATTCCGGACCGCTGTCCTACATGGTGGACTTCGACACCGGCCGCTTGGCCTCGGAGTGGCACGAGCTGAGCTTCCGGGTGCTGCAGGGCCTGGTGGTCCTGCACCTGGCGGCCATCGCCTTCTACGCCCTGTGGAAGCGGCAGAACCTGGTGACCGCCATGATCACCGGCAAGCGCCGGTTCATCGGTCCGCCGCCGAGCCTGAAGTTCGCCCCGGTCTGGCGCTTCGTGCTGGGGGTGGTGATCGCCGTGGGCGTCGCCTGGCTGATCGCCCGCGGGCTGAAGCTGCCGAAGCTGTAGACGCGCGGCTCAGGTCGCAAACCACCCACGTCATCCCGGACGGCCGACAGGCCGATCCGGGAATCTGGAGCACGGCGTGCGGGCTCCGGGGTCTTGGCGTCGGGGCTTAGGCCGCGGCGCCTTTCAGGCACTTGAGCCAGGCGTCCTCGCGGGCCTTCTCGGCCTCGCGCAGGGTGGCCTCGGCGTCGCGGACGGCGGCGTCGTGCTTGCGCCATTCCAGCACCGCGCCCTCGCGGGCGGCGCGGGCGGCTTCCATGGTCTCGAAGCGCGCGAGGATGGCGCGCACGCTGTAGGTCACCGGGGGGCCCACCGTCTCGCGGTCGGGATAGAAGCCGGTGATGGAGTCCGTGCTCTCGCTGTCGATGTGGAAGACATCAGCCCAGCCGGCGTGGTGGCGCATCAGGGCCCAGGGACGTTGGACGGTCATCAATAGCTCCTCAGAATCCGCAAAGCGGTGTCTCGCGCCGAAACTAGCCCGGCTCGCGCCCGGCTCCAACGGCGCAGGCGCGCCCATAGCAGATGCGCCGCGCCGGGCGAAAGCCGAAGCGCGCAATTTGACGTCGCCCTCAGGCGTCGAAGGCGATGACCCGGCTTTCCTGGTCCCCGGCCACGCCGACCCGGGGGCAGGCGTCCTTCAGGGCGCAGAGGCCGCAGGCGGGGTCGAAGTGGGTGCAGATGGACTGGCCGTGGGGCTTGAGCAGCCAGTGCAGCTCGAAGACCTGTTCCGGGCCCCAGTCGGCGGGGACCTGGTCCATCAGGCTGTCATAGGCCTCCCGCAGGTCGCCGCCGCGGCCGGTCAGGCCCAGGCGACGCGCCACGCGGTGGACGTGGGTGTCCACCACCAGGGCCCGCTGGTTGAGGGTGGAGAAGTTCAGCACCGCGGCGGCGGCCTTCACCCCCACGCCGGGCAGGCGCATCAGCCAGGCCAGGGCCTCGTCCACCGGCTCGGCGGCCAGGAAGTCCAGGTTCAGCTCGCCGCGCTTGAGCAGGATCACCCGGACCAGGATCGGCAGCTGGCGGGCCTTCTGGTCGGCGAAGGTCACCGGGTCGATCAGGGGTTCGAGGTCCTGCTGCGTCGCATGCACCAGGCCCGCCCAGTCCGGAAACGCCGCCCGCAGCCTTACAAAGGCGGCCCAGCTCACCTCGTCATAGGTGCGGGCGCCCAGCATGGCCTTGATGAGCTGGGAGACCGGATCCATCCGGTGCTCAGGCCGCTGGGGGCCGAACACCGTGCGCAGGCGATCGCGCGTGGGGGGCAGGTCTGACGGGAGGGCGAGACGAATCTGCATGCCGTCATGCTAGAACAAAAGTAGAACATTTGTAAACCCGCCCCGCGCGCCCTACGAAGGATCGCAGCATCCATGGGAAGGGCGGCCATGACCCCGGCTTCGGTCTCCGACTATCGCGAACTGGCGCGCCGCCGCCTGCCGAAGATGTTCTTCGAATATATCGACGGCGGCTCCTATGCCGAGGTCACCCTGGGGCGGAACGTCGCCGACATCGAGGCGCTCGCCCTGCGCCAGCGGGTGATGCGCGACATGAGCCAGCTGGACATGAGCATCGAGACCCTGGGCCAGAAACTCTCCATGCCGCTCGGCCTCTCGCCGGTGGGCATGGCCGGGATGTACGGGCGCCGGGGCGAGGTCCAGGCCGCCAAGGCCGCCGCCGCCGCGGGCGTGCCCTTCTGCCTGTCCACCGTGGGGGTCTGTTCGGTGGAGGAGGTGGCGGCCTCCGGGACCGCCCCCTGGTTCCAGCTCTATATGCTCAAGGACCGCGGCTACATGGCGCAGCTGCTGGCAAGGGCCAAGGCGGCCGGATGCCCGGTCCTGGTCTTCACCGTCGACCTGCCGCTGCCGGGCTCGCGCTATCGTGATGTCCGCTCGGGCTTTACCGGATCGAGCGGCGTCTCCGGCGCCATGAACACCGCCTGGCAGGGGGTGACCCATCCCGACTGGCTGTGGGACGTCTGGCTGCACGGCCGCCCCCACAGCCTGGGCAGCGTCGCCGGCGCCGTGCCCAAGGCCGGCTCGGTCACCGACTTCCTCAGCTGGATCGCGCGCAATTTCGACCGCTCGGTGACCTGGGCCGACCTCGACTGGGTCCGCAAGACCTGGGACGGCCCCATCGTCATCAAGGGGATCCTTGACCCCGAGGACGCCCGCGACGCCCGGTCGGCCGGCGCGCAAGGCCTTGTGGTGTCGAACCATGGCGGCCGCCAGCTCGACGGCGTGCGCTCCTCGATCTCGGCCCTGCCGGCGGTGGTGGACGCGGTCGGCGGCGACCTGGAGGTCTATCTGGACGGCGGGGTGCGCTCGGGCCTCGACGTGCTCAAGGCGCTCGCGCTCGGCGCCAAGGCCTGCTTCGTCGGCCGGGCCTGGGCCTATGCCCTGGGCGCCGGCGGCGAGAAGATGGTCGCCCGCATGCTGGGAACCCTGAAGAGCGAGCTGGCCACGGCCATGGTGCTGACCGGCTGCCGCAACGCTCGGGACGCGGACAAATCCCTGCTGGACGCCGCACTGTAGAAAAACTTTTCAAATCCGCAGGTTCAGACCCATCGACAAGGGTCGTTCTTGCCGCTAATGGCCGCCCGAACGTACGTTTCACGGTCGGGTTCGGCCGTGCTGCCGCATGCCTGTAACGCATGCCTGTATGAGAATGAGGGACCCGCATGGGAGCTCCGGAACGGCAAGGTCTGTACGACCCGCGCAATGAACACGATGCGTGCGGTGTGGGGTTTGTGGCCAATATCAAGGGCCGCAAATCGCATGAGGTCGTGACCGCTGGTCTGGAAATCCTGATCAACCTCGACCACCGCGGCGCCGTCGGCGCCGATCCCCTGGTGGGCGACGGGGCCGGGATTCTGATTCAGATGCCCGACGCCCTGCTGCGCGACTGGGCCGGCAAGGAGGGCGTCACCCTGCCGGCGCCGGGCGACTACGCGGTGGCCATGTGCTTCATGCCGCAGGACGACGCCGCCCGCGCCGTGGCGGTCTCCCAGTTCGAGCACTTCCTGAAGGTCGAGGGCCAGGTCTTCATCGCCTGGCGCGACGTGCCGGTCGACACCACCGGCCTGGGCGAGGCCGTGCTGGCCGAGATGCCGGTGATCCGCCAGGCCATCGTCGGCCGCGGTCCGGGGACCAAGGACCAGGACGCCTTCGAGCGGAAGCTGCTGACCATCCGCAAGCAGCTGCAGAACCCGCTGGCCGAGCTGGCGGTGAAGAAGAACCTGCCGGGCCTGACCCAGCTCTACCTGCCGTCCTTCTCGACACGGACGGTGGTCTATAAGGGCCTGTTGCTGGCCGGTCAGGTCGGCACCTTCTACACCGACCTTACGAACCCGCTGACGGAGTCGGCGCTGGCCCTGGTGCACCAGCGGTTCTCCACCAACACCTTCCCTTCCTGGAAGCTGGCCCACCCCTACCGGTTCATCGCCCACAACGGCGAGATCAACACGGTTCGCGGCAACGTGAACTGGATGAACGCGCGCCGGCGCACCCTGGAGTCGGACCTGCTAGGCCCCGACCTCAACAAGATGTGGCCGCTGATCCCGCACGGCCAGTCCGACACCGCCTGCCTGGACAATGCGCTGGAGCTGCTGGTGGCCGGCGGCTATCCGCTGGCCCACGCCGTGATGATGCTGATCCCGGAAGCCTGGGCCGGCAATCCGCTGATGGATCCCAAGCGCAAGGCCTTCTACGAGTACCACGCCGCCCTGATGGAGCCGTGGGACGGCCCCGCCGCCGTGGCCTTCACCGACGGCCGCCAGATCGGCGCCACCCTTGACCGCAACGGCCTGCGTCCGGCCCGCTTCGTCATCACCGACCAGGACCATGTGATCATGGCCTCGGAGGTCGGCGTGCTGGTGGTTCCGGAAGAGCGCGTCGTGCGCAAGTGGCGTCTGCAGCCGGGCAAGATGCTGCTGATCGACATGGAGGAAGGCCGGATCATCGAGGACGAGGAGATCAAGGCCTCCCTCGCCGACGCCGAACCCTATGCCGACTGGCTGGCCCAGACCCAGTTCAAGCTGGAGGACCTGCCCGAGGCCCCGCCGGCCCAGGCCCTGCTGGGCAATGACCCCAGCCAGCTGCTCGATCGCCAGCAGGCGTTCGGCTACACCCAGGAGGACCTGCAATTCTTCCTGGAGCCCATGGCCCAGACCGGGGACGACCCGATCGGCTCCATGGGCCAGGACATCCCCATCGCGGTGCTGTCGAAGCGCCCGAAGCTGCTCTACGACTACTTCAAGCAGAACTTCGCCCAGGTCACCAACCCGCCCATCGACCCGATCCGGGAAGAATTGGTGATGAGCCTGGTCTCGATGATCGGCCCGCGCCCGAACCTGCTGGGCCGGCAGGCCGGGACCCACAAGCGGCTGGAGGTCTCCCAGCCGATCCTCACCAATGAGGACCTGGCCAAGATCCGCGCCATCAGCGAGCTGCTGGACGGCGCCTTCCGCACCGCCACCCTGGACGCCACCTGGGCGGCCGAGGAGGGCCCGGCGGGCCTGGAGCGGGCGCTGGACCGCCTGTGCCGCGAGGCCACCGACAACGTGCTCGCCGACATGAACATCCTGATCCTCTCGGATCGGGCCACCTCGCCGGACCGCATCGCCATTCCGGCGGCCCTGGCCACCGCGGCCGTGCACCACCACCTGATCCGCCAGGGCCTGCGCATGCAGACCGGCCTGGTGATCGAGACCGGCGAAGCCCGCGAGGTGCACCACTTCTGCGTCCTGGCCGGCTACGGCGCCGAAGCGGTCAACCCCTACCTGGCCTTCGAGACCCTGGAAAACCTCCGGGTCCAGAACGGCTATGCGCTCTCGGCCTATGACGTGCGCAAGAACTACATCAAGGCGGTGGGCAAGGGCGTGCTGAAGGTGATGTCCAAGATGGGCATCTCCACCTACCAGTCCTATTGCGGCGCCCAGATCTTCGACGCCGTGGGCCTGAACTCCACGGTGATCGAGCAGTACTTCACCGGCACCGCCACCACGATCGAGGGCATCGGCCTCTACCAGATCGCCGAGGAGGCCGTGCGCCGCCACCGCGACGCCTATGGCGACAATCCGATCTACGCGACCCAGCTGGACGTCGGCGGGGCCTACGCCTTCCGCCTGCGCGGCGAGGAGCACGCCTGGACCCCGGAGACCGTCAGCAGGCTGCAGCACGCCGTGCGCGGCAACCTGCCCGACGAGTACAAGGCCTTCGCCGCCGGCATCAACGAGCAGTCCCAGCGCCTGCTGACCATCCGCGGCCTGATGCGCTTCAAGTTCGCCGAGACGCCGCTCAGCCTCGACGAGGTCGAGCCGGCCAGCGAGATCGTCAAGCGCTTCGCCACCGGGGCCATGAGCTTCGGCTCCATCAGCCGCGAGGCCCACACGACCCTGGCCATGGCCATGAACCGGATCGGCGGCAAGTCGAACACCGGGGAGGGCGGCGAGGAATCCGACCGCTTCAAGCCCCTGCCCAACGGCGACTCCATGCGCTCGGCCATCAAGCAGGTGGCCTCGGGCCGCTTCGGGGTGACCACCGAGTACCTGGTCAACGCCGACGACATCCAGATCAAGATGGCCCAGGGCGCCAAGCCCGGGGAGGGCGGCCAGCTGCCCGGCCACAAGGTGGACGCCAATATCGCCCGCGTCCGGCACTCCACGCCCGGCGTCGGCCTGATCTCGCCGCCGCCGCACCACGACATCTATTCCATCGAGGACCTGGCCCAGCTCATCCACGACCTGAAGAACGCCAACTCCAAGGCCCGCATCTCCGTGAAGCTGGTCTCCGAGGTGGGGGTCGGAACGGTCGCGGCCGGCGTGGCCAAGGCGCGCGCCGACCACATCACCATCTCGGGCTTCGAGGGCGGCACCGGCGCCTCGCCGCTCACCTCGCTCACCCACGCCGGCTCCCCCTGGGAGATCGGCCTGGCCGAGACCCAGCAGACCCTGCTGCTCAACGGCCTGCGCACCCGCGTGGCGGTCCAGGCCGACGGCGGTCTGCGCACCGGCCGCGACGTGGCCGTGGCCGCCCTGCTGGGGGCCGACGAGTTCGGCTTCGCCACCGCCCCGCTGATCGCGGCCGGCTGCATCATGATGCGCAAGTGCCACCTGAACACCTGCCCCGTCGGGGTGGCGACCCAGGACCCGATCCTGCGGGCCCGGTTCACCGGCCAGCCCGAGCACGTCATCAACTACTTCTTCTTCGTCGCCGAAGAGCTGCGCGAGATCATGGCCCAGCTCGGCTTCGCCACGATGAACGAGATGATCGGCCAGGTGGAGCGCCTGGACATGCGCGAGGCCGTCGACCACTGGAAGGCCGGCGGCGTGGATCTGTCCAAGCTGCTGCACGCCGTGCGTCCCGAGGGCCAGAAGGGCCTCTGGAACATGGACCGCCAGGACCACGGCCTGGAGAAGGCCCTGGACAACACCCTGATCGCCGACGCCAAGGACGCGCTCGCCAACCGCACCCCCGTGCGCGGCGAGTACCCGATCAGGAACATCAACCGCACCGTGGGCGCCATGCTCTCGGGCGAGGTGGCCCGCGCCTATGGTCACGCCGGCCTGCCGGAGGACACCATCTCGCTCACCTTCCACGGGGCGGCGGGCCAGAGCTTCGGCGCCTTCGCGGCCCGGGGCGTCAGCCTGGAGCTGATCGGCGACGGCAACGACTATGTGGGCAAGGGCCTGTCGGGCGGCCGGGTGGTCGTGCGCCAGCCCAAGGAATCCACCCGCGACCCGACCCAGAACATCATCGTCGGCAATACGGTGCTCTACGGCGCCATCGCCGGCGAGGCCTATTTCCAGGGCGTGGCCGGCGAACGCTTCGCGGTCCGCAACTCCGGCGCCGTCACGGTGGTGGAGGGCACGGGCGACCACGGCTGTGAGTACATGACCGGCGGCGTGGTGGTGGTGCTGGGCGACACCGGGCGCAACTTCGCGGCCGGCATGTCCGGCGGCATCGCCTATGTCTACGATCCCAAGGGCCGGTTCACCCCGCTGTGCAACACCGCCATGGTGGACATCGAGAAGGTCGCGCCCGCCAGCGGCGGCGCCGACGATCCCGGCCGTCCGAGCCAGCGCTCGATCTCAGTGGAGAACAACGGCATGGGCGACATGCTGGCCTTCGACGCCGAGCGCCTGCGCATCCTGGTGGAGCGCCACCTGCTCTATACGGGCAGCGCTCGGGCCCGGGAGATCCTGGAGAACTGGGACACCTGCCTGACCTCCTTCGTGAAGGTCATGCCCAAGGACTACCGCCGGGCGCTCACGGACATGGCCGCCGAACGGCTGGCGGCCGCCGCCGTCGCCGCCGAATAGCATTTCAGAGTCGGAGTAATCCCATGGGCAAGCCCACCGGCTTCCTGGAGATCGAGCGCCAGGATCGCGGCTACGAGAAGCCGCAGGACCGCCTTCGCACCTGGAAGGAATTCGTCCATCCGCTGCCGCAGGAGACCCTGAACAAGCAGGCCGCGCGCTGCATGGACTGCGGGATTCCGTTCTGCCACACCGGCTGTCCGGTGAATAACCAGATCCCGGATTTCAACAACCTGGTCTATCGCGACCAGTGGAAGACGGCGCTGGAGAACCTCCAGTCCACCAACAACTTCCCGGAATTCACAGGCCGCATCTGCCCGGCCCCGTGCGAGGCGTCCTGCACGCTCAACATCATCGACAGCCCGGTGACCATCAAGACCATCGAGTGCGCCATCGTCGACAAGGGATGGGAAGAGGGCTGGATCACGCCTCAGATGTCGCCGCGCGGCACCGGCAAGCGGATCGCCGTGGTGGGCTCGGGCCCCGCGGGGCTGGCCTGCGCCCAGCAGCTGGCCCGGGCAGGTCACGCGCCGACCGTGTTCGAGAAGAGCGACCGCATCGGCGGCCTGCTCCGCTACGGTATCCCCGACTTCAAGATGGAAAAGCACCTCATCGACCGCCGCATGGCGCAGATGGAGGCCGAGGGCGTCATCTTCCGCACCAATATGGAGATCGGCGTCACCGTCTCGGTCCAGCGGCTGCTGGACGACTACGACGTGCTGGTGATGGCGGGCGGGGCCGAGAACCCTCGCGACCTGGAGGTCCCCGGCCGCGAGCTGGACGGAATCCACTTCGCCATGGACTTCCTGGTCCAGCAGAACAAGCGCAACGCTGGCGACGACGAACTGCGCGCCGCGCCGAAGGGCGCCATCTCGGCCACCGGCAAGCATGTGGTGGTGATCGGCGGCGGCGACACCGGCTCCGACTGCATCGGCACCTCGCTGCGCCAGGGCGCCAAGTCGGTGACGCAACTCGAGATCATGCCGGCCCCGCCGG
>JAZKBZ010000018.1:0-38204 GCA_040388315.1 Pseudomonadota bacterium | reverse complement strand
TGCAATTGGGAAGCGGTACAATGGGTCCAGCGCTGGCCCGACTGGCCCATGAAGCTGCGGACCTCGTCGAGCCATGAAGAGGGCTGCGAGCGCGACTTCGCCGTGGCCACCAAGCGCGCCATCGGCTCCAACGGCAAGATCGAGGCCCTGGAGTGCGTGCGCATGGAGTGGGCGGCCGGTCCGGACGGCCGCCAGGTGCTGAAGGAAGTCGAGGGCAGCGCCTTCCAGATCAAGGCCGACCTCGTCCTGCTGGCCATGGGCTTCGTCTCGCCGCGCCACAACGCCTTCACCGAGCAGGCCGGCGTGGAGTTCGACGCCCGCGGCGCGGTCAAGGCGCCGGTGACCGACTACAAGACCACCACGCCCAACATCTTCTCCTGCGGCGACATGCGCCGGGGCCAGTCCCTGGTGGTCTGGGCCATCCGCGAGGGCCGCCAGTGCGCCCAGGCGGTGGACGCCTTCCTGATGGGCGCGAGCAAGCTGCCGCGCTGAGGTCGCCAAAGTCTGCGCCAGGCGCCAAACTCCCCGGCGGGTGATCCGTCTGGGGAGGGCGTGGCGTGAGACAGAACCGGCAGTTGGCCGTGGTCTATGGGCTGTTGGCGGTGATCGCCCTCATCCTGACCTGGAGCCAGAACCTGGCCTATTTCGGGGGCGGCGGCGGCCTGTCGGTGTTCCCGGCCTTCCTGCGCGACGCGGCGGTCAATCCGGCCAGCCGCTCGGTGACCTTCGACATCGCGCTGGTGCTCTACGCCGCGGCGGTCTGGATGGTGTTCGAGGGCCGGCGGCGGCGCATCCCCTTCGTCTGGGCCTATGTGATCGGCGGCCTGCTGGTGGCGATCAGCGTCACCCTGCCGCTGTTCATGGCCGCCCGCGAACTGAAGGCCGGGGCGACGCCGGAGATCGAGGGCCGGCCGGGCCTGCTGGACGGCGTCGGCCTGGGGGCCCTGGCCATCCTGATCATCGGCCTGTGCGCCTTCGTGTTCAGGCAGACCGGGGGCTGAGCCGCGCCGCGCGGGGTCGGGGCTCGAATCGTCCTACATCTGGCCCATGAAACGGCTGGTCTTCGACCTCGACGGCACCATCGCCCTGGACGACCCGGGCCGCGCCTATGCCGACCGCGAGCCCAACCTGCCGGTGATCGCCCGGCTGCGGGAGTACCGGGCGCAGGGTTTCTCCATCATCATCGCCAGCGCGCGGAACATGCGCACCTATGGCGGCCAGATCGGTCTGATCAACGCCAACACCCTGCCGGTCATCCTCGACTGGCTGGCCCGCCACGAGGTGCCCTATGACGAGGTGCACGTGGGCAAGCCCTGGTGCGGGACGGAAGGCTTCTACATCGACGACCGCGCCGTGCGGCCCTCGGAGTTCCTGGCCCTGTCCCTCGACGAGATCGCGGCCCTGATCGCCGCGGAGGCCTGAGGCCGATGACCGTCCGCCTGATCATGTCCGGGGCGGTGGTGGGCCAGGAACTGGCCGCCGAGTTCGGCCCCCTGCCGCCGTCGATGCTGCCGGTGGGGGTGCAGAAGCTCTACGAACTGCAGCTGGCCGCGGTGGGCGGGCACGGCGTCGTCCACCTGGTGCTGCCCGAGGCCCACACGGTCTCGCCCCACGACAACACCCGCCTGGCCGCCCTGGGCGTCGAGATCGTCCCCATCCCCGAGGGGCTCAGGCTGGGGGAGGCGGTGGTCTATGCCCTCAACGCCATCGGCGCCGGGGATGGCCCCGTCCACATCCTGCATGGCGACACCCTGATCTCCGACCCGCCCCTGGACCAGGCCGACCTGATCGTCGGGGGCCAGCGCGGCAACGAATACGCCTGGGCCGAGATGGAGCTGGACGCCCAGGGCCGGGTCCTGTCGCTGGTCAACAGCGCCGCCGGCGAGGACGGCCACGAGGGCTGGCCCGTCGCCACCGGCTATTTCGCCTTCGCCTCGGGCCTGGACCTGCTGCGGTCGCTCACCCGGATGCGCGGCGACTTCATCGGGGGGGTGAACCATTACCTGGCCGAGCACGCCGTGAGCCTAGCCCTGGCCCAGGGCTGGCTCGACTTCGGCCACCTGCAGACCTTCTTCCAGTCGCGGCTGGCGGTGACCACGGCGCGGGCCTTCAACACCGTGCGCATCGATGGGCTCACCGCGCGCAAGTCCAGCGCCGACCAGGCCAAGATCTGGGCCGAGACCCACTGGCTGCAGGAGGCGCCGCCCACCGTCCAGGTCTATTGCGGCCGCCTGCTGGGCTTCGGTTCGGAGGATGGCCGGGTCTTCTACGAGACCGAGTACGAGTACCTGCCGGTGCTCTCGGAGCTGTTCGTCCACGGGGCGGTGGGGCGCAAGCCGTGGCTGCGCATCCTGGCCTCCTGCCAGGACTTCCTGGCCGCCTGCGCCGCCCACAGGGGGGCCGGCTCCGGCGACGCGGCCCTGAAACTGCTGGTCGCCGACAAGACCCAGGCCCGGCTTGAGGCCTTCGCCCGCGACGCCGGGTTTCCCATCGACCAGCCCCTGTCGCTCTGCGGCAAGCCGATGCCCTCACTGCGGGCCATCAGCGAGGCCCTGGTTCCGGCCTATGGGCTGGACGCCGGGCGGCCCGACTCCATCCTGCACGGCGACTTCTGCTTCTCGAACATCCTCTACGACAGCCGCGTGCGGCGGATCAAAGCCATCGATCCCCGCGGCCTGGTCGGGGACAAGCCCACCATCTATGGCGATCTGCGCTACGACCTGGCCAAGCTCGCCCATTCCATCGTCGGTCGCTACGACCAGATCATCGCCGGCCGCTGCGCGGTCACCGTCGAGGGGTCCGACTACGCCATCGCCTTCGAGGAGATCGCTTGCCAGCCCTGGCTGGAGGCCGGTCTCGGCGATCTGCGCGTCGATGGGGTGGCGGGGCTGTCAGCTGAGGTGCGCGCCATCATGGTCAGCCTGTTCCTGTCCATGATCCCCCTGCACGCTGATCGGCCCGACCGGCAAAAGGCCTTCGTGGCCAACGCCCTGCGGCTCTATGCGGAGCTCGAGGCGGCGTGATCGTCATCCCCATGGCCGGCCGCTCGCAGCGGTTCTTCGACGCCGGCTATAGCGAGCCGAAGTACCGGCTGGACCTCAATGGTCTAACCGTCTTCGCCCACGCGGTGGAGAGTTTCCGCGGCCAGTTCGAGACTCACCCCTTCCTGTTCATCGTGGCGGCCGACGCCCTCGAGTTCGTTCAGGAAGAGACTCGCCGCCTCGGCGTGAAGGACGTCCGTGTCGTCGCCCTGACCGGGCCGACGGCGGGGCAGGCCGAGACGGTGGAACTGGGCCTGACCGGCGAGGGCGACGCCACGCCGCTGACCATCTTCAACATCGACACCTTCCGTCCGGGCTTCGTCTTCCCCGGGCCCTGGTACGAGGCCCTGGACGGCTGGCTGGAGGTGTTCGAGGGCGAGGGCGCCAACTGGTCCTATGTCCGCCCCGCGCCCGGCGAGGCGCCGCTCGTCCTGGAGACCGCCGAGAAGCAGCCGATCTCCAACCTCTGCTGCACCGGCCTCTACCATTTCGCCCGCGCCGGTGATTTCCGCGCCGCCCTGGCCGCCGAGCGCCTCGCGCCCCAGGCCCGGGAGCTCTATGTCGCCCCGCTCTACAACCACCTGATCGGGCGCGGCGCGCGGATCGGCTATCACCGGATCGGGCGCGACGAGGTGATCTTCTGCGGAACTCCGCAGGAATATCAGGGCCTTATCGCGCCTGCTTGACGATCTTGACGAGCTTGGCCGCCCGCGCGGTCCAGGTGTGGTCGGCCAGCGCCCGCTTGGCGCCGGCCCGGGCCAGGGCGGCCAGCGCATCCTGGTCCTCCAGCAGGGCGGCGATCTGGCCAGGAACCCGCTCGAGCTTGTCCCAGGCATAGACCGCCATCTCGCGGCCCGGCTTGAAGGCCTCGGCATAGTAGCGGTTCTCGTCGGAGATCACCGCCGCGCCGCCGCACATGGCGGTGAACACCCGCTCATGCCCGCCGGCCACGAAGCCGTTGTTGGAGTTGAGCACCAGCTTCGTCCGCCGCAGCAGATGCAGGGTCTCCTCGAAGCTGCCGACCCCGCCATAGACGAAGGACTTGTAACGCTCCAGCAGCGGCTCCCAGCCATTGCCGTAGATGTGGATCGGCGTTCCGGCCTGGCCCAGGGTGTTGAGCAGGGCGTTGCGGTGGTGGGCCTCGGCGTAGAACTGCGGGGCCTGGAGCAGGGGCAGGAACTCCTCGAACAGGTCCGGGGTCAGCTCCCCGCCCAGGCGGGCGATCACCGCCTTGAGCGCGTCCAGCACCGCCAGCTTGCCGTCGGCGGCCATCCGCTGGGCGATCTCCTCCACCGCGTCGCGGCCGATGCTGGGGGGCTCGTCGCGCCAGGGGGCGACCGGCTCGCCGCGATAGGTGCCGGTGAACAGCAGCGGGATGTCGCGGGCCAGGAAGGCGCCGTCGGTGGTCTCCAGGGGCTCGTCGATCTGGTTGGCGCCCGGCGGCAGGAAGGCGAGCTGGGCGAACCCCCGGCCCTTGGACCAGGCGGTCATGAACTGCACGTGGCTGCGGTCGAGGAACAGCCCCACCTTCTTGCGGATCGGCATGGCGAGCCGCGTGGTGTGGTGGATCGGGTGATCCACATAGAGCGAGGCGTAGGTCGCCCCGATGGCGTCATAGACGGACGCCGCGCCGACCTGGATCTCGGCCCCGATGCCGCTGATGCCGAAATAGCAGTCGGCGGGAGCGGCGAAGCTGGCGTTGACCTTCTCCGCCGCGTCGGCCGCGGTCAGGTCGAGGACGCTCGCCTCATGTCCCAGCCCACACAAGGCCGCGGCCAGCTGGTCGATATGCAGCCGCAGCGATCCGTACTGCGACTGGCCTTTGAACAGGACGAACCGCACGCGAACCCCTCACAATCCCAAGGTCCGCAGGGTCCGCCGATTCCGCGCTCGCCCCAAATCGCGAGGTCGGGCTATGTCGAGGGCATGATCGTCAAGCTTCTCCTCGCCGCCGGCCTCTCCCTGGCCGCCTTCGCCGCCCAGGCCGCCCCGCCGCCCTATGTGGTCTATCGCGGCGCCAGCGTCATCGACGGGACCGGCGCCGGGCCCAGGCCCGACATGTCCATCCTGGTGAAGGGCGACCGGATCGAGAAGGTCTGGGCCAATTCCGAACTGGCCCTGAAGCTGCCGCCGAACACCCGGGTGGTGGACGTGAGCGGCCTCTACGCCCTGCCGGGACTGATCAACAGCCACGAGCACCTGGCCACCCCGCCGGTCCGCGCCTTCGCCCAGGCCCAGCTCAAGCGCGACCTCTATGGCGGCATCACCGGGGTCCGCGACATGGCCGACGACCTGCGGCTGGTGGGCGATCTGGCCCGCGAGACCAGGATCGGCGCGATCCCGGGACCGGACATCTACTATGCCGCCCTGATGGCCGGCCCGGAGTTCTTCGACGATCCCCGCACCCACGCCGTCACCGCCGGCGCCGTGGCCGGTCACGCCCCCTGGATGCAGGCCATCGAGGCCAGGACCGACCTGAAGCTGGCCGTGGCCCTGGCGCGCGGCACGGGCGCCTCGGCCATCAAGATCTATGCCGACCTGCCGGGCGAGCGGGTCAGGGCCATCACCACCGAGGCCCACCGCCAGGGCGTGCCGGTCTGGGCCCACGGGGCGGTCTTCCCGGCCAGCCCACAGCAGGTGCTGGACGCCCGGGTCGACGCCGTCAGCCACGTCTGCATGCTGGCCTACCAGGCCTCCAAGGTCATGCCGCGCGCCTATCACAACCGCGCCCCCGTCGACTTCGCCGCCTTCGCGAACGGCGACAACCCTTTGATGACCAAGCTGTTTTCCCAGATGAAGCGGCAGGGGACGGTGCTGGACGCCACGGTGCTGGTCTATGCCGGCCTCGACGCGCGGGCCGCCGCCAATCCCAAGGGCCCCAAGCCCTACTGCACCGCCGACCTGGCCGCCAAGCTGACCCACCAGGCCCTGCGCGCGGGTGTCATCATCTCCGCCGGCACCGACCGTTTCTCCGAGCCGGACGCGGCCTATCCCGGCCTGCACGACGAGCTGGAGCTCCTGGTGGCCAAGGCGGGCTTCACGCCCCTGCAGGCCATCTCGGCCGCCACCCTGGGCGGGGCGCGCTCGGTGACCCGCGACCCGGACTTCGGGACCCTCGCGCCGGGCAAGCTCGCCAACATGGTCTTCGTGGCCCAGGATCCCAGCGCCGACGTCCGCGCCCTGCGGACCGTGGTCCTGACCGTCAAGCGCGGCGTCGACTATCGCCGCGCCGACTATGACCCCCAGAGCGACGCCGCGGCGCGCCAGGAGCCCCAATGATCTCGCGCCGCACGACGCTTGGCCTCGGGGCCGCCGCCCTGGCCGCCACGGCCTTCCGTCCCGCCCTGGCCGCCGGCGACCCGATCATCGTCAATGCGCTCGGCGGCCTGATCAATCCGAACCTGGCCATTGGCCGCACGGGTCCGCCGCCGCCCATGGAGGCCGACTTCGACGCCCGCGCCATCGCCGACGCCAAGGCCTCGGGCCTGACGGCGGTGAACGCCACCCTGGGCTACGTCTTCGGTCCCGGCGATCCCTATGCGGAGACGCTGCGCAGCCTCGACGCCTGGGACGCCATCCTGGCCGCCCACCCGGCCGACCTGACGAAGATCACCCGGGCCGCCGACTTCGCCAGGGCTAAGGCCAGCGGCAAGGTGGGGCTGATCTACGGCTTCCAGAACGCCGTCCAGGTCGGCGATCACCTGGAGCGGGTGGACGAGTTCGCCGCCCGCGGCGTCCGGGTCATCCAGCTGACCTACAATCCCGAGAACAGCCTCGGCGACGGCTCCATGGCCCCGGCCAATCGCGGCCTGACCGAGCAGGGCCGCAAGGTGGTGGCCAAGCTCAATGAGGCCAGGGTGATGGTGGACCTCTCCCACTCCGGCGAGCGCACCTGCCTGGACGCCATCGCCGCGTCGGCGGTCCCGATCTCCATCAACCACACCGGCTGCCGCGCGCTCACCGACCTGCCGCGCAACAAGACCGACGCCGAGCTGCGGGGCGTGGCCGAGCAGGGGGGCTTTGTCGGCATCTATTTCATGCCCTTCCTGACCCTGGACGGCCATCCGAAGGCCGTCGATGTCGCAGCCCATATCGAGCACGCCCTGAAGGTCTGCGGCGAGGATCACGTCGGCCTCGGCACCGACGGCTCGGTCACCGCCATCGACGACCTGGCCGCCTACCAGGGCGCCCTGGAAAAGGAGATCGCCGAACGCCAGGCCGCCGGCATCGGCGCCAAGGGCGAGCGGGCCGACACCTATCCCTTCGTCGTCGACCTGCGCGGCGTGGACCAGTTCCGCAAGCTGGCCGCCCTGCTCGCCGCGCGCGGGATCAAGCCCCGGGTGATCGACAAGGTGCTGGGGCGCAACTTCGTGGACTATGCCGGGCGGGTGTGGGGGTAGCCCTCCGTCATCGTGGCAGGGAGGGCTTGAAGCGCCTCTTCGCGCCCCTTTGCGGCCGTTCGGAAGGTCGGCAAGGGATGGATTGCGGACGCTGTGCGGTTAAGCTCCCGCTGATGAAGTTGCATCTGCCCGCCTCGCTTCTGTTCATCCTGCTCCTCGCAGGGTGCGCCCATGGCCCACCCCGTTACGGTGAGACGCGTCGCGAAGAGAATGTGCGGGTCTGTGCTGAGGCCGCCAATGCCTTGGATATCAGCGTGAAGCTTAAGCCAGACGGCACCTGCGACATTACCCACTGGAGCCCGTAGGCAAAGCTTGGGTTGACGTCCGCAACGGGTCGAAAGCCGCCGTTTGGCTTCGCGCTCGGAGGCAGTCGTCGGTCCGGCCCCCAAGCGCCGCGCCGGCCCAGGTGACGACCGGGCAGGGCAATCCTTGGGCAGGCGCGCGAAATGCCCCGTGATCCGCGCCATCCTGTTTCCCACCCCGCCGGGATCGTGGCTCTATGCCGTCGCCATCCAGGGGGAATCGTCTCGACCATGCGCCTGAAGTTCGCCTGCCTCGCCGCCGTCGCCAGTCTCGCCGCCGCCGGCGCGGCCCAGGCCGCCGATCTGCTGATCTTCGGCGGGCCGATCTATACCGGGGTCGACAGCGCCCCCAAGGTCGAGGCCCTGGTGGTCCGCGACGGCAAGGTGGCCTTCGCCGGGCCGCTGGCCCAGGCCCGCAAGACGGCGTCCAAGCCCCAGTCCATCGACCTGAAGGGCGCCGCGGCCTATCCGGGCTTCGTCGACGCCCATGGCCACCTGATGGGCATCGGCTTCCGCGAGCTGACCCTGAACCTGGAGGGGGCGGCCTCCATCGCCGACATGACCGCCAAGGTGAAGGCCTGGTCGCTGGCCCATCCGGGGCCGGAGGTGCTGTCGGGCCGGGGCTGGATCGAGACCCACTATCCGGAGAAGCGCTTCCCCACCCGGGCCGACCTCGACGCCGTGGTCTCCGACCGCCCGGTGGTCCTGACCCGGGCCGACGGCCACGCCCTGGTGGCCAATTCGAAGATGCTGGCCCTGGCCGGGGTCACCCGCGACACCCCCGATCCGGCCGGCGGCCAGATCCTGCGCGACGCCGCCGGCGAACCCACCGGCATGCTGATCGACAACGCCAAGGCGCTGGTCACCTCCAAGGTCCCGCCGCCGTCGCCGGCCCAGATGCGCGAGGCCGCCCGCCGGGCCGTGGATCTCTACGCCTCGCGCGGCTGGACCGGCCTCCACAGCGTCAGCGTGGCGGCGACCGATGTCGCCATCCTCAAGGACATGGCCGCGGCCGGGACCCTGCCGATCCGGGTCGACAACTTCATGGACCTGTCCTCGGCCGGCGACCTGCTCACCACCGGCCCCTCCGCCGACCCCACGGGCCTGGTCCGGATCGATGGGATCAAGATGTACATGGACGGGGCGCTGGGCTCGCGGGGCGCGGCCCTGCTGGCGCCCTATGACGACGCGCCGGGGACGGGTCTGCTGCTGACCCCGCCCGAGGTGATCGCCAGGACGCTCACGGCGGCCCGCAAGTCCCACGCCCAGATCGCCATCCACGCCATCGGCGACCGCGGCAACCGCCTGGTGCTGGACGCCTTCGAGACCGCCTTCGACGGTGATCCGGCCAAGCTGCGCGCCGCCCGCTGGCGGATCGAGCACGCTCAGGTGATCTCCCCCACCGACCTGCCGCGCTTCGCCGACAACGGCGTCATCGCCTCCATGCAGCCCTCCCACGCCATCGGCGACCTCTATTTCGCCCCCGCCCGCCTGGGGGAGGCGCGGCTGAAGGGCGCCTATGCCTGGCATGACCTGCTGGCCAGCGGGGCGTCCATGGCGATCGGCACCGACGCCCCGGTGGAGAAGGGCGATCCCCTGGTGGAGTTCTACGCGGCCACCTACCGTCACGATCTCGCGGGTTACGCCGGTCCCAACTGGGGCCTGGACGAGGTGCTGACCCGGCCCCAGGCCCTGGCCCTGATCACCAAGGGCGCGGCCTATGCCGTGTTCCGGGAAGCTGAGCTGGGGGACCTGGCGGTGGGCAAGGCCGCCGACCTCTCGGTCTTCTCCGTCGATCTGATGACCGCCCCGTTCCCCGACATCGCCAAGGCCCATGCGGTAATGACCATCGTGGGGGGCAAGGTGGTCTATCGGGCGCGGTAGAACCTCACCCCAGCGCCTCGTCCACCAGGTTCGGGAACACCTTGGCCACCTTGGAGAGCAGGTAGTCGCCATAGGTCCCGTCGAAGTCGTGCACGCTGGCCCCGTCCCAGCGCCCTTCGGCGCCGGTGGCCGCCGTCACGCCGGGCAGGGGCGCCATCCTGGCGGTGAAGTCGGGGTCGAAGAACAGCGGGAAGGACAGCCGGTCCTGGCCGCTGACATTGCTCACCCGGTGCGGCGTGGAGCGATAGCGGCCGCCGGTCAGCCGCTCCAGCATGTCGCCGATATTGCAGACCAGGGCGCCCTCGATGGGCGGCGCCTCGATCCAGCCGCCGGGCGCCTTGACCTGCAGGCCGCCGTGCGCGTCCTGGGCCAGCAGGGTCAGCAGGCCATAGTCGGTGTGCTCGCCGACCCCCCAGGACCGGCTCCAATCCGCGCCGCCCGGCCCCTGGGCCGGATAGTGGAAGATGCGGAACAGCACCGTCGGCTCATCGGTGTAGGTGGCGCCGAAATAGTCGGCGTCGAGCCCCAGGCTCAGCGAGAACCCCTCCATCAGCGCCGCCGCCGCCTTGGTCGCGCCGGCCATATAGGTCTCCGCCGCGACCTTCAGGCCGGGCAGGGCGGCGGGCCACAGATTGGCGCCGTGCATCGGCAGGCGGGCCTTGACGCGGGGATGGTCGGCCGCCAGGTCGGTCCCCAGATAGAGCCCCTCCTTGAGGTCCGGCACGCCGGAGGTCAGCTCCCCGCCCACGGGGAAAAAGCCCCGCCAGGCCCGGCCGCCGCGCGCCATGTCGATCGCCAGCTTTTCCTCCAGGGGCAGGGCGAAGAACCGCCGGCTCTGGGCCTCCAGCTCGCGCAGCACCTCCAGCCCGATCCCGTGGCCGGTAAGGTAGAAGAAGCCGTGCGCCTCGCAGGCTCGGGTGATCTCGCGCGCCACCCGCGCGCGGCCCGCCGCGTCGCCGCGGTCGAACAGGGCGCTCATCTCGATGACCGGCAGGGTCTCCATCAGGCGGCCGGCGCCGGCCGGGCGCGCTGGTTGTAGAGCAGCTTCATGCGGCGCTCGCGCTCCTCGGGGGTGACCGTGGCCGGGTCCTCGGGCGGGCCGGCGGTGACCGCCATGCCCTTGGCCACGGCGGGGCGGGCGGCCATCGTGTCCCACCAGCGCTTGAAGTACTTGAACTCGCCCATGTCGATCCCCTGCAGCTCCCAGCTGGCGGTCCAGGGATAGGCGATCATGTCGGCGATCGTGTAGTCGTCCCCCGCGATCCAGGGCCGGTCATAGAGGCGATTGTTCAACACGCCATACATGCGGTGGACCTCGTCGTTGAACCGCCGCTGGGCGTAGGACTGGTCGCCGTGCTTGGGATCGACCCGGCTGAAGTGGCCGCGCTCCCCGGTCTTGGGACCCTGGTTGGCCATCTGCCAGACCACCCACTGGTTGACCTCGTACTTGCCGCGCACGTCCTGCGGCCAGAACCGCCCGAACTTCTCGGCCAGGTACATCATGATCGAGCCTGACTCGAACACGCTGATGGGCGCCCCGCCATCGGCCGGCTCGTTGTCCACCAGCACCGGCATGCGGTTGTTGGGGCCGATCTTCAGATAGGCGTCGGTGAACTGGTCGCCCTTGCCGATGTTCACCGGCACGATGTTGTAGGGGACCGCGAGCTCCTCCAGCAGGATGGTGACCTTCTTGCCGTTGGGGGTGGGCCAGTAGTGGAGATCGAGCATATGGCGCCTCGCGGAATTTCAATTCCTCGAGCCTAGGCGGGGCGGCCGGCGCCTCAACCCCACAAAATCTGCAAAGCCCCAAACGCAAACAGGCCCCCGAGGATGCCGGGGGCCTGCAGAGCGATCGGCCGAAACCGATGGCGGTTAGGTCTTAGTAGCCGCGCGGACGGTCGTCGCGGTCGCGACGGTCGAGGCGGATATTGGCGGCCACGGTGTCCAGCTTGGCCTGGATGATCGCGGCGTCGCGGCGGCCGACCTGGCCGTTGCGGTAGTGGCGCATGTTGCGTTCCTGGCGGCTGATCCTGTTGAGCGAGCGCAGGGCGGTATTGGCCTCGGCGCGCGACAGGGAGCCGTCGTTCAGGCCGGTGCGGATGCGTTGCTCCAGCCAGGCGGTGCGGCCGCGGATGTCCTGCGGGGCGCCGGCCCAGCCGGAATTGGCCTCGTAGCTGGCGTTCTGGCCGTAGTTTCCGGCCGCGGGCGCGGTTGCGATCCAGCGGCCCTGGGCGTCGTAATAGCCCGTGGCCTGCCCGGCGCGCCAGCGGCCGTTGGTGTCGTAATAGCCGGGCTGAGCGTCGGCCACCCACATGCCGTTGGCGGCGCGGTGACCGGCGGGCTGGCCGGAAATCCAGCGGCCGTTGGAGTCATAGCGGCCCGTGGCGGGACCGGCGATCCAGCGGCCATTGCCGTCATAATAGCCGCTGGCCGAGGCGCCGACCCATTGGCCGTTGGCGTCGTAATAGCCGCCGGCCGAGGCCGGGACGTAGCGGCCGTTGCGGTCGTAGTAGCCGCTGGCCGAGGCGTTGGTGTTGGCGGCGATCCAGCGGTTCTGGTTGTCGTAATAGCCGTTCGGCGCGCCGTCGACCCAGCGGCCGTCACGGTCGTAGTAGCCGGCCGCGCTGGCCTGATCGACGGTGTTGGCGTGCCAGGCGCCATTGGTGTCGTAATAGCCATAGGCGTTGGCGCTGGTGCAGTTGGAGCGCGACTTGGCGATCTGGTTGCCGGCGATGGCGCCGCCGATGGCCCCGATCACCGAGCCCTCGGTGCGGGCGCCGTTGCCCGAGACCTGGCTGCCGAGGACGGCGCCGAGGCCCGCGCCGATCACGGTGCCGGCGATGCGGTTGTTCTGGGCTTGTTGTTCGCAGGTCTGTTGCGCCAGGGCGAAGGTGGGCAGCAGGGCGGCCGCGGCGATGCCGGCGGCGAGAAGGGTCTTACGCATTGTGGGAAAGCTCCTGGATTGGACATGTGTCCGTCCGTCGGAGGCTCAACGCGATTGTGTTGTCGAGGTTCCGGACCTCATCGGCCCCGTCTCGCCGAATAAGTCATTATTCGTCGCAGAGAAACCGCGCGCCGGTGTTAGGGTGCGGTTACCGACATAGTCGCTCGGTTGCGGAAATAAACCGCAATTGAGGGGTGTTCTAACTCTCTCGGATGCGAGTCGCATTCTTCTGGTCAATGCTGTCGGGTCAAACCTGTGACGTTCGGCGTCTTCGGGTCGGGCCGCCTCGGCCGAAGGAAATCTGATCGCAAACATCCTGATCGTTGAAGACGATGTCTTCGTCCGCGAGATCGCGGGCCTGATCCTCGAAGACCTCGGCCACGTTACGGCGCAGGCCGGCGACATGAGCGAGGCCCTGGGCTTCCTGAACTCGTCCCAGCCCTTCGACGCGATGTTCTCCGACATCCGCCTCAAGACGCTGTCGGCGGGCGGCTACGACCTGGCCGACCGCGCCGTCGGCCTGCGGCCCTTGCTGCGCGTGCTCTACACCACCGGCAACACCCTGACCGACGACATGCGCGCCCGGTTCGTGGAGGGCGCCCGCTATCTCCAGAAGCCCTACAGCGAGAAACAGCTGCAGGATTCCGTCACCCAGCTCCTCGCCGACTGATCGCCGACCGACGCCGGACTCCGGCGCGCCAAAGCCCTAAAGCCACGGGACAGAACAGCATCGAAACCCAACTCCGCGAGGCCCGTTCCCGCCTCGCCGTCGCCCAGGCCGCCGACGACACCATGCGCGAGCAGGCCGAGGAAGCCCTGCTGAAGGCCGGCGCCCTGCAGAGCGCCATCTTCAACAGCGCCAACTTTTCCAGCATCGCCACCGACGCCAATGGCGTGATCCAGATCTTCAATGTCGGCGCCGAGCAGATGCTGGGCTACGCCGCCGCCGAGGTGATGAACAAGATCACCCCGGCCGACATCTCCGATCCCCAGGAGCTGATCGCCCGGGCTGAGGAGCTGAGCATGGAGCTCGGAACCCCCATCACCCCGGGCTTCGAGGCCCTGGTGTTCAAGGCCTCGCGCGGCATCGAGGACATCTATGAGCTGACCTATATCCGCAAGGATGGCAGCCGCTTCCCGGCCGTGGTCTCGGTCACCGCCCTGCGCGACGACCGCGGCGACATCATCGGCTACCTGCTGATCGGCACCGACAACACCGCCCGCAAGCAGGCCGAGGAAGCCCTGCTGAAGGCCGGCGCCCTACAGAGCGCCATCTTCAACAGCGCCAACTTTTCCAGCATCGCCACCGACGCCAATGGCGTGATCCAGATCTTCAATGTCGGCGCCGAGCAGATGCTGGGCTACGCCGCCGCCGAGGTGATGAACAAGATCACCCCGGCCGACATCTCCGATCCCCAGGAGCTGATCGCCCGGGCTGAGGAGCTGAGCATGGAGCTCGGAACCCCCATCACCCCGGGCTTCGAGGCCCTGGTGTTCAAGGCCTCGCGCGGCATCGAGGACATCTACGAGCTGACCTATATCCGCAAGGACGGCAGCCGCTTCCCGGCCGTGGTCTCGGTCACCGCCCTGCGCGACGTCCGCGGCGGCATCATCGGCTACCTGCTGATCGGCACCGACAACACCGCCCGCAAGCAGGTGGAGGAGGAGCAGAAGAAGTCCGACCAGAAGCTGCGGGACCAGCAATTCTACACCCGCTCCCTGATCGAATCGAACATCGACGCCCTGATGACCACCGACCCGTCGGGGATCATCACCGACGTGAACCGGCAGATGGAGGCGCTGACCGGCTGCACTCGCGACGAACTGATCGGCGCGCCCTTCAAGGACTATTTCACCGACCCGCGCCGGGCCGAGGCGGCGATCAAGCGCGTGCTGCGCGAGAAGTCGGTCACCGACTACGAGCTGACCGCGCGGGCCCGCGACGGCGTCCAGACGGTGGTCTCCTACAACGCCACCACCTTCTACGACCGCAACCGCAAGCTGGAGGGGGTGTTCGCCGCCGCCCGCGACGTCACCGAGCGCAAGCGCTTCGAGGCCGAGCTGCAGCAGGCCCGCGCCGTGGCCGAGAGCGCCAGCCGCACCAAGTCCGACTTCCTGGCCAGCATGAGCCACGAGATCCGCACGCCGATGAACGCCATCATGGGTATCGCCGACCTGCTGGCCAAGACCTCGCTCACCGCCGAGCAGGACAAGTACGTGCAGATCTTCCGCCGCGCCGGCGACAACCTGCTCAACCTGATCAACGACATCCTGGACCTCTCCAAGGTCGAGGCCTCGCAACTGGAGCTGGAACAGACCGGCTTCCAGCTCAACGACCATCTGGAGAAGGTGATCGAGATCGTCGCCGGCCGCGCCCAGGAAAAGGGCCTGACCCTCGACTGGATGATCGCCCCCGACGTCTGCCTCGACCTGGTGGGCGATCCCACCCGCCTGCGCCAGGTGCTGCTCAACCTCCTGGGCAACGCCATCAAGTTCACTCAGACCGGCGGCGTCGCCCTGCGGGTGGAGCTCGACACCGAATCCTCCAGCCCCACGGCCCTGCGCTTCGTGGTCACCGACACCGGCATCGGCATCCCCAACGACAAGCTTGGCCGGGTGTTCGAACGCTTCACCCAGGCTGACTCCTCCACCACCCGGCGCTTCGGCGGTTCAGGCCTGGGCCTGACCATCTGCAAGCGCCTCGTGGAGCTGATGGGCGGTCGCATCTGGGCCCAGAGCGACATCGGCCAGGGCAGCGTCTTCACCTTCACCGTGCCGTTCGAGGTCTGGGCCGACGTCGACCGTGCGGCCCCCGAGCAGGCCGGGGAGGGGGCCGAGGCGCCCCTGCCGCCCCTGCGGATCCTGCTGGCCGAGGATTCCCCCGACAACTGCACCATCACCCTGGCCTATCTGGAGGACACCCCCTACCAGGTCGAGATCGCCGAGAACGGCGCCGTCGCCTGCGAGATGTTCGCCGCCGCCCGCTACGACCTGGTGCTGATGGACCGCCAGATGCCGGTGATGGACGGCCTGGCCGCCACCCGGACCATGCGGGCCTTCGAACAGGCCAATGGCCGCGCCGCCACCCCCATCGTGGCGCTCACCGCCGCGGCCCTGAAAGGCGACCGCGAGACCTGTCTGGCGGCCGGCTGCACCGCCTTCCTCACCAAGCCCATCAAGCAGGACGTGCTGCTGCGGGCGATCCGCGAACAGGCGCCCGCCGCGGCCGCCCCGCCCGTGCGGGATCCCGGGGCCCTGGCCCGCAAGATCGCCGCCCGCGTCCCGGCCTATCTTCGCAACTGCCGGCAGAGCGCCGCCGCCATCCTCGAGGCCCTCGACGCCGGCGACTTCGAGACCGTCACCATCCTGGGCCACAACATGCGCGGCTCTGGCGCGGCCTACGGCTTCCAGGCCATCACCGACCTCGGCGCGGCCCTGGAGGCCGCCGCCGAAACCGCCGATCTCGCCGCCGCCCGCCAAGGGCTCACGGACCTCACGACCTGCCTCGACCGCGCCGAGGCGGTGGTGGGCTAAAGGCTCGCCACGAAGTCGGCGACCTCCCGGTCGGTCCGCAGCCGCACCACCGGAATCTCGGCTCCGTACTGCGCCCGCGCCGCCTCGATGCGGGGCCGGTTGCGGCGGTTGAAGCCCCAGATGAACCGCAGCACGGTGAGCAGGTCGCCCCTCTGGTGGGGCTCGCCGGTCCGGAACACGCGGACGATCGCCCGCCAGGCGCAGACCAGCCGCGGCCGCTCCAGCCACACCAGCAGGTCGGCGCGAGGCAGGCGGATATCGAAGGTCACGGCCGCAAAGTTGCCGTCGCTGATCCAGGCCTCGCCGGCATGCAGGGTCGCCAGGGTCTCACGGAACTCCGGCGTCGTCTGGCTGCGCGAGCGCCAGATCTCGTCCAGATCGATCACCGGCGCCCCGGTCGCCGCCGCGAGGCGCCGCGCCAGCGTGGTCTTGCCGGCGCCGGCGCAGCCGAGGAGGATGATGCGGGTCATGGCCCGACACCTAGCCCGGCCGCGGGCGCGGGCCTAGGCCATCGTCACCGGCAGCTTCAGGAACACCCGGCCCGCGGCCGAGGCCTGGGGCAGGGCGCCGGCGCGGATGTTCGCCTGTAGGGCGGGCAGGATCAGGGTCGGCGGGGCCAGGGTGGCGTCGCGGGCGTGGCGCATGGCCACGAAGGCGGCCTCGTCGACGCCCTCGTGGGCGTGGACATTGTGGGCCTTCTCCTGGGCCACCGTGGTCTCCCATTGGGTCTCGGTGCGCCCCTCCGGCAGGTAGTCGTGGCCGACGAAGACGCGGGTCTGCGGCGGCAAGGCCAGGATCTTCTGGATGGACCGGGAGAGGGTGGCGGCGTCGCCGCCGGGGAAGTCGGCCCGCGCGGTCCCGTAGTCGGGCATGAACAGGGTGTCGCCGATAAAGGCCGCGTCGCCGATCAGGTAGGTGACGCAGGCCGGCGTGTGGCCAGGGGTGTGCAACACCGAGATGGTCAGGTCGCCCAGAGGGAGTTCGTCCCCCTCCCGCACCAGCCGGTCGAAGTCGCCGCCGGCGGGCTTCAGGTCCTCGACCTCGAACAGCGGGGCGAAGGCCTTCTGCACCTGGGTGATCTCGGCGCCGATCACCACCGGCGCCCCCGTCAGGCGGCGGATGTGGTCGGCGGCCGACAGGTGGTCGGCGTGGGCGTGGGTCTCCAGAACATAGGCGAGCTTCAGACCTTGCTCGGCGATAGCGCCCAGCACGGCGTCGGCCGAGCCGGTGGAAAGCCGGGCGCCCTTGGGCTCGAAGTCCAGCACCGGGTCGATGATCGCGGCCGCCTTGGTCGCGGGATCGGACACCAGATAGGTGGCGGTCGAGGTGGCGGGATCGAAAAAGGTCTGAACCTTGGGTGTCATGAACGGAGCCTCCAATGGCGCTGGCCAGTACATAAGCAATTGCTAATTTAGAATCAACTGATATATAGGGGCCATGGTCGATCTCATGAACTTCGACATCACCCTGTTCGAGCCCCGGGCCGCCGAGGCCGCCAAGCTGCTGCGTGCGCTCGGCAACGAGCGGCGCCTGCTGATCCTGTGCCAGTTGGGCGACGGCGAGCGGTCGGTGGGGGAGCTCCAGCCCCGGGTGGGCCTCTCCCAGTCGGCCCTGTCCCAGCACCTGGCGGTGCTGCGGGAGGAGGGCGTGGTGGCCACCCGCCGTGACGCCCAGACCATCTGGTACCGGATCGCCGATCCCGCCGCGACCAAGGTGGTGGCGACGCTTGCCGAGATCTTCTGTCCGCCCGGAGCCTCGGAGACCTGACCATGGACCTCCCGATCCTCAGCCTGGGTCTCGCCGTGCTCGGCGGGGCGGTGATCGGCCTGCTGCTCTCGGTGTTCGGGGGCGGGGGTTCGGTCCTGGCCACCCCGCTGCTGCTCTATGTTGTGGGCGTGAGGGACCCCCATGTCGCCATCGGCACCTCGGCCGCCGCCGTGGCGGTGAACGCCCTGGTGGGCCTCGGCGCCCAGGCCCGGGCCGGCCGGGTGAAGTGGCGCTGCGCCGGCGTGTTCGCCGTCTCGGGCCTGATCGGCTCCCTGGTCGGCGCCCACCTGGCCAAGCAGATGGACGGCGGCGACCTGATCCTGTGGTTCGCCGTGGCCATGGCCGCGGTGGGCGGCTCCATGCTCGTCCCGCGCAAGGCGGTCGGCGATCCCTTCGTGACCCTCACCCCGGCGCTCACCGCCAAGCTGGCGCCGCTCGGCCTGCTGGTGGGCCTGGCCGCCGGCTTCTTCGGGATCGGCGGCGGCTTCCTCATCGTACCGGGCCTGATGGCGGCCACCGGCATGACCATGGCCCACGCGGCGGCCTCGTCCCTGGTCTCGGTGGTGCTGTTCGGCGCGGCCACCAGCGCCAGCTACGCGGCCTCGGGCCAGATCGACTGGGCGGTCTTCCTGGCCCTGGTGGCCGGCGGCGGCCTCGGCGCCCTGGCCGGTGGCCCCCTCGCCAACCTGCTCGCCGACCGGGCGGCCATGGCCCGCCGGGTCTTCGCCCTCTTCGTGATCGCCACTGCGGCCTATGTCGCCCTGCGCGCCCTGCACATCCTGGGCTAGCTCCCCGGGCGACCCTGCGACATAAGGCGGGACATCCTCGGCGCGGAGACACCCCATGAAGCTCTTCTACTCCCCAGCCTCCCCCTATGCCCGCAAGGTCCTCGTCGCCGCCCAGGAGCTGGGGATCGCCCTGGAGGTGGTGCAGGTCGCCGCCAATCCCGCCGGCGTCCCCGACCCGGCCCTGGCCGCCGCCAACCCCCTGGCCAAGATCCCCGCCCTGCTGCGCGATGACGGCGTGTCGATCCATGACAGCCGGGTGATCTGCGAGTACCTCGACAGCCTGGCCGACAAGCCTTTGACACCCCCCTCCGGCGAGGCCCGCTGGTCGGTGCTGGTGGAGGTGTCGGCCGCCGATGGCCTGCTGGATGCGGCCCTGCTGGCCCGCTATGAAGTGGCCCTGCGTCCCGAGCCCCTGCGCTGGCCCGACTGGATCGCCGGCCAGATGGGCAAGATCGACCGCGCCCTGGACCTCTTCGAAGCCGGTCCGCGCAACGCCGAAAACCCAAGCCTGGCCGACATCGCCATCGCCTGCGCCCTGGGCTATCTCGACTTCCGCTTCGCCGCCCACGACTGGCGCGCGACCCGCCCGAAGCTGGCCGCCTTCTTCGCCGCCATCTCGCAGCGCCCCTCGCTCAAATCCACCGCCCCGGCCTGACCCGACGGCAGGCCAAAACCCTGTTATCCTGCCTGCGCGGCGGCCGATCCAAGAGCCGCGCACGACCGGAGGACAGACGACCATGGCCCACGACGCCGCCTCGATGAACGCCCTGCTGGCCAAGCAGAAGGCCGCCCACCTGCGCGACGGCGCGCCCACGGCGGAGCAGCGCATCGCCCGCATCGACCGCTGCATCGGCCTGCTGATCGACCACCGCGAGGCCATCGAGCAGGCGCTGAACACCGACTTCGGCTCCCGCTCGCGGGAGGCCACCGCCTTCACCGACATTTCCGGCTCCATCGGCCCGCTCAAGCACGCCCGCGATCACCTGGCCAAGTGGATGAGGCCCGAGAAGCGCAAGACCACGCCGGCCATCCTGGGCCTGTTCGGCGCCAAGGCCGAGGTCCGCTTCCAGCCCAAGGGCGTGGTGGGGATCATCAGCCCCTGGAACTTCCCGGTGAACCTGACCTTCGCCCCCCTGGCCGGCGTCCTGGCCGCCGGCAACCGGGCCCTGATCAAGCCCTCGGAATTCACCCCGGCCACGTCGGAACTGATGGCGGTGATGTTCGCCAGCGTCTTCTCCGAGGAGGAGATCGCGGTGATCACCGGCGGGCCCGAGGTCGGCCAGGCCTTCTCCGACCTGGCCTTCGACCACCTGATCTTCACCGGCGCCACCTCCATCGCCCGCCACGTGATGCGGGCCGCGTCGGCCAACCTCGTGCCGCTGACCCTGGAGCTGGGGGGCAAGAGCCCGGTGATCCTGAGCAAGTCCGCCGACATGGCCACCGCCGCGGCCCGGGTGATGAACGGCAAGACCCTCAACGCCGGCCAGATCTGCCTGGCGCCCGACTATGTCATGGCCCCCAAGGACCAGTTGGAAGAGTTCATCGGCCACGCCCAGGGCGCGGTGGCCAAGATGTTCCCCACCATCCGCGACAACCCCGACTACACCGCCATCGTCGCCGACCGGCACTATGACCGCATCAAGGGCTATGTGGACGAGGCCCGCGCGCGGGGCCTGCGGGTCATCGAGATGAAGCCCGAGGGCGAGGACCTGACCCAGCAGGAACACCGCAAGATCGCGCCCACCCTGATCATCGACCCCACCGACGACATGAAGGTCATGCAGGAGGAGATCTTCGGCCCCGTCCTGCCGGTGAAGACCTATTCCGGCGGCGTCGACGAGGCGATCGCCTATGTGAACAGCCACGACCGGCCGCTGGGCCTCTACTATTTCGGTGCTGACGCCGCCGAGAAGGAGAAGGTCCTGGCCGGCACCACGGCGGGCGGGGTGACCATCAACGACGTGATCTTCCATGTCGCCCAGGAGGAGCTGCCCTTCGGCGGCGTCGGCCCCTCGGGCATGGGCAGCTATCACGGGGTCGACGGCTTCCGCGAGTTCAGCCACCGCAAGTCCATCTACACCCAGATCAAGAAGGACATCGGCCCGCTGGCGATGATGCGCCCACCCTACGGCCCGGGCATCCGCAAGTACCTGGACGGGTCGATCAAGCGCTAGCCCCTCGGCGTCTTCAACGACTGCAGCGCCCGCTCGTGGGCGTAGGCGGCCACATCGGCCAGGGCGGCCTGGAGGGCGACCCGCACACTCTCCAGGCGTCCCGACCCTTGCGTCTCGGCCACCTCGCAGGCGTCGCCGAGCGCGAAGGCCCCGACGCCGCGGGCCGCGCCCTTGATGGTGTGCACGGCGTCCAGCCAACCCTCGCTGGCCGGATCGAGCATCGTCGACCACATGGCCGCCTGTTCCCGGAACAGGGCCAGCACCTCGTCGATCACCTCGGCGTCGCCCGCGGCGAAGTCCTCGAGGAAGCCAAAATCCACCGCGCCGGTAAGGTCTCGCCTGGCCAAAAAATTCGTCCCCCAACCCGCCTTGCTTTCGGCGAGGCTTCAAGTATGTTCCGCGCCCTTGCCGCTGAGGCCCTCACGGGACTCGAACGGTACGGGTGCATAGCTCAGTTGGTAGAGCAGCTGACTCTTAATCAGCGGGTCGTAGGTTCGAATCCTACTGCACCCACCATTCGCTTGGTGGACGAACCTCCTCGAATTGTTCCGACGAAAACCCGGGCCCGCGGCGTCCGCGACGCATGTCTGTGTCTGGCGCGGCTGGCCGCCATACTCTATCTTCCAAAACGCGGCGCGGTCCGGGGCGGGCACGTGCTTGTATTTTTTGATGATTAGGTCTGAGGCCATTTGAATGACGACTGCGACCACGGCGGATCGCCAACCCATCGACAAGAAGGCCCTGCTGGCCAAGTACATCGCCGAGCGCGACAAGCGCCTGCGCGCCGACGGCAACGCCCAGTATCTGGAGGTGAAGGGCCGGCTGGCCCATTACCTGGACGATCCCTACACCCCGCGCGTCGAGCGCGAGCCCAAGACCGACCACGTCACCTTCGCCTTCGTCGGCGGCGGGTTCGCCGGCCTGGTGACCGGGGCTCGCCTGGTGGAGCAGGGCGTCACCGACGTGCGCATCATCGAGAAGGGCGGCGACTTCGGCGGCACCTGGTACTGGAACCGCTATCCGGGCGCCCAATGCGACACCGCCTCGATGATCTACATGCCCCTGCTCGAAGAGACCGGGCACATGCCGACGGAAAAGTACGCCCACGCGCCGGAAATCCTCGAACAATGCCAGCGCATCGGCAAGCAGTACGGCCTCTATGACAACGCCCTGTTCCACACCGAGGTGGAGGACCTGTCCTGGGATGAGGCCAATTCCCGCTGGGTGATCTCCACCAACCGCGGCGACCGCTTCACCGCCAGCTTCATCGGCCTGGGCACCGGGCCGCTTCATGTGCCCAAGCTGCCGGGCATCCCCGGCATCGAGAGCTTCAAAGGCCACTCGTTCCACACCAGCCGCTGGGACTACGACTATACCGGCGGCGACCCCAAGGGCGCGCCGATGGAGAAGCTGGCCGACAAGCGGGTGGCGATCATCGGCACCGGCGCCACCTCGGTCCAGGCCGTCCCGCACCTGGCCAAGGCTTGCAAGCAGCTCTACGTCGTCCAGCGCACCCCCTCCTCGGTGGACGTCCGCGCCAACAAGCCCATCGATCCGGAGTGGTTCGCGAGCATCGCCACCCCGGGCTGGCAGCAGCGCTGGCTGGAGAACTTCACCGCCAACCAGGCCGGCGGCAACGCCGAGGAGGACCTGGTCCAGGACGGCTGGACCGACCTCTCGCGCCGCATCCGCGCCAAGATCGCCGAGCTCCCCCGCGAGGACCTGACCCCGCAGAAGATGCTGGCGGCCTACGAGGATAGCGACTTCGAGAAGATGGAGGAGATCCGCGCCCGCGCCGAGGCCATTGTCAGGGACCGCGAGACCGCCGAGAACCTCAAGGCTTGGTACCGCCAGCTCTGCAAGCGGCCCTGCTTCCACGACGCCTATCTGCAGGCCTTCAACGAGCCCAGCACCACCCTGATCGACACCGACGGCCAGGGCGTCGAGCGCATCACCGAGAAGGGCTTCGTGGTGGCCGGGGTCGAGTACGAGGTCGACTGCATCATCTACGCCTCGGGCTTCGAGGTCGGCACGGAATACAAGCGCCGCGCCGGCTTCGACCTGGCCGGCCGCGACGGCCTGAAGCTGTCGGAGGCCTGGGGGGAGGGCATGAAGTCCAAGCACGGCATCCATGTGCACGGCTTCCCCAACGCCTTCTTCGTCCAGCCGACCCAGGGCGCCAACCTGATCTCCAACGTCCCCCACAACCTGACGGAGTCGGGCCGCACCATCGCCATGACCGTCAAGCACGCCCTCGACGTGGGCGCCAAGCAGGTCGAGGTGACCCAGGAGGCCCAGGACGCCTGGGTCGCGCTGCTGCTCACCGGCATGGGCCGCATGATGGGCGCCCCCGACTGCACGCCCGGCTACTACAACAACGAGGGTCAGGACCCGGGCCCGGCCGCCAAGCTCAACGTCGGCTATCCGGCCGGCGCCACCGCCTTCTTCAAGTACATCGACGCCTGGCGGACCTCGGGCCAGTTCGAGGGGCTGAGCTTCCGCTGAGCTTTCGAAGGCCGGCCCCCTGACGCATAGTCCCCCGAGTCACCGCCGGCCCTCGCTGGCGGTGGCGGCAGGGAGCGCTCTTGGAGTCCGTCGTCACCATCCTTCTTCTGCTGCTGGCGGTGATCCTCAGCGGTTCCCTGGCGCGTCTCACCCGGCTGCCCCTGCCCCTGGTTCAGATCGCCCTGGGGGCGGTGATCGCGCTCTCCATCGTCCCGACGGTGGAGCTTGAGCCCGAGCTCTTCTTCCTGCTGTTCCTGCCGCCGCTGCTGTTCCTGGACGGCTGGCGCATCCCGAAGGACGACCTGCTGCGCGACCGGGCGACGGTCCTGGAGCTCGCCCTTGGCCTGGTGATCCTCACCGTCGTCGGGGTGGGGTTCCTGATCCACTGGCTCATCCCCGCCATGCCGCTGCCCGTGGCCATGGCCCTGGCCGCCGTGGTCTCCCCCACCGACCCGATCGCGGTCAGCGCCATCGCCGCGCGCGCCCCGATCCCCAAGCGGATGATGCACATCCTCGAGGGCGAATCCCTGCTGAACGACGCCTCGGGCCTGGTCTGCATGCGCTTTGCGGTGGCCGCCATGCTGACCGGAACCTTCTCGTTCCAGGACGCCCTCGTCACCTTCGTCTGGGTGGCGTTCGGCGGGGTCGCCCTGGGGGTCTGCGTCACCTGGGGCGTGGTCCGGGCCAAGCAGTGGGTGACCAGCTATCTGGGGGAGGACACCAGCGCCCAGATCCTCATCAGCCTGCTCATCCCCTTCGGCGCCTATCTGCTGGCCGAGCACTTCCACTGTTCCGGCATCCTGGCCGCCGTCGCCGCCGGCGTGACCATGGGGTTCATGGAGCAGACGGGTCAGGCCCTGGCGGTCACCCGCGTGCGGCGCACCGCCGTCTGGGACACCGTGCAGTTCACCGCCAACGGGGTGATCTTCGTCCTGCTGGGGGAGCAGATGCCCGGCATCCTCGCCAAGGCCGGCGAAACCGTCCTGCTCACCGGCCACAGCGAGCCCTGGTGGCTGGCGGTCTATGTCCTGGCCATCAGCGCCGCCCTGGGCGCCCTGCGGCTCGTCTGGGTCTGGACCTCCCTGCGCTGGACCCTGTTCCGCGCCCAGCGCCGGGGCGAGAAGCCGCCGGCCGTGAACGGGCGCCTGGTGATCGGCATGTCGCTGGCCGGGGTGCGGGGGGCGATCACCCTGGCCGGCGTCCTGACCCTGCCGCTGACCCTGACCGACGGAACCGCCTTCCCCGGGCGCGACCTGGCGATCTTCCTGGCCGCCGGCGTGATCATCGTCTCCCTGGTGGTGGCCAGCGCCGGCCTGCCCAGCCTGCTGAAGAATCTCCAACTGCCCCCCGAACCCTCGCGCCAGGCCGAGACCGACCGGGCCCGCATCACCGCGGCCCAGGCGGCGATCAAGGCCATCGAGAACGCCCAGCACGCCCTGGGGGAGGGGCGTCCGGACGCCGACCTCTATACCGACGCCTCGTCCCGGATCATGGAGCTCTACCGCGAGCGGATCGACGGGCGCCTCGAGAGCCCGGAAGCCGCCGCCCTCAACCGCAAGGTCGAACAGATCGAACGCCAGCTCCGCGTCGCGGGCCTCAGCGCCGAGCGCGACGAGATCTTCCGCATGGCGCGCGAGCACGAACTGGACGGCGAGACCGCCCGCAGGATCGTCCGCGAGATCGACCTGCTGGAGGCGCGCTACCGCCTCTGAAGGAAGTTGGGGGCCGATCAGAAGAGGGCGCGCGCTCCACCAACCATAACGTCGTCATCCCGGCCGCAGCGAAGCCCTCGGGTCCGACCGCTTGGTCGGCCCAAGGATAAACTACGAGCCGGGACCGCGAATCGGCGGCGCGAAGCAGTCACCCAGGGGCCCAGCGTACGGACCCTGGGTCCCGGATCGGCCTATCGCCCGTCCGGGATGCCTCCGCCCCTAAATCCCCGCCCCGTTGTCCAACGCCTGCAACGCCAGTTCGTGCGCCTCGGCCTCGGCGGTGATCCAGGCGATGAAGGCCTTTACCTGCGGCAGGCGGCCCTTGGCCTTGGGGTGGACGACGTAATAGGCGAAGTCCACGGCCGTGGAGATCTGCAGCGGCGAGATCAGGCGGCCGGCGTCGATGTCGGCCTGGGCCAGGGTGCGCTTGGCGAGCGCCACGCCGCGGCCGTTGACGGCGGCCTCGATCACCATGCTGGACTGGTTGAAGCGGGGTCCGCGGGTCCCGTCGACCCCCTTCACGCCCCGGGCGGCCAGCCACATGGTCCAGTCGGGGCAGCTGTCGTCCGGCTCCGGTGAGCCGTCGTGCAGCAGGGTGTGGCCCAGCAGGTCGGCCGGCGAGTTCAGCGGATGGCTGGCCTGCAGTTCGGGGCTCAGCACCGGCACCACGGTCTCGCCGATCAGCCGGCGGACCTCCAGGCCCGGATAGCGGCCTGCGCCGTAGCGGATGGCCACATCCACCTCGCCGGCGGTGAGGTCCACCAGTTCCAGGCCCGCCGACAGCCAGACGTCCACCTGCGGATGCAGCTCCTCGAACTTGCCGAGCCGGGGCACCAGCCACTTGGCGGCGAAGGAGGGGGCGGCGGTGAGAGTCAGGCGGCGGCCGTCCACGGCGGCGGTCAGCATGGAGGCGGCCTCGGCCAGCCGGTCGAAGGCCTCGCGCAGGGCGGGCAGGGCGGTCTGGGCCGCGTCGGTCAGCAGCAGGCCCTTGGGCGTGCGCTTGAAGAGGGCGGCGCCCACATAGTCTTCCAGGTTCTGGATCTGCTGGCTCACCGCGCCGGGCGTCACCGACAGCTCGTCGGCGGCGCGGGAGAAGTTCAGATGGCGCGCCGCGGCCTCGAACGCGCGGAGCGCGTTGAGCGGCGGCAATCGGCGGCGCGGCGCGTCGCGTTCCATGGAGTTTTCCTGACAGCCCCGGCAGAAGTCCTTGGCTTGCGAATTGGGGCCTGCGTGGCCAGTTTGCAAGCGTCCGGCGGTGTTTAGGCCCTTTTCACCGGCGGACATTCAGCGGGGCGGGCCATACACCCGTCCCGCTTCAAGTTTCAAGTCTGGTCAATAGAGAACCTAAAGCCCATGCCGCAGCGCGCGTCCAAGGCCAAGTCCGCCAATCGCCTGGTTGTCCTGGGCGGCGAGGGCGTGCGCGAGGCCGGATCGGTCTGGCTGGTGGGCGCCGGTCCCGGCGACCCCGAGCTGCTGACCCTGAAGGCCTTCCGCGTGCTGGCGACCGCCGACGTCGTGGTCCATGACGGCCTGGTGAGCGACGAGATCCTCGACCTGGCGCCCGCCGCCGCGCGCCGCATCAGCGTCGCCAAGCGCAAGTCGCGCCATTCCTACGCGCAAGGCGAGATCAACCGGATGCTGGTCGCCTTCGCCCTGGAGGGCCTGACGGTCGTTCGGCTGAAGGGCGGCGACCCCTTCATCTTCGGCCGTGGCGGCGAGGAGCTGGAAGCCTGCCGCGAGGCCGGCGTCGCCTGCCACGTGGTCCCCGGCGTCACCGCCGCCCTGGCCGCCGCCGCCGACGCCGGCGCCCCGCTCACCCATCGCGGCGCGGCCCAGGCCGTGACCTTCGTCACCGGCCATGCCGCCGCCGGCGCCGAGCCCGACCTGGACTGGGCGAGCCTTGCCAAGCCGAACCACACCGTCGTGATCTATATGGGCCTCTCCACCGCGGCCGGCATCGCCGAGCGCCTGATGGCCGCTGGCCGCGCGGGTTCGACCCCGGCCCTGATCGTCGAGAACGCCAGCCGCGCCGACGAGCGCCGGGTGGTCACCGAGCTGGCGGGCCTGGCCGCCGCCGCCGCCAATGTTTCCGGCCCCGCCCTGCTGATCGTCGGCGAGGCCATGGCTCTGGCCCGGGCCGGGACCGCGGAGATTGTTCAAAGCCTCGAGCCTCGGGGCCTCGAGCGGGGAGTGGGATCATGAAAGCCTTGACCGCCAATCGTCTGGAGGACGGCGAGGTCGTGTTCTGGAACAAGGGTGCCTGGGTGGAGCGGTTCGCCGACGCCGAGCTGTTCACCGACCCCCAGAGCGGCGAGGCCGCCGAGGGCCAGGGCAAGTCCCAGCCCAACACTGTGATCGACGTCTATCTGATCGACCTGATCGAGAGCGAGGGGCTCTGGGCGCCACTCAGCTTCCGCGAACGCATCCGGGCCTTGGGCCCTCTCAACCACCCGACCCATGGCAAGCAGGCCGAGGGGGGGGCGGCCATCGAGGCCCTGCGGCGCGCCGCCGGCGCCTCGCGCTCCACCGGCCGCGTCAACCTGATCAAGCGTAAGTAGGGCCGATGTATCAGTACGACACCCTCGACAAGGAATTCCTGGCCGACCGGGCCGCCGAGTTCAAGGAACAGGTGGCGCGCCGCCTGTCGGGCGAGATCACCGAAGACCAGTTCAAGATGCTGCGGCTGCGGAACGGTCTCTACCTGCAGCTTCACGCCTACATGCTGCGGGTCGCCATCCCCTATGGGTCGCTGAACGCCGTCCAGCTGCGCAAGCTGGCCGATATCGGCCGCCGGTACGACAAGGGCTACGGCCACTTCACCACCCGCACCAACCTGCAGTTCCACTGGATCAAGCTGGCCGACGCGCCCGACATCCTCGACGCCCTGGCGGCGGTGGACATGCACGCCATCCAGACCAGCGGCAACTGCATCCGCAACACCACGGCCGACCCCTTCGCCGGGGCGACGGCCGAGGAGATCGACGATCCGCGCGTCTGGTCCGAGGCGATCCGCCAGTGGTCGAGCCTGCACCCGGAATTCTCGTTCCTGCCGCGCAAGTTCAAGGTCGCCATCACCGGCTCGGCCAAGGACCGCACGGCGGCCAAGGTTCATGACATCGGCCTGATGATGCGCCGTGGTCGCGATGGAGCGTTCGGCTTCGAGGTGATCGTCGGTGGCGGTCTGGGGCGCACGCCCTATGTCGGCCCGACCATCAACGAGTTCCTACCCGCCAACCGGCTGTTCTCGTACCTGGAAGCGGTTCTGCGCGTCTACAATCGCCACGGTCGCCGCGACAACATCTACAAGGCCCGGATCAAGATCCTGGTCGCCGCGCTCGGCGCCGAGGAATTCGCCCGTCAGGTCAAGGAAGAGTGGGAGAAGATCGGCCCGGCCGGCGACCTGCCGGACACCGAGATCGCCCGCATCCGCGGCGCCTTCGTGCCGATGGACTTCGACACCCTGGTCAACCGCTCCGAGGCCTTCGAAGCGGCCAAGGCGGCTGATCCGGCCCTGGCGCGGTTCGCCCGCAACAACCTGCGTGAGCACAAGCGCCCCGGCTATACGATCGTCGAGATCTCGCTGAAGGCCATCGGGGAGACCCCCGGCGACGCGACGTCCGACCAGATGGACGTGGTGGCCGACCTGGCCGAACGCTACGGCCACGGCGACATCCGGGTGACGCACGAGCAGAACCTGGTGCTGCCGCACGTGAAGCTGGACGATCTGGCCGCCGTGCACGCGGGTCTCAAGGCCGTGGGTCTGGCGACGCCGAACGTCAACCTGATCTCCGACATCATCGCCTGCCCGGGGCTGGACTATTGCGCCCTGGCCAATGCGCGGGCGATCCCGATCGCCCAGGACATCGCGCGCACCTTCGCCGACCAGGACCGCGCAGAACTGATCGGCGAGCTGAAGATCAAGATCAGCGGCTGCATCAACGCCTGCGGCCACCACCATGTCGGCCACATCGGCATCCTGGGGGTCGATAAGAAGGGCGAGGAGTTCTACCAGCTCACCCTGGGCGGCTCCGGAGCCGAGGACGCCGAGGTCGGCAAGATGCTGGGCCCGGCGCTTCCCGCCGACCGCGTCACCGACGCCATCGACGCCATCGTCGAGGTCTATCTGCGCGAGCGCGCCGCCGGCGAGCGCTTCCTCGACACCTTCCGCCGCACGGGCGTCGCCCCCTTCAAGGAGGCTGTCTATGCCGAAGCTCATTAGGATCATCGACGGCCGCTTCGTCTCTGTCGACGACCCCTTCACCCACGTCGCCGACGACCAGGGCCTGCCCCCGGGCGACGTGATCATCTCGCTGACCCGGTTCTCGGCCGAGGGCGACGCCCTGATCTCCCAGGGCCGCGCCGTGGGCGTTCGCATCGAGCCGGACGAGGAGGTCGAGGCGCTCGCCTACGACCTGCCCAAGCTGGCGGTGGTGGCCGTCGCCTTCCCGAAATACCGCGACGGCCGCGGCTTCTCCTCGGCCCACCTGCTGCGCGAACGCTTCGGATTCAAGGGCGAGATCCGCGCCGTCGGCGAGGTGCTGCGCGAGGAGGCCAACTTCCTCACCCGCTGCGGCTGCGACAGCTTCGAAGCCGCCGACGGCTCCAGCCCCGAGCAATGGGCCCACGCCGCCAATCGTCATCGTCACGTCTATCAACGCGCCTCTGACGGCCGCACCCCGGCCTTCACCGAGCGCGCGGAGTCCTGAGCATGGCCTTTGATCAACTGGAACGCCCGCAGATCGCCCTGCGCCTCGACGCCGAGCTGCGCCACGCCCATCCGGCCACGGTGCTGGAATCGGCCGTCGAGACCTTCGGCGACAAGCTGGCCCTGGTCTCCTCCTTCGGGGCGGAGTCCGCGGTGCTGCTGCACATGGTCTCCAGGATCAAGCGCGACATGCCGATCATGTTCCTCGACACCGGCATGCTGTTTGGCCAGACCCTGGACTACCGCCGAAGTCTGGCCGCCAAGCTGGGTCTCACCGAGGTCCGCGACCTGCGGCCGATCTATACGGATCTCGCCACCGTCGATCCCAAGGCCAACCTCTGGCAGACCGACACCGACGCCTGCTGCAATATCCGCAAGGTGATCCCGCTGGACGCCGCCCTGAAGGACTTCGACGCCTGGATCACCGGGCGCAAGCGCTTCCACGGCGGCGACCGCCTGTCCCTGCCGGTGGTGGAGCCGGCCGACGGCCAGGTGAAGTTCAATCCCCTGGCCAACTGGGGCAAGACCGAGCTGGACGCCTACATGGCCCAGCACGACCTGCCGGCCCATCCCCTGGTGGCCCAGGGCTTCCCGTCGATCGGCTGCTGGCCCTGCACCAAGCCCGTCGAGGAGGGCCAGGATGTGCGCGCCGGCCGCTGGGCGGGTTCCGAAAAGACCGAATGCGGCATACATGTCGCCCGCGCGCCGGATGCCGTTACGAACGTCGGCGGCGATATCTAGTCCGCGACTTCAAGCTTTAAGCAGACCGATCATGACCGATGTGACCGCCGCCGCCCCGGCCAAGAAGGCCGGCGCCTTCCTGTACGAGACCGTGACCTGGGTCCAGCACTGGACCGACAGCCTGTTCTCGTTCCGCACCACCCGCGACCCGTCGTTCCGCTTCCAGAGCGGCCAGTTCGTGATGGTGGGGCTGGAGGTGGACGGCAAGCCGCTGCTGCGCGCCTATTCCATCGCCTCGCCCTCCTGGCACGACGAGCTGGAATTCTATTCCATCAAGGTCGAAAGCGGCCCGCTCACCTCGCGCCTGCAGAAGATCCAGGTGGGCGACCAGGTGCTGATCGGCAAGAAGCCCACCGGCACCCTGGTGCTGGACGGCCTCAAGCCCGGCAAGCGCCTCTACATGCTGGGCACCGGCACGGGCCTGACCCCCTGGCTGAGCCTGGCTCGCGACCCCGAGGTCTATGACCGCTTCGAGCAGGTCATCGTCACCCACACGGTGCGCAACGTGGCCGACCTGAACTATCGCGAGCTGTTCGAGCGCGACCTGCCCAATGACGAGATCCTGGGCGAGATCGTCGCGCCCAAGCTGCGCTACTATCCCACCGTCACCCGCGAGCCCTTCAAGCACCAGGGCCGGATCACCGACCTGATCGCCTCGGGCAAGATCTTCGAGGACCTGGGTCTGCCGCCGCTGGATCCCGCCGTCGACCGCCTGATGCTCTGCGGCGGCCCCTCCGTCCTGGCCGACCTCAAGGCGCTGCTGGAGGCCCGCGGCTATGTCGAGGGCTCGCTCGCCGCGCCGGGGGACTACGTGCTGGAACGCGCCTTCGTCGAGACCTGAATCGGGTTTCTTCCTCCCCAGGTCGGGGAGAGCGGGCTCGCCTACCGCGGCGGGCAGCCCTTGAACTCGCCGGCCTTGGTGACCGTGAGCTGGGCCAGGTTCAGGGGCCGCAGGGGCCTCATCGAGCCCGAACCGTTGCCGGTGAACAGGTCGATCCTCTGACCCTTGATCGCGCCGCCGACGTCGGAGGCGTACCAGTAGCCGTCGTGGGTGGAGCCGTCGGGCATCGGCAGGCCGACGGTTTCCTTGATGAACAGGATGGTGCGGCGGGGGATCAGGTTGCGGTCGATGGCGGCGGTGCGCATGGCCACCACCTTGCAGCCCAGGGAGTCCAGACCGCCCACGCCCTTGGCGCCGGCATGGTAAAGGGTTGCCTTCAGGCGGAAGTCGGCCGAACCGGGCAGAGTCCCGGTGATGGCGTTCATCAAGAGGTCCCCGATGGGGTCGGACGGGGCGGCGTGCGCGCCTCCTCCGAAAGCCAGAAGGGGAAGGGCGGCCAGGGCGGCGAGGCGGCGTCCCATGACGGCGTCCTCCTTCGTCGTTGATCTGTCAGCGGCGCTCTGAGTACCGGGACTCCGGGGCCGGGGCAACCCCGCTATTAGGCTTACTCACAGGCGCCTGCAGACAGCTTCGATTGCGCCGCCAGAGTCATGGTCTATCAACAACCGCCAGCAACGGGGCCTTGCACATGCGCATCTACGGCGACTCCATCTCGGGCAACTGCCTGAAGGTGAAATGGACGGCCGATCATCTCGGGCTTTCCTATGACTGGATCGAGACCGACGTCATGAAGGCCGCGACCCGCACGCCGGAATTCCTGGCCATGAACCCGGCCGGCCAGGTCCCCGCCGTGATCCTGGACGACGGCCGGCCGCTGGCCCAGTCCAACGCCATCCTCCTGCACCTGGCCGAAGGCTCGGACCTGATCCCGGCCGACGCCTATGACCGGGCCCGCATGCTGGAGTGGATGTTCTGGGAACAGTACAGCCACGAGCCCTATGTCGCGGTGGCCCGCTTCCAGGTGCGCTATCTCGGCAAGGCCGTGGCCGACCTCGATCCGAAGCTGGTGGAGCGCGGCAAGGCGGCCCTGCGGCGGCTGGAGGACGGCCTGGCGGCCTCGACCTTCCTGGTGGGGGATCGCGTCAGCCTCGCCGACGTCGCCCTGGTGGCCTACACGCGGATGGCGGAGGAGGGCGGCTTCCGTCTGGCCGACTATCCGAGGGTCCAGGCCTGGATCGGCCGGGTCGAAAAGGCGCTGAAGATCACCTAGCCCGGCTTGCCTTCCCATCCAGGGGGCTTCAAATCGCAGGCATGACGCTCAAGCCGCTCCGCCTCGCCCTGCTCCTGCTCGCCGCCGTCCCGGCCCCCGCCTTGGCCTGGGGCGGGGCCGGTCACCGCATGGTGGGGGAGGAGGCCATGCGGGCCCTGCCGCCCACCCTGCCGGCCTTCCTGCGCGCGCCCGCGGCGGTGGCGGCGGTCGGCGAGCTGTCGCGCGAGCCCGACCGCTCCAAGGGCTCGGGCAAGATCCACGACTCCAACCGCGATCCGGGCCATTTCGTCGACCTGGAGGACGACGGCCGCATCCTGGGCGGACCGGCCCTGGCCGCCCTGCCGCCCACGCGGGCCGACTACGAGACGGCCCTGCGCGCCGCCGGCCAGGACAGCTGGAAGGCGGGCTATCTGCCCTATTCCATCGTCGACCAGTTCCAGCAGCTCACCACCGACCTCGCCTATTGGCGGGTTGAGGCAGCCGCCGAGCCCCGGGAGAAGAACCGCGCCCGCCGCGCCTGGATGCATGCCGACCGTCTGCGCCGCGAGCAGCAGATCCTGATGACCGTCGGCTTCCTGTCGCACTTCGTGGGCGACGGCTCCCAACCCCTGCACGTCACCGCCCACTACAACGGCTGGGGCGACTATCCCAATCCCCAGGGCTACTCGACCGCCAAGGTCCACGGCCCCTTCGAGGAGGCCTTCGTCTTCGCCAATGTCCACGCCCCGGCGGTTCGGGCCAGGATGACCCCCTTCCGCGCCTGCGGCTGCGCCATCGAGAAGCGGGTCGCCGACTATCTGGCCGTGGCGGGCGGCCAGGTGGTCCCCTTCTACGAGCTGGAGAAGGCCGGCGGCTTCGCGAACGCCGATCCGCGCGGCGCGGCCTTCGCCACGGTGCGGGTCGCCGCCGGCGCCTCGGAGCTCCGCGACCTGATCGCCGAGGCCTGGAACGCCAGCGCCGGCGTCAAGATCGGCTGGCCCGCCGTGGCCGTGCCCGACGCCGTCAGCGGCAAGGTCGATCCCTACGAAGCCCTCTACGGCCGCAACTGATGGGGCCCCAGTTCGGCGCGCCGACCCCGGGTCTGACCCACGCCGACCGCCCGGCCGCCTTCGGGATCGCCGTGCGGGCGGGCAAGATCGCCCTGGTGCGGGTGGAGAAGCCGGGCTTTCCGCCCTGGCTGGACCTGCCCGGCGGCGCCCTGGACCCCGGCGAGGACGCGGCCCAGGCGGTGGTCCGGGAGTTCGGCGAGGAGACCGGCCTCAGGGTCCAGGCTGGGCAGGCCTATGCCCGGGCCGACCAGTACTTCGTCAACACCGACGGCCAGGCCTATGACAACCGCGCCACCTTCTTCGAGGTGACCGTCACCGCCGAGGCGCCGGAGCTGAAGGTGGAGGACGATCACACCCTGGTCTGGGAAGACCCCCTGGTCGCCATCGCCCGCCTGAGGCATGAGGCCCACGCCTGGGCGGTGGCCGCCTGGCTGCGGCGGGGCTGAAAGGGCTGGAGACCTAGTCTAGGAGCCGGACTCAATAGAGGCGCCGCCTGCTCGGTCCTTCTCCCCTTGCGGGGTCGAGAGCGGGAGTTCGCCAAATCGTTGGCGAACTCCATAGCCGGACATGTCCGGCTCGCTCTCGACGGTGTCGGGCGAACGCCCGACGGATGAGGGGTCGATAGGCCTATCGGATGAAACTCTAACGTCATCCCGGCCGCAGCGAAGCGGAGAGCCGGGACCCAGGGGCGGTGCGTACGGCCCCTGGGTCCCGGATCTCCTATCGGCGTCCGGGATGACGGAGTTTGTTGTTCGGAGACCGGAGCGCCACCCCTCATCCGACCCTGCTCCGCAGGCCACCCCGCAAGGGGAGAAGGAACTCACACAGCGATCCGCCCTATTGAGTTCGGACCCTGGCCTTCGCCTTCGCGGCGGTGGTCGCCTTGGCCGGCGCCTCGCTGCGCTTCTTGCTGGCGTGCAGAGAGGGCAGGTCGCCGTTGCGGCCCCGCTTCTTGGCCATCATCCGCAGTTCGGTGGCGTTCTTGTCGCACTCGGCCAGGATCGCCTCGAGCTCCTTGTCGGTGAGGTTTTCGATGCCGATGAAGCCGTTCTCGCCCTCCGACACGCGGATCAGCTCGTCGAGCTTGGCGTGCAGGGCGTTGCTGTCGCGGTTCTGGGTGTTCTGGATCAGGAACACCATCAGGAAGGTGATGATGGTGGTGGAGGTGTTGATCACCAGCTGCCAGGTGTCGGAAAACCCGAACAGCGGCCCCGACAATCCCCACAGCACCACCAGGACGCAGCAGGTGGCGAACACGATCGGCCGGCCGGTCCATTTCGAGACCGCCGTGGAGAATTTCGTGAAGAAGGCCGTGAACCCCGACATGCATCTGCTCCTGCCCGCATTGCGCGGCGCAGCCTGAACGGATAGTCGAACGCGCGAGTTCCGGCCCAAGAAGGAGCGTCCATGACCTCAGCCCACATCATCGACGTCAAGTCCCTGGCCGAGCAGGTCCGCGCCCAGGCGGCCGGTGAGACCGCCCTGCTGAAGACCGAGCACGGCGTCCAGCCGGGACTGGCGGTGGTGCTGGTGGGCGAGGATCCGGCCAGCCAGGTCTATGTGCGCTCCAAGGGCGAGCACTCCCTGGCCGCCGGCATGCACTCGGAAACCCACCGGCTGCCCGCCGACGCCACCCAGGACGAGCTGATGGCCCTGGTGGAGCAGCTCAACGACGATCCGAGGATCCATGGCGTCCTGGTCCAGATGCCCCTGCCCAAACACCTCGACGAGAAGATGGTCCTGGCCGCCCTCGACCCCAACAAGGATGTCGATGGCCTGACGGTGGTCAATGCCGGCCTGCTGGCCAGCGGCATGCCCGCCCTGATCCCCTGCACGCCGCTCGGCTGCATGCTGGTCCTGCGCCAGACCCTGGGGAACCTGGCCGGCAAGCGCGCCGTGGTGGTGGGCCGCTCGGTCCTGGTGGGCCGCCCCGTCGCCCAGCTGCTGCTGGCCGCCGACTGCACGGTGACCATCGCCCATTCCCGCACCGTCGACCTGCCCGCCGTCTGCCGCGAGGCCGACATCCTGGTCGCCGCCGTCGGGCGCACCGAGATGGTTCGCGGCGACTGGATCAAGCCGGGCGCCACGGTGATCGACGTGGGCATCAACCGCATCCCGGCGCCGGAACGTGGCGAGGGCAGGACGCGGCTGCTCGGCGACGTCGACTTTGCGGCCGCATCGCAGGTGGCTGGCGCCATTACCCCGGTACCGGGCGGGGTGGGGCCGATGACCATCGTCTGCCTGCTCGCCAACACGGTGACCACGGCGTCGCTGATCAACGGCATCGAGCCGCCGAAGGACCTGACGCCGTAAAGGAGTCCCACGCGCTGATTGCCTTCTCCCCTTGTGGGAGAAGGTGGCCGACAGGCCGGATGAGGGGTCCGCGTAACGAAGTGCAGCGCGATCCGAGTGCAAACGAGGAGCGACGGCGTACGCGGAGAGAACCCCTCATCCGGCCTGTCGGCCACCTTCTCCCACAAGGGGAGAAGGCACCGACTGATAGCTTGGCGCCCTCACTCCACCGTCAGCGGTCGGTGCCGTCGGTAGTGACGTCATTGGGGAACATGGCGCCTTCGAGCGCGTGGGTGGTGGCGATCGAGCCGTCGGCAAGCTTGACCTCGACCAGCCCATTGCTGTCGGCGACGAACAGGCTGTCGCCGACGATCGCCATGCCCTTGGGGTCGGTGAGGCCGGTGCTCCACTGCTCGGTGACCAGTTTGCCGTCGGGGGAGACGATCGACAGGTAGCCGTCGGCGCCGCCATCCGGGCCGAAGGTCACCATGTTGGTTACGATCAGGCGGTCGTTGGCTGTGTCGAAGATCACCGATTCCGGCATTTTCAGCCCGCCCAGTCGCCAGCCTTCGGTGGCGGTCTGCGCCGAAGCGCCGAGGGTGGTGGCCGCAATGAGGCCGATGGCGAGGCTCAATCGCAAAAACATGGGTCTTCCTCCGATTATGGGTCTTGGCCGGGCTCCGCCGCTCGCGTTCCGGCGGCGCGAGCCTATGCGCACTTGAGCAAGGTTCGGCCTTTGCTTGATATCAGCGAAGGGCATGACCGGGGGTTGCCGGAGCCGGTTCACACGTTTAGAATAATTCTAAACTGAACTGCTAGAGCGCTATGTTTGCACGACTTCTTTACCCACACCGGCGGGATTTCGTCTCGCTGGATGAACGCGAGATCCTCTCACTGGCAGTCGCCGCCGAAGAGGAGGATGGCGCGATCTATGCCGAGATCGCCGAGCGCTTCGCCTCGCGCTACCCGGCGACCGCAAAGGTGTTCGAGGGTATGGCGGTGGAGGAGGACGGGCACCGCCGCCGGCTGCTCGATCTCTACGTGCAGAAGTTCGGCTCGCGGCTGGTGCCGATCCGGCGCGAGCACGTGCGCGGCTTCCTCGAGCGCAAGCCCGTCTGGCTGATGGAGACCATGAGCCTCGAGGCGGTACGCCAGATGGCGTTCGAGATGGAGGCGGCGGCCTCGCGCTTCTACACCGAGGCGGCGGGGCGGACGACCGATGTCGAGGTGCGAAAGCTGCTTGGCGATCTCGCGGTGGAGGAGCGCGAGCACGCCAACCTCGCGGGCAAGCTCGAGGAGCAGGTGCTTGGTAGCGAGGAGCGCGCCGAAGAGAAGAGCGAGGAGCACCGGCAGTTCCTCTTGACCTATGTGCAGCCCGGACTGGCCGGGCTGATGGATGGGTCGGTGTCGACGCTGGCGCCGGTGTTCGCGGCGGCGTTTGCCACCGGCAATACCTGGTCGACCTTCCTTGTCGGCCTTGCCGCGGCGGTGGGCGCCGGCATCTCCATGGGCTTCACCGAAGCGGCGGCCGATGACGGCAAGCTCACCGGGCGCGGCTCGCCGCTCACCCGCGGCGTGGTGACCGGCGCGATGACGACGCTGGGTGGCCTGGGCCACGCGCTGCCCTACCTGATCCCGCATTTCTGGACCGCGACGGGCGTCGCCATCGCCGTAGTGGTGATCGAACTCTGGGCCATCGCCTTCATCCAGAACCGCTACATGCAGACCCCGTTCTGGCGGGCGGCATTGCAGGTGGTGGTGGGCGGCGCACTGGTCTTCGCCGCCGGCATCATCATCGGCAGCGCCTGAGTCCGGCGGCGGCCTCGGAGCCCGGGCCGCCGGCTATGGCATTCACTCAGTTCGCGACGACGAAGAACACCACGAACACCAGCACGGCGAACAGCCCGACCAGGAATGGCCATGGCAACAGGTGCAGTTCGTGCTGGGTTTCTAGGCCGTGATCGACGTTTTCGTGGCGGATACCCTGCATAGGCGGCCTCCGGTCATGAACGCCGGCGCCAGTCGACGCCAGCTGTCCTCATCTTAGCACCGTCCGCCGTGAGGCGGAACTGCTCACGCCGGGACGGCCTGCCGCCGCGCCGCGAGCACCAGCAGCACCGCTGGAATGAGCCCGAGCAGATAGCCCTCGGCAAACGGCGACGCGTTGGCGACGTTGTTGCGGCTGACGGTGGGGTAGGTTCCAGCATGGCGGCATCTCCCTTCTCCCCTCAGGGGAGAAGGTGGCGCGGAGCGCC
>JAZKBZ010000017.1:26924-57503 GCA_040388315.1 Pseudomonadota bacterium | reverse complement strand
CGGGCGCGATGGCGTTGACGTTGATCCCCTTGCCCGCCCACTCGTTGGCGAGCGCCCTGGTGACGCCGGCCAGACCGCTCTTGGAAGCCGCGTAGGAGGGTACCCGGACGCCGCCCTGGTAGGACAGCATCGAGGCGATATTGATGATCTTGCCGCCCCGCCCCTGCTCCATCATCCGCCGCCCCACCGCCTGGGTGAGGAAGAAGGTGGTCTTCAGGTTGACGTCCATCACCGCGTCCCAGTCGTCCTCGGTGAAGTCCACGGCGTCGTTGCGGCGGATGATGCCGGCGTTGTTCACCAGGATGTCGATCCCCCCCAGGTGCCGCACCGTCTCGGCCACGATGCGGCCGATCGGCTCCATCGTGGAGAGGTCGGCGGCGATGTCATGGAAGCGCCGGCCCAGGGCCTCGACGGCGAAGCGGGTGTCCACCGGCGGGGTGCGGCCCACGGCGGCGATGTCGGCGCCCGCCGCGGCCAGGGCCGTGGCGATGGCCTGGCCCAGCCCCGTATTGGCGCCGGTGACGATGGCGGTCTTGCCGGTCAGGTCGAAGGGGGACATGGGCCCTACTTCAGCTGGCAGATGTCGAGGACGTGCATGTCCGTATAGTCCAAATTCTCGCCGCCCATGGCCCAGATGAATCCGTAGTTGGAGGTGCCGGCCCCCATGTGGATCGACCAGGGCGGGCTGATCACCGCCTCATCGGCGCCGACCACGATGTGGCGCATGGCCTCGGGCTCGCCCATGAAGTGGAAGACCTTATTGTCGCCGGCCAGGTCGAAGTAGAAATAAATCTCCGAGCGGCGGTCGTGCAGGTGCGGCGGCATGGTGTTCCACACGCTGCCCGGCTTCAGGAAGGTCACCCCCAGCAGCAGCTGGGCGGACTCGCAGACCCCGGGAATGATGTACTGGTAGATGGTCCGCTCGTTGGAGGTCGCCGCCTCCCCGCGCTCCAGGGGATTGGCCTGGCTGATGGCGATGTGCTGCAGCTTGCAGACCTTATGGGCCGGCGTGGAGGCCAGGTAGAACTTGGCCGGGTTGCCGGCGTCCGCACTCTCGAAGGTGACCTCGACCACGCCCATCGGGATGTAGAGCCCGTCGCAGGGCGCCATGTCGAAGGCCTGGCCGTCGACGGTGATCCGGCCGGCCCCGCCGACATTGACCACCCCCAGCTCGCGCCGCTCCAGGAACGGATGACCAGCGGCCGAGGCCGGCTCGCTCTGGGTCGGCAGCTTCACCGGCCCCGCCACCGGGGCCGCGCCGCCGATCACGAAACGCTCATTGTGGCTGTAGTTCAGGCTGACCGTGTCGGCCGTAAACAGGTCCTGCACCAGATAGCGGTCCCGCAACTCGTCATTGCCGGCGCCCTTCATCATGTCCGGGTGGGTGGCGTGATAGGTTTTCTTGAACATGATCAGGTCCTTGGGATCGAATTCTGACGGCGATACCGCCCTTCTCCCCTTGCGGGAGAAGGTGGCCGCTCGGAGAGCGGTCGGATGAGGGGTTTCGCCGGCCCTTCTAAAAACAGTGCTCCGTCATCCCGGCCGAAGCGAAGCGCAGAGCCGGGACCCAGGGGGCCATGCGGACTGATGATCGGCAGCCCCCTCACCTCTCCATATAGCCGGCGCGCGATGTCGCGGGGCCCCGCCCGCGCGGGGAACAGCCGGTCGTCGTTGAGGATCAGCGGCTTGGGCATCGGAGGTCTTGGGCGTTTCCGGAGGCGATCTGCGCCGCCTGTCTCAGCGCAAGGTAACCGGTGTCATTGACCTGCGCAATGGCGGCGAGCCGGGTTTCCGCCCCTAGCCCAGGGGCGCAACCCAGGCATGGCGGTGCTGCTCGTAAACCTCCTGCGAGGGCGCCGGAAACGCCGGGTCGGCGAAGGCGCCGATGGCCACGGCCACCAGGTCCGGCTTGCGGCTCGGATACCAGAACACCGTCGAGCCGCAGGTCCCACAGAAATGGAAGGTGATGGGAAAGCCGGAGTCGGCGTCGCGGGCGTAGGCCACCGACTCGCCAGTGATCGTCGTGGCGCCCGCGTCATAGAAGACCGCCACCCCGAACGGGCCGCCGGTCCGCCGCTGACAATCCAGGCAATGGCACAGGGACACCTTGCTGGGCTCGCCCTGGCAGGCGATCTGAACTTGGCCGCAGCCGCACCGCGCCGTCCGCATCATGTCGCCGCTCTACGCTATTCACGCCGGCCCGTCGAAAGCCGGGGCCCCGGGGCTCAACAGATGCCATGCCGGCGCTGAGCGGGTCCAGACATGGGCCTGAGGCGAAAACAGATTGGCGTCATCCAGGCTTCCGACGCTGATGGGGATCATCTCCGGATGTTGTGAGTTCGTCGCCGAGATCCCCGTCCCGCAGACATCGCAGAAGGTTCGCACGACCGTCCTACCGCTGTCGGCCGTGCTCCAGTATTCACGCAAAGCTCCCTGGGTCAGCCTGAAAGCCGCCCGCGGAAAGGCGATTGCCGCCGAAGGCCCTCCCCCCGACCGGTACTGACAATCCCGGCAGTGGCACAGGCCACCCCCCAGGGGATTGGCGTCAATCTCATAGCGCACAGCGCCACACAGGCAGCCGCCCGTGATCATGGGTCTCTCCATCGGATGTCGGGAAGGGCGCCGACGGGAGCTTGCTCAAACCGTCTGGGCGCGATGAACTTAGGCTGGTCGCGGCGTTGCGTCCACGGGGGAGCGAGATGGCCAACTTCAAGGACCTCGACGACCGCGCCTGGGCGATACGCCGGCTCTACGCCGACCTGGAGAGAGAGCGCTATGGCCGCCCCTGGACCCGCGAGGAGGTCGCCCTGGGCTTCATGGGCGACGTCGGCGACCTCGCCAAGCTGCTCCAGGCCGCCGAGGGGGTGCGCGCCATCCCCGACGCGAAGGCCAAGCTGGCCCACGAACTGGCCGACTGCCTGTGGAGCGTGATGACCCTGGCGCGGCTCTACGAGGTCGATCTGGAGGCGAGTTTCCTGAGCACGATGAATGAGTTGGAAGCACGGTTGAAACCATGATCGCCTTCCGGCCGCTAGAGGCCGCCGACTTCCGGATGCTGACCCGCTGGCTGGCGGAGCCTCACGTCCGGCGCTTCGTCCAGAAGACGCCGATGAGCCTCGACCAGGTCACCGCCAAATACGGCCCGCGGGTCCGGGGCGAGCAGCCGCTGGTCTGCCACGTCGCCTGCGATGACGACGTCCCCTTCGGCTACCTGCAGGCCTATCGCAACCGCGACTGGCCGGACGCCGCTGACGGCCAGACGGACGGCATCAGCCTGGACCTCCACATCGGCGAGCCGACCTTCCTCGGCCGTGGGCTGGGCCGCGCCATGCTGGACGCCTATGCGCGCGGCCTCGCCCTGCCCCACTTCGCGCAGACCACCGCCTATATCGCCCACGACCTGGCCAACACGGCGGCGCTGGCCTGTTCGAAAGCTGTGGGCTTCAAGCCGGTGCGCGAGTTCGTCGAGGATGGCGAACCGACGCTGTTGTTGCGGCTGGAGCTCTAAGCCGCCTCCAGCCGCCGCGCCTTGCTCCCGGCCTTGTTGGAGAACTCCAGCACCCCGTCCTCGATCTTGGTGAAACGCAGGTTCAGCAGGTCCAGCGCGTAGTTCTGGTGCAGCTTCCAGGGGGCCTTGGTCCCCTGCTTGGGGAAGCTGGCCATCGCCCGCTGGACATAGCCCGAGGAGAAGTCGAGCCACGGGACCTCGCCGATGGTCGGGTCGGTGTTGCGCGGCGTGACCTGGCGGTTGCCGGTCCTGGTCATGTGGTTCAGCAGGCGGCAGACATACTCGCAGGTCAGGTCGCACTTCAGCGTCCAGGAGGCGTTGGTGTAGCCGAAGGCCGAGGCCAGGTTCGGCACGCCCTCGTACATCATGCCCTTGTAGGACAGAGTCCTGCCCGGATCGACCGGACGGCCGTCGACGGTGAGCTTCAGCCCGTTCATCGCCTGCAGCACCAGGCCCGTGGCCGAGACCACGATGTCGGCCGCGAGCTCCTTGCCGGACTTCAGCTTGATCCCGGTTTCGGTGAAGGTCTCGATATGGTCGGTGACCACCTCGGCGGCCCCGCTCTTGATCGCGGCGAACAGGTCGGCGTCGGGCACGAGGCAGATGCGCTGGTCCCAGGGATTGTAGCTGGGGGTGAAGTGCTTATCGACGTCGTAGTCGGGGCCCAGCTCCTTGCGGACCATGCCGACGATCCCGGCCTTCACCTTGGCCGGCTGTTTGCGGGCGTAGTTATAGAAGACCATCCCCAACAGCACCTTGCGCCAGCGGGTGATGGCGTAGGCGAGCTTGGCCGGCAGCTTGGTGCGCAGCCAGTTGGCGGCCTTGTCCTCCCCAGGCGCGGCCACGACATAGGTCGGCGAGCGCTGCAGCATGGTGACGTGGGCGGCGGTCTTGGCCATCTCCGGCACCAGGGTCACCGCCGTGGCGCCCGAGCCGATCACCACCACCTTCTTGCCGGCGTGGTCGAGGCCTTCCGGCCACTTCTGGGGATGGACCAGCTCGCCCTTGAATCGCTCGACCCCCGGGAATTCCGGGGTGTAGCCGCCCGCGTAGCTGTAGTAGCCGCCGCACAGGAACAGGAAGTTGGCGCTGACGGCGCCGGGCTTGCCATTGGTCTCCACCTGGAGGGTCCAGCAGGCGTCCTCGGTGGACCAGGAAGCGCTCTTCACCTGGGTCCCGAACCGGATGTGCTTGTCGATCCCATGGTCGCGGGCGGTCTCGCGGATGTATTTCAGGATCGAGGGGCCGTCGGCGATGGCCTTGGCCTCCGTCCACGGCTTGAAGGCGTAGCCCAGGGTGAACATGTCGCTGTCGGAGCGGATGCCCGGATAGCGGAACAGGTCCCAGGTGCCGCCGATCGCCTCGCGGCCCTCCAGGATCGCGTAGGTCCGGTCCGGGCAGTTGGTCTGCAGGTGATAGGCCGCGCCGATCCCTGACAGGCCCGCGCCCACGATCACCACGTCGAAGTCCGCCATACCCGATCCCCAAAATTCTTGTTGTTGGCCACATAGACACATGCCCCGCGCGGAAAGGAAGCCTCATCGACGCGGCGCCAGGCAGGGCGACAGGTCGCGCGGGCGCATCCCCCACGTCATCCCGGGCGACCGCAGGGAGACCCGGGACCCAGGGGGATTGATCGCGGCCCCTGGGTCCCGGCTCTCCGCTTCGCTGCGGCCGGGATGACGGTGTCTTGCTGGAGCGCGGAGCGCGCACCCGAGTTTGTCGCTAGGGTTCCCCGATCCACGCCAGGTCCGGCCGGGACAGCCGCAGCAGATACATCCGCCGGTCCAGGGGATCGAGGTCGGTGCGCCGCCGGGTGGGAGGCGCGCCGCGCACCTGCCGGTAGTGGTCGGTCTCGGACTCCAGCACCCCCTCCCCGCGGGTCAGGCCGGGCAGCCGCTGTTGCAGCTCGTGGACCCGCGCCGCCGGGATGTCCCCCTCCAGGCGGCAGAGCGTCCCCTGCAGCAGCGGCGGCCGAGGCGCCGCCTCCAGCCGCGCCAGCAGGGGCAGGATCGTCCCCAGGGTGTCGGCGGGAATCTCCAGGTCGAAGCGCTGCATGGGCTCGCACACCACCGACCCGGCCTGCTTCAGGGCCGCCATCAGCACCAATGGCGTCAGGTTGCGGAAGTCGCCGGCCGTGCTCGACATGCTCTTGTCGAAGGTGGCGTGGGAATGGCTCTGGCGCGGCTGGTAGCCGGAGTGGGTCATCGTCACCACGCAGTCGGTCACCGGCCAGCCGTACAGACCCTGGGCCAGGGTCCGATGCACGGTCTCCTCCACCGCCTTGTGGAAGGCCAGGGGAATGGACCCCAGCTCCACCTCCAGCGCGAACACCACGCCGGAATGCAGCGGCCCGGGCTCGATCCGCAAGCCCACCGTGGCCAGGAAGGGATTGGGCTTCTGCCGCAGAATCTCGGCCGCCGCGCCCACCCCCGCGACCCGCTCGACGCACAGGGTGGTCGTGGCCTCGAAGGCCACCTGCACCCCGAACTCGCCGGCCAGGGTCTCGGCGATCACCTCCTTCTGCACCTCGCCATAGAGGGAGACGAAGACCTCCTGGCGCACATCGTCCTGGCGCAGGCCGATCAGCGGGTCCTGTTCGGCCAGCTGGGCGAGCGCCGCCAGCATCGCCCCCTTGTCGGCGGCGCGCAACGGCCGCACCAGGGTCTCCAGGGTCGGCGCCGGGAAGTGCCGCGCCGCGCTCCCGGCCCGCGGCTCACCGATCGCGTCGCCGATCCTCACCTCCGACAGGCCCCAGACCTTGCCGATCCGGCCCGCCGGCAAAGCCTCGGCCCTCGCCGCGCCGCCGCGCTCGAAGACGCTGAGCGCCGTGACCTTGCCTTCCCCGCCCCGGCCGAAGGTCACCCGGTCCCGCGTCCGCAAAGTCCCGGAGAACATGCGGACGAAGGCGATCTTCTCGCCGGCCGGTCCGCACTCCACCTTGAACACCGCCCCGGAGGCCGCCCCCTCGGGCTTCCCGCGCGCCGCGGGCAGCAGCTCGGCGATCCCGTCCATCAGGGCCTCGACCCCGGCCCCGGTGATGGCCGAGCCGAAGAAGACCGGATGCAGCTGGGCGCGGCCCGTCTGGACCGCCAGCGCCTTGCGCAAACCGCGATAGGACAACGCCGTCCCGCCCTCCACATAGGCCGCCAGGATCGCGGCGTTGTGGTCGGCCAGCCGCTCCGCGAGCAGGCCGATGAAGGCCGGATCGTCGGGGCCGAACGGGGTGATCGCCGCCTGGCGTTCGCCCAGCCCCTGGACCGCCCCCATCGGGACGATCGCCCGGGTCAGCCGCTCGGCCATGGCGCGCAGCAGGACTGTGTCCTGAGCGCCCCGGCGGTCGATCTTGTTGACGAAGATCAGGGTGGGGATGGCCAGCCGCTGCAGGGCGCGCATCAGCACCCGGGTCTGGGCCTGCACTCCCTCCACCGCCGAGACCACCAGGACCGCGCCGTCCAGCACGCTCAGCACCCGCTCCACCTCGGCGATGAAGTCGGGGTGGCCCGGCGTGTCGATCAGATTGACCGTGACGTCGCCGATGGCGAAGGACGCCACGGCGGACTTGATGGTGATGCCCCGGCGGCGTTCCTGGGCGAGCGAGTCGGTCTGGGTGTCGCCGCCATCCACGCTGCCCATCTGGGCGATGGCCCCGGCGGCGTAGAGCAGGCGTTCGGTAAGGCTAGTCTTTCCGGCGTCGACGTGCGCCAGGATTCCAAGGTTGAGCGTTCGCATGCAGCGTCATGTCCTGTCGATAGGGGGCTCCTCTCTCGATGGTCATGATGCTTTGGCGCACGGGGCTCTCCGGATTGGGTGACTGGAGGGCGCAGTACGTCAGAGGTCGCGCACCTCGGCAACCCGCGTTCTCGCAAGCGGCGCCCGCGCAACTCCAGGTGTGGCTTTCGGGTCCCTCGCCCGGGAAATCCCGCCAGTGCGGCTTGCCCGCCCGGCCAAGATTGCAGAGCCTGCCCGCCCCATGACCACGCCCTTCCAGACCGCCCTCCAGACCGCTGACCTGGCCGGTCTGCGCGCCTGTCCCAAGGCGGACCTGCACATCCACGCCGTGATGGGCGGAAGCCGCGACTGGGTACGCGAGACCACGGGCGTGGACATCGTCCCCCTGGAGGGGGTGCTAGCCTCCATGGACGAGATGCACGCCTGGACCACCGCCCAGGTGGGCGAGCTGTTCCACGGGGCTGCGGGCCGGGCCATCGCGCTCGAGGCCACCTTCGTCCAGGCCGTGCGCGACGGCGTCACCCGCATCGAGGTGGGAGAGGATGTCTGGGGGATCACCCTGCACGAGGGCGGGGCGGAATCGGTCTGGGCCGCGATGACCGGGGCGCACGCCCGCGGAGGACCGCAGGTGGATTGGATCCCGCAGATGGGGATCTCCCGCCACTGCCCAATCCGCGCCATCGACTACTGGATGGCGCCCCTGCTGGAGCTCGGCGTGTTCCGCAGCTTCGACATGTCCGGCGACGAGGGCGCCCAGCCCATCGAGGTCTTCGAACCCGTCTACCGCCGGGCCAAGGCCGCGGGCCTGAAGCTGAAATGCCATGTCGGCGAGTGGGGAACCGCCGACGACGTCTGGCGCGCTGTCGAACTGCTGGAGCTGGAGGAGGTGCAGCACGGCATCGCCGCCGCCGACTCCCCGCAGGTGATGCGCGCCCTGGCCGACGCCGGCATACGGCTGAACCTCTGCCCCACCTCCAACCTCAAGCTCGGCCGGGTGGCGCGGATGGCCGACCATCCGATCCGCCGCCTCCACGACGCCGGGGTCAGGGTGACGGTCAATACCGACGACCCCCTGATGTTCGGCAATGGGCTGTCCGAGGAATTCCTGGCCCTCTTCCAGGCCGGCGTCATGACCGCCGCCGAGCTCGACGCCATCCGCCTGGAGGGCCTGCGGGACTAGGGGCCGCGCTTTTTCCTCGAACCGCTGTCGGCCCCGGGCATACTCGTTCGTCCTAGCCTCGATCAGGGACGCTCCGATGCTCTACGCCATCCTCTGCTACAACACCGAAGAGATCGTCACCGGCTGGACCCAGGCGGAAGACGACGCCGTCATGGCGAGCCTCGACAAGGTCCACCAGAAGCTGATGGACGAAGGCCGCTTCGGTCCCGCCATCCGCCTGATGCCCACCACGGCGGCCACCTCCCTGCGCCGCGAGGAGGGCCTGGTGCTCGACGGTCCCTTCGTGGAGACCAAGGAGCAGCTGCTGGGCTTCTACATCGTCGACTGCAAGGACCTGGAGGAGGCCCTGGACACCGCCCGCGCGCTCACCAAGGCCAACCCGGCCTCCGGCGGCGGCTATGAGGTGCGGCCCCTGCGGCTGTTCCTGCCGGGCGTGCCGGGGATCGGCGCCTCATGAGCGACCTCGCCTGGATCGAGCAGGCCATGACGGCCGCCCGGCCCCAGGCCGTCGGTGCCCTGCTGCGCTATTTCCGCGATCTCGACACCGCCGAGGAGGCCTTCCAGAACGCCTGTCTGCGGGCGCTGAAGGCCTGGCCGGAGAATGGCCCGCCCCGCGATCCGGCCGCCTGGCTGATCATGGTCGGCCGCAACGCCGCCATCGACCAGGTCCGCCGCCAGAGCCGCCAGGCCCCCCTGCCCGCCGAGGACCAGATCTCCGACCTCGACGACGTCGAGAGCCCGCTGGCCGAGCGCCTGGACGGCGCCCACTATCGCGACGACATCCTGCGGTTGCTGTTCATCTGCTGCCACCCCGACCTGCCGCCCACCCAGCAGATCGCCCTGGCGTTGCGCATCGTCTCGGGCCTGTCGGTCAAGCAGATCGCCCGGGCCTTCCTGGTGAGCGAGAGCGCCATGGAGCAGCGGATCACCCGCGCCAAGGGCCGCATCGCCCGCGCCGACGTCCCCTTCGAGGCGCCCGGCGCCGTGGCGCGCTCCGAGCGCCTCGCGGGCGTGGCGGCCATGGTCTACCTGGTGTTCAACGAGGGCTATTCCGCCGGCGCCGGCGAGGCCGCCGCCCGAAGTCCGCTGTGCGAGGAGGCCATCCGGCTGTCGCGCCTGCTGCTGCGCCTGTTCCAGGCCGAGCCGGAGATCATGGGCCTGACCGCCCTGCTGCTGATCCAGCACGCCCGGTCGGCCGCCCGCTACGATGCGGAGGGCGAGATCATCCTGATGGAGGACCAGGACCGGTCCCTCTGGAACCCCGACATGATCGCCGAGGGCCTGGCCCTGATCGACAAGGCCCTGCGCCACCGCCGCCCCGGCCCCTACCAGATCCAGGCCGCCATCGCCGCCCTGCACGCCCGCGCCGCCACGCCATCTCAGACCGACTGGCCGCAGATCGACCGGCTCTACGCCCACCTGGAGATCCTCACCCCCTCGCCGGTCATCACGCTGAACCGCGCCGTGGCGGTCTCCAAGGTGGCCGGCGCCCAGGCCGCCCTGGACATGATCGCGCCCCTGGCCGAACGGCTGGCGGGCTATTTCCACTTCTTCGGGGTCAAGGGCGCCTTCCTGCTGCAGCTCGACCGCAGGGACGAGGCCCGCGAGGCCTTCGGCCGCGCCATCGCGCTCGCCAACACCCCCGCCGAGGCCGCCCACATCCGCCTCCACCTCGACCGCCTGCAGCAGGACAGCGCCGGCGCGGCCTAGAGCATTTTCCGATAAGTGTGAAACGGTTATCGGATCGAAAAATGCTCTAACTTTTTGAATTAGAGCCTTTTTATCCGATCTGATTGAACCAATCAGATCGGAAAGGGCTCTAGGGACAGACCGACAACTCCACCGACGGGAGCCACGACATGACCGCCCAACACGACCTCGTCCTCGAACGCGTCTTCGACGCCCCGCCGGAGAAGGTCTTCAAGGCTTGGACCGACCCGACAATCCTGCCGCGGTGGTTCGCGCCCCGGCCCTTCACCACGCCGAAGGTGGAGATCGACCTGCGCCCCGGCGGCGTCTTCAATGTCCTGATGATGTCCGAGGACGGGACCGAATACCCCAACCCCGGCCTCGTCCTGGAGGTCGTGCCGGACCGCAGGCTGGTGACCACCGACGCCTTCGGCCCCGGCTGGGTCCCGGCCGGCCAGCCCTTCATGGTGGCCGAGCTCACCTTCGAGCCCCTCGAGGGCGGGAAGACGAAATACACCGCCCGCGCCCGCCACTGGACCGCCGAGGCCAAGGCCCAGCACGAGCAGATGGGCTTCCACACGGGCTGGGGCCAGTGCGCCGACCAGCTGGCCGAGGTGCTGGCCCAGATGTGAACCCGGCCCGCGGCGGAAAATCCGCGGGCCCCTGTCGGATCGCCGTCGCCCCGTTCGTCCTAGGATCAGAGCGCCACAGGGGCGCGCACATCGGAGAGCCGATATGACCCAGACCATCGATCCCGTGTTCAAGGGGGTCATCCCCTATCTCAGCGTCGAGGGCGCCGGGGCGGCGTCGGACTTCTACCAGAAGGCCTTCGGGGCCAAGGAGCTTCGCCGCCTGCCCGCCGACGACGGCAAGCGGTTCATGCATATCCACCTGGAGATCAACGGCGGCTCCCTGATGCTCGGCGACGCCTTCCCCGAGCACGGCCACGCCCATCAGCCCTCCCACAGCTTCACCATGCAGCTCGTCGTCCCCGACCTGGACGTCTGGTGGAAGCGCGCCATCGCGGCCGGCGCCACGGCCATCACCGAGCCCCAGGTCATGTTCTGGGGCGACTATTATGGCGCCCTGATGGATCCCTTCGGCGTCCACTGGGCTTTCAACCAACCGGTCGAGCAGGCCTGAAATCACACAGGAAAGGGGGCGAGCCTCATGTCCGTTGAGACGACACCGAAAGCCATGCTCTGGACCGGCCGGGTCCTCACCGGCCTGTTCGCCGCGTTCATGGTGATGGACACCGGGATCAAGCTCGTCGGCCTGCCGGTGGTGGCCCAGACCCTGGTCCAGCTCGGCTATCCGCCGGAGCAGGGCCTGGTCATCGGGATCATCGAGGCGGTCTGCCTGGCCCTCTATCTCTGGCCGCGCACGGCGGTCCTGGGCGCCGTCCTCTTCACCGCGGTGATGGGCGGCGCCGTCGCCAGCCACATGCGGCTGAAAGATCCCCTGGTCAGCCACACCCTGTTCGGCGTCTGGCTGGGCCTCATCATGTGGGGCGGACTGTGGCTGCGCGACCCCCGCCTGCGAGCGATAATCCCCCTCCGCGCGTGACCCCGACCGTCTGAAGGAACCCGCCCATGTCCCGGTATCTGCTCAGCATCTACCAACCGGATGGCCCGGCCCCGCCCCCGGAATTCCTCGAACCGATCATGGCCGAACTGGCCCAGGTCAACGCCGATCTGCGGGCGGCCGGGGGCTGGGTGTTCGCCGGCGGCCTGCTGCCCCCCGACCAGGCCAGCGTCCTGCGGATGGCCGACGGCGAGTTGCTGGTCACCGACGGTCCCTTCGTGGAGAGCAAGGAGCACCTGGGCGGCTTCACCGTCATCGAGGCGCCCGATCCGGAGACCGCCCTGTTCTGGGCCGCCCGCTTCGCCCGCGCCATCACCCTGCCCATCGAGCTGCGCCCCCTGCGGGACGACGGCGCCTGAGCTCAGTGGGCCTTGGACGGCGCGATCTTGTGGACCAGATGCACGACGCCGACGATCGTCGCGCCGACCATCAGCCCCACCACCGCCGAGCCCGCCGCGAAGGCGATCCAGCCGGTGATCTCGCCCACCCCAGGGACCTGGCCCGCCCAGTGGGACAGGCCCTCCACCAGGTGCGGGATGGCGTTCCAGCCGAAGTGCTCCAGGCCGTGGACCAGGATGCCGCCCCCGACCCACAGCATGGCCGCCGTGCCGATGGTCGACAGCCCGGCCAGGACCGGCGGCATGGCGCGCACCAGGCCGCGCCCCAGGGCCCGGGCCGCCCGCGTGCGCCGCTGGGCCAGGTGCAGGCCGATGTCGTCCATCTTCACCAGCAGGCCCACCACCCCATAGACCCCGATGGTCAGCAGCAGGCCCACCAGCGCGAGCGCCGCGGCCTGGATGGCCAGGGGCCGGGCGGCGACGTCGGCGAGGGCGATGAACATGATCTCCGCCGACAGGATCAGGTCGGTGCGGATGGCGCCGGCCACCTTCTGAGCCTCCAGCTCCGTGGAGGAGAGCGCCAGTTCCTCCACCTCGTCGCCGGCCTCATGGGTCAGGAAGACCTCCAGGATCTTCTCGCTGGCCTCGAAGGCCAGGTAGGAGCCGCCGAGCATCAGCAGCGGCGTCACCAGCCAGGGGGCGAAGGCGCTCAGCGCCAGGGCCCCGGGCAGCAGGAAGACGAACTTGTTGCGCAGGGAGCCCATCGCGATCTTCCAGACGATGGGCAGCTCGCGGTCCGGGGTGAAGCCCATGGCGTAGCCCGGGGTCACCGCGGCGTCGTCCACCACCACGCCCACGGCCTTGGACCCGGCCTTGCCGGCCGCCCCGGCCACATCGTCCACCGAGGCCGCGGCGATCTTGGCGATCCCCGCCACGTCGTCCAGCAGCGCGGCGAGGCCGGAAGCCATCTGTCAGTCCCTCGAACGTCGGTCGGCCTCAAATCGGTGAAAACGCCGAAGGCTCCAAGCGGAAACTCCCCGCGCCGCGCCCGACGGGACCGCCGTAAGCCCAGGTTAACCACAAACGCTGAAAAGTCTCCGCTCCGCCGGAGACTTCGATGACGCGCCTGGCCCTGGTGATGATCGCCCGCGACGAGGCCCACCGCATCGCCCGGGCCCTGGACAGCGCGCGGCCCCACGTCGACCTGATGATCGTGCTGGACACCGGCTCGCTGGACGCCACCGCCGAGATCGCCCGGGCCTGCGGCGCCCAGGTCCACCACTTCGCCTGGGTCGACGATTTCGCCGCCGCCCGCAACGCCTCCCTGGATCTCTCGCCCGCCGACTGGAACCTGGTGCTGGACGCCGACGAGTGGATCGAGGCCGGCGCCGAGTGCCTCGCCGGCCCACTCCCCCACGACGCCATGGGCTGGGTGCGCCGCGACAACCGGCTGGACCAGTCCGGCGCCGACACCCTGGCCCAGACCTGGATTCCCCGCCTCCTGCCCCGCGGCGTCCGCTATGAGGGCCGCATCCACGAACAGCCGGTGGGCCTGGAAAAGGGCGTCCGCCTGCCGCTGACCCTGGGCCATGACGGCTTCACCGCCGAGAACCTGGCGCGCAAGGGCGACCGCAACGAGATCCTGCTGATGGCCGAGCTGCGGGACCAGCCGGAAGACCCCTATCTCTGGTTCCAGCTCGCCAAGGAGCTGCAGGTCCGCGGCCGTCCGCCGCAGGCGGCGCTCTGCTTCACCGAGTCCCTGCGCCTGGCTCCCGCCGACGTCCCCTGGCGCCACAGCCTGGTGGTCCGCGCCGTCACCGCCCTGAAGGAGGCCGGCCAGCTCGACGAGGCCCTGGAGCTGGTCCGCGCTGAGACCCCGGCCTGGGCCGTCTCGCCGGACTTCCACTTCGCCGCCGGCGACCTCTATCTGGAATGCGCCACCGCCGCCCCGGACCGCGCCGTGGGCGAGTTCCTCCCCCTGGCCGAGGCCGCCTGGAAGACCTGCCTGGAGATCGGCGAGCAGCCCCACCTCGACGGCGCCGTGCGCGGCCGCGGCGGACACATGGCCGCCCACAACCTGGCGACGCTCTACGAGACCTTCGGCCCGCCCGAAGCCGCGGCCCGCTATCACGCCCTGGCCCGGGACCTGCGCGCGGCGCCGTCAGCCGCCCTTCCGCAGGGGTCTTGAGAATCCGGTCTCCACGGGGCTGAAGCCGGTGGCCCGGCAGAAGGCCGCCAGGTCCTCGGCCCCCAACGGCGCGGCCAGGACCAGCTCCCCGCAGCCGGCCATCCGCGCGGCCTGGGAGGCGGCCTTCAGCAGCAGCCGCCCGATCCCCCGCCGCCGCGCGTCGGGCGCCACCAGCAGGGCGCTCACCACCCCCTGGGGCCGGTCGGCCAGCAGGCCCTGGCGCGCGTGCAGCACGATCAGCCCGCTGGGCGGCCCCCATTCGACCGCCAGCAGCACCGTGGCGCGCTCGACCCGCATGCGCTCCAGCCGCGCGGCGACCGCCGCCGCCGAGCCGCCCAGCAGCTCGGCGAGGCCCGGCGCGTCCACCGCGTCGGCGGCGCAGATCTCCAGTCCATGGCGGGTGGTCAAGTGTCTCTACCTCGGCGCCGAACGGCGCCCCCCAAACCTAGCCCGCCGCGGTGCGATCGGCGACAGCGGTTGCGCGCGGGGCGCGGACCGCCGCCCCGCCAAGGCGACCCCGAACGCCACGCCCACCAGCCCCGCCGCCACGGTGAAGGTGGCGCCCATCCCGGCGGCCAGGGCCTGGGGCGAGGCGGTGGTGACGTCCTTCGCCGCCGTGGCCAGGGCGAACACCGCCCCCAGGACGCAGGCTCCGGTGATGAGCCCCAGGTTGCGCGACAGGCTGAGCAGGCCGGAGATCACCCCACGCTGGTCGGGCGCGACCTCGGCCATGATCGCCGTGTTGTTGGCCGCCTGAAACAGGGCGTAGCTGCCGGTGACCACCACGATGGCGCCGATATAGCCCCCGGCGCCGAACCGGGCCGGGGCGACCGCCAGGGCCAGCAGGCCGCCCGCCAGTCCCGTCAGGCCGGCGAGCGTCATGACCGGCGCGCCGAACCTGTCCGCCAGCCGCCCGGCCGGCGCCCCGCTCAGGGCCGCCACCAGGGGCCCGACCGTCATCACCAACCCCACCCGGGCCGCGTCCAGCCGCAGGGCGCCTGTCAGGTAGAAGGGCCCCACCACCAGGGTCGCCATCATCACCGTGGCCACCAGCAGGCTCATGGCCAGGCCCGCGGCGAGCCCCGGTTGGCGGAACATCGCCAGGGGCAGCAGGGGCTGGGCGGCCCGACCCTGCCAGACGCCGAAGAGGACCGCGCCGGTGGCCGCCAGCAGGGCCAGGGGACCAAAGCCCTCCCGGCCGCTGGTCATGGCCAGGGCGTAGGCGCCCAGGGTCAGGGCCAGCAGGGCCGTGCCCACCCCGTCGAACCGTCCCCCCCGGGCCGGCGGCGGATCGGCCGGCAGGGTGCGGGCCGCCAGGACCAGGTTCGCGATCCCCAGCGGCAGGTTGATCAGGAAGATCATCCGCCAGCCGAACCCCGAAATCAGCAGCCCGCCCAGGGACGGCCCCAGCGTCGTGCCGATCGCCGACATGGTCCCCAGCAGTCCCATGGCCGCCCCCGTCCGGTCCTTCGGAACCGTCTCCCCCACCAGGGCGAGGGTCAGGGCCATCATGATGGCCGCCCCCAGCCCCTGGGCGCCCCGGGCGGCGATCAGCAGCTCGAGGGTGGGGGCCAGGCCGCAGAGCAGCGAGGCTGCGGTGAACAGGCCGATCCCGGCCAGCAGCAGCCGTCGGCGCCCCAGCAGGTCCCCCAGCCGCCCGACGCCGACGATCAGGCTGGTGAGCACCAGCAGATAGGCCAGCACGATCCACTGCGCCTGCTGGAACGAGGCGCCGAACGCCCGGGCCAGGGTCGGCAGGCCCACATTGGCGATGCTGGTGTCCAGGGATGGCATCAGCATGGAGAGCGACAGGCCCGCCAGGGCCCACCGCGCCCTGGGCCTCGCCGTCTCGATGACCTGTTCCATGGAAACCTCCGCCGCTTTCGCCCCGGGATGGGAGCGCCGCGACCCTAGGACCCGGCCGGACATGGCGGAACGCGCACTGTTTGCATTTCATTCGTGCATCTGACGCCATACTTGGCGCCTGAACCGCACGAGGCCCGCCCATGACCGACCTCAACCTCCTCGTCACCCTCGACGTCCTGCTGGCCGAGGGCAGCGTCGCTGGCGCGGCGCGGCGCCTGCGGCTCAGCCCCTCGGCCATGAGCCGGGCGCTGGCCCGCCTGCGGGAGACCACCGGCGATCCCCTGCTGGTGCGGGCCGGCCGCGGCCTGGTCCCCACGCCCCGGGCCCTGGAGCTGCGCGACCAGGTCGGCCCGCTGGTGGAGGCCGCCCACGCCGTCCTGCGCCCCGCGCAGGCCCTGGACCTCAGTCGGCTCGTCCGCACCTTCACCCTGCGGGCCAGCGAGGGCTTTGTGGAGACCTTCGGACCCCAGCTCATCGCCCGGGTCGCGGCCGAGGCGCCCGGCGCGCGCCTGCGCTTCCTGGCCAAGACCGACCGCGACTCCGGCCCCCTGCGCGACGGCCACGTCGACCTGGAGACCGGCGTCGTCGGCCAGGCCCAGGGTCCGGAGATCCGCGCCCAGGCCCTGTTCCGCGACCGCTTCATCGGCGTGGTCCGCCCCGGCCACCCCCTGGCCGAGGGCCAGATCACGCCGGCCCGCTACGCCGGCGCCCGCCACATCCTGGTCTCGCGCCGGGGCGCCGAAACCGGCCCCGTCGACGAGGCCTTGGGCCCCCTGACCCGCGAGATCGCCACCGTCGTCGATGGCTTCTCCGCGGCCCTGGCCCTGGCCCGCGCCTCCGACCTGGTCGCCACGGTTCCGGAGCGCCACACCGCCACCTGGCGCGAAGACCTGTTCAGCTTCCCCCTCCCCGCCGCCCCGCCGGAGATCACCATCTCCCTGCTCTGGCACCCCCGGATGGACGCCGACCCGGCGCACCGCTGGCTGCGCGGCTGCGTGCGGGACGTGACCCGCTGAGCCGCGCCGGCGCCCTACACCGAGTAGAGGATCTTGGCGTTCCGGGTCTTCTGGAAGTCCTCCAGCGTCTCGCCGCGCATGTGGGCGTAGACGTGCAGGTTGCTGAGACCCACCACCGCCGCCAGCTTCTCATGGACGAAGAAGATCGCGCCGTACTGGATCAGGGCCCGGAAGTCGCGGCGTCGGACCATGTCGCGTTCCTCGGTCGAGAGTCCCGCCCGCTCGAAGCAGGCTTCCGGGTCGGACAGGAAGGCCGCGCGGGTCTCCGGAAGCACCAGGCCGTGCAGGAAGCTGTTGAGCCGGAAGGTGCGCACGCTGGCGTCGAGGTCGAAGGGGTAGGTGCCCTCCAGGGTCTCGGCGCCCGCCAGTTCGTGACCCGAGCGCGCGCGCGCCTCGGCCGCCTGCCGCGCGGACAGGGGCTGGGCCTGGTTCTCGTAGATCGCGGTGCCGATCGCCGTCATCGAGGGCAGGTACACGTCGCGGTGGAGACATTTGACCGAGGCCGACAAGGCCCCGCGCATGACCAGCCACATGATGACCTCGGCGCTCTCCAGGCCCCCGAGCCGGGCGTACTCGGCCTGGGTCATCCGGGTCAGGGCCTCGGGGTCGTGCTCGAACAAGTCGAGGAACTGGTGGTCCCAGGCCAGGTTGTTGAACCCCGCCCGCTCACCGTGGACCTGGTGCGACAGCCCGCCGGTGGCGACGATGGCGACGGAGAGATTCTCCGGAAAGCTCTCGATGGCGGTGCGCAGGGCCTTGCCGAGCTTGTAGCAGCGCGCCGCGCTGGGCGCCGGAAACTGCAGCACGCCGACCTGCAGCGGGACGATCGCCGCGGGCCAGGGCCCGTCGCCCTTGCGGAGCAGAGACAGCGGCGAGAGGCAGCCGTGGTCCAGTGGCTTGCCCTGGAAGAAGGACATGTCGAACTCGTCGGCCATCAGCGAGCGACCGATGTGGCGGGCCAGGGCGCCATGGCCCGGAACGGGCGGCAGGGCACGGCGCCCGGCCCCTTCGTCGGCGGGTTCGTAGGACTCGCCGATGCCCAGGCAGAAGGCGGAATAGTGATCGAAGAAGAACGAGGTGACGTGATCGTTGTAGATCACCACCAGGGCGTCCGGCGCCTTCTCCCGCAGCCAGCGCTTGATGGGCTCATAGGCCTCGAAGATCGGCTTCCAGACCGCGTCGTCCTGCTTGTTGTGGTCCAGGGCGAAGCCGATGGTCGGCGTGTGCGAGGTGGCGATGCCACCGACGATGTGGGCCATGACGGCTCGGTCCTTCAGATCAGCGGTGGCGGCGTGGGCCATGGACGTCGGGGATCATTCGAACCGCACCAGCCTCGCCAACAGCGCCGCCAGCAGCAGCGGCGCGCAGAACATCCCGAACACGGCGACCAGGGGCAGGTGCTGGCTCAGCGCCCAGCCGCCGATCATGGGGCCGGTGAAGGCGCCGATCCGGCCGATGCCGGAGGACCAGCCGATGCCCGTGGCGCGGACCGCGTCGGGATAGACCCGCGCGCCGATCGGATAGAGGGCGTTGACCCCGCCCTGCAGGGTCACGCCGATCACGAAGGCTCCGGCGAGCACGCCGACCAGCGGCAGCGCCACCCCGCCGAACACCAGGAAGGCGCCGGCCGCCGCCACCAGCAGGACGCAGGCGAGCGTGCGGATGTCGACCCGCGCGCTCAGCAGGCTCATCCCCACGGTGCCGACGAAGGCGCCGAAGTTGTAGACCGCGCTGGCGAGGATCGCCTGGGTCTCCGGCAGGCCGGCCTCGATCGCCAGCTTGGTGATCCAGCTGGCGATGAAGTAGAGCGCCATGAAGCCGCAGATGGTCGCGCCCCACAGCAGCAGCGAGGCGGGCAGGCGCGGGCCGGCCACGACCTCGCGCAGGCGGGTGCGGGCCTGCCGCTCGACCCGGGAGATCTGCGCCGGCACCAGCACCAGGACGAGCGGCACGAACAGGGATGAGACGAGGCCGGTTCCCACCAGCACGTTGCGCCAGCCGTACAGCGGCAGGGCCCAGGCGGTGACGAGGCCGGTGATCATGGCCCCAAGGGGATAGCCCGCCTGCAGCACGCCGACCGCGAAGCTCCGCTTGCGCTCCGGCGCCGCGCGGGCGGCGAGAGCGGCGATGCAGGCGAGCACCGTGCCGATTCCGGTCCCCACGCAGAACCGCAGCGCGACCAGCTGGCCGATCGACTGGGCGCGGCTGCTGGCCAGCATGGCCAGGGTCATGATCGACAGGGCGATGAGGATCATCCGGCGGCGGCCGAACCGGTCGGCCAGGGGCGCCAGGCCCAGGCCCCCCAGCGCCATGCCGGCCAGCCCTATGCTGAACACGATGGAGAGCTCGGCGGGGCTGACGGCCCACTCCTTCTGCAGCGCCGGAGCGATGTAGGACATCACCAGGATGTCCATGCCGTCGACCATGTTCAGCAGGAAGCAGACCAGGATGGTCAGCGCCGCTGCGGGGGAAATGCGCCCGTCCGCCGCGACCGGGACATCCGTCGCCCGAAGTCGCGTCACGCCGCCCCGCTCGCGTCATCGGCCGCGAGCCGCCGCCGGACGATCAGCGCCAGGGGCACGGTGTAGAAGAGGTGGGACACGAAGCCGCCGAGGATGACGTTCACGTCGAGATAGTTCGGGTGGTCGTCGCCCACCACCGCGATCGCCACGTGCATCACGATCCAGATCAGGACCGCGAAGACCATGGCCAGCAGCGTGGCCTCCCAGCCGCGCCGCCGGAACCCGGGCCAGACCAGGGCGAAGGCCACGCCCCAGGCCAGGGCGAAGGTGAAGTGGATCCCCGTCCCCACCACATAGGCCAGCGGCCCCAGCGCCGCCTGCACGCCCTTGCCGAACACCAGGCCCGCGCCGTTGCGGGGGATGCCCTGAAGCGGCATCAGGTGCTGGACGCCCACCCAGACGATGGCCTCGTAGATCCAGATCACCACCCCGCCCGCCAAGCCGCCGGTCAGGCCAGCGCGGATCGCGCGCGTTCGCTCGTCCATCGCTGGCCCCCCTCTCCCCGATCGCCTCAGAACTTCACCAGCACGGTGCCGCCGAAGTAGCGGTCGAAGTCCCGCGGCAGGGTCTGGGCCACCGCGCCGGCGCCGCCCACCGAGCCGGAGATGCGGCGCAGGCCGGCGACATACTGCTCGTCGAACAGGTTCTTCACGTAGAGGCTGATCTTCAGCCGCTCTCCGGGCGGCGTCAGGTTGACCGCCGCGTTGGCGACGCCGAAGGACGGCCGGATCCAGACGGAGTTGGGGTTGTTGGCGTCGGCCAGGTTGGTGAACAGCGTCTTGTCGGTCCAGGTGTAGTTGGCCGAGACGTTGACGCCCCAGTCGCCCACCGCGAAGTCATAGACCCCCGTGAGCCCGTACTTGCTCTCCGGCGCGTTCAGCGGGTCGCCGCCCTTGATGTTGAGGGTCGGGGTCACGAACAGGTCGCCGAACTTGTTGTCGGCGAACAGGAAGTTGCCCGTCAGCCGCAGCCCGGTCATCGGCCGCAGGGTGAGTTCTCCCTCGATCCCCTTGGTGAAGAGCTTGCCGGCGGACCGCAGCACCGGGGCGCCCGAGCCGTCGGTGCCCGACGACGAGGTCTGGTAGCCGAAGAAGGTGGTGTCATAGATCGTCAAGTTGGCCGTCAGGCGACGGTCGAACAGCTGCGACTTGACGCCGGCCTCCCAGGATCGGGACGTCTCGGGCCCCACCGGACTGGCGTTGAAGCCCGCCTGGGAGACGTAGATGTCGGCGTCCACCGCCTGGGCCTTGTAGCCGCGGGCCCAGGAGACATAGGTCATCAGTTCGGGCGAGAACTCGTACTTCGCCGTCACCCGGCCCATGAGCGCGCTGTCGGTGAACTTGCGCTGGGCGCTGAACTGCGGCGTCCCGGCGTTGGCGCCGGGCGCGGCGACCCCGGCCGGGTTCACATTCTCGGGGCCCCCGATGTGGTCGCCGTTCGGGCCCGTGACCTTGTTGTGATCCCATTCGAGGCGGTCGCGCACGGCGCGCACCCCGCCAGACAGGGTCAGCTTCTCGGTCGGGTGGAAGTTCAGGTTGGCGAAGATCGCCGTGTTGATCGTGTGGACCTTGGTGATCACGTCGGCCAGCACATAGGCGGTGTCGCGGTTGACCGTGACGGTGGTCGGCGTGGGGAAGCTGACATTGCCGGCGATGTTGGAGCGCACCCCGGCGATGGTCAGGTCCCGCTCGGTCTTGGCGTCGTAGTAGTAGAGGCCGGCGATGTAGTCGACCGCTCCGCCGACCGGCGAGGCGATGCGCAGTTCCTGGCTGAAGGTGTCGCTCTTCTCCAGGCTGTTGCTCTCGCCGCAGACGCCGTTGCGGCAGGAGAAGCTCAGCGGGTTGAGCAGCAGGGCGTCCATCCGCGTCAGGGCGTCGGCCGCCGAGATCCCCGGCACGGTGGCGTTGAACAGTTGCTGGGGCGTGACGCCGGTGAACGGCGCGTTGGTGCCGTCACGGTCGCGGATCGCGAAGTCCTTGTACTCACGATAGGCGGTGATGGAGGTGAGCGTGTGGCTGCCGATCTCGATGTCCCCGGTCAGGGAGACCCCGGCGTTCTTCTGGTACCCCTCCTGCAGGGTGTTGAAATTGACGAAGCGGTTGTTAGGCCCCACCGGCGTGCCGGTGAAGGCGGCGGTCACATTGCCCGAGGCGGCGGGGAGCCGGATCGGCTCGCCGCAGCAGTCGGCCTCACGGTCGCTCCAGTCCCCGGCCAGGGTGAAGCTGATCCCCTCCGCCGGCTCGTACAGCAGCTTGCCGCGGAAGCCGTAGGACTCCACGTTGTTCACCGACTGGCCGGTGGCGATGTTCTTCACCAGCCCGTCTTCCTTGAGATAATAGCCGAACAGCCGGAAGGCGAGCTGGTCGTTGATCGGGCCGGTGAGGGTCAGCTTGGCCGTGCGCTCGCCGTGCTCGGCGACACCGACCTCGGCGCTGCCCTCGAAGGCCTCGCGGTTGGGCGCCTTGGTCACGATGACCACGGCGCCGGCCGAGGCGTTCTTGCCCTGCAGCGTCCCCTGCGGCCCGTTGAGCACCTCGACCCGCTCCAGGTCGCCGATCCCGTCGAAGACCGAGCCCACGCGGGTGTAGACCACCCCGTCGACGATGGTGGAGACCGAGGGCTCGACCCCCACCGAGAAGCTCTCGGTGCCGATGCCACGGATGGAGAAGTTGAACAGGCGGGCCTCGTCGGCGGCCTGGAAGTTCAGCGAGGGCGCGAACTGGACGAAGTCCCGCGCATTGTCGATCGCCAGGTCGTCGAGGGTCTTGGCCTCGATGGCCGTGATGGAGACCGGCACCGACTGCAGCCGCTCGGAGCGCTTCTGCGCGGTGACGATCACTTCCTCCACGACCGGGCCGGTGGCGGCGGTCTGCGCGAATGCGGAGCCTGAAGCCCCGGCGAGCGCGATGGTCAAAGCAAGCACAGACACGCTGGAACGATGCGTCATAACCGTTTCCTCCCCCGAGATGACGACGTTATGCCGCCTTGTTGCGACTCCGATTAAACTGACCAGTTAGTCAAATCAACCACCAACTGACCGGTTGGTACATTGTGCGGCGCACACCAGACGCGCTACGATGACGACATGGAACATCGACGGAAGAGCGCGCCGGCCGCCGCGAGGCCCGACAGGGCTCCGGCCCCGAGGCGCAAGCTGCGCGACGCCGACGCGACGCGCGACGCGATCCTGCGGGTGGCGACCGAAGAGGTGGCGGCCAAGGGCCTGCACGGCTCGCGGGTCGAGGAGATCGCCGCGCGCACCGCCACCAGCAAGAACATGATCTACTACTATTTCGGCAGCAAGGAGGGCCTCTACGCCGCCGTCCTGGAGCGCGCCTATGCCGACTTCCGCTCCGCCGAGGGCGGGTTCGACTACGACCGCCTGGAGCCGCTGGAGGCGATCGCCGCCCTGGCCGGCGCCACCTTCGACGCCCATGTCGGGAATCCCCACGTCGTCCGGATCCTGATGACCGAGAACCTGGATCTCGGTCGCCACGGCGACCGCATCGACCATTCGGCCCAGCGGCGCCTGGTCCTCGACACCACCGGCAGGATCCTGGCGCGCGGGGTGGCCGCCGGCGTGGTCCGGGCCGACGCCGCCGACCCCCTCCAGTTCCACCTGACGATCAGCTCGCTGAGCTTCTTCTTCGTCGGCAACCGGCACACCTTCGGCCGGCTGTTCGACTACGACATGGCCGACCCCGCCAACATCGCCGCGCGGCGCGCGGAAGTCATCGAGATCATGCTGTCGCGCTGCCGGGCCTGAAGCGCCCCCTGCCCCGGCGCGCGCGGTGGGCTATACCGGGGCGGTCAGAGCCGCGAGGAAGATCCCAGTGACCCCCGTCCCCATCGTCTGCTTCTCCGACGTCCTGTGCGTCTGGGCCTACATCGCCGAGCTGCGGCTCGACGCGCTGCGGCGGGCCTTCGGCGACCGGGTGCGGATCGAGTACCGCTTCTGCCCGGTGTTTGGCGACACCGCCCGCAAGATCCCCGCCGCCTGGGGCGACAAGGGCGGCTATGAGGGCTTCAACGCCCACCTGCGCCAGTCGGCCGCCGCCTTCCCCGAGGTCGAGCTGAACCCGGCCGTCTGGCTGACCGTGCGGCCGGCCTCCTCCTGGGGCGCCCACCTGTTCCTCAAGGCCGTGCAGCTGGACGAGGCGGCCGGCGGCGGCCCGCCAGGCGCCGCCGAGACCGCGGTGCGCGCCCTGCGCCACGCCTTCTTCGCCGACGCCCGCGACATCGCCACCTGGGAGGTCCAGCGCGAGGTCGGCGCCCGGGCCGGGGCCGACCTCGCCCGCGTCGAGACCCTGATCGCCGACGGCCGGGCCTTCGCCGCCCTGGCGTCGGACCACCAGGACGCCGAGGCCCTGCGCCTCCAGGGCAGCCCCAGCTTCGTGCTCAACGAGGGCCGCCAGAAGCTCTACGGCAATGTCGGCTTCCGCATCCTGGAGGCCAACATCCAGGAACTGCTGCGCGAACCCCAGGCCGACCAGGCCAGCTGGTGCTAGAGCGTTTCCCGCCTGACTTGGATCAAGTCAGGCGATCAGGAAGAGCGACCAAGTCAGGAATCTAGAGCCCCGTTTCGATTCATTCGAAACGGGAACAGCTCTAGACGGCCTCAGTTCAGCGGCCGGATCTCGATCTCGCTCGGCCCCGGCATCGGATTGGGGCAGCGCTTCACCCAGGCCACCGCCTCCTCCATGTCCGCAACCTCCCAGAGCCAGAAGCCGGCCACCACCTCCTTGGTCTCGGCGAACGGCCCGTCCATGACCGTGCGGCGCGGCCCCTCGAAGGCGACCCGCTTGCCCTGCGACGAGGGCGTCAGCCCGTCGACGGCGAGCAGCAGGCCGGCCTCGCGCAGCGCCTCATTGAACCGGCCCATCGCCGCCATCATCTGCGCGGTCCAGGCCGGGTCGAAGAGACCCTCTTCGCTCGCCTCGGTCGCCTTCACCAACACCATCACCCGCATCGTCTGTCTCCTGCCTGAGCGGCCCTCATCAGCCTGCCATCGGAACGACGAACCGGGCTTTCGCAAATCGACTTCGTCGCGCAAATTTTCCGACGGGCGCGGCATGGGGCGGCAGGCGGATGGGGTAACGCTGCGAAGGCGCCGCCCGGCGGGCGAGAATCAGCTTCAATCTGGCCCATGGCGACCCGCGACCTCTTCGATCTCCTGGCCCTCGGGCGCCCGCTGCAGGTGGCCGACATCGGCGCCGCCGACCTTGGCGAGACGCCGCTCTACAAGGACATGGTGGACGCGGGCCTCGCCGAATTGAACGCCTTCGACGCCGACCCGCGCCAGCACGCCGCCCTGCGCCAGCTCTACGGCGAGCGCGTCAGGATCTTTCCCCAGGTGGTGGGCGACGGCGGCCCCGCCACCCTCTACCTGGCCGCCCCGGAATCCGGGATGACCTCGCTGTTCCGGCCCAGCGCCGATCACCTGGCCTTCTTCAACGGCTTCGAGCGGCTGGGCCAGGTCGAGCGCGAACTGGCCGTCACCACCACCCGGCTCGACGATATCGCCGACCTCCCCGACCTCGACTTCCTGAAGATGGATATCCAGGGCGGCGAACTGGCCGCCCTGCGCCACGGGACCGCCAAGCTGGCCCGCTGCGCCATGGTCCAGCTCGAGGTCTCCTTCGTGCCGCTCTACGAGGGCCAGCCGAGTTTCGGCGACATCGACGTCTGGATGCGCGGCCAGGGGTTCATCCCCCACTGCTTCACCGCCCTGAAGAAATGGTCGATCGCCCCGGTGCTGCGCGACGGCGACTTCCGCAGCCCCTTCAACCAGCTGCTGGAGGCCGACATCGTCTATGTGCGCGACCCCGTGGCGCCCGGCGGCCTGGATCCGGAGCTGATGAAGACGGTGGCCCTGCTGGCCCATCACGGCTTCTACAGCATCGACCTCGCCGGCCGCATGATCGCCCTGCTCGCCGCCCGCGGCGCGCTCCCGGAAGGCGCCTTCGAGCGCTACCTGGCCCTGGTGAACGCCGGGGCGTGAAGGGGCAATCCCGCACCGCTCCTCAAGGCTGAGCTGCTCGTAGAGCCGTCCCATGACAACACCTCCGCCAATGCAGGGTGTTGCACTTCGTTTGAGAACTCAGGGGACCCAGATTCATCCTGGGCGGAGGGAGAGTGAGCGAGGTTTCGCTGTAGGAAACGCCAGGACCCTAGTGCAGCGAATTCGTGCACTGTCACCGTAAAAAGGACGCCGAGGCCATGCGCATCCAGGGCAGCCCCAGCTTCGTGCTCAATGACGGCCGCCAGAAGCTCTACGGCGATGTCGGCTTCCGCATCCTGGAGGCCATGCGGGCCCCCACCCCCACTCAGGCGAGCTGGTGCTAGGGGCGCCCTAGGCCCAGCGCCGCGCCGCCTCGTCCCGCAGCTGGCGCTTGAGGATCTTGCCCGAGGCGATGCGCGGCAGGGGCTCGGACGCGAAGTGGAAATAGCGGGGGATCTCGAACCGGGCCAGGCGCGGCGCCAGGAAGGCCCGCAGCTCGCCCTCGTCCATGGGGGAGCGCGCATAGAGCGTCGCCCCCACCTCCTCGCCGAGCCGTTCGTCGGGCACGCCGTAGACGCTGGCCTCGATCACCTCGGGATGCTCCAGCAGGGCCGCCTCCACCGCCCCGCAGCCGATGTTCTCCCCGCCGCGGATCACCAGGTCCTTGATGCGGTCGACGATGTAGACGAAGCCGTCCTCGTCCACATAGGCCACGTCACCGGTGCGCATCCAGCCGTCGACGAAGGTCTCGGCATTGGCCTCGGGCCGGTTCCAGTAGCCGCGCATGATCGAGGCGCCGCGGATCTGCAGCTCCCCCCGCGTCCCCGCCGGCTGCTCGACGCCCGCCTCATCCACGATGCGGATGTCCAGCACCCCCGACACCCGCCCCGAGCTGGCCGGATGGGCCAGGTAGTCGGCGCCGGCGATGCTGGTGCCGATGGCGTTGGTCTCGGTCATGCCCCAGCCGGTGTTGGGCGCGGCGTTGGGGAAGGCCCTGTCGATGGCGCGCACCTGTTCCGGCGCCCGGCTCGCCCCGCCGCCGCCCACGGCGATCAGGGAACTCAGGTCGCGCCCCACGCGCCGGGCGATCTCCACCAGGTCGCCGGTCACCGCCGGCGGGCCGTTGAACCCGGTGATGCGCTCGCGTTCGATGATCTCCACGGCCTGGGCCGGGTCCCACTTGTACATGCAGACCAGCCGGCGCTGGGCGCGGAAGCTCTGCAGCAGGCTGACGTGCAGGCCCGAGACGTGGAACAGCGGGATCGACAGCAGCGCCGCCGGTTGCGGCCCGCCGGCCACCGGCGCGAACCCCGCCAGCATGCCCGCCTGGGCGTCCAGCTCCCAGGACAGCAGGGCCGACATGATGTTGCGATGGGTGGAGACCGCCCCCTTGGGATGGCCCGTCGAGCCGGAGGTGTAGAGCATGATGGCGTCGTCGTCGGGCCCGACCTCGCGGGCCGGCGGCGCCTCGGGCGCCCCGGCCATCACCGCATCGAAGCCGCGCACGCCCGGCGCCAGCGCCTTGGTCGCCCGCACCGCGATCACCGCCAGATCCTTGGGCGCGTCCTCGCAGGCCGCCAGCCGGTCCAGCCGTTCCTGGTCGGCCAGCAGCAGCTTGGCGCCGGAGTCCCGAAGGCCGTACTCCATCTCGTGCGGCTGCCACAGCGCGTTCATCGCCACCGCGATCGCCCCGATGGAGGTCGCCGCCATGAAGCCGAGGATCCATTCGGGATAGTTGCGCAGGGACAGGGCGACCCGGTCGCCCTTCTCCACGCCGTAGTCGGCGACCATGGCCGCCGCCAGCCGCTGCGACGCGGCCCAGGCCTCTTCGAAGCTCAGCCGCTCGTCCTCATAGACGATGAACGGCAGGTCGCTGCGCGCCGCCTCGAAGAGCGCCCGCAGATTGACGGGCGCGTTCCTGAACGCCCGCACCCGCCGCCCCAGGGCCTCGGTCTCCACCAGCTCATAGGGCAACCCCGGCCCGGTCAGCTGCGCCAGCGCCTCGATCCTGTTCACGTGTCCCTCATCCCCAACCGCCCGGACTTAGCGCCAGGCTGACGGGGCGTTAGGCGCCAGAGTTCGGCGGCGATGTCCAGCCACCCCGCCGCTATCCCGCCCCCCGGTAGGTCGGCCCTTGGCCGTCGAACCGGCCGGCGCCTTCCTGTAGGACTCCCGCATTCGATCTCGGGACGGGAGACGCCGCATGACGCGATACACTGGGGGTTGCCTGTGCGGCGCCGTCCGCATCGAGGCCTCGGGTCCGCCCTACCGGGTCGGCCTCTGCCACTGCCTGGACTGCCGCAAGCATCACGGCGCCCTGTTCCAGGCCTCGGCGATCTTTCCCCAGGATGGGGTGAGCATCAGCGGCGAAACCCACGCCTATGCCGGGCGTCATTTCTGCCCCCGCTGCGGATCGTCCGTCTTCGCCCGCACCGGCGACGAGATCGAGGTGAGCCTCGGCGCCCTCGACGCCCCCGACCAGCTGGCGCCCACCTACGAAAACTGGACGGTCCGGCGCGAGTCCTGGCTGCCGCCCTTCCCCCTCGCCCATCACTACCCCCACGACCGGCCGGGCGGCGGCCGGACGGAGGACTAGGTCGCCGCCGACGGCGCCGGGCCGAACCGGCGCGGCCACGCCATCGTGGCCCAGACGCTGGCGGAGGATCGGGGGGTCGCCCATGGGACCGCCCCCGCAACGCCGCTCATCCCGGCGAAGGCCGGGACCCAGATTCATCCTGGGCGGCGGAATTACGGTGACACTGTATGAAATCGCCCACCCTCACTTCCTGAGCCTTTGAGAACGGCGGCGACCGCGCCGAACCCACCCAAGCCTACCCGCCCAACTCCCATCCCCCACCAGCCCCAGATGCCGGTCCCATCCCGCCGGCCCCGGGAGGTGCGACTGCCCCTCATAGACATGCAGTTCCGGCTCGCGTCGGGCGCATAGACGTGGCCGAGGTCGGAGATCTCGTGCTGGACCGCCATGCTCGCCTCCCCCGCCCCGAAAAGAGGCCCTACCCCACCTTGCCCCCCGCCCCCCGCGCCACCAACTGCGGAACGACGGTGACAGCGCACTCAACCCGCCAGGGATTGCCCTATAGCGGTACGAGTTTTGGGCGCCGTCCCCACACCTCCAAAAACCCATGCCAAGCCCAAAGCCCCGCGCCACGGCTCGGTCAAGGACCGGCCTGCGGCCGGCCGCGCCGCGGCGGCGCGCCAGCGCCGTCCTTGAGGGAGGCGTGGGGCGGGGCTCTGCTTCTCGGCTAGGTTTGGTGGCGGTCCTGTCAGCGTACTTCTCCCTTAGCGGGGCGTCCGCCGATGGCCTGTCCCAGGTCGCGCCGCGTAAACGCTACATCTGCGACCGTTCCAGTTCCTCCCGGCAGGAGGCCTCCTCGCACCGGGTCCAATCAACCGCGGCGCCGCTCCACAGGCTTGGGCTTAGATAGTGAAAGACCGCCGATCCGGTTTCGCCCCGGCATACGGCGGTCACCGACGCCAGCCCGGATTGGCTCACGGACAGGTTGGTGATCTCTACATTCTCGCGCCGTCCGCAGCGCGAGGTGCTGGGGAAGGGAGGATGCCCCATCGCGAGGTTGCCGCCCGATTCCGGGACGCCGCAATGTGATCTCGTCAGGCAGCTGGTGACGACGCCCTTGGTTCTCCAGGCATGGAACTGACGGCGAACGTCATCCCTCGACGTCAGCCGGACTAAACCTAGCGCGCCCGCGAGCAAGACCAGGATGACGACAAGGCGTGGGGCCATGCGGGCCGAGACTAGGGCTTTCGCCATCTGGCTCTCCTGCCTAACCCCCTACCCGACCTTCCCCGTCGACTCCCGCACCACCAGCTGCGGCTGCACCTCGTGCGCGTCCGCCCGCTTCTCCCGCAGCGCATTGGGCACCAGCATCTCCCCCGCCATCCGCCCCATGTCCCGCAACGGCAGCCGCACCGAGGTCATGGGGGGCCACAGCCGCACGGCGATGGGGGCGTCATCATAGCCCACCACCGAGACATCCTCGGGAATGCGCAGGCCGGCCTCGCGGGCGGCGGTGTAGACCCCCGTGGCCATCTCGTCATTGAGGCAGAAGACCGCCGTGGGGCGGGCCTCCAGGGCGAAGAGTTCGTGGGCGGCGTTGACCCCGCTCTCATAGGTATAGGCGCCGATCTTGGCCAGGTCCGGCGCCAGGTGAAGGCCGCGCTCGGCCAGGCCTTCCTCGAACCCCTTCTTCCGCTCGATCGAGGAGCGGAAGGTCGGCGGGCCGGAGATCAGGGCGATGCGGGTATGGCCGAGGTCGGCCAGGTGGCGGGCGGCCTGGGCGGCGCCGCGGCCGTCGTGGCTCACCAGCATGCGGTCGGGTTCGTCCAGGGCGACGGAGCCGATCCGCACATAGGGGACGTCCAGCTCGCGCAGCAGGGCGGCCAGCTTCTCGTCCTCGGAGACCGGCGAGGGCAGGACCACGGCGAACAGCTTCTGGCGCTCCACGAAGTCGCGCATGTCGGCCAGCAGGCGGGGCGAGTGGCGGTCCACCGGGCGGACCACCAGCTCGAAGCCGGAGCCGGCCATGGCGTCCAGCAGGCCCTGCTGGTGGCTGATGGTGTGCTGAGGGTTGGGGTTGTCGTAGATCAGCCCCACCAGGAAGGAGCGGCGGAAGGCCAGGCCGCGGGCCTGGGGGTCGGGGACGTAGCCGGTCTCGCGCATGATGGCGAGCACCGCCTTGCGGGTCTCCTCCTTGACGAAGGGGCTCTCGTTGATGACCCGGCTGACGGTCTTCTTCGACACCCCGGCCAGGCGGGCGACGTCGTTGATGGTGTGCCGCTTGCGGGCCGGATCGGGCTCGGCGGCGCGGGCCGTCTTCTCGGGGGTGTCGCCTGGCGCCAACGGGGTGTCCTCGACTCTGTCGCCCGTATGTAGCCCGCGTGCGGCGCCCGCGCCAAGCTGGCCCCTTGCGGCGGGC
>JAZKBZ010000017.1:19611-26859 GCA_040388315.1 Pseudomonadota bacterium | reverse complement strand
GATACCGGTATCATGCCGGGGCCATGCGCAGCCTGCTCCAGATCGACCCGAACGACGACGTGGCGGTCGCACTTGTCGGTCTTGGTGGTCAAAGTGTTGTCGATGGTTGGCCGGTGGGCGCCGACATCCCCGCGGGTCACAAGCTGGCTCTGCGCAAGGTGTTGGCGGGTGAACCGGTGCGCAAGTACGGCTGGCCCATCGGCCATGCGTGGATGGACATCGCGGCCGGCGACCCCGTCCACAGCCACAGCCTGGCCACCATCCTCGCGGGGCTCGAAGACGACCGTTATCTTCCCTCCGTGGCGGCCTACATGTGGGCGCCGTCGAGGCCTGCGCGGCCCTCTAGGTCCCCTTGGCCTTGGCGCTGGAGTCCAGCACCTCGGGCCGCTTGGGCGTCATGTCATCCAGGTTCCAGTCCGCCGCGTTGAAGGGGCGCGCCGTGGGCTTCGGGTTCGGATAGCCGTGGAGGGCCTGCTCGGAATCGATGATCGTGCCGCGCCCCTCGGCGACGTCGGCCAGCAGCCGGACGTCGTCATAGTCCCGGTCCCAGGGCCGGGCGCCGGCGTTCATCAGCACCGACTTCTGCACGTCCACCGCCGCCATCGGCTTGAAGCCTTCCGGCCAGGTCGGCGGCGTCTTGGTCTCGATGATCCTCGCCGGGCCGGTGGTGTAGCGGCCCAGCATCGGCAGCGGCCGACCGATCCGGTCCACGGCGATGTTGTCGCGGCCGTAGTACTCCACGTCCCCGTCGCCCCCGAGTTCGAAGAACGCCACCGGGTCGGGGGTGGAGATGCCCGCCCGCATGGCGTTGCCCACCGCGACGATCTGGCCGGTCTGATAGGGGTGATCGCCCCACTCATTGGCCTGCAGGTTGTAGTGCAGCACCCGCTGGCCCGGATCGAAGATCAGGTTGTTGGCCATCACCGCCCGCGCCCCGCCCTTGAAGAGCGCGTTGCGCTCATAGTTGTGGGCGTAGAGGTTGCCGACGATCAGCAGATCGCTGGCGTTGTCGTGGATCAGGCTGCCCTTGGAATGCTCGATCTTGCCGTGGGTCGAATAGGCCAGGCTCTCGGCGATGATGTTGTTGGAATAGGTGATCCGGTGCGAGGTCGCCGCCCGCCAGTCGTCGGGGGTCTCGCCCACGAACCTCAGGCCGGAGACCGACAGGTTCTCGTCCGTGGCCCAGGTGAAGGTGCAGTGGTCGACGATGACGTTGTAGGCCCCGCTGACCGTGGAGAAGGCGTCCTCCTCCCAGCCGCTCTTCTTGGCCGCGCCGGCTTCGCCGGGCCGCACGCGGATGTGCTGCAGGACCACGTCATGGGCCGAGACGTCCATGCCGCCGCGAATCAGGGTGATGCCCGGGGAGGGCGCCGTCTGACCGGCGATGGTGATGAAGGGCTCGTCCACCTTCAGCGTCTTGCGGTCGAGGTCGATGACTCCGCCGACCTCGAAGACCACGACGCGCGGCCCCTTGGCCTCCACGGCCTCACGGAACGAGCCGGGGCCGTCCGCAGCCAGGGTGGTGACCTTGATGATCCGCCCACCGCGGCCGCCGGGCGTCGTGGCCGCCCAGCCTTGCGCGCCGGGAAAGGCCAGCGGTTCGGCGGCCTGCGCCGAGCCCGCGGCCAGTAGGATCGAAAACACCGCGGCGGCTAGGCGGATGCCCATGGAAGCTCTCCCTGACGTCCCTGAAAATTGCACATTTGGGACTTGATTTGAAAATGACACCGGTTTCCTCTAGAGACAACAGCGCCTTTTGCGGGCGAGTGGGGTGGGAGGCGATTTCGCGTGAGCGTTCCGGCGGCAAGCATGGCCGAAGGCTTCCCCACGGACGACGTGGCGGCGCGGTTCGTCCGTGCGCGGCGCTCGGCCACCGCCCTTCCCGATTTCCCCGGCCCCTTGCCCAGCGACCTGGCCACCAGCTACCGGGTGCAGGATGCGGCCATCGGACTGTGGGACGACGAGGTGGTGGGCTGGAAGGTCGGGCGGGTGCCGCCCGAGCATGAGGAACGCCTGAACAGCAACCGCATCTGCGGCCCGGTCTTCGGTCGCGCGGTCTGGCATGTGAAGCCCGGCGACCTGACGCCCTTCCCGGTGTTCGTGGGCGGGTTCGCCGCCGTGGAGGCCGAGTATGTGGCCCGTATCGCCCGCGACGCCCCAGCCGACAAGCTGACCTGGACCGCCGAGGAGGCCGCCGAGCTGATCGGCGCCATGCATATCGGCATGGAGCCGGCCGGCAGCCCCCTGGCCAGCATCAACATCCTGGGCCCCACCGCCGTGGTGGCCGACTTCGGCAACAACGCCGGCCTGATGATCGGCGCGGAGATCGCCGACTGGAAGGGCCGGCGGATCGAGGACCTGCGCTGCGAGACCCTGATAGAGGGCCAGGTTATGGGCCAGGGCGGCGCCTTCATCCTGCCCGGGGGTCCGATCGAATCCATCCGCTTCCTGGCCGAGAACACCGCGCGCCGGGGTCGGCCGCTGAAGGCGGGAATGTATGTCTGCACGGGCGCCGCGGCCGGCATCCATGACATCGTGGCCGGCCAGACCGGCGCGGTGCGGTTCGACGGCTTCGGCGAGATCGCCTGCTCGGCCTATCCGGCCAAGCCCGCGACCTGAACGAACAAGCTCCCGCGCTTGGCGACGGCGCGGGGGATCAAAGATGTCGCCGAGGCGAAGAAACCAGAGGGCGCTTGGCCATGACGACCACCACCGAGTCCGGGGCCGCGCCGGCGGCCGGCAGGATGACCCGCCGCCGCTGGGTGATCTGCGCCCTGCTCTTCACCGCCGTGGTGATCAACTATGTCGACCGCCAGATGCTGGGGGTGCTCAAGCCCTTCATGTCCAAGGAGATGGGCTGGAGCGAGACCGACTACGCCGACATCGTCTTCTATTTCCAGGCGGCCTATGCGGCTTCCTACCTGGTGTTCGGAGCCTTCGTGGACCGGGTGGGCGCCAAGATCGGCTACGCCACGGCCTTCATCATCTGGCAGATCGCCCACATCGCCCATGCCGGCGCCACCAGCCTGCAGCAGTTCTTCCTGGTGCGGATGCTGCTGGGGATCGGCGAGGGTGGCAACTTCCCCGGCGGGGTGAAGGCGGTCACCGAGTGGTTCCCCAAGAAGGAGCGGGCCCTCGCCACCGGCATCTTCAACGCCGGCGCCAATATCGGGGCGGTCATCACCCCCCTGCTCGCCCCCATGATCATGCTGGCCTACGGCTGGCGCGCGGCCTTCGTCATCACCGGTCTGATCGGCCTGCTCTGGATCATCGCCTGGGTGGTCATGTACCGGTCGCCGGAGAAGGAGCCCAAGGTCAACGCCGCCGAGCTCGCCCACATCCGCTCCGACCCCGAGGACTCCGACCAGAAGGTCAGCTGGCTCAAGGTGGCCGGCAAGCGCGAGACCTGGGCCTACGCCATCGGCAAGTTCCTGATCGACCCGGTCTGGTGGATGCTGCTGTTCTGGTTGCCGGACTACTTCAAGAAGACCTTCGAGCTGGACGTCACCACCTTCGGCCTGGTGCTGGCGGCGGTCTATCTGATCTCCGACGTCGGCAGCGTGTTCGGCGGCTGGATGTCCTCGCGGCTGATGAAGGCCGGGCGGAGCCTGAACGTCTCGCGCAAGATGACCATGCTGCTCTGCGCCTTCGCCACCCTGCCCTACTTCTTCATCAACCAGATTCACGACCTGTGGACCGCCACCGCGGTGGTGGGCCTGGTGGCCGCCGCGCACCAGGCCTTCTCGGCCAACCTCTACACCCTGCCCGGCGACGTCTTCCCCAGGAGCGCGGTGGGCTCGGTCATCGGGATCGGCGGGATGCTGGGCGGGATCGGCGGCATGGTGATGGCCAAGTCGGTGGGCCAGGTGCTGGAGCAGGCCGGGGGCTATGGCCCGATCTTCGCGGTCTGCGGCTGCATCTACCTGCTGGCCCTGCTGGTGGTGCACCTGCTGTCGCCCCGAATGGCGCCCGCCAGGCTCGACTAGGCCGACGCCTACCAAAATCCCGACATCAGCGGGCGTGTGGCGACCAGTCGGCCGCCCACGCCTTCGTCCTGAGCGCGCAGCGCGCAGCGCGCGGGCAGAAGCGCGCCGGCATGACGCGGCGGCGCCTTGTTAAGTTGACGCACGAGTCATTTTCGGCCAAAGCCTCGCCAAAGACTGGAGGAACGACATGAGCGACGGATCGATCGATCTCAACAGCGACGCGCGGGCGAAGGCCTACGCCACCCCGCTTGAGCTGCTGGACCCGGCGCAGCCGGAATTGTTCCGCAATGACGCCCACTGGCCGGTCTTCGAGCGCCTGCGCAAGGAAGACCCCGTCCACTACACCGCCGAGCACGAGTTCGGCCCGTACTGGTCGGTGACCAAGTACAACGACATCATGGCCGTGGACACGAACCACGAGGTGTTCTCGTCCGAGGGCGGGATCACCATCGCCAACCAGACGGCCGGCGAAGGCCCCCTGCCGATGTTCATCGCCATGGACCCGCCCAAGCACGACGTGCAGCGCAAGACGGTCAGCCCGGTGGTGTCGCCGATGAACCTGGCCATCCTGGAGCCGTTGATCCGCGAGCGGGCCGCCAAGATCCTCGACTCCCTGCCGATCGGCGAGGAATTCGACTGGGTCGACAAGGTGTCGATGGAACTGACCGCCATGACCCTGGCGACGCTGTTCGACATGCCCCAGGAAGACCGCCGCAAGCTGACCTACTGGTCCGACGTGGTCACCGCCGCTCCCGGCCAGGGCCTGATCGACACCATCGAGCAGAAGATGGAGATCTTCGTCGAGTACCACGCCTATTTCACCAAGCTGTGGAACGAGCGGGTCAACGCGCCGCCGAAGGGTGACCTGATCTCCATGCTGGCCCATGGCGAGGCCACCCGGAACATGGAGCCCCGCGAATACTTCGGGAACATCGTGCTGCTGACCGTCGGCGGCAACGACACCACCCGCAACACCATCAGCGGCTCGGTCCTGGCGCTGAACCAGAACCCCGACCAGTACAAGAAGCTGCGGGAGAACCCCGGCCTGATTCCGTCGATGGTCTCGGAAACGATTCGCTGGCAGACGCCGCTGGCTCACATGCGCCGCATCGCCACCCGCGACTTCGAACTGGGCGGCAAGACCATCAAGGCCGGCGACAAGGTCGTCATGTGGTACGTCTCGGGCAACCGCGACGACGAGGTGATCGCCAACCCGAACGCCTATATCATCGACCGCGAGCGTCCCCGCCAGCACCTATCCTTCGGCTTCGGCATCCACCGCTGCGTGGGCAACCGCCTGGCCGAGCTGCAGCTGAAGATCATCTGGGAAGAGATCCTGGCCCGCTTCCCCGACATCCAGGTCGTGGGCGAGCCGAAGCGAAGCTATTCGAGCTTCGTGAAGGGCTATGAGAGCATGAAGGTGGTCATCCCCACCCGTTACTGAAGACCTCGATTTTATTGACGGGTATGTACAATATTGACGCCACCCTCCCCTATGGAGGGTGGCATCTTCATTTTGACTTCACACCAGCTTTAAGCTGACCAAGCATATCGTTACGGCAAAATCGTCGTTCGCCTAACGATGTTCTCCATACCCAAGTTTACCTTGTTATCACCCGCGAATAACGACGTTTTATTGACGCCGATGCGCAATAATACGTTTTGTTTTCTCCTGCCAGGCGTCCTCTTCATTCCCCTGCGTCAATGTCGTTGTTGTTTTTAAACAGAAAATGATCTCTATCCGAACGACGTTCGACTCTTCAGTTTCACCCGCGTTGCAGCCGAGAGCCGTACAAGAGCTCCGGGGGCGTTGGGAGGTACTAGGATGAGGAATTCTCTGCTTATTCGGAGCGCGCTGGTCGCAGGCGTCTCCGCCGTCGCGCTGGCGTCCGCCGGTTCGGCCATGGCGCAAGCCGGCGCCCCTCCGGTCATGATCGAGGAACTGGTGGTCACCGCGGAAAAGCGTGAAGCCAGCCTGCAGGACGTGCCGGTGGCGATCACCGCCTACACCAGTGAAAAGCGCGACCTGCTGGGCGTCGCCACTGTCGAGGACCTGGCGCGGATGACGCCCAGCCTCAGCTACACCAACAATGACCGTCTCTCGATCCGCGGCTTTGGTCGTCTGACCAACTCCATCGGCACCGACCCCAGCGTCGCGCTGTATTCGGACGGCATCTTCTCCAACTCCATGGCCGACGCCTCGACCCCGTCGCTGTTCATTGAGCGGACGGAAATCCTGCGCGGGCCCCAGGGCACCCTGTATGGTCGCAACTCCATCGGCGGCGCGCTGAACATCATCGGCAAGCGCCCGACCGAGGACTTCAACGGCGAAGTCCGCGCCACGCTCGGCAACTACGGCGTCTGGCGCACCGACGCCATGGTGCGCGGCTCCATCGTCGACCACCTGCGCTTCCTGCTTGGCGGTTCGCTCGAGCGCCGTGAAGAAGGTTTCATCCACAACAACGGCCCCGCCGGCGACACCGGCGCCGTCAAGCGCTACATGCTGGAAGGCCAGATCGAAGCCGATCTGGGCGAGAACATCGTGGCGCGCCTGCGCTATACTAAGTTCGACTGGGACGACAGCTACGGCGTCGGCAACGTCTTCGAGAGCGCCATCTCACCCTATGACACCACCAACCTGGTGGGCCTGGGCAACCCGGCGCTCTACTACAACGCCACCCTCGGCTACACCGGAGTGAACCCGGCCATCGCCGACCCCTACAAGATCAACACCAACCGTACGAATTACGGCAGGCTGTCGGATCACAATCGCCTCCAGTTCGACCTGACCTGGGATCTGGGCGACTACACGGTGAAGTACCTGGCCGGCTATCAGGCCTATGTCTACGACACCGGCGGCGACCAGGACGGCACCGCCCGCACGGGTAACTTCAACGTCCCGGCGGCCACCCCCTTCGGCGCCTATACCGCGGCGAACGTCTCTCCCGACCAGGCCTTCTTCTACCAGGAGCGCCAGAAGTGGTTCTCCAACGAGATCAACGTCTCCACCAACTGGGACGGCCCGCTGCAACTGATCGGCGGCGTCTATCAGTACCACCAGACCTATGATCAGCCTCAGGGCCTGCGGGTCATCGGCGACCCGACCGTCCAGAACCCCATCAGCCTGGCCACCGGCGGCTTGGCCCCGCCGAACCCGCAGGGCAACTACCTGAAGGTCGACGGCCACCTGGAGGTGGACTCCTACGCCGCCTTCACCCAGTTCGACTGGGAGCTGAACGACACCTGGAAGGCGAGCGTCGAG
>JAZKBZ010000017.1:0-19601 GCA_040388315.1 Pseudomonadota bacterium | reverse complement strand
CACCAAGGACGAGAAAGAGGGCACCGACTTCGCCCGCTACGTCTCGCGTTCGCCCACCACCACCACGGTGCTGGCGCTCGGCGGCATCCCCGGCGCGGTCGGCGGCAACCTGGCGGTGGACTTCACCACCTTCGTGGTCTGTGGCGGCCCGACCATCGCCACCTGCCTGGCCAACCCGGTCTATTCCAACCTGACCCAGGTCGCCACTGGTGGCCTGCAGCGCAAGCTGTCGGGGTCTTGGGACGCGGTCACCGGGACGCTCGGCCTGCAATGGCAGCCCGATCCGGACACCAACGGCTACCTGCGCTACAGCCGCGGCTACAAGTCCGGCGGTTGGGTCGCCTCCAACGGCCTGTCCCCGCAGCCCTACGCGGATCCGGAATATGTCGACAGCTATGAGCTGGGCCTGAAGAAGACCTGGGGCGGTCGCCTGCAGATCAACAGCGCCCTGTTCTACAATGACTATCAGGGCTTCCAGACGCCGCTCACCGTGGTGCTGAACCCGTCCACGGGCTCCACCGGCACCCAGTTCCTGAACCTGGACGCCAAGGTCTGGGGCCTGGAGGTCGAAGGGCAATGGTCGCCCATCGACAACCTGGTCCTGTCGGCCAGCTACGCCTATCTGAACACCGAGATCCAGAAGGGCTGCTGCTTCGTCGACACCACCGACCCGAAGGCTCTCCAGGCCGGCGCGCGGCCGACGGGGGTGACCCTGCCCAACGGCAGCAAGCCCCAGACCCTGGTGGGCAACCAGCTCCCGCTGGCGCCTGAGAACAAGTTCAACCTGAACGCCAACTACACCTGGCAGTTCGACGCGGGCTCGCTCACCGCCGGCGCCAGCTACACCTATACCGACGACCAGCAGACGACGATCTTCGCCTCGCCGCTCTACACCGCACCCTCCAACAGCATCGCCGACGCGCGTCTGATCTGGAAGGACGGCGAAGACCGCTTCACCGTCATCGGGTTCGTCAAGAACCTGACCGACGAAGTGGCCTATCAGAGCTCGACCCCGACGGTCCCGTCTGCCCAGGTGGGCAACCGCCGCACGGTGAAGCTGAACTTCCCGCGCACCTACGGCGTGGAGTTCCAGTACCGCTTCTAAACCGCGGACCGGAAACGACAATTGGGGCGGCGCCAGCGACGGCGCCGCCCTTTTTCGTGGGTTGAATTGCAGGCCTCTTGAGCAAACCCAGTCCGTCATCCCGGGCGAAGCGCAGCGAAGACCCGGGATGATGGGAGTTGTTTATCTGGGAGCGGCGTGCGCTCGCGCAGCCGAGCGACCTAGCCCACGTTGCGCCGGAACAGGGCCAGCAGGCGTTCCCAGTGGCGTTCGGCGCTGGCCTTGTCGTAGGCGGCGCGCTGGGGGAAGGCGAAGCCGTGGTGGGCGCCGGGATAGATCTCCACCTCGCCGTTGACCTGGTTGGCGGTCACCGACTGGCTGAGGGCTTCCACCATCTCGAGCGGCGCGTAGGGGTCGATCTCGGCGCAGGCGAAATAGACCTCGCCCTTGACCTTCTGGGCGGCCAGGTGGGGGCTGTCGTGCTGGTCGGTGACCAGGGAGACGCCGTAGACCGAGGCTGCGGCCTTGATCTGGTCGGGGAAGTGGGCGGCGGCGTTGATGGCGTACTGGCCGCTCATGCAGTAACCCACCGCGCCCATGGGGCCCTTGGCGGCCGCGGGGTCGCCGGCGACATGGGCCAACAGGGCCTTGGTGTCGCTCATGATCAGCGGGATGTTGATGGAGGCCATCAGGGCGAACATCGCCTTGCGGTCCTCCTCGGTGGCGAAGCCCCCCAGCTCCAGGACGCCCGAGCGGTAATAGAGGTTGGGCAGGACCACATAGTAGCCGCTGGTGGCCAGGCGCCGGGCCATGTCGCGCAGTTCCTCGCGGATGGCCGGGGCGTCCATGTAGAACAGGATCACCGGGTGCGGCCCGTCCCGCTCGGGATGGACGATGAAGGTGGTGGTGGCGCCGTGCGCCGTGGCGATCTCGAGGGTCTGTTCGATCATGGCGTCCTCAGGGGATGAGTTGGCAGGCGCGGGCCAACGAGACCCGGGTGAGTTGGCGGCGGCGGGCGAAGACCTGCATCGCCGCCGAACTCGGATCGCGAGACGTCTGCCATTCGCCGAGGTCGCGGTAGCGGGTCATCAGCAGCAGGCGGCGCGCGCCGTCAGCCCGGTCGGCGTCGCTCTGTGCGGCCAGGAACAGGCCGAAGATCGTCGTCTCGAACCGGTCCTCGAAGTCCGGCCAGGCCTCGCCGGACAGGCGCACGAACTCATCCACCGCATCGCCGTCGATCGTGAACCAGTTGTGGACATAGATGCCGCCGGGCGTGGGCGCAGCGCCGTCCGCAGGCCTCAGGGTCGGCGCCAACTGGTGGCGCTCGGAGGCGACGACGCCGGGGGCGGCGGCGATGATCCCGGCGGCGTCGGCGTCCTTCACCAGCACCAGGGCGGTGTTGGAGGCGAACCCCAGCACCGGCGCGAACACGGCCACGAGTTCCGCGCCCATCGCCCCGCGCAGGTGGTCGGAGAGCGCCTTCTGGGCCGTGCGCTCACGGCCCAGGGTCAGCGAGAAGTAGTCGTAGGCCAAGGGCTTGGCCTCAGAAGTTGACGCGGGCGCTGATGGCGCCGTCAACGAGCATGTTGATGCCCGTGGTGAAGGAGGACCGCGGGCTGGCCAGGAAGACGGTGGCGGCGGCCACCTCCTCCGGCGTGGCCATGCGGCCTGTGGGGTTGCGCTTGATCATCTGCTCGAAGAAGGCCGGCATGCCCGCCTTCACATTGCCCCAGACCCCGCCCTCGAAGAAGACGGTGCCCGGCGAGACGACGTTGCAGCGGACGTGCTTGGGGGCGCCCTCCTTGGCCAGGCCCTGGGCGGCCTTCATGGCCCCGTAGGCCGAGGCGCTGGAGGCCTCGGCGGCCGAGACCGAGGAGGTGATGACCATGCAGGCGTCGCCCTTGGCCTCGGCGGCCTTTTCCAGGAACGGCTTGGCCGCCTCGAAGCCGTTGACCGCCCCCATCAGGTCGATGTCGAACATCGCCTTCCAGTCGGCTTCCCGCGCGCCCTGAACCAGCGCGCTGGCGTTGGAGACCAGGATGTCGATGCCGCCCAGGGTCTCGCCGGCCTGGGTGACGAAGGCCTTCAGGGCCGGGCCGTCGGCGATGTCCACGACAGCCCCCCAGGCCTGGACGCCCTTGGCCTGCAGGGCCGCGACCGTCTCGGCCACCTGATCGGCGTTGCGGGCGCAGATGGCGACATTGGCGCCTTCCTCGGCGAACAGGTCGGCGATCGCCCGGCCGATGCCCCGCGTCGCGCCGGTGACCACCGCCGTCTTGCCCTTGAGTCCCAGATCCATGGCCGTCTCCCGTTTGGTTCGTGGCGTCCTTTCTAGCGCGGGGCGCGCCGCCCGCGAGGTCTTTCTGGCCTCGGCGTTCCAAGTGATTGACGCCCCCGCGGGCCCGGACCAAGTAGGACCATGCTCGATCAGTTCGACGCCCGCCTCGACGCCGATTTCCCCGCCGTCGATCCCGCGCGCCTGATCGCCGCCCTGACGCCCCTGCTCCCGCCCGACGGCCTGAAGACCACGGTGGAGGCCCTGCGGCCCTACGAGACCGACGGCCTGGCCGCCTACCGGTCCCTGCCGGCCGTGGTGGCGCTGCCGGAGACGACCGCCCAGGTGCAGGCGGTGCTCCGCGCCTGTTCGGAGCTGGGCGCGCCCGTGGTGGCCCGCGGCGCGGGGACCGGCCTGTCGGGCGGCGCCCTGCCCTATCCCGGCTGCGTGCTGCTGAGCCTGGCCAAGTTCAGCAAGATCCTGTCGATCGACGCCCAGGCGCGGACGGCGCGGGTGCAGCCCGGGGTGCGCAACCTGGCGATCTCGGAAGCCGTCGCGCATCTGGGCCTGTTCTATGCGCCCGACCCCTCCTCCCAGATCGCCTGCTCCATCGGCGGCAATGTCGCGGAGAACGCCGGCGGGGTGCATTGCCTCAAGTACGGCCTGACCGTGCACAACCTGCTGAAGATCGAGATGGTGACCTTGGAGGGCGAGGTGCTGCACCTCGGCTCCGACGCCTATGACGCGCCCGGCTTCGACCTCATGGCCCTGATGACGGGTTCCGAGGGCCTGCTGGGGGTGGTGACCGAGATCACCGTCAAGCTCACGCCCCTGCCCGAGACCACCCAGGTGCTGCTGGCGGCCTTCGACGACGTGGCGGTCGCCGCCCAGGCGGTGGCCGAGATCATCGCCGAGGGGATCATCCCCGCCGGGTTGGAGATGATGGACGGGCCGGCCTTGCGGGCGGCGGAGGACTTCGCCCTGGCGGGCTATCCCAAGGACGCCGCCGCCATCCTGCTGTGCGAGTTGGACGGCGCCGCGCCCGACGTCGCCGAGGAGATCGCCAGGGTCTCGGCCCTGCTCACCAGCTGCGGGGCCACGGAGGTGCGGCGAGCCCGGGACGAGGACGAGCGGCGCAGGTTCTGGGCCGGGCGCAAGGGCGCCTTCCCGGCCGTGGGGCGGATCGCGCCCGACTACTACTGCATGGACGGCACCATCCCGCGCCGGTCGCTGCCCAATGTGCTCACCGAAATCACCCGGCTGTCGGAGGTCCACGGCCTGGCCGTGGCCAATGTCTTCCACGCCGGGGACGGCAACCTGCACCCCCTGATCCTCTACGACGCCGCCAGGGAGGGCGACCAGGAGGCCGCCGAGGCCCTGGGCGGGGCGATCCTGGAGCTGTGCGTCGCCGTGGGCGGCACCATCACCGGCGAGCACGGGGTGGGCCGGGAGAAGATCAACCAGATGTGCGTGCAGTTCAGCCAGGCCGAGATTGCGGCTTTCCACGCCCTGAAGGCCGCCTTCGATCCCAAGGGCCTGCTCAATCCCGGCAAGGCCATCCCGACGCTGGCCCGCTGCGCCGAGTTCGGACAGATGCACGTCCACCACGGGGAACTGCCGTTTGCGCACCTCCCCCGGTTCTAGCGTCGACCTCACCGAGGCGCTGGCCGCCCGCGTGCGCGCCGGCGGTCCCCTGCGCCTGGAGGGCGGCGGGACCCGCGGCTTCTATGGCCGCCAGGTTCAGGGCGAGCCCCTGTCCCTGGCGGGGCATCGCGGCGTGGTGGACTATGATCCCAGCGAACTGGTGATCACCGCGCGCGGTGGTACGCCGCTGACCGAGATAGAGACCCTGCTGGCCGGCGAGAACCAGATGCTGGCCTTCGAGCCCCCCGTGTTCGGGGCGGCGGGCACCCTCGGCGGGGCGGTGGCCACGGGGTTGTCGGGGCCCCGGCGGCCCTTCGTCGGCCCCTTGCGCGACTATGTGCTGGGCGCACGGATCATGAATCCCCACGGGGAGGTCCTGCGGTTCGGGGGCACGGTGTTCAAGAACGTCGCCGGCTTCGATGCTTTCCGGCTGATGGCCGGGTCGTTGGGCGCCTTCGGGCCGATCCTGGAGGTGTCCCTGCGGGTCGCGCCCCGGCCGCGCGCGGAACAGGCGCTGGTCTTCGAGATGGAGAGCCGGGCCGCCCGGACCTGGGTCACGGGCCTGATGGGGCGGCCCCTGCCCCTCTCGGGCGCCTTCCACGACGGCGCGCGCCTGCACCTGCGGTTGTCGGGCGGCGAGGCCGGGGTGGCGGCCACCCGGGCCGAGCTGGGGGGCGAGGTCGAGCCGCTGGAGACCTGGGAGGCCATCCGCCACATGACCCATCCGGTCTTCCAGGCGCCCGTGCTCTGGCGCGTCTCCCTGCCGCCGACGGGCCCAGCCGATGGCTTCGACGGTGCGGCCTGGGACTGGGCCGGCGGCCAGCGCTGGCTTACCGCAGACACGGTCGATCCGGACGTCTGGGCGCGGGCCGCGCGGCTCGGCGGCCACGCGACCCTGTTCCGAGGCCAGGCGCCCAACGGCGAGGTTTTCCAACCGCTTGCGCCGGGCGTCTTCCAGCTGCACCGGCGGTTGAAGGCGGCCCTGGACCCGGAGGGGATCTTCAATCCCGGCGTCATGTATGGGGGGCTCTAGATGAAGACGGTCATCCAAGGTCCGTTGGCCGGGACCACCGGCGGGGACATCGCCGCCCACGCCCTGCGCGCCTGCGTCCACTGCGGCATGTGCAACGCCACCTGCCCCACCTACCAGATCACCGGCGATGAGCTGGATGGCCCGCGCGGCCGCATCTACCTGCTCAAGCAGGCCCTGGAGGGCCAGCCGGTCAGCGCCACCACGCTGCGGCACCTCGACCGCTGCCTGGGCTGCCGGGCCTGCGAGACCACCTGTCCCTCGGGGGTGCAGTACCACCGGCTCTACGATATCGGCCGCGAGGCGGTGGTGGCCAAGGTCGGGCGGCCCTGGCCCGAGCGGTTGGCGCGGGGCCTGATCCGCAGGGTCACCACCTCGCCGGCCCTGCTCGGCGCGGCGCTGGCCCTGGGCCGCGCGGTCCGCTTCGCCCTGCCCAAGGCCCTGGCCGCCAAGGTGACGCCGCGCGTGGCGCCCGGCGCCCGGCCGACCACCTCCCATGCGCGCCGGATGCTAATGCTGGCCGGCTGCGCCCAGTCGGCGGCCGCGCCGCACTTCAACGCCGCGACCGCCCGCATCTTCGACCGGGTGGGCGTCACCCTGGTGGAGGCCCCGCGCGCCGGCTGCTGCGGGGCGGTCAGCTTCCACCTCGACGCGCCGCACGAGGGCGCGGCGGCCGCGCGCCGCAACATCGACGCCTGGTGGCCGGAGATCGCGGCGGGCGCGCAGGCCGTGGTGGTCAATTCCAGCGGCTGCGCGGCCTTCATCAAGGACTATCCCGACGTCCTGCGGGACGACCCGGCCTATGCGGAGAAGGCCCGAGTGGTGGCCGGCCTGGTGCGCGATCCGATCCAGTTACTGTCGGAGGCCAACCTGACGCCCCGCCGCGCGCCCGCCGATCCGCGCATCGCCGTCCACGAGCCCTGCACCCTGCAGCACGGCCTGCGCCTGACCGGCCAGATCGGAACCCTGCTGCGGGGCCTGGGCTACGCCCCCCAGCCGGTGGCCGACGCCCACATCTGCTGCGGCTCGGCCGGCGCCTATTCCCTGCTGCAGCCGGAGATGTCGGGCAGGCTGAAGGCCGCCAAACTGGCCAACCTCAACGCCTCGCAACCCGCGGCCATCTACACGGCCAATATCGGCTGCTGGATGCACCTGGCGCCGGACTCCACCGCCCCGGTCCGGCACTGGCTGGAGGCGGTGGACGAGGTCACGCGGCCCTGAGCGGATCGTTGACAGCCTGCCGCGGCGGCAGTCTCATGTCGGCATAAGCGGGCGGGCTGGACCACGCCGGCGCAAAAGACATTAGGGATACGACCATGGCTGATTTCGGCGGCGCCGATCTGGACGCCTTCCGCACCCAGGCCCGGACCTGGCTGGTGGAAAACTTCCCCTCCTCCCTGAAGGACCGCGCGGACATCGCCGCGGCCGAGGCGCCGGTGCCGGTGGAGGGCGACTACAAGCTCTGGAAGGAGCGCATGGGCGCCAAGGGCTGGGGGGTTCCCACCTGGCCGCAGGCCTATGGCGGCGGCGGGCTATCGGCGGCCGAGACTCGGGTGCTGCGGGAGGAAATGGCCGCCATCGGGGCCTGGAACCCCATCGGCGGCATGGGGGTGATGATGTTTGGCCCGACCCTGCTGGAGTACGGCACCGAAGAGCAGAAGCAGCGTCACATCCCGCCCATCGTCCGCGGCGAGCTGCGCTGGTGCCAGGGCTATTCCGAGCCGGGGTCGGGTTCCGACCTGGCGAGCCTGCAGACCAAGGCTGAGGACAAAGGTGAATACTTCCTCGTAAATGGTTCAAAAATTTGGACTTCTGGCGCTCAGTACGCCGACTGGTGCTTCTGCCTGACGCGGACCGATCCCACCAAGAAGCATGAGGGGATCAGCTTCCTGCTGATCGACATGAAGACGCCGGGCGTCGAGCCGCGGCCGATCCTGTTGATCTCCGGGTCGTCGCCCTTCTGCGAGACCTTCTTCACCGACGTGAAGGTGCCGAAGGAAAACCTGGTGGGGCCGCTGAACGGCGGCTGGACGGTGGGCAAGCGGCTGCTGCAGCACGAGCGCAACGGTCTGTCGGGCGGCGGCGACGGCCGGCCGCGGCACGATCCGAAGGCGATCCGCGAGACGGCCAGGAAGTATCTGGGCGTCGACGAGAGCGGCCGGCTCGCCGACCGCGACTTCCGCGCCCGGCTGGTGCAGCACGACATGGACGCGCGCGCCTACGCGCTCACCATCCAGCGGGTGGCGATGGAGAGCCGCAGCGCCAACGGGCCCAGCGCGGCCACCTCGATCATGAAGAACGCCAGCTCCAAGATCGGCACGGACCACTGCGAGCTGATGGTGGAGGCCATGGGCCAAAGCGGCCTGGGCTGGGGCGGGGAGGACTTCACCCCGGAGGAGCGGGCCGCCCAGCGGGCCTATCTGCGGATCAAGTCCAGCACCATCGCCGGCGGCTCCTACGAGATCCAGAACAACATCATCTCCAAGCGGATCCTGGGTCTGCCCGACACCAACATCCATACCTACTAAGGCTGCGAAGATTGACCGGCCGGGCGCCCGCCGCTAAGGCGGGCCCATGGCCCTCTCGACCGCCATCGCTGTCCCGACCCCCGTGCGGAGCGTGCTGAACGCCCGCAGCGGCCGAGGTCTGCGCGTCTCCGGATAGATCGCGGGGCGCAGGCTTGAGCCGTCCCCGACGCTCCGGGGACGTGAAAACAGCCTGCCATTCCCAATCCTATCGGAGGAGCCGCCGTGCTTTCCCTCTACCAATCCAATGGGTTGGTCCACTGGACCGACCGTGAGATCCGCCTGCGCGAGATGATGCAGGCCCACTTCGCCGCCGAGGTCGCAGCCTTCCTAACCGGCGCCAATCCCGCCTGGGACATTCGCCGGGTGGAGGCGCCGCAGCTCACGCCGCGCGAGCTAGTGTCGGCCGCCTATGGGCCGGAGGACATCTTCCTGGTGGACCGTCTGTCGACCAAGGACGTCCAACTGGTCCTGCGCCCGGAGACGACGCCCTCGACCTACGCCTACATGCAGCACCTGCTGAACAGCCACGGCGGGGTGCGGCTGCCGCTCTGCGTCTGGCAGGCGGGCAAGTCCTTCCGGCGCGAGCAGGACCAGGTGAGCAAGCACATGCGGCTGAAGGAGTTCTGGCAGATGGAGTTCCAGTGCGCCTACACCGCCGACACCGCCAACGACTACCACGCCGCCAGCCTGGAGCCGGTGCGCCGCATGATCGAGGCCATGGTGCGGCTGCCCACCCGGGTCGTCCCCTCCGACCGCCTGCCGGCCTATTCGGAGGTGACCATGGATGTGGAGGTCGACAACGGCGACAAGTGGATGGAGGTCAGCTCCATCTCGCGGCGCACCGACTTCCCGCAGGCCGCGCGGTTCGCCGGCAAGGGCGGTGAGGCGCGTGAGGTGGCGGTGCGGGTGCTGGAGATCGCCATCGGCCTGGACCGCTGCGTCTACAACTGGGAGCTCGCCGACGCCCGCTAGGTCCCCTGCCCCGGCCGGGCGTTTCGGCCGGGGCGAACCTCGCCCGACTTCCCTTGGGTCACGCCTGACAAGCCATCCGGATTGCCCCATTGTCCGCACCAACGGAGCGGCGCCCACGAGAGCGCCGCCGGAGTGGAGGAGCAAGGTCATGGCCTATTCGAACGCGACGATCTGGGGAGCGGCCCTGGCGGCGGTCCTGCTGGCCACCACCGCCCAGGCCAAGACGCTTTCCGTCGCCGCCGGGCCTGACGCCCAGGAGCGGCTGCAGACCGCCCTACTGGACGCCAAGCCGGGCGACGTGGTGTCCCTGGGGGCCGGCAAGTTCGACTTCTCCGACGGCCTCTCCCTCGACGTCGACAACGTCACCGTGGCGGGCGCCGGTGAGGGCAAGACCATTCTCTCCTTCGCCGGACAGAAGAGCGCGGGCGAAGGCCTGCTGATCACCTCGGACGGCGTCACCGTCCGCGACCTGACCCTGCAAGACACCAAGGGTGACGGGGTGAAGTCCAAGGGCGCCGACCGCATCAGCTTCGTAGCCCTGACCGTCGAATGGACCGGCGGGCCGAAGGAGACCAACGGGGCCTATGGGGTCTATCCGGTGGCCTCCACCAATGTGCTGATCGACAAGGTCACCGTGCGCGGCGCGTCCGACGCCGGCATCTATGTCGGCCAGTCGAAGAACATCATCGTCCGCAACAGCCGGGCGGAGTTCAACGTCGCCGGCATCGAGATCGAGAACTCCACCGACGCCGACGTGTTCGACAATGTCGCCACCCACAACACCGGCGGCATCCTGGTGTTCGACCTGCCCGGCCTGCCGGTGATGGGCGGCCACTCGACGCGGATCTATCGGAACCAGGTGGTGGACAACGACACGGCCAACTTCGCGCCGAAGGGCAATATCGTCGCCAACGTCCCGGTGGGGGTCGGCGTCATGCTGATGGCCAACCGCGACGTCCACGTCTTCGAGAACGACATCTCCGGCAACCAGACCAGCGCCGTCCTGCTGGTGGCCTTCAGCCGCAGCTTCGACGACAAGAGCTACAACCCCCTGCCCCGCGACATCGTGGTTCGCGACAACAAGCTGGGTCGCAACGGCTGGCTGCCCAGCCTGCCCGGCGGCAAGGCGCTGGCCGCGGCCACCGGAGGCTCCGTGCCGCCGGTGATGTGGGACGGCGTCACCAGCTATCCCGGCGTCGAAGGCCCGGCCCCGCGCCTCTACCTGAAGGACGGCCCGGTGCTGAACCTGAACCTGGCCAAGGCCGGGGAGGTCGAGACCGCCAAGCCGACGGTGACCGCGACCCTCGGCGCCCCGGGCCTGCCGGAACGGGCCGCCGTGGTGCTGCCCGTCAGCCAGGACAAGCCGGCCTCATGAGGCGGCTCGCCGCGCTGCTGGCGGCGGTCCTGTCGCTGGGCGCGGCGCCCAGGCCCGCGCCCGTGGCGGTGGACGCCCTGCTGGCCGAGACGCCCGCCCCGACTCTGGACGCCTACCGGCTGTTCACCGACCCCGGCGCGCGGGCGCCCAACGCCGGCCTGACGCCCTACGCCCTGAACACGCCCCTGTTCACCGACCACGCGGAGAAGTCGCGGTTCCTGTTTCTGCCGCCGGGGACCAAGGCGACCTATACGGCCACCGGGGTCTTCGCCTTCCCGGTGGGGGCGACCCTGGTGAAGACCTTCGCCTATCCCGCCGACCTGCGGAAAGCCCAGGACCAGGTGCGGTTCATCGAGACCCGTCTGCTGATCCACAAGGCCAGCGGCTGGGTGGCCCTGACCTATGTCTGGAACGACGAGCAGACCAAGGCGGTGCTGAAGCGCGCTGGCGCGCGGGTCGCGGTCTCGGTGATCGACAAGACCGGCCAGCCGCTCGCCATCGACTATGCGGTCCCCAACTTCAACCAGTGCAAGGAATGCCATTCGCTGTCGGGCGTGCTGGCGCCCATCGGGCCCAAGGCGCGCAACCTGAACGGCGATCTGGCCTATGGCGGCAAGCGCGAGAACCAGCTGGCCCACTGGACGAGGTTTGGCCTGCTGACCGGCGCCCCCGATCCCCGAGCCGCGCCGCGCACGGCGGTCTGGAACGATGCGAAAGAGCCCCTGGCCGACCGGGCGCGGGCCTATCTCGACGGCAATTGCGGCCACTGCCACAACCCCCGGGGCATGGCGAGCAACTCCGGCCTGTTCCTGGACCTGGAGGAGGCCGACCCCGCCAAGCAGGGCTTCCACCGCCGCCCCGTGGCGGCCGGGCGCGGCGCCGGCGGGCTGGAGTTCGACATCGACCCGGGCCACCCGGAGAGCTCGATCCTGCTCCACCGCATGAAGTCCACCGAGCCAGGCGTCATGATGCCGGAGCTGGGCCGCTCCGTGACGGATGACGAGGGCGTGGCCCTGATCGCCGACTATCTGCGGAGCCTTCCGGCTTCGCGTTGACAGCAAACCGCGCGACGCCTCTTGTCGCGGGATGGCGACGACCAAGATGCGCGCCAGTAGGGAAGAACGAGATGGTCTATATCCTGGGCGGCTGGCAGAGCGACTTCTCCAAGAACTGGGCGCGCCAGCAGATGGACTTCGCCGACGCCTTCGCCGAGGTGGTGGGGGAAGGCCTGGCGGCCGTGGACCTCGAGCCCAAGGACATCGACACCGGCCACGTCGGCAACTTCGTCGGCGACCTGTTCGCGGGCCAGGGCCTGCTGGGCGGCTTCTTCGGCCTGGTGCATCCCGACTTCGACGGCATGCCCACCTCCCGTCATGAGGCGGCCTGCGCCTCGGGCAGCGTGGCGATCCTGGCGGCCACCGCCGAGATCGAGGCCGGCCGCTATGACACCGCCTGCGTCGTCGGGCTGGAGATGATGCGCAACGTCTCGGGCCAGCAGGCGGCCCAGAACCTGGGCGCCGCGGCCTGGGCCGGGCACGAGTTCCAGGACGCCACCTATCTGTGGCCCAAGGCCTTCTCGGATCTGGGCGAGGAGTACGACCGCCGCTGGGGCCTGAAATACGAGCACCTGATGCGGATCGCGGAGATCAACTTCGCCAACGGCCGCAAGAACCCCAACGCGCAGACCCGCCAGTGGGCCTTCAACGACAAGAGCTTCACCGCCGACGACGAGGCCAATCCGGTCGTCGAGGGCATGATCCGCAAGAACGACTGCGGCCAGGTGACCGATGGCTCGGCGGTGGTGTTCCTGGCCTCCGAACAGGCGGCGCGGGACTATGCCGGCAAGCGCGGCCTGCCGCTGGAGAGCCTGCCGCAGATCAAGGGCTGGGGACACCGCTCGGCCCCCATCAGCTACGACCGCAAGGTGCGCGCCAGCCAGGGGGGGCCCTATGTCTTCCCGCAGGTGAAGCGGGCCATCGACGACGCGCGGCGCCGCGCCGGGGTTTCCGACATCACCCAACTGGACGCCGTGGAGACCCACGACTGCTTCACCACCACCGAGTACATGGCCATCGAGCACCTGGGCCTGACCGCGCCGGGCGAGGCCTGGAAGGCGGTGGAGGACGGCTCCATCGAGATCGGCGGCCGGCTGCCCATCAACCCCTCCGGCGGCCTGATCGGCGGCGGCCACCCGGTGGGCGCCACTGGGGTGCGCATGACCCTGGACGCCTACAAGCAGGTGACCGGCAAGGCCGGCGACTATCAGGTGGAGGGCGCCAGGACCGTCCAGACGCTCAACATCGGCGGCTCGACCACCACCACCGTCAGCCTGGTCGTCGGGCTTTGAGCCGCAAGTTCGAGGTCATGCAGGACCTGGTGGCCGCCTGGAGCCGGGGCGACGTGGAGGGGGTGCTCTCGCACATGAGCGAGGACATCGTCTGGCACTATGCCGTCGCCGTCGCCCCGCCCCTGAAGGGCAAGGCCAAAGCGCGCAAGTTCCTGGAGAATTTCAAAGGCCAGATCGACGAGGTGCGCTGGCGCATGTTCGATCATGCCGAGCGCGGCGACCGGCTGTTCGTGGAGGGGGTGGACGAGTACCTAGCCACCGACGGAACCCTGGTGGCCGCACCCTATGCCGCTGTGATCGCCTTCGACGGCGACCTTATCTGCGGGTGGCGCGACTATGTCGATGTCGGGGTGATCGAGGCCCAGAAGGCCGGCCATCCGCGCGCCGCCTGGCTGGACGCCCTGATCGACCGCCCCGCCCTGTAAGCGAGAGAACCTCCATGGAAGTCGCCAACCTGCTGGCCCTCAACGCGGCCATCTCCATCGCCCTGTTCATCGCGCTGTGGCTGTTCAGCATCCGCATCCAGGACCCCAGTTTCATCGACAGCTGGTGGCCGCTGGGCATGGTGGTGATGGCGGTGACCAGCTACGCCATCACCGGCGGACGCGGGCCGCACGCCGTGGCGCTTACCGTGCTCTGCGTGGTCTGGGGGTTGCGGCTGGGGACCTACCTGCTCTGGCGCTGGCGCAAGCACGGCGCAGACCGCCGCTACGCCACCATGATGGGCAAGGCCAAACTGGAGCGCGGCTGGGGTTACGCCAAGGCCTCCCTGCTGCTGGTCTTCGCCCTGCAGATGCCCCTGCAGTTCGCCGTCTGCCTGCCCGTGCAGCTGGGCCAGATCCACGCCACCACGATGCTGGGGCCCATCGCCTGGGCCGGCGTGGCCCTGGCCGTCGTCGGCATCGCCTTCGAGAGCCTCGGCGATTGGCAGCTGATGAAATTCAAGGCCAACCCGGCCAACAACGGCAAGGTGCTGGACACCGGCCTGTGGGGCTACACCCGCCACCCCAACTATTTTGGCGACTGCTGCGCCTGGTGGGGCCTCTATCTGATCGCCGCCGACACCGGCCTGATCGGCGCGGTCTCCATCGTCGGTCCGGTGCTGATCACCTTCCTGCTCACCAAGTGGAGCGGGGTTCCCACGGTGGAGGGCCGCATGCGCCGCAAGCGGCCGGACTACGAGGCCTATGTGGCGCGGACCTCGGGCTTCGTGCCCATGCCGCCGAAGAAGGTGGCCTCCTAGGCGCTCAGCATGTCCCGCGGGGCCCAGACCGCGTGGGTCCCGCTGCACAGCTTGTGCGGCAGGGCGATGCGGCAGACCGGGCCGGCGGCGATATCCTTGGCGTCCAGCAGGACGCACTCCGACGTCCCGGCGTTCTCGTCGGTGAGGAAGCTCACCAGATAGCCGTCGTCCTCGTCCACGGCGCCGATGCGCGGGCAGAAGGGCGCCTCGCTGGCATAGACGCCCTCGGGCAGCATGAACTCGCTGCTCGCCCCGGTCTCCAGGTCGTGTTTCACGAAGCCGCGGAACAGGAACCAGCCCTCCTTGGCGACGGTGGAATAGGCGTAGCGGTACTTCCGCCCGGCATAGCGGGCGTTGATCATGCCGAATTCCAGGATGCGGTCGTCGAGGTGGCCCTCGGTGGTCTGCCCGGTCTTCAGGTTGAAGCGCCAGCGGTGCAGCTTGGGCTTGAACCGGTACTCGTCGAGATAGGCCATCATGTGCTCGAAGCCCGGGGGCGCCTCCTTGTTCGGCTCCGGGGTCGGGTCCTCCTGGAAGTAGCCGTCCAGCACGATCTCGTCGCCCTCCTCATAGGCGTTCAGCCAGTGCAGGACGTAGGTGGGCGCGGCCTCGAACCAGCGGATCTCGCCGCCGTGGCGCGGGACGATGGCGAAGCGCGAGGGGACGCCCTCGTGCAGGCGCACCGCATGGATGTTTCGCTCCAGCAGCTTGGCGTCCCAGAACACCGGCAGGTCGTTGAGGATGGAATAGTGCTCGGTGAAGGCCATGTCGTGCGGCAGGCGCGGGCCTGGCAGCGGGATCGGCATGTAGGTCTTCAGGCGGTTGTCGGGGCCCACCACGCCATAGTGCATGTAGGGGGCGTGCTTGGAGTAGTTGAAGAACATCAGCTCGCCGGTGGCCTCGTCCACCTTGGGGTGGGCGCTGATGCCGTCGATGGGCACCCAGCTCTCCAGGCCCTCCTGGTCCAGGGTCAGGGGATCGAGGCGATAGCCCTCTCCGCACTGGTAGAAGGTGGAAAGCGCCTTGCCGGCGTGGACGACGATGTCGGTGGAGGAGGAATCCTTCAGCGATCCGTGGGCGCCCCAGCCCGGACGCTTGGCCAACTGGACCGGATCGGCGAGACCGCCCCAAAGGGAGGCGCCGGCCTCCTGTTCGGCCTCGAAGCCGCGGGTGCGGACGAAGCGGTTGCGGTAGCTGGCCTGGCCGCCCCGGAACTCGATCTGGTGGATCATCCCGTCGCCGTCGAAGGGATGGAAGCGGCCCAGCGGCTGCTGCACCTGGTTCTCGGTGTTGCGCAGATAAACCCCGTCCAGATCGGTGGGAATGGCGCCTGCGATCACCTCCAGGTCGGTGGCGTTGACCTCCTCGTGCAGCGGCGTCCAGGCTCCGTTGAGATAGGGATGGTTGCTGGGCAGCAGGCTGGTGACGACGGGCGGCAGCCGTTCGACCTTCATGGAAATGCGTCCTCGATTGGCGGCCCTTCTGAAACGGGGCGATGGCCGCACCCTAGCTGGGCGCCCGGGCCGGACAAGGGCGCCGTTGGGGCAACTTGCACCCGAGGGTGAGAGGGCGGAAGCTCCTGGCATGCTGACCGAAATCGACCGGGTCCTGCTGGCCACGCCGGACGCCGAGACCACCGCCGCCAAGTGGAGAGCCCTGCTGGGGGCGGAAGAGGTGTCGCGCGACGCCCTGCCCGGCCTGGCGGCCCGGCGCCTGACCCTGCGGCTGGGAACATCGGACATCGAACTGCTGGAGCCTGACGGGGCGGGCGCGGTGGAGACGGCCCTGAAGCGGCGGGGCCGGGCGCACCTGTTCGCCGCCGGCGCCGCCTCCCCCGACCCCGGCCAGGTGGCGAAAACGGCCCGCGCCCATGGGGCGGACCACCGGGCCGAGGATGGACGCCACTACCTGACCCTGCAGATCGAAGGCGCGCCGATCACCTTCGTGATCTCCGAGCCGGCGACCCGCGCCCCGGCGGGCCGGCTGGACTTCCTCTATGAAGCCACGGTGCTGGCCGCCGACCAGGCGGGTGCGGTCAAGCAGATCTCCGACGCCTTCGGCCTGGACCCGGCCACCTTCACCACCATCACCTCGGAGGCCTTCGGCTATACGGGGGTCCTGACCCTGTTCGAGGCCGGCAAGCTGCACCGGTTCGAGGTGATCACCGCCACCGATCGCGACAAGACGCTCGGCCGCTACCAGGCCCGGGAGGGAGCGGGCTTCTACATGGCCTTCGGGGAGAGCCGCGACATGGGCGCCATCGAGCGCGCCTGCGCCGAGCACGGGGCCGGGATCACGGCGGACCGGCCAGCGGCCCGGCCCCCCGCCCTCAATTCCGACCAGCTCTGGCTGCACCCGCCGAGCCTGGGGGGCATGATGCTGGGGGTGTCGCGGCCGACCATGGCCTGGAACTGGTCGGGTCATCCCGAGCGGGTCGAAAGGATCGACGCATGAGCGAACCCATCCTGAAGATCGCCGACGAGGGCCGGGTGCGCATCCTGACCCTGAACCGGCCGGTCCAGCTCAACGCGATGAACGACGCCCTCTATGACGCCTGCGCCGTGGCCCTGATGGACGCCGCCGACGATGCGAAGGTGGCGGTGGTGATCCTCACCGGCGAGGGCCGCGCCTTCTGCGCCGGCCAGGACCTGGCCGAGATGCCGACCGGCCGGTCTATCCCAAGGGCGAGCGGCACGGCTTCATCCCCTTCATGGAGGCCCTGGAAAGCTTCCCCAAGCCGTTGATCGCGGCGGTGAACGGCCTGGGGGTCGGGATCGGCCTGACGATGCTGCCCTATTGCGACCTGGTGTTCATCGATCCTGCCGGGCGGCTGCGGGCGCCCTTCGTCACCCTGGGGGTGACGGCGGAGGCCGGGAGCACCGTCCTGCTGCCGGCCCTGATCGGTTGGGCCAACACCGCCGAGGTCCTCTATACCGGCCGCTGGATCGACGCCCCGACCGCGGTGGCCTACGGCCTGGCCCGCGAGGTCAGCGCGCCGGGCGAGGTGCTGGAGCGCGCCCTGACGGCGGCGGCCCTGATCGCCCCCAACCCCATCGCTTCCCTGGTCGCCACCAAGAAGCTGCTGATCGACGCCCGCTTCGAGGCGGTGCGCGCCGCGCGCCTGCGGGAGAGTTCGGTTTTCGAGAGCCTGGAAGGCGGTCCGGCCAATCTGGAGGCCCTCGCCGCCTTCCGCGAGAAGCGGCCGGCGGACTTTTCCGGACTTTAATTCACGCCCCGCCACGACAAAATGGACCCGGCCTCACGCCGTTGCGGCTTCATTTTGTTAACGAATCTTTCAGCGCAAATCACCGCGCGCCGGGGGCTTGAATCAAACGCAATCCCTTATGAGTCTAGGGGTCCAGTCACGCTAGCCCGGGCGCGCCCGACTAGACTCTTGTGAGGCGCCCAGGCGACTCTTGGTGAATCTAGTTTAAGGAACGGCGACAGTATTCCCGCGATTCATGACTCTTAAAGTTCCGCGTAACGATTCAAAAACCCTGCCCCACTACAAAGGCATCAGAGCAAAAATGCTCCCGCTCACCAAAACGGTGAACGAAACCTAAAAGTGGGGTTATCCAGATGCCGAATAGCGTCAACACCAATGTCGGGGCCATGGTCGCCCTGCAGAACCTGAACCAGACCAACTCGGAACTGATGACGGTTCAAAACCGCATCAACACCGGCAAGAAGATCGCCTCGGCGAAGGACAACGGCGCCATCTGGGCCATCGCCCAGAACCAGCGTGCGACCTCCGGCTCCCTGAACGCGGTCAAGGACTCCCTGCAACGTTCGCAATCGACCGTCGATGTCGCCATCGCCGGCGGCGAGGCCGTTTCCGATCTGCTCCTGCAGATGAAGGAAAAGACCCTCGCGGCTTCCGACTCCAGCCTCGACACCGCCTCGCGGACCGCCCTGAACGAAGACTTCATGGCCCTGCGCGACCAGATCGCCAAGTCGGTCACCAACGCCACCTTCAACGGCGTGAACATGATCAAGGCTTCCGGCACCGACATCGCGGCCCTGGCCAACGATGACGGCACCTCGAAGATCACCGTCACGGCTCAGGACCTCTCCCTGACCGGCATCGGCCTGACGGCCACCTCGTCGATCGGCACCCAGACCGACGCCGCCAACATGATCGCCACCATCGGCACCGCCATCAGCACCGTTTCGACCGCTCTGTCGAAGCTGGGTACGGGCTCCAAGGCCCTGGCCTCGCACCTGACCTTCGTGGGCAAGCTGCAGGACTCGATCGACGCCGGTGTGGGCAACCTCGTCGACGCCGACCTGGCCAAGGAAAGCGCCCGCCTGACCTCGCTGCAGACCAAGCAGCAGCTCGGCGTCCAGGCGCTCTCGATCGCCAACAGCTCGTCCTCGGGCCTGCTCAGCCTCTTCCGCTAAGCGCCCAACAAGCTCCAGTACGCGTACAGAGGGGAAGGTTCCGCCACGGCGGGGCCTTCCCTTTTCTGTTTGGGGCCGTCGTGCGGTCCTAACCGCGCGCGATCAACTCCAGCACCTCGTCGGTGGTCCGAACGTCCCCGAAGGTCCGGTAGACATTGTAGAGGCTGGCGTTGTGGTCCTGGTCGCGGCGCGCGGCGTTGGCGTCGGCGACCATGATGACGCGCAGGCCCAGCGTGGCGGCGTCGCGGGCGGTGGACTCGCAGCAGATATTGGTGACCGTCCCGGTGACCAGCACGGTGTCGATCCCCCGCGCCGCCAGCTGTGGCGGGAGGGTCGAACGGCCGGGGAAGAAGGCGCTGGCGGCGGACTTCTCCGCCAGGACGTCGCCATCATGCACCTCGAAGTCCGGCCACAGGCGCTCGGCCAGGGGGCCGCCCACCCCGCTGGCGGCGAACAGCCGGGCGACGGTCTCGCCATAGAAGCCGACGGCCCAGGGGGTCGCGTCCTCGGCCGACGGAAGCACCCAGGCCACCGTCCCGCCCGCGGCGCGCAGACCATCGGCCAGGCGGCGAATATGCGGGACCACGCCGCGGCAGTAGGGGTTCTCGCGGACGAAGAACGGGACCATGTCCACCACCAGCAGGGCGGTCCTGGCCGGGGTGAGCCGGGCGTAGGCATGGCGGCGGCCGCTGAAGCCGAGGTAGCCGCGATACCAGCCGTCGC
>JAZKBZ010000016.1:0-1714 GCA_040388315.1 Pseudomonadota bacterium | reverse complement strand
CTCCCCCTCTCCCCAGTGCTACTTGAACGCGCTCAGGTCCATTTCCTGCCATTCACCCTGCACGCTGACTGAGAGCACGCCCAGGTTACTTTGCAGCTCAAGTTCGCGCATACGGTAGCTGACCACAGCGGCGGTCAAAGAGTTTTCCGCCGAGAGCAGCGCGCCCTGCGCCTCGAGCAGGTCGCGTATCTCGGCCCTGCCGGCCTGCAAGAGTAAGTCCGTGCTGGCCACGCGGCGATTAGCCAGCTTCACGGCCAGGCTTTGAATGACCAGCGATTCACGATACTCCAGCAGCTCGCGCAGATTGGCGCGTATAGTCTGCTTGATGCTGTCCTCCTCACCCTGGTAGTTGCGCACTGCGTTTTCCAGTTCGAGCAGGCTTTGCCTATAAACATTGCGCTCTGCAGTGCGCTCCAGAGGCAGATTCAAGGTCAGCAGCCCGGCGTAGCGTCCGTCCCGACTGCGGAAAGCAGCGTCGCCGGGGTTAGAGTTAGACAGGCCTCGGGACTCTCCGATGGCGGCGCTGCCGCCCAGAGTAAGCTCGGCGCGCAGGGCATCCTGGGCACCGGACTTGCCGATGGCGCGGCGGACCGAGGCCGTGGCGTTTTGCTGCACGAAGGTCATGTAGGCGGCCACCACCTCGCCGCCGAAGCCCTCGATCATGCCGGCCACCGCCGCCGCGCCCGCCTGGCAGGCGGCGATCTGGGCCTTGAGGTCGGCGATGTTGCGGTCGGGCGCGCGGGCCGGCCAGGGTCCGGCGCCCAGGGCCGCGCGGGTGTCGGCCTCCAGGAATCCGCCGCCGCGCATGATCGGGATGGCGTCCAGCAGCACGCCCTCCTCGTCGATGGTCTTGGAGAAGGGCGGCATGGAGCCGGGCTGCACCCCGCCGACATCGGCGTGGTGGCCGCGGGCGGCGACATAGAAGGCCGCTTGGGCCGCGCCGGGCATGAAGACCGGCATCACCACGGTGATGTCGGGCAGGTGGGTGCCGCCGGCATAGGGGTTGTTGAGCGCGAAGGCGTCGCCGGGCGCAAGCGTCGGATGGCGGTCGCGGACGGCGCGGACGCTGGCGCCCATGGAGCCCAGGTGGACTGGCATGTGCGGGGCGTTGGCCACCAGGCCGCCGTCCTCGTCGAAGAGGGCGCAGGAGAAGTCCAGCCGCTCCTTGATGTTCACCGAGTGGGCGGTGCGCTCCAGGGCCGCCCCCATGGCCTCGGCCACCCCCATGAAGCGGCGGTTGAACAGCTCCAGGGTGATGGGGTCGGGGCGGTCCAGGGCGATGGCGCGGGTCTGGACGCCGCTCGCGCGGGTCAGGCGGATCAGGCCGTCGTCTTCTGCGGTGGCGCGCCAGCCCAGCGGCAGGGCGATCTGGGTGTCGGGGCGGACGATGAGGGCCGGGCCCTCGACGGTGGTGAGGGCGTCTGCCGCGACGATGGGGGCGGCGGTGGTTTCGCCGTGGGCGAACATGGCGACTTCTCCCTCCCCTTTATGGGGAGGGGAAGACGAGGCGCTAGCCTCGTCGGGGTGGGGAATACTGGCAGGACTTCCCCGCCCGTCCGAAGCTTCGCTTCGTCCACCCTCCCCATGAAGGGGAGGGGGGGCGACAGCCTCGGCCTCGACGCTGGCGATCACGATGGTTCGGTCCGGCTCCACGAAGCCGAACAGGCGGCGGTGGGCGGCCTCGAAGTCGGCCTTCACTTGGGCCAGGGGGCCG
>JAZKBZ010000015.1:56489-66159 GCA_040388315.1 Pseudomonadota bacterium | reverse complement strand
AGATGAGTCCATCTGAAACGGTCAGGGTCTAGGGGGCTTCACGTCGGACGGAACCCATGGCGCGGGTAAAATTCACCGCCATCGGGTGAGGCCGTGGGTCGTCGGCTTGCCCGCCCCGCGCGCCGCGCGCATAGCTCGCCCCATGTGCATCGAGTTCCACCTGCGGACCCATCCGGGCGAGGATTTGCGGCGTTTCGAGACCGCACCGGTTTTCTGGGCCGACACCCCGCCGGGGCGCGCCCGCGACGAACCCGTCCGCCCCACCGACCTGGCCTTCATGATCCGCCCCACCGATCCCGCCGATCCGGCCGCGGGCCTCGAGGGCGTCACCCGCCGCTGGTGGATGGTGCCGGCCTTCCACAAGGGCCTGGTCGCGGCCTGGAAGACCCTGTGCGCCAACGCCGAGATCGAGGCCCTGGACGCCTCGCCCCTGTTCCGCGAGGCCTACGCCGCGCGCCGCGCCCTGGTCCCGCTCACCTCCTTCATCGCCTATGAGGAGCCGCCCGGCTGGCGCAAGGGCCAGCCCAAGCGCCGCTGGGAAGCCACCTGGACTCCCACGGACGCCACCGACCAGGTCCGCTACTTCGCCGCCATCTGGGACGTCGCGACGCCGTCCGACCTCGACGCTCCGCTTGAGAGCTTCGCCATCGTCATCCGCCCCGCCGGGCCCGACCTGGCGGCGATCCAGCCCACCGAACCGGTGGGGCTGACCCTGGAGGAGGGCCTGGCCTGGCTGAAGCTGGACGGACCGGGCAAGGCCGCCCTGGCCGCGCCCGCCCCAGCCGGAACCTATGAGCTCACCGAACAGCCGCGGGACGTCGTCATGTCCCGCGAGATGCGCCGGGCGCTCTAACCCGCCACGATCCACCCGTCCGGCAGGCTGCTGAGGGTCACGTTCACCAGCACCACGCGGTCAGTTCCGCCCAGGTCCACCACCGTGTCGGCGCCCTCCTGGCGCAGGCTGTAGGACGGCGCGAAGTCGAGGACGAGACGGTCGCCCTCGGCGTAGTTGAAGTCGGTGATCCGATCGAGGCCGCCGCCCACGAAGGCGTGGAAGGTGTCGGCACCGGTCCCGCCCGCGACGGTGTCGTCCCCACGGTCGCCCCACATCAGGTCATTGCCGCCGCCGCCATCGAGGCTGTCATTGCCCTGGCCGCCGCGCACCCAGTCGGCGCCGTCGCCGCCGAACTGGGTGTCGTTCCCAAGGTTGCCGTAGACGATGTCGCCCCCGCCCTCGCCATAGAGCAGGTCGTTGGCCTGCCCCCCCACCACCCAGTCGAAGCCCTCGCCGCCGCGCAGGGTGTCGTCGCCCTGGTTGCCGTTGATGTCGTCGAATCCGGCCCCGCCGACGACGCTGTCATTGCCCGCGTCGCCGCGCAGGTAGTTGGAGTCCGCGCCGCCCAGGATCACGTCGTCGCCGTCGTTGCCGTTGATGATGTCGGCGCCCGCGCCGCCGTCCAGGGTGTCGGCGCCCCCGCCGCCGGCGATGCTGTCGGCGCCCGTCAGGCCGCGCAGGACGTCGCCGAGACCGCCCCCGGCGATGCTGTCGGCGCCGGCCAGGATGTAGGCCTTGGCCGCCGCCTCGTCGCCGGTCACCGCCCACTGCACGAAGGTGATCACCGGGACGTTGGTCCCGGTGATGTCGAACACCAGTTGGCCGAAATAGGTCTCCTGCAGGCGGGTCAGGGTCCCGCCGGTCAGCTGTCCTGCGCCGTTATAGGTGAAGCTGCCAAAGAAGTTGTCGTCGACGCCGCCCCCCGAGGTGGTGAGCTGGATGGCGTTGGCCACCGTGACGTCCCCCGACAGAAGCAGCAGGAGATCGAGCTGGTCGAAGTCCAGATTGAAATTGCCGGCCACCACGGTGGTCATCGCCTCGCCCCCTAAGCGTCGACTGAGAAGACACGTCATACGTGTGGGCCGGGAGCCCGTCTAGCCGCGACCCGACATAGGCGCCCCCGCGTCACCGTTGACAGGCGCGCGCGCCCGGTCGCCAATTCCCCCAATAAGAAGACGACCCTGGGAGGATGTGATGACCGCGTGGATGTTCGCTGACGTATGGGAGGCGATCGCCGCCAAACAGCCCGACCGCCCAGCCCTCATCCAGGGGGAGCGGGTCATCACCTGGGGCCAGTTCGACGCGCGCTCCGACGCCCTCGCCGCCCACATCGTCGCCGCCGGGATCAGCCCCAAGGCCAAGATCGCGGCCTATCTCTACAACGGCCCGGAATACATGGAGACCTACTACGCGGCCTTCAAAGCCGGGGTCTCCCCGATCAACACCAACTACCGCTACGGCGGCGAGGAGCTGGTCTATCTCTTCGACAACGCCGACGCCGAGGTGGTGGTCTTCCACGCCCAGTTCGCCGACATGTTGGACTCCCTCCGTGCCCGCCTGCCCAGCGTGAAGCGCTACATCGCCGTGGCCGAGCCCGGCTTCCCGGTCCCGGCCTGGGCCGACGACTATGACGCGGTGGTGGCCAAGGTTCCCACCGTGCGGCCCTTCAAGTCGCCCTGGGGCCGCTCGCCCGACGATCTGATGCTGCTCTATACCGGCGGCACCACCGGCATGCCCAAGGGCGTCATGTGGCGCCAGGACGACCTCTTCAACGTCATCGGCGCCGGCGGCCAGGCCCTGCAGGGCGTGCCGCCGCTCACCAGCGCCCAGGAGGCCGCCGACCGGCTGGATCCCAAGGGGCCCCGGCCGCCGCTGAACATCATCTGCTGCCCGCTGATGCACGGCACCGGCCAGTTCTCGGCCTTCATCACCTTCAACCTCGGCGGCGCCGTCGCCGTCCTGCCCTCGCGCCAGTTCAACGCCATCGAGCTGTGGAACGAGGTGGAGCGGCTCGCCGCCGACGGGGTGGTGATCGTCGGCCTGGCCTTCTCCACCCCCATGCTGGAGGCCCTCGAGGCCAATCCCGGCCGCTGGAACCTCTCCAGCGTCAAGTCCATGAGCTCCTCGGGCTCCATGTGGAGCCAGGAGAACAAGCGCGGCCTGCTGCGCCACGTCACCAACGCCATGATCATGGATTCCCTCGGCTCGTCGGAGGCCGTGGGCCTGGGCGCCTCGGCCTCGGCGCCTGGCGCGGAGGTCAAGACCGCCGACTTCATGCTCGGCCCCAACTGCGCGGTCTTCACCGAGGACGGCGCCCGCGTGCAGCCCGGCTCCAACGAGCGCGGCATGGTGGCGGTCTCCGGCTTCCTGCCCCAGGGCTACTACAAGGACCCCGAGAAGAGCGCCAAGACCTTCCAGACCATCGAGGGCCAGCGCTGGAGCGTCCCGGGCGACTGGGCCATGGTCAACGCCGACGGCACCCTGAAGCTGCTGGGCCGCGGCTCCCAGTGCATCAACACCGGCGGCGAGAAGGTCTTCCCCGAGGAGGTGGAGGAGGCGCTGAAGAACCACCCCCATGTCCGCGACGCGGTGGTGGTGGGGATTCCCGACGTGCGGTTCGGCGAGCGGATCTGCGCGGTGGTGGAGCCCGACGGCGCCGTGGAGCTGACCCTGCCCGACCTCTCGGCCCACGTCCGCGCCCAGCTGGCCGCCTACAAGGCGCCGCGCGAACTGGTGATCGTGGACTCCATCGGCCGCGCGCCCAACGGCAAGGTCGATTACAAGGCGATCAAGGACCGGGCGCTGAAGACCCTCGGCGTTTCGGCCTAGAGCCTGTCCGTTTCAGATGGACTCATCTGAAGCGGATAAACAGGCTCGGTCTCTTAGGTTTAGAGCGTGACGGGCGCCTGAACCGGCAGCCACTTCAGGCTGTCACGCTCTAGGCGCTGGCGTCGCGCTCGTAGCGGTCCACCACCTGGGCCAGGCCCGCGAGGATCGCCTCACGGGTCGCCGCGTCGGCCTCGGTGCGATGCAGCAGGCGCAGGGACGACAGGTGAACCTGCACGCCGCGGTCATCGCGCCGGCCCACCTCGCCCGAACGGTCCAGAAGTTCGCAAAGCGACCGGGCCGCCGTGGCCAGGCTGTCGTCGGCGAACACCCCGCAGAAATTGATCAGGCGGGTGGCCAGCAGGTACATCGCCTCGGGGTCGAAGCCTGGCTTGGCGGCCAGGGCGTCCATGGCGTCCAGCGACTCGTCCACTTCCGACAGGCAGGTCTCGCGGGACGCCTCGATGGCCGCATTGCCGCGCTTCAGGGCCTCCGGCACGTACATGCCACCCGGCGCCTTGATCAGCTTGGAGAGGTTGGTGGTGACGTGGAACTTGCGGACGACGCTCATAGGGCGACTTTCTGGGGCGCGATGATGTTGTTGAGTTCGTCCTGGGACAGGTTGTCACCCGCCAGGGCGGCGACCTCGGCGGGCTTGTCGTCCCGCCGCCGTCCGTCGGGGAAGTCGGCGGGCATGCCCGACTGCTTGAAGCGGCGATCGGGGCCGATATAGGTGTCGGTCTCGAGGAACATGCGCCGACCCTGAGCCACCCAGAGAATCCGCTCCAGGATGATCTTGGGCGTGATGGGCTTGGTGATGATGAAGTTGGCGCCGCAGTCGCGGGCCCGCATGACCTGGGTTCGGCGCGAGTGGGCTGTCACCACGATGGCCGGGATGGTGCGCGTCTGCTCCCCGCTCTCGTGCCGCAGCCAGCGGACGAAGTCGTAGCCGTCCATCACCGGCATCTGGCCATCGGTCAGGATGATGTCGATGCGACGCGCCTTGACGATCTCCATGGCCTCCATGGCGCTGGAGGCGCGCTGCAGGTCCTTCATGCCGAAACTGCTGAGCACGCTGGCCAGCAGGTCGAGGGCCTGGGCGTTGTCGTCGACGATCAGGCCGGCGGCGTTCTCCAGATTCAGGCGAGTCGTGCTCTGCATGGGGTCACCTGAAACGCTAGGAGTAAACGAGGTCTTTTCAACACGTCATTTACCCAGTTCGGGGGCATGAAAGGACACTTGGTCACAGGATTCGTCATGCGCCGCATCGCCTTTGTCCCCCTGCTCGCCGTCCTCGCCCTGGCCACCGACGCCGGGGCCGCGCCGGGCGGCGGCGTTCCGGCCCTGGTGGCCAGCCCCGCCTTCAAGGCCGCCGTGGCCAAACTCGACGCCGACCACGACCGCACCGTGGCCGACATCGTGACCCTGACCGAGATCCCCGCCCCGCCCTTCAAGGAGACCGCGCGGGGCCAGGCCTATCTGGCCCTGCTCAAGGCCCACGGCCTCACCGATGTGGAGATGGATCCCGAGGGCAATGTCATGGGCGTCCGCCCCGGCGCGAAGACCGGGGGCAAGGGCCCCTATGTGGTGATCGCCGCCCACCTGGACACCGTCTTCCCGGAGGGGACCGACGTGAAGGTCCGCCGCGAGGGCGCCAAGCTGATGGCCCCGGGCATCGGCGACGACACCCGCGCCCTCGCCGTCCTGCTGGCCTATCTGCGGGCCATGGACGCCGCCAAGATCACGACGACCTCGGACATCCTCGTCGTCGGCAATGTCGGCGAGGAGGGCGCGGGCGACCTGCGCGGGACCCGCTACCTGTTCAATAAGGGCAAGTACAAGGGCCGCATCAGCGCCTTCTTCTCCATGGACGGCGCCGATCCCGCCCGGGTGGTGGACCAGGGCGTGGGGTCCAAGCGCTATCGCGTGACCTTCCGCGGCCCCGGCGGCCACAGCTACGGGGCCTTCGGCATGGTCAACCCCATGGCGGCCATGTCCAGGGCCGTGGTCGACCTCTACGCCGTCAAGCCGCCCGCCACGCCCAAGACCACCTATTCGGCCAGCGTCACCGGCGGTGGGACCTCGGTGAACGCCATCCCGAACGAGGTCTTCATGGACTTCGACATGCGCTCGGAAAGCGCCGCCGAACTGGCCCGGCTGGACACCAGGCTCCAGACGATCCTGGCCCAGGCCGTCGACGGCGAGAACACCACCCGCTCCACCCGCTACGGCAAGGTCAGCTTCGAGGCCAAGGTCATCGGCGAGCGCCCCGCCGGCGCCACCGACCCCAAGGCCGCCATCGTCACCAAGACCCACGAGGCCATCGCCGCCCTAGGCTTCACGCCCGGCCACGACGCCTCCTCCACCGACGCCAATGTGCCGATGAGCCTGGGGATTCCCGCCGTCACCATCGGCTCGGGCGGCAAGGGCGGCCGGGCCCACGCCCTCGACGAGTGGATCGACGTGGAGAAGGCCCCCAGCGTGAGGGGCATGAGCGTAGGGCTGGCCGCGCTGCTGGCGGTGGCGGGGGTGGAATGATCCCACCACCGCAAGGACGTTAGCCCTTCGGCCCGGCGTTGGACTTGTTCTTGTTGAAGGGCTTCTTGAAGCCGCCCTCCTTGGGCGGGCCCTTGTAGGGGGCGCCGCTCTTGGGCGGACCCTTGAAGTTCTCGGGCTTGCCCTTGTAGCCGCCGCCCTCCTTGGGCGGCCCCTTGTAGGGGCTGTCGCTCTTGCCCTTGTACTCGGGACGCGGCGGGCCATCGCCCTTGCCCTTGTAGGCCGGACGCGGGCCGGTCTTGAAGGACCGGGCCGGGCCGTCCGAGGGCGCGCCCCGCGGGGGGCCGCCGGCGCCGCGCGGCGGGGCGGTCTTCTGGCCCGAGGCCGGCGCCACGGTGGGCTCGATCTTGATCTCGTCGTTGATCGTGGCCTTCACCGCGGCGGCGAACTTGGCCTCGGCGTGGCGGGCGATCTCGAACTTGGTGTCCTGGTCGAAGATCTTGATGGAGCCGATCTCCGGCTTGGTGACGTGGCCCAGGCGGCAGATCATCGGGATCAGCCACTTGGGGTCGGCGTTCTTGGCGCGGCCGACATTGATGCGGAACCAGGTGACCTCGCTGGGGTCCAGCCGTTCGGGACGGCCCACCGGGCCCTCGCGATCGGGGCTCCAGCGGTCGGCGCGCGGCATGGGGCCTGACGACGACCCCTGGCCGTCGCGGGGATCCTGGTGCAGGTCCTCGGCGGCCGGCAGGCGCGAGCGGTGCAGGCGGATCAGGGCCGCGGCCACTTCTTCCGGCGTGCGGGTGGCCAGGACCAGCTTGGCGAGCGCCATGTCTTCTTCCGCCAGGGGCTCGGTGAGGATCGGGTCCTCCAGCAGGCGCGTCTGATCGCGCTCGCGGATCATCTCCGGGGTCGGCGGCCCCTGCCAGGTCGCCTCGATATTGGCCGAGGCCAGCAGCTGCTCGGCCTTGCGGCGGCGGGTGTAGGAGACCAGCAGGACCGAGACGCCCTTCTTCCCGGCCCGGCCCGTGCGGCCCGAACGGTGCAGCAGGCCGGCCTTGTTCACCGGCAGGTCGGCGTGGATCACCAGGCCCAGGTCGGGCAGGTCCAGGCCGCGGGCGGCCACGTCGGTGGCGACGCAGACCCGGGCCTGGCCGTCGCGCAGGGCCTGCAGGGCGTCGGTGCGCTCCCGCTGGCCGAGTTCGCCGGAGAGGCCCACCACCGCGAAGCCGCGCTCGCGCAGGGCCGCATGCATGTGCCGCACACCCTCGCGGGTGTTGCAGAACACCAGGGCCGAGGGGCTCTCGAAGAAGCGCAGCACGTTGACGACGCCGTTCTCCACCTCGTTGGGAGCGACACGGATGGCGCGGTATTCGATGTCGCCGTGCGGTTCGTGGCGATTGCTGGTGTCGATCCGCACCGCGTCCTTCTGATAGCGCTTGGCCAGGGTCGCGATCTCGCGGGCGATGGTGGCCGAGAACAGCAGGGTCCGGCGGTCGGCCGGCGCGGAGTCCAGGATCTCCTCCAGGTCCTCGCGGAAGCCCATGTCCAGCATCTCGTCGGCCTCGTCGAGCACGACGACGCGCAGGGCCGAGAGGTCGAGATTGCCGCGCTCCAGGTGATCCTTCAGGCGGCCAGGCGTGCCCACCACGATGTGGACGCCGTTGGCCAGGGCCCGCTGCTCGCGCCGCGGGTCCATGCCGCCGACGCAGGTTTCCACCCGCGCGCCGGTCTGGGCGTAGAGCCAGGTCAGTTCGACGCTGACCTGCATGGCCAGTTCGCGGGTGGGCGCGATCACCAGGGCCAGGGGCGAACCGGCCGGCCCGAACTTTTCGGCGCCCTCCAGCAGGGTGGGTCCGGCGGCCAGGCCGAAGGCCACGGTCTTGCCCGATCCGGTCTGGGCCGAGACCAGCAGGTCGCGGCCAAGCGCCTCTTGCGCCAGCACGGCGTCCTGGACAGGGGTGGGCTCGGCATAGCCGTGGGCCGCCAGAGCGCGCTCCAGGGCCGGGTGGGTCGGGGGGAAGGGCATTTGTATCGACAGTCCGATCGGTCAACCGCGGCGCTGAGAAAACGCCGGGGGGCGCGGCTAATGGCGCCACGCGGCGGCTTATACAAGCCCGCGCGTAATAAATCCTGCGGAATACTTGCGACTGTTTCGCGGATCGAAACGCCAGCTCAGCCGTTCATGGGTCATGGCATACACGATGAAGAACGGTCGCACCCCGCCCACCACCACGGGGGAAGGCGTCCTGTCCTATGCGGGCTTCAAGGGGAACGTGGCCTACGAGATCATCGGGTCCCTGGCCGGCCTGCGCCAGGGCGGCGCCTCCCTGCGCGGCTCCTTCATGACCACGCAGGAGATCGCCGACAACGCCTTCAAGGCCTGCGACGGCCACCTGCGCCTGGCCGACGGCAAGGAATACCGCATCACCATGGTCGGCTACACGCCCGGCAGCGCCACCGGATACTTCGAGCTGAAGATCTAGCCCAAGGGTGTCATCCCGGCTTCCGCGTAGCGGAAGACCGGGACCCATACTCACCGATCTATCCTGAAGGCCCCGCGCATCTGGGTCCCGGACAAGCCCTACGGGCTTTCCGGGATGACAGCTGCTGTTCGTTCGTGTCGCTCGTGAGGTTCGTGGTCGATCTTCTCTCTCTTGACCGCCCTCACCCGCCCCCGTAGCCGCCGATGATCGGCAGCACCTCGCCGGTGATGAAGCTTGAGCACTGGGCCGAGGCCAGGAAGACATAGGCGGGCGCGATCTCCTCCGGCTGGGCGGGCCGGCCCATCGGCGTCTGCGACCCGAACCTGGAGGTCTTCTCGGCGTCCTTGTCGGCGGGGTTCAACGGAGTCCAGACTGGGCCGGGCGCCACGGCGTTCACCCGGATACCCTTGTCGATCAGGTGGGTGGCGAGCGACCGGGTGAAGGCGTGGATGCCGCCCTTGGTCATCGAATAGTCCAGCAGGTCCGAACTGCCCTCGATGCCGGTGATCGAGCCGGTGTTGAGGATCACCCCGCCAGGCTTCATCGCCGCCACCGCCGCCTTGGCCATGTAGAAATAGCCGTAGAGGTTGGTCTTGATCGTCAGGTCGAAATGCTCGTCGGTGAGGTCGAGGAAGTCGCCCACATGTTCCTGGTAGGCGGCGTTGTTCACCAGGATGTCCAGCTTGCCCAGGTCCCGCACCGTGCGGGCCACCGCGTCGCGGGCGAAGCCGGGGACCGAGACGTCGCCAGCGATCAGGATGGCGCGCCGGCCCTCGGCCTCCACGGCCTTCTTGGTGACGAAGGCGTCCTTCTCCTCGGTCAGATAGGCGATGGCCACATCGGCGCCCTCGCGGGCGAACAGGATCGCCACCGCTCGGCCGATGCCTGAGTCGGCCCCGGTGATCAGGGCCACCTTGTCCTTCAGCTTGCCCGAACCCGTCCAGAAGGGCGCGTCGTACATCGGCTGCGGATCCAGCGCCGCTTCGCTGCCGGGCTTGGCCTGGTGCTGCTTGGGGAAGGGCGGGAC
>JAZKBZ010000015.1:30252-56479 GCA_040388315.1 Pseudomonadota bacterium | reverse complement strand
CGGATAGGCCCGCGCTCCGGCCTGCATGGCCTTGGGGGCTTCCGGCGCGAAGGACCGCGCCTCGGCCGCCTCCACCTGATCCTGCACCTTGCGGCCCTGCTCGGCCTGGGCCTGGGCTTGGGCCTGGGTGTTGGGAGTCTGGGACATGGGAAGCTCCTGCGCAGAAGGGATGCGCAGATAGCGGCGGGGCCTCGATCTTGTTCCCCGCCTAGGCCGCCTTCTGAAGCTCCTGCTTCACGCGCTCGGCCAGGGTCTTGATGTCGATGGGCTTGGGCAGGAAGGAGACGTTGGTCTCGCCCTCCAGCAGGTTGGAGAACTCGGCCTCGGCATAGCCGGAGATGAACATCACCGGGGCGCCGGCCAGGTAGATGCGGGCTTGCTTCAGCAGGTCGGGGCCCTGCATGCCGGGCATGACCACGTCGGAGATCATCAGGTCGATGGTGCCGGCGTGCTGTTCGGCCAGGTCCAGGGCCTCCTCGCCGGAAGCCGCCTCGATCACCTCATAGCCGCGGGCCCGCAGCAGCTTGGCGGCGACCCCGCGCACGGCGTCCTCGTCCTCGACGAACAGGATGCGCCCGGCGCCGGAGAGGTCGCGCGCCGCGGGCCGGGTGGCCTTGGGGACCAGCGGCTTGTCCAGCACGGCCGGCGCGGCGTGGACCGGCAGGAAGATGCGGAAGGCCGCGCCCTCGCCGGGGCGGGAGTCGACGCTGATCCAGCCGTCCGACTGCTTGACGATGCCATAGACCGTGGCCAGGCCCAGGCCGGTCCCCTCGCCCACCGGCTTGGTGGTGAAGAAGGGGTCGAAGATCTTGTCGACCACGTCAGGCGCGATGCCGGGGCCGTCGTCGGAGACCTCGATCAGGGCCTGCTCCCCCTGGGCCGAGGGGTAGCCCAGGGCATGGGCCTCGGCCTCGGTGACCCGGGCGGTGCGGATGGTGACGCAGGAGCCGCCGTTCATGCGGGTGGCGTCGCGGGCGTTGACCGCCAGGTTCATCACCGCGGTCTCCAGCTGGCCGCGGTCGGCCCGCACGTGGGGCAGGTTGCGGCCGTACTCGGTCTCCAGCCGCACGTCCTCCTGCAGCACCCGGCGCAGCAGCACCTCGAACTCGCTGATCAGTTCGCCCAGGTCGAGGATCTCGCGCTGGACGGTCTGCTTGCGGGAGAAGGCCAGCAGCTTGCGCACCAGGTCGGCGGCCCGGGTCGAGGTGGAGCGGATCTCGCTCAGGCCCTCATAGGAGGGGTCCCCCACCGGGTGGCGCGTCGACAGCACGTCGAGCTGCATGAAGATGGCGGTGAGCAGGTTGTTGAAGTCGTGGGCCACGCCCCCGGCCAGCTGGCCGATGGCCTGCATCTTCTGGCTCTGGGCCAACTGCAGTTCGATCTGCTTCTGCTCGGAGACGTCCACCAGATAGGCCACCCAACGGCCGGAGCCCTTGGAGAGGTACAGGTGGGCGATCTTGGTGGGGTCCTTGGCCAGGCGCACTTCCAGGGCTCCGGCGGCCGTGCCGTCCTTCAGCTTCTGGGCGGCGTCGGCGCGGCTGGCGGTCTCGATCAGATCGCCGAACACCGAGCCCGGGCCGCCATAGCCGGGGATGCCGGCCAGCGTCGGATTGGCCTCGATGATGGTGGCCTCCAGAGGGTCGTCTCCCTCCAGCAGGGCCGCGCCGAAGGGCGAGGCTGCGGCGAAGGCGTCCAGCACCTTGGGCGGCGGCGGCACGGCCGCGGAGAAGGCCGTCAGAACCTCAAGGGCCGCCGACGGCAGGGCGAGCGGCTCGGCGGGACCGGCGGCCAGCCGCACCAGGTAGCGGCGCGCGCCCAGCGGCGAGATGGTGGCGTTGTGCTCGGCCCCGTTGGCGCGGATCGAGGCCTGGGCGGTCAGGCCGCGGCGGGCCGAGGTCAGGGCCGAGAACAGGCTGGCGGCGGAGGGGCCGCCCTTGGGCAGGCGCGGAGCCATGCCGAGAACGGTCTTCCAGGCGCCGTTGGCGGCGTGGATGCGACCGTCGGCGGCCGCGATGGCGGCGGGTTCGGACAGGGCCTCGATCAGCTTATCGGCGCCGGGCTCGCTCTCGGCGGCGGCCTCCACCGAGCCACGCAGGGCGAACAGGCCCAGGCAGGCCACGCCCGACAGGCCGATCAGCAGCATCAGGCCGGCCAGGGTCGCGGGTCCGGCGTTGATGGCCGGGGCGGCGGCGAAGGCGACGGCCATGAGGAAGAACACCACCGCCGCGGCGGTCAGCGGATCAAACCGGCGTTTTGCGGTCGGCTCAGCCATGGGGTGTCCCAGGCGGGCGCCCTGAACGGGTTGGCCCGGCGAATCGGTGTTCAGCATACATGAAGCCCAGAGATTACGCGGCTTTACGGTGAATGGGGATGGCTTGGCGGCGGGCGGCGGGCGGGGTTCGGATCATCCGCCGACCCGGGCGCGCATCGGCGCCATCTTCGGCTTCTGCTTCTGCTCGCTCTGCATGATGAAGCCGATGATCTTGGCCACGGCCTCGTAGTGCTTCTGGGGGATGAAGTCCTCGATCTCCACCGAGGCGTAGAGCGAGCGGGCCAGCGGCGGGTCGACGATCACCGGCACGCCGGCGTCCTCGGCCACCTTGCGGATGCGAAGCGCGACGGCGTCCATGCCCTTGGCGACGCACTGGGGGGCGGACTCCGCCCCGTCCTCGTACTTCAGCGCCACGGCGTAGTGGGTCGGGTTCATCACCACCACCGTGGCCTTGGGCACGTTCTGCATCATGCGCGAGCGCGCGCGCATCATGCGCAATTGCTTCTGCTTGCCTTTGACGTGGGGGTCGCCCTCGGTCTGCTTGTATTCTTCCTTCAGCTCTTCCTTGCTCATCCGCATGCGCTTGGTGAAGCGCTGCTTCTGCCAGAACCAGTCCAGCCCGGCGATCAGCAGCAGGAAACCCGCGATGGAGAAGGTGAGCCTGCGGATGATGTCCACCGCGAAGGGCAGGATCGACATCGGGTCCATGGCCGCCAGGTTGGACAGCTCGGCCATGTGCGGCTTGACCACCAGGTAGCCGATCCAGGCCACCAGGGCGATCTTGACCAGGGACTTGACGAACTGCATCAGGGCGTCGACGCCGAACATCCGCTTCAGGCCGCCCACCGGCGAGACCTTCTTGAAGTCCATCTTCAGCTTGTCGGGGCTGAACATCAGGCCGGTCTGGATCACGTTGCCGGCGATCCCGGCCAGGGCCGCGGCGCCCATCACCCCCAGGATCAGCGGCGCGGCCGCCCCCATGACGTGGCGCAGAACCCCCTGCCCGCCGCCGCCCTCCAGGCTGATGGACTGGGGATGGGCGATGAAGGGGACCAGCGCATTGGCAAGGTCCCGCGACATCCAGCCCCCGGCCACGGCGATGACGCTGGCGGCGGCGGCGAAGGCGGCCAGGGTCGGCAGGTCGGCGGTCTTGGCGACGTCGCCCTTCTCGCGGGCCTTGCCCAGTTTCTGGGCTGAGGGTTCTTCTGTTTTTGACTCGGGATCTGTGTCGTCGGCCATCTCAGCCTCCGAAGATCATGAGCAGGTCTCGGTAGCGGCTCATCCAGACGGTGCCGATGACACCCAGGCTGAGCGCCATGATCGAGAGGCCGAACAACACCATCAGGGGCGAGGCCACGAAGAACACCTGGAACTGCGGCATCACCCGGCCCACCAGGCCGGTGGCGATGTTGAACACCAGGGAGAAGACCAGGACCGGCGCCGAGAGCTGGACGCCGAGCTTGAAGCAGCCGGCCACGGTCTGCACCGCGAGCGTCGCGGAGTCGGTCACCGGCAGGTCCCGGGTGAAGGGGAACAGGGTGTAGGACTTCACGATGGCGGCCAGGAACAGATGGTGCAGGTCGGTGACCATGATCAGCACCAGGCCGATCAGGCCCAGGAAGGTGCTCACCGTCGAGGAGCCCGGCGCCACGCCCGGCGCGGCGGTCTGGGCGAAGGACAGGGTGGTCTGGATGGAGATGATCTCCCCGGCCGTGGCCAGCGACATCAGGAAGATGCGCAGGATCGAGCCGATCATCAGGCCGATCAGCACCTCCTTGAGGATGCCGGTGACCATGCCCCCCACCGCGTTCGGCACCGGCGGCAGATGCGGCGCCACCACCGGCATCAGCATCAGGCTCATGACGAAGGCGAAGGCCAGGCGGATGCGCGGCGGCACGGTGGTGTCGCCGATCCCCGGCATCAGCATGACCAGGGACGACAGCCGCGAGAAGATCAGGCCGGCGACATAGACCTGCTGGGCGGTGGCGTAGGATTCCACCGGGCCGTCCTCACATCGCCGCGATGCGGGCGGCGATGTGGCGCATGAAGCTGCTCATCAGGGCGCCCATCAGCGGCAGGAAGATCAGCAGCGACACGAAGATCGCCACGATCTTCGGCGCATAGACCAGGGTGGCCTCCTGGATCTGGGTCAGGGCCTGCATCAGGCCGATGCCCACCCCCACCACCAGGCCCACGATCAGCACCGGCGCACAGAGCTGCAGGGTCAGCCAGATGGCGTCCCGCCCGACGTCCAGAACCTCGGCGCCGTTCATGAAGGGCCTCTCGAAAGGGGGAATTGAAGACTCCTCCATGTGGCTCAGACATGGTTAACGAAGGGCTACCGACCCCTAATACTAAACCAGTTGGTTAACTATTCGGAGGGGTGGGCGGGCCACTTCATCAAGCGGCTGAAGTTACTTCGCCAACCCCCTCGCCGCCTCGGCGGGGCTGGCCTTGGCGGTGTCGCGGTCGACGCTGTAGTTGGCCGCCTGCATGGCGGCGACCGGGATCGCGCCCACCAGGGGCTTGAGCGCGGCGATCAGCCGCTGGTCGGAGGCCCGCCTCGGCGAGACCAGGATCACCGCGTCGTAGGGCGGCAGGGCGCCCTTGGGATCGGTGAGCACCACCAGCCGGTCGGCGGCGATCCGCCCGTCCGAGGAGAAGGCCGAGATCACGTCGGCCTCGCCGCCCGAGAGCGCCCGATACATGAAAGTCGGCTGGAAGGACCGCTGAGCCTTGAAGTGGAAGCCATAGGCGGCGTCGACCGCCTTCCACTCGGGGCGCGAGAGGAATTCGATGTCGGTCCCGAGCGTCAGCTTCGGGGCCTCGCGGGCGAGGTCTGCCAGGCTGACGATCCCCAGCGCCTTGGCCCGGTCGGCCTTCATGGCGAAGGCGTAGGCGTTCTCGAAGCCCAGGGACCCCAGCACAGTCACCCCGTCCCTCGTCTTGAGTTCGGTGGTGAGGCCCTCCAGCACCGCCTGGCGGCCGGGATTGTCCTGCCGGTTCAGCACGTTGGTCCAAAGCGTGCCGGTATAGTCGACATAGACGTCCAGTTCCCCGGCGGCCAGCGCCCGATAGGCCACCGCCGAGCCCAGGTCCTCCTTGCGGCTGACGCTGGCGCCGGCCCGCTCCAGCCGGTCGGCCATCAGCTCGGCCAGGATGTACTGCTCGGAGAAGTTCTTGGCGCCGACCACATAGCTGGCCGGCTTGCCGAAGCTCACCAGGGGCATGAGGGCGACCGCCACCCCCACCGCCAGGCCCACGGCGCCTGCGATCATCAGCCGCCGGTCGCGCCGCGCCGCGCCGGTCTCGATCAGGCCCAGCAGCTGATCGGCGGTCATGGCAAGGGCCGCCGAGGCCGCGCACCCGAACAGGACGCCGACCCAGTTCTCGGTCTGCAGGCCGGCGAAGATGTAGTTGCCCAGGCTGGTCTGGCCGACCGGGGTCGAAAGCGTCGCCGCCCCGATGGTCCAGACCGCGGCGGTGCGCACCCCGGCCATGATCACCGGCATGGCCAGGGGCAGCTCCACCTGGAACAGCTTCTGGCGGGCGGTCATGCCCACCCCGTCGGCGGCCTCGCGCACCGCCCGGTCGACGCCGAGGATGCCGGTGGTGGCCGTCCGCAGGATCGGCAGCATCGAATAGAGGGTGAGCGCCAACAGGGAGGGCAGGAAACCCAGGGCCGAGAAGCCATGGCCGAAGGTGGAGAGGCTCAGCGCCGAGACCGCCAGCAGCAGGGGGTAGAAGAGGGCCAGCAGGGCGAGGCTGGGAATGGTCTGGATCAGGCCGGCGAAGGCCAGGACCGGCCAGCGCAGGCGCGGACTGCGGCTGGCGGCCACCGCAAGCGGCAGGCTGATGATCAGGCCGAGCGCCAAGGCGCTTGCGCTCAGCAGGACGTGCCAGGCGAGGTATTCCGGCAGCAGGGCCCAGGCGGCCGCGAGACGGGGACTCACGCCGCGCCTCCCAGGCGCTCAGCCAGGCGCTGGGCCTGCCGCTTCGGCGCGTCCAGCAGGGCGCGCACATCGGGATCCTGGCTCTGCCGGCTGAGTTCGGCCGGACCACCGTCGGCGACGATGACGCCGGCCTTCAACACCACGATGCGGTCGGCCAGCAGCACGGCCTCGCTCATGTCGTGGGTGACCATCACGGTGGTCAGCGCCAGCTGGTCGTGCAGGGCGCGGTAGTCGGTCCCGAGCTGGTCGCGGGTCACCGGGTCCAGCGCCCCGAAGGGTTCATCCATCAGCATGATCTTCGGCTCGGCCGCCAGGGCGCGGGCCACCCCCACCCTCTGCCTCTGACCGCCGGACAGGGCGGCCGGCAGGCGGGCGCCCATCTCGGCCGGCAGGTCCACCAGCCCCAGCAGGTTGGCGACCCGGGCGGCGATCCGCTCCGGGGGCCAGCCCAGCAGCCTGGGGGTGATGGCGATGTTCTCGGCCACGGTGAGATGCGGGAAGAGGCCGATCTCCTGGAAGACGTAGCCGATCCGCCGGCGCAGGAGGTGGACGGGGACCGCGCCCGCGTCCTCCCCCATCACACGCACGGTCCCGGCGTCCGGGGTCACCAGGCCGTTGATGGTCTTGAGCAGGGTGGTCTTGCCCGAGCCGGAGGGGCCCACCAGGGCCACGAACTCGCCGGGCGCGATGGCGAGACTGACCCCGGCCAGAGCGGCGTGCGCGCCGTAGCGTTTCTCGATGGACGAAAGTTCGATCGCGGTCGGGGCCATGCTCGGACCTTAGCGAACGAAGCTCAGATCGGCATACGCATGATTTCTTGATAGGCGCTGATCACCTGGTCGCGGACGGCCATCACCGTCTCCAGGCTGGCCTCGGCGGCCGAGATCGAGGTGACCACGTCGATCAGCTCGGCCTTACCGGCCACATTGGCCTTGATCTGGTTTTCCGCGTGCTTGGAGGCCTGCATGGCGTCGGTCATGGCCGACTTCACCATGGCCCCGAAGTCGAGCCCGCCCTCGGCGGCCCCCCCGATGGGTTTGGAGCCCCCGATCCCCTGGGTGGAGGCATAGGCCTTGGCGGCGGCGAGCGCGGTCATCATGGCCTAGGATCCTATCGCTTCAGCAGATCGAGGGTGCGCGTCTCCATGGCGCGCGCCGTCTCGATCACGTTGAGGTTGGCTTCGTAGGCCCGCTGGGCCTCCTTCATGTCGAGGGCCTCGATCAGCGGGTCGACATTGGGGGTCTTCACATAGCCCTTGGCGTCGGCCGAGGGATGACCGGGCTCGTACTCGGTCTTGAAGTCGCTCATGTCCTGGGCGACGCGGGTCATGCGGACCCCCATGGCGCCGTCGATCTTCACCGCGGTGAGCACCGGCGCCTGGCGGCGATAGGGATCGCCCCCGGCCGTCTTGGAAGTGGAATTGGCGTTGGCCAGGTTCTCGGCGATGATCCGCATCCGCGCCTGCTGGGCGCGCAGGGCCGAGGTGGCGATGGCCTGGGCGGCGCCGCTGACGGGCTTGATCTCGGGCATCTAAGGCGTCCTAGCGACCCGGCGCCCGCGCGGCCATCCGCAGCAGGTTCAGGGATTTCTGGTAGAAGCCGATGGCCGCGTCGTAGCTCATCCGCGCGTCGGACATCTTCAGCATCTCCTCCTCCAGCACGACGGAGTTGCCGTCGAGGGTGGTCTCGGAGTCCTTCATGGTCTGGGCCTTGAAGGCCCGCGCCGCCCCGCCCCTCTGGCTCGGGGGCAGCATGTGGCCCGGCTGGGTCACGGCCTGCATCCCGGCGCCGCTGGTGGCCAGTTTCATCTGGGCGGCGAAGTCGTAGGGTTTGAGATCCTTGGGCGCGAAACCCGGGGTCTCGGAATTGGCCACGTTCTGGGCGATCAGCTTCTGCCGCTCCGACAGATAGCCGAGCCGGCTGCGCAGCATCGAGAACAGGGGGATGTCGCCGATATCCATGCCGAACATGGTGAATAAATAGGGTTAATCGCTCCTTAAGACCCTTGCGGCACTCCTGGCCCTGACCGGCGCTTTCGGCCGGCCGTCTCCTTAATCGTCTCATCGCGATGGACTTCGCCATCTTCGCCCGGGCCGTATTCGCCCTGGCCGTGACCCTGGGGCTCGTGGGCCTGGCCGCCGTCGCCCTGCGACGGTTCGGGCCAGAGGCGCTGGCGCGCTTCACCCCCACCCGCAAGGAACGCCGCCTGGCGGTGGTGGAGAGCCTGGTGCTGGATCCCGCGCGGCGCCTGGTCCTGGTGTCCTGCGACGGCGAGGAACGTCTGCTGCTGCTGGGGGAGGGCCAGGTCCTGCCCTCCGTGAAGAAGGGCCGCGCCTGATGGCCGGAATGTTCAAGTCCATCACCCAGCTGCGCGCCGAGGACTGGCGCAAGGCCTTCCTGCTGGCCGCCCTGACCACCCTGGCCAGCCTGGTCGTGCCCGCCACGGCCCTGGCCCAGGCGGTGAATATCAACCTCGGCACCGGGGCTGGCCTCACCGAACGGGTGGTCCAGCTGATGGGCCTGCTGACGGTCCTGTCGCTCGCCCCCTCCATCGTCATCATGACCACCTCCTTCGTGCGGATCGTGGTGGTCCTGTCCCTGCTCCGCACGGCGCTCGGCCTGCAGCAGAGCCCGCCCAACGCGGTGATCATCAGCCTGTCCCTGTTCCTCTCGGCCATCGTCATGGGCCCGACCATGCAGCGGTCCTATGACGAGGGGATCAAGCCCCTGTTGGACCAGCAGATCGAGTTGCCCCAGGCCTTCGACGCCGCCAGCGACCCCCTGAAGGGCTTCATGCTGGCCCAGGTGGACCGCGAGGACCTGGCCCTCTTCGTGCGCCTGTCCAAGATCGAGCGGCCCAAGACCGTGCAGGAGATTCCCATCCGGGTGGTCACCCCGGCCTTCATGATCTCGGAGCTGAAGCGCGCCTTCGAAATCGGCTTCCTGCTCTTCGTCCCCTTCCTGGTCATCGACCTGGTGGTGGCCAGCGTGCTGATGAGCATGGGCATGATGATGCTGCCGCCAGTGGTGGTGTCCCTGCCCTTCAAGCTGATCTTCTTCGTCCTGGTGGACGGCTGGCGGCTGGTGGCGGGCAGTCTGGTGGAGAGCTTCCAGCGCGGGGCCGGCGGGGGCTGATCAGCCCTTCTTCGCCGCCGTCGCGGGCGCCGCCTGGGCGGTGCGGGGGGCGATCGGCGTCGCCGCGGTGCGCAGGCCCACCGGGGCGGGCCGGTCACGGAACTTCACCTTCATCTTGGTCACCCAGCCGGCGAAGGCCTCGTTGTCGGCGGTGATCCGACCGAAGTCGGCGACACTGAGCCGGCCGTCCTGAACCCCCGAGAGGGCCACCCGCAGGGCGTCCGGATTGCGCGCCTGGTCGGTGAAGCCCTGGTAGCGTTCGCGCAGGCGGGTGAGCGCCATGTCCTCGCCGGCCAGGCTGTAGGCGACCCCAGCGCGCAGCAGCTTGCCTTCTTCCTCGCTGGCCAGGGGCCCAGGGCCCTTCCAGCGGTCGCCGAGCGACTTCTCGAACAGGATCCCGGCGCCGGCCCAGTCCTTCTTCTTCCAGACCACCTCGGCGCGCAGATCCGCGCCCTCCTTGGAGGTGTCCCGCTCCATGACCTCCAGGGCCGCATCGAGCCGGCCGAGATTCATCAGGGCCCGGGCCTCCACCAGCCGCCGCTCGGTGTTGAGGGCGATGGGCAGGACCGTGGTGCGGGACGCGTTGATGGCGCCCAGCGCCTGCTCGGGCTTGCGGTCCATCAGGTAGATGACCGCCAGGTCGGTGGCCACCTGGGCCCGCGGCACGCCGTCCAGGCGGTTGTCGGCCTGATATTTCAGCAGGTCGGCGGCCTGGTCCAGCAGGTCGACGTCCACCAGACGGCGGACCAGACGGCGCACCATCAGGTCGCCGTCGGCGCCCAGGGGCGTCAATTCCTTGAAGTCGAAGAACAGGGCGAGCGCCTGGATCGGCTCCAGCCCGTCGGCCGCGCCGTCCAGGAACAGACTACGGAAGGCCGTCGCCAGGTCGCTCTGCAGTTGCAGGGCCTCGGGCAGGTCGGGCAGGCGCTGACCCGCCGACCGCAGCGCCTCCAGCGCCTCGCGATAGCGGCCCTGGTTCAGATAGAGCTGGCCCAGCGCCCGGATGGTCTCCAGCTCCGTGGAGTCGCCGCGCCAGCGATAGCGCAGGCCGTCGAAGACGTCGGCGGCCTGGACCGGCGTGATCTTGCCCGCGGTGAGGCGGATCTGGGTGGCCCGCAGCAGGGCCGGGGCCGAGATCGATTCCACCGGGGCGCCGGCAAGCGCGGCGTAGATGCGCAGGGCGCGGTCTGGGTGGCCCTGGGCCTCCACCACCTTGGCCTGGATGAGCCGGGTCGCCAGTTCCTCCAGGGGCGCGGTCCGGTCCATCAGCGCCAGCTTGATGCGGGCGTCGGCGCCGTCGATGTCGCCGAGCGCCAGGGCCGCCTGGGCGTCGGCGCGGGCGAAGCGCGCCTTCCAGACGGGGGAGAACTGATCGAAGGCCTCGGCGCCGGCGGCGAACTGGCTGCGGGCCTCGGGCCACTGGGCCAGTTGGGCGGCGATATAGGAACGCCACAGAGCCGCGGAGGGGTCGTCGGCCAGGATCGGAGCGGAGAAGTCGGCCTCGGCCTCCTTGTACCGGCGCGCCATCACCCGGGCGATGCCGCGCAGGCCGCGGAATTCGGGGTCCTCCAGAAGTTCCTGATGGCTGCGCGCGCTGTCGTTCAGCACCCCGATGGCTTCGAAGGAGAGTTCCGAGCCCACCAGGAAGCGGGCGAGCGCCATGCGCGCGGCGACGGGGGCGTCGCGGCCCTTGGCGGCCTCCTCCATGGAGGCGTTGAGCAGGCCGTTGTAGCGGGCGAGGAAGCCGCCATGGCCGGTCTTGGGCCAGTTGGCGTAGTCGATCAGGGCCGGCATGCCCGCCGGCTGCGGGGCCCCCAGCTCGGCCTCGGCCCGCTCCACCCCGGCCGAGGCGGGCGACAGGGTCAGGCCGGCCGGACGCCCGATCTGTACGAGGTCGCCGTTGTGGGAGAGGGACAGGTCCTCGACATAGGATTCCAGGGCCAGGCCCTGGGCCGAGGGCAGGACCGCCATCTGGACGTATTCGCGCCGGCTCGGCACGCCCTTGGAGGGGCCAAGCGCGGTGACCACCGACAGGGCGTCGCCGACGATGGGGTCGTCGACCCTCACCGTCCGGGTGGCGCCCGCGACCACGGCCTTCAAGGCGGCGGGACCGCCCACGTCGTCGCGGACGATGCGGACCTGGCTGCTCTGGCTCTGGGCGCCGGGACCGATGGCCACGGTCCAGACCGGCCCAACGGCCGAGGCGAAGAAGGGCGTGCCCTTGGGCGCGGCGATCCGCACCGCCGAATAGTCGGCGCCCTTGAAGCTCTGCACCTTCGAGAACTGGCGAAGGCCCCGAGGGGCCCTGGAGACGTCGAGGTCGGCGGGGGCGTCGAAGACCACCCAGATGGCGTCGCCGCGCCGGAACACCGCCGCGCCGTTGGGATTGGCCCAGGGGAAGCTCAACAGCACCTGGCCGTTGGCCAGCTTGGCCTCCATCTGGACGACCCCGCCGGCCGGGATCGGGTTGGGCCGCACCGGCTCCGGTTCGGTCAAGGGCGGCGCGGTCTCGGCGATCTCCGGCTCGGGCGGCGGCGGCCGCTCGAAGAGGTTGATATAGGTGGCGCCGTCGGCGTTCCCGACCTTGGCCTCGGCGTCGTCGGCGAGCGTCAGGACCAGTTCCAGCCCCCCGCCGGAGTGGCGGGCCTCGGCGGTCTTCAGCCACCGGGGCGGATCGATCCGCAGCCGGGCGATGTCGGGATTGGCGTCCCGGTTGAACTTCAGGGTCAGAACCTGGCCGTCGCGCTTGGTGATGGCCCGCGCGCCGCCGGCCCAGTGCAGCTCGATCCGCGAGAAGTCCCTGGCCTGGGCCACATGCACGTCCAGCGGGCCGCGGGGCGCGACCTGCACGGGCGTCGTCGCGGCCACGCCCGCAGGCGCGATCACGCCGGCGATGCAGATCGCCGCGACGCTGGAGTGAAGGGCCCGGCGCAGGCTCAAGGGACTAGCCGGCCTTCGGCGGAGCCGCCGCCGCGGGGGCTGCGGGCTGGGCGGCGTCCGGGGCCGCGGCGGCCTGTTTGACCGGGGCGGCCTTGGCGGCGGGCTTGCGGGCGGCGACCTTCCTGGGCGCGGCCTTCGCCTTGGCCTTGGGCTTGGCGGCGGACGGGGCGGCGGCCTTCTCGGCGGTGGGATCGGTCGCGGCCAGCTGCTGCGCCGAGGGAGTCGAGGCCGCGGCGTTGGTGGCGGCCGCGTCGGCGGAGGCGGCCACCTTGCGGGCGTCGGCGAAGCGGCGGGACAGGCTCTCGGTCAGGCGCTTGGCCTCGGCCGGGGGCATGGCCGCGATGATGGCCGACAGGGCGCGTTCCTTCATCTTGCCGGCGATGGGCAGGCGCACGGAGTCGTCCAGCAGCACCATGCGCGGGGCGGCGTCCTTGGCCTTCATGCCCTCGAACACCTTCACGAGGCGGTCGACCTCGGCCTGCTCCTTGCCGTCGGCCTGGCTCAGCAGCGACTGCACGTCGCCCTTCAGCCCGGTCAGGGTCTTGACCTTGGCGTCGAGCTTGGCCTCGGCTGCGGCCAGCAGGGCCAGCTGGACGTCGATGTCCTGCTCGCGCTGATCAAGCTGACCCCGGCGGGAGCCCAGGCTTTGCAGAATCTGCAGTTCGGCGGGCGAGAGACCCGCCTCCTTGGCCAGTTCCGCCGCCGTGGGGGCGCAGACGGCCGGAGCCCGGGGCGCGGCAGGCGCCAGGGTCGAGGCGTCCAGGACCGAACCGATGGCCGCGCCCTCGGCCCCGGCCTTGCCCTCGGCCGCCTTCGCCTCGGCGGCCTTTTCGCCCTTGGCGCCCTTGAGCGGCTTGGCGGCCTCCTCGGCGAAGGCCTTCGCGCCGGAGATCATGTCGGGCAGCGAGCGGGCGCCAGCCATGGCGTTGACCGCCAGGACCCCGGCGGCGGCGATGCCCACCAGGGGCAGGATGCGGGGGATGTTCTTCATCGGCGGGCTCCACCCATGGCCACGCGCTCGGCGGGGCCATCGAACAGGTCGTCTTCGAAACGGGGACGCTGACGCGTCGGGGCGATGTCGGGCCGCACGAATCGCTCGGGCTCGGGCCGCACGCGGGGCTCGCGGGCCGCCGACAGCAGGGCGCCCAGGCGATGGGTGACACGCTCGACGTCGGCCTCGTCGACCTCGGCCTCTTCCTGGCGGAAGGCGACGCGGGCGGCGCGGGGCGAGCTGTGCGCCGCAGCCTGCGGCGCGCCCTGCAGCTGGCGGTCGAGCTTGCCGGTCAGGGCCCGGGCCTTCTCGATGCGGTCGGCCAGGGCGTCGGCGGCCTCATCGGTGGCGGCGCGCAGATCGGCCAGCCCCTGCTCGGCGCGGGCGGCGGCGACGTCCAACTCGGCCACGGCCCGGGCGAAGCCGTCATGGCTGTCGCGCAGGTGCTTGAGGCGGAGGTTCAGCCGGAAACCCATCATCAGGGCGGCGACCAGCAGACCCGCCAGCATGAGGTTCATCCCAATGGCGATCAGGCTCATTTCAACCTCTGGATGGCGCGCCGGGCGTGGGGCGTCAGCGGCGCCTCCACACGGACGGCGATATGGTGATTGCGACGGCCCATGCGGCCCCGCGTCAGGGGAATGGTTCCAGCCCGCAGCTCGATGAGGCTGTCGGGGGTGGCGTTCAGCATGATGGTCTGGCCGACCTCGAGGTTCAGAACCTCCTTGAGGCTGATCTGCTGCTCGTCGAGGACGGCGCGGACCTCCATCTGGGTGGTCCAGAGCTCGGTGGCCAGGTGGCCTTCCCAGATGTTGTCGCGGCCGAACTTCTCGCCCATGAACTGCTGCAGCAGCATCTTCCGGATGGGCTCCAGCGTGGCGTAGGGCAGCAGCAGCTCGATACGGCCGCCGCGGTCCTCCATGTCCACCCGCAGCTTCACCAGGATCGCGGCGTTCGGCGGCCGGGCGATGGCGGCGAAGCGCGGATTAGTCTCCAGGCGATCGAGGGTGAAGGTCACCGGGGTCAGGGGCTCGAAGGCCAGCTTGGCGTCGGCCAGCACCACCTCGACCATCCGCTGCACCAGCACGCGTTCGATGGTGGTGTAGGGACGGCCCTCGATGCGCATCGCCGCGGTGCCGCGGCGACCGCCCAGCAGCACGTCGACGATGGAATAGATCAGGTTGGAGTCGACGGTCAGAAGACCGTAGTTCTCCAGCTCCTCGGCCTTGAACACCGACAGGATGGCCGGCAGCGGGATCGAGTTCAGGTAGTCGCCGAACCGGATCGAGGAGATGTTGTCGAGGCTGACCTCGACGTTGTCGGAGGTGAAGTTGCGTAGGGAGGTCGTCATGTACCGCACCAGGCGGTCGAAGACGATTTCCAGCATCGGCAGGCGTTCGTACGAGACGAGCGCGGAGTTGATGATGGCGCGGATGCCCGAACGCTCGGCCGCCTCCTCGTCGGACAGATCGAAGCCCAGCAGGCTGTCGATCTCGTCCTGATTGAGGATACGCTCAGACCCGATCAGGCTCTCGCCGGACGCCTCTGCGTCCGACCAGTTCTCGCCCTCGGCGGCGTTGGGGTTTTCGAGTTCATCGTCCATGGGAGCACGCCAACTAGGGATAGGCCCTAGTTGATCAACATCTCCTCAATGAGGACCGCATTTACTTTTGAGGGGGCGATCACGAGGTTCACGCGGCGCAGGATCTCCATGCGCAGCTGGTAGGATCCCTGGCTGCCCTGCAGGTCTTCCGGGCGCAGCTCGCGCAGGAAGGTCTGGAACATGTCCTGCAGCCTGGGCATGTTCGGCTCCAGCAGGTCCACGGTCTCCTGGTCGGGGACCTCCAGGGTGAGCTTCAGCTTCAGGAAGGTGGCCCGGCCGTCGGCGGTCTGCATGTTCACCACCACGTTTGGCATGGTGTAGAACAGGACGCCGTCCGGACCCTCGGCGATGGTGCCGATGGTCTTCTCTTCCTTGCCCTTCTCGCCCTTCTTTTCCTTCTTCTTCTCCTTGCCGTGCTCGTCGGCCTTGGCATGGGCCTCGTCGGGCTTGGGCTTGAGGAAGATGAAGGCCGCGGTTCCGCCGCCGCCCAGGACCAGCACCGCGGCGACGCCGGCGATGATGATCATCTTCATGGGCAGCTTCTTCTTGCCCGCAGGCGCGCCCTCCTCGCCCTCGGCGGCGGCTTCGCCCTCGGGGGCTTCCTTGACCTTGTCCTTGGCCACGCGCGCGGCTCCTTAGAATCTTACCCCCTGTGCATGGGGCCGACATGGTTAAGGACTGGTTTTTTCGGGGCGCGAAGGGGCGGTCCAAGCCTGCCCGGCAGAATTGGCCGGAAGGTCCGCGTTAACCTTCTTATTTGTTGATTTTGCTGCTCTTTCAGACTGGCCCGAAGCTTGCAGTCCTGACTTCGACGAAAGTGTCGCAGGTTAAAGGTTCGAGCGCCTTCGATGGACAACGCCCTCTACGTCGGATTGTCGAGGCAGATGACGCTGCGCCGCGAACTCGACATCGTGGCCAACAACATCGCCAACGCCGACACCACCGGCTTCAAGGTCGAGAGCCTGATGCTCGAGACCGCCGCCCGCGCCCCGGCCGTGACCCAGGGCGGCCCCAAGCCGGTCAAGTTCGTGCTGGATTCCGGCGTCGCCCGCGACTTCACCGGCGGCGCCCTGCACAAGACCGACGCCCCCTTCGACCTCGGCATCGAGGGCCAGGGCTTCTTCAAGATCACCACCCCCGACGGCGAGCGCTACACCCGCGACGGCCGCTTCCGGATGGACGACACCGGCCGCCTCACCACCCAGGCCGGCCAGCCTGTGCTCGACGAGGGCGGCGGCGAGATCGCCATCGACCCCCAGAAGGGCGGCGTCACCATCGCCACCGACGGCACGGTCAGCCAAGGCTCCGAGCGCATCGGCAAGGTGGCCGTGGCCCGCTTCGACACCCTGTCGGTGCTCGAGAAGGCCGGCGACAACCTCTACCGCAACACCTCCAACCAGCAACCCCAGGCCGCCCCGGACGCCCGCGTCCACCAGGGCATGCTGGAGAGCTCGAACGTCAACACGGTCCTCGAGATCACCCGGATGATGGAAGTCACCCGAGCCTACGAGTCGATGGCCAAGATGATGGATTCCAACGCCGACCTGTCCCGCCGCTCGATCGAGCGGATGGGTCGCGTCCAGTAAGGAAAGTCTAAGAGATGCAAGCACTTCGCACCGCCGCGACCGGCATGGCTGCCCAGCAGCTCAACGTCGAGGTCATCTCCAACAACATCGCAAACATGAACACCGTCGGCTTCAAGCGCCAACGGGCCGAGTTCCAGGACCTGCTCTACAACACCCTGGAGCGCGCCGGCGCCCAGTCTTCGGACCAGGGAACCATCGTTCCCACCGGGGTCCAGATCGGCGGCGGCGTGAAGGCCGGATCGGTCTATCGCATCACCGAGCAAGGCTCGATGACCGCCACCGGCAACCGCTACGACGTGGCCATCGACGGCCGCGGCTACCTGCAGGTGCTCAAGCCCTCGGGCGAGACCGCCTACACCCGCGCCGGCAACCTGTCGGTCAACGACCAGGGCCAGCTCGTCACCGAGGACGGCTACCAGCTCCAGCCCTCCATCACGATCCCCTCGGACGCCACCGACGTCATCATCTCCAAGGCCGGCCAGGTCCAGGTCACCAAGGCCGGGGCCACCTCGCCCGAGGTCATCGGCAGCCTGGAACTGGCGACCTTCATCAACGAGTCGGGCCTCGAGGCCATCGGCGACAACCTGTTCATGGAGAGCGGCGCCTCGGGCCCCGCCACCACCGGCGCCCCCGGCTCCACCGGCTTCGGCTCCCTGCGGCAGGGCTATACCGAGGCCTCCAACGTCGATGCGGTGACCGAGATCACCTCCCTGATCGTCGCCCAGCGGGCCTACGAAATGAACTCCAAGGTCATCTCCTCGGCCGACCAGATGCTGCAAGCCGCCAACCAGCTGAAGGGCTAGGCTCATGCGCACCCTGATCCTGGCCTGCGCCATCACGCTCGCCGCCGCCCCGGCCCTGGCGGGCCAGGCCGTGACCCTGAGGTCCGACACCTTCGACGCCGACGGCGTCATCACCCTGGCCGACCTTTTCGACGGGGCAGGCGCGGCCGGCAAGATCGCCGTGGCCTCGCGGCCGGGCGCCTCGGCCGTGCTCGACGCCGGCGCCGTGCAGTCGGCCGCCCGCCGCGCCGGCCTGGACTGGGCCAACGCCGAGGGCATCCGCCGCATCGTCGTCCGCGCCGGGTCCGACGGCGGCGTCAGCGCGCCCTCCGCCCGCGGCAATGTCGAGATCCTCGCCTACGCCCGCAGCCTGTCGGCCGGAGAGATAGTCCAGCCCCAGGATGTGGTCTGGGCCAAGGCCGCCGCGGCCCCCTCCGACGCCCCCCGCGACGCCGAGGCGGTGATCGGCATGGCCGCCCGCCGCCCCCTGCGCGCCGGCGCCGCGGTCTCCAACCGCGACGTCTCCGCCCCTCAGGTCATCAAGGCCGGCGACGCCGTCACGGTCACCTACGAGGCCGGGGGCGTGACCCTGGCCCTGGAGGGCAAGGCCATGGCCGCCGCCGGGATCGGCGACACGGTCGCGGTCCAGAACACCGCCTCGAAGAAGATCATCCAGGCCACGGCCAGCGGACCCGGCCAGGCCGTGGTCGGCCCCGCCGCCGACCAACTCAAGTCGCTGGGCCGCGCCCAGTACGCCCAGCGTTAGAGAAAGCGTTCCCCCATGCGTATCGCCCTCCTCGCCGCCGCCGCCCTCATTCCCCTCGCCGCCTGCTCCACCGTCAAGGAGGCCGTGGTCGGCCCGACCCTGGCGCCGGTGGGCTACCCCTCGGCCCTCGTGCCGCAGGAGCAGATCTACCTGGCCAGCAACCAGGGCCAGGCGGCCTCGGCCAACTCGCTCTGGCGCTCGGGCGCGCGGGCCTTCTTCATCGACCAGCGCGCGTCGAAGGTGGGCGACATCCTCACCGTCCAGATCGACATCAACGACAGCGCCCAGACCTCCAACGCCTCCAACAGCAGCCGCACCGCCGGCATGAAGGCCGCCGCACCCTCGCTCTACGGCCTGACCGGAAGCCTCGGCCGCCTGCTGCCCCCGGGCACCGACCTGGCGGGCGGGATCGAGACCAATTCCAACTCCTCCAACGCCGGCTCCGGCGCCGTGACCCGGTCGGAGAAGATCTCGCTGACCATCGCCGCGGTGGTCTCCGCCGTCCTGCCCAACGGCAACCTGGTGATCCAGGGCACCCAGGAGGTGCGCACCAATTCCGAGCTGCGCCAGCTGACCGTGGCCGGCATCGTGCGGCCCGAGGACATCTCCTCGGCCAATACCGTCAAGCACACCCAGATCGCCGAGGCCCGCATCAGCTACGGCGGCCGCGGCGACATCAGCCGCGTGCAGAAGACCCCGGCGGTCCAGTCGCTGGTGGAGCGCTTCACGCCCTTCTGAACCGAAGCTCACCGGCGGCGTTCCCCTTTCGAAGGGAGCGTCGCTCATGAAACGTCGCGCGATCATCGGACTGGGCATTTCTTGCCTGCTCGCCTCCTGCGCCCACCAGGGCCAAAGCGGCCTGCCCGGCATGGCCTGGTCCCTGAGCCACGCCGAAGGCGAAGGCGCCAAGCTGGCCTATGGCCAGCCCCAGAGCGACAACGTCCTCATCATGATGACCTGCCAGCCGCGCTCGGGTCGGGTCCTGGTCTCCATGACCGCCCCGATGGACGCCCCCTCCGACGCCATCCAGATCGCCTCCCGCGACCACAACAGCCGGCTCGCCGCCGACGCCACCCCCGGCATGGGCGAGGGCGCATCCTATGTGGAGGCCCAGGCCCCGGTCACCGATCCGGCGCTCGCCAGCTTCGCCGCCACCGGCGACCTGGCTGTGGTCGCCAACGGCCGCAAGGCCGCCATGCCGGTCCGCGGGCCGGAGCGCGCGGCGGTGAACGACTTCTTCGCCGCCTGCCGCGCCTAGAGGCCGCCCGAATGCGGTGGTAGCTTCACCCCATGAAGCTCGCTCTCGCCCTGCTCTTGCTGACCGCCTCCGCCGCCCAGGCGCAGGACGGACGCGTCTGGACCCTCGGCAATGACAAGGCCCTGCCCGACGTGACCCTGGTCTATGGCGCGCCCAACTCCGACGACGTCGTGATCGCCCTGCGGTGCCCGCGCCAGACCGGCCAGGTCACCGCCAGCTTCGCCGTCGCCACCAAGCTCGCCGACCACCGTCAGGGGGAGACCTGGGTCGACAAGATCGGCCGCCCGGCCCCCTGGCCCGCCAGCGTCACGGTCGCCTCCGGCCCGGCCTCGGCCACCCTGCGGGGCCAGGCCAGCGCCGACGACCTGAACGGCGGCTCCCTGCTGTCGGCGGAGGTCGCCACCCGCGCGCCCGTGATCGCGGCGTTCCGGAAGACCGGCGTGATCACACTTTCCGGCTTGAACGAAACCCAGGGCGCCCCGCCGGTCCCGCTGAAGCTGGTCCGGCCCTTCCTCAGCGCCTGCCGCTAGGCTCGGCGGCCCGCGCCGGCCGCGGCGACATTGTCGACGCCCATGGCGTTAAGAGCGCCTCGCGCGATGCCCTCGGCGTCGAGGCCGGCCTGGGCGTACATGATCTCGGGCTTGTCGTGATCCTGGAAGATGTCGGGTAGGACGAGGGTGCGCACCTTCAGGCCGCGATCGAGCGCGCCGTGCTCGGCGAGCGCCTGCAGCACGAAGGCGCCGAAACCGCCCATGGCGCCCTCCTCCACGGTGATCAGGGCCTCGTGCTCGCGGGCCAGGCGCAGCAGCAGGTCGATATCCAGCGGCTTGGCGAAGCGAGCGTCGGCCACGGTGGTGGAGAAGCCGCGGGCTCCCAGCAGGTCGGCGGCCTTCAGGCTCTCGGCCAGGCGGGTGCCGAGCGACAGGATGGCCACCGTGGACCCCTCGCGGACGATGCGCCCCCTGCCGATCTCCAGGGGCGCGGCCAGGTCGGGGATCGCCACGCCCACGCCCTCGCCGCGCGGATAGCGGAAGGCCGAGGGCCGGTCGTCGATAGCCACGGCGGTGGAGATGGCGTGGGCCAGCTCGGCCTCGTCGGAGGGCGCCATCAGGATCATGCCCGGCAGGGCGCCCATGAAGCCGATGTCGAAGGAGCCGGCATGGGTCGGCCCATCGGCGCCCACCAAGCCCGCGCGGTCCATGGCGAACCGCACCGGCAGGCGCTGGATCGCCACGTCGTGGACCACCTGGTCGTAACCGCGTTGCAGGAAGGTCGAATAGATGGCGCAGAAGGGCTTCATGCCGTCGGCGGCCAGGCCCGCGGCGAAGGTCACCGCGTGCTGCTCGGCGATGCCGACGTCGAAGGTCCGGTCGGGGAACCGCTTGCCGAACAGGTCCAGGCCCGTGCCCGAGGGCATGGCGGCGTTGATCGCCACGATGGTCGGGTCGCGCTCGGCGTGCTTGATCAGCTCCTGGGCGAAGACCTTGGTGTACTGGGGCGGCGCCGGGGCCGTGGACTTGGCCTGCTGGCCGGTGACCACGTCGAACTTCACCACGGCGTGCAGCTTGTCGGCGGCGCTCTCGGCCGGGGCGTAGCCCTTGCCCTTCTGGGTCACCACGTGGACCAGGACCGGCCGGTCCTTGATCTCGCGGGCGTTCTTGAGGATCGGCACCAGGGCGTCGAGGTCATGCCCATCGATGGGGCCGACATAGTAGAAGCCCAGCTCCTCGAAGAAGGTGCCGCCGGTCACCATGCCGCGGGCGTATTCCTCGGCCTTGCGGGCGGCTTCCTGCAGCGGCTTGGGCAGCACCTTGGCCATGGACTTGCCCAGGTGGCGCAGGGACTGGTAGCCGCCGCCCGACACCAGGCGCGCCATATAGGCGCTCATCCCGCCCACGGGGGGGGCGATGGACATGTCGTTGTCGTTGAGGATGACGGTGAGCTGGCCGGTGGTCTCGCAGGCGTTGTTCATCGCCTCGTAGGCCATGCCGGCGCTCATCGAGCCGTCGCCGATCACCGCCACGACGCTGTTGTCCTTGCCGTGGGCGTCACGCGCCGCGCAGAAGCCGAGCGCCGCCGAGATCGAGGTGGCCGCGTGGGCCGCGCCGAAGGGGTCGTATTCGCTCTCGGTCCGCTTGGTGAAGCCCGACAGCCCGCCGCCCTGGCGCAGGGTGCGGATGCGGTCGCGGCGGCCGGTGAGGATCTTGTGCGGATAGGCCTGGTGGCCGACGTCCCAGATCAGGATGTCCCGGGGCGTCTCATAGACATGGTGCAGGGCCACGGTCAGCTCGACCACTCCGAGGCCCGCCCCGAAATGCCCGCCGGTCTGGGACACGACGTCGATCATCTCGGCCCGCAGTTCGTCGGCCAGCTGCTTCAGCTGGGCGGCGTTGAATCCGCGCATGTCGGCGGGCGAGGCGACTTGGTCGAGCAGAGGCGTATGTGGCGGCATGTTACGCGAACAGATCTCTCTGAAATCAGTTTCGGCGCTCTAGCACGAAATCGACGCTAGCCCGCAGGAATTCAGCCCGCGGACCAAAGGGGTCGAGGTGCGCCTTGGTTTGTTCGATCAGCAGCTTCAACCGCTCGCGGGCGGCGTCGGCGCCCAGCAATGTGACGTAGTTGGCCTTGCCCTTGGCGGCGTCCTTGCCGGCCTTCTTGCCCAGGACCGCGCTCTCACCGTCGTGGTCCAGCAGGTCGTCGACGATCTGGTAGGCCAGGCCCAGGTCCTGAGCGAAGGCCATCAGGGCGTGGCGCTCGCCCTCCCCGGCGTGGGCCATGATCAGGGGCAGTTCGAAGGCCACGGCGATCAGGGCCCCGGTCTTCAGGCGCTGCATGCGGGCCACCGCGCCGAGGTCGTCGCGCACCCCCAGCAGGTCGATCATCTGGCCGCCGCACATGCCCTTGGCGCCCGAGGCGTTGGCCAGGCGCATGACCATCTCGGCCCGCACATTGCCGTCCTTATGAGTGTCGGGATGGGCCAGGATCTCGAAGGCGGCGGTCTGCAGGGCGTCGCCGGCCAGGATGGCCGTGGCCTCGTCATAGGCCACATGCACCGTGGCCCGGCCGCGGCGCAGGTCGTCGTCGTCCATGGCCGGCAGGTCGTCGTGCACCAGGCTGTAGGCGTGGACGCACTCCACCGCGCAGGCCGCCCGCAGCACCGGACGCTCGTCCAGGTCGAACATCTTGCCGGTCTCGATGGCGAAGAAGGGTCGCAGGCGCTTTCCGGGTCCGAGGGCCGCGTAACGCATGGCCTCGGTCAGCCGGGCTTCGGGCCCGTCCGCGCGAGGCAGCAGCTCGTCCAGCGCAACGGTGACCAGGTCGGCGGCCTCGGTCACGCGATGGGCGAGTTCGGGCATCAGTTGAATTCCGCCGCCTCGACCCCCGGCGCGCCGTCGGCGCCCATGACGATCTTCTCGACGCGCAGGCGGGCGGCCTCGAGACGCGACTCGCAGTGCGCCTTCAGCTTGGCGCCGCGCTCATAGAGCTCAATGGACTGCTCCAGCGGCGCCTGACCCGACTCCAGCTGGGCCACGATCTTCTCGAGCTCGGCGAGGGCCTGCTCGAACGAAAGCCCTTCGATGTCAGCGGCGTCGGCCATGGCGGTTCCCGGATTTGAGCCTGGCAACCTAGAGAGGCCCGCAGGCGCCCGCAACGGGGCAACCGAGGTTAGGCGTCGGACAATGCGCGAACGTGGGCCAGGGCCGAGCGGCCGAGGGCCTCCAGGCCATAGCCCCCCTCCAGGGAGGAGACGATACGGCCGCCGCTGTGCTTTGCCGCCACCGAGGCGATGGCCCGGGTCGCCCAGGCGAAGTCCTCGGCCTCCAGGTTCTGGTGGGCGTCGCCCACCGGATCGAAGGCGTGGGCGTCGAAACCGGCCGAGATCAGGATCAGGTCGGGAGCGAAGGCGTCGACGTGGGGCATCAGGCTCTCGAAGGCCTTGCGCCATTCCTCGGCAGGCGCGCCGGGCGGGACCACGGCGTTCTTGATATTGGCCGGGACCGGCTCGTCGGGATGGCCCGTGCCCGGCCACATGGGCCATTGCTGCACCGAGGCGAAGAACAGGTCCTCGTGGCCGGCGAAGGCGGCCTGGGTGCCGTTGCCGTGGTGGACGTCGAAATCCACCACCGCCACCCGCTTGAGGCCTGCGGCCTGGGCGACCCGGGCGGCGACGGCGATGTTGGAGAAGATGCAGAAGCCCATGGGCTTGTGCGGCTCGGCATGGTGGCCGGGCGGCCGCACGGCGCAGAAGGCCCGCCCCTGCAGACCGCCGGCCACGTCCTGCACCGCCTGGACCACCGAGCCCGCGGCCCGACGCGCGGCGTTCAGACTGCCCGGCGACATGAAGGTGTCGGCGTCCAGCATCAGGCGCCCTTGGGTCGGCGCGGCCTCGAAGATGGCCTGGACATAGGCCGGCAGGTGCACCCGGGCCAGGTCCTGCGGGCTCACCAGGGGAGCGTCGCAGGGTTCGAGATCCAGATCCGAGGCGTCGCTGAGGGCGTCGATCACCGCCGACAGCCGTTCGGGCCGCTCCGTATGGCCTGAGCCAGGACGGTGGTCGAGCATGTCCGCATGGGTGTAGAGCGCGACAGTCATTGGAATCGATCCTAACCCTGAAACCGTCCCGACCCGAAATGCCCGATATCAAGATCCGCCGCGCCCGCCCCGACGACGCCTTGGTCCTGGCCGCCCTGGGGGCGCGGACCTTCAGCGACACCTTCGCACACCTCTACGATCCCACCGACCTCGCCCATTTCCTGGCGAGCGCCTACGCCGTGGAGAAGATGGCCTCCGACCTGGCCGATCCCGCCAAGGCCGCCTGGATCGTGGAGGCCCGGGGCCAGGCCGTGGGCTACGCCCAGTGCGGCCCCTGCGAACTGCCTCACGACGAGGTCACGCCCCAGAGCCGGGAGCTCAAGCGCTTCTATCTGCTCAAGGCCTGGCAGAACGGCGGGACCGGGACGCGGTTGTTCCAGGAGACCATGGCCTGGATGCTGGAGGACGGCCCGCGCGATCTGTGGATCGGAGTCTGGTCGGAGAACCACGGGGCGCAGCGATTCTATCGGCGCGCCGGCTTCGACAAGGTCGGCGAATACGGCTTCAAGGTCGGGTCGACGACAGACCGGGAGTTCATCCTATGCCGCCGAGCGGATAGTTTTTCTCACAAACCCATCAGATCGCCTGCCTAGTTTGCAGCCAAACCGTAGGTGAACGCCGATAACCGGAGAATTATTGCGGAGAATTAAGCTTCTACGCTTTGACGGCGCCCCCAGCTTTTGCGACTTTGCGCGCAATCATCGCAGTAGCTGAAAGCGACGGGTGGGATGCTGAGAATTGGATATGTCCGGTTGCGTGACGAACGCTCCGCGGACGATACGGCGACGTTGAAAGCGATCGGATGTCACGTGGTCCGGGCCGAGGAGCCCGTCGGCCCGATGATGGACGAGTCCGCGGTGCTGAGCTCGATTCTCGACTTCATCGGCGAGGGCGATCAGCTCGTCGTCACCCGCCTGGAACACCTGGGCGGCGCCAGCCGCAACGTGCTCGAGGTCATCGACCGGCTCGAGGAGCGCAACGCCAGCGTCTACATCGTCGAACCCGAGATCTCCAGCCAGGGCGAGGGCGGCCGGGCCCTGCGCGCGGCCCTCCAGGCCGTGCTGGCCGTGGAGCTCCTGGGCGGCGTCCGCCGCCGCCGCGGCCAGTCGGCCACCGACGAGATCCGGGCCCTGCAGGCCGCGGGCGTCGGCCCCGTCGAGATCGCCCGTCGCCTCGGCGTCTCGCGCATGACCGTCTGGCGCAAGCTGCGCGAAGTCGAGACCCGCGCGACGGCCTAGGTTTTCGGTGAAGCGGCTTGGCGACGCTATGCCGCGCCCCAGGCGAGCCCCGGGGGACAGCGAGCACTGATCCGCCCCGCGCGCCATACTGGACATAAGGCGCGCGGGCCTCCATCTTCCAGGATCAAACAATCGTTCGTCCCCCTATTAGGGAAGCCGCCCATGTTCATGCGCTTTTTCACCGAGCTTCGGGAAGCCAAGGTCCCGGTGACGCTGAAAGAGTACCTCATGCTCATGGAGGCGCTCGACAAGGTGGTCATCAACCGGACGGTGGACGAGTTCTACTACCTGTCGCGCTCGGCCCTGGTGAAGGACGAGAAGAACCTCGACCGCTTCGACCAGGTGTTCAGTCACGTCTTCAAGGGCCTGGAGAAGGTCGACGGCATCGGCGTCTCCGACATTCCCGCCGAATGGCTGAAGAAGCTGTCGGACCAGTTCCTCACCGATGAGGAGAAGGCCCAGATCGAGGCCATGGGCGGCTTCGAGGCGCTGATGGAGGCGCTGGCCCAGCGCATGAAGGACGCCAAGGAAGGCAAGGGCGAGGGCGACGAGGGTAAGGGCGGCCAGGGGCCCAAGGGCGACTCGCCCTTCGGCGCCAACGGCTACCATCCCGAGGGCGTCCGCATCGGCCAGGAGAAGGGCCGCCACGGCAAGGCCATCAAGGTCTGGGACAAGCGCGAGTACAAGAATCTCGACGACTCCGTCGAGCTGGGCACCCGCAACATCAAGGTCGCCCTGCGCCGCCTGCGCAAATGGGTCCGCGAGGGCGCCCCCGAAGAGCTGGACATGAACGCCACCATCCGCGGCACCGCGGAGAAGGGCTATCTGGACATCAATCTGCGCGCCGAGCGCCGCAACAAGATCAGCGTCCTGATCTTCTTCGATATCGGCGGCTCCATGGACAGCCACATCAAGGTCTGTGAGGAGCTGTTCTCCGCCGCGCGGTCGGAGTTCAAGAACATGGAGTTCTACTACTTCCACAACTGTCTCTATGAGAGCGTGTGGAAGGACAACCGTCGCCGTCACGCCGAGAAGCTGAACACCTGGGACGTGCTCCACAAGTTCAGCCACGACTACAAGGTCATCTTCGTCGGCGACGCCACCATGA
>JAZKBZ010000015.1:0-30242 GCA_040388315.1 Pseudomonadota bacterium | reverse complement strand
ACCATGAGCCCCTACGAGATCACCTATCCGGGCGGCTCGGTGGAGCACTGGAACGAGGAGGCCGGCGCGGTCTGGATGGATCGAGTGGCCAACATCTACGAGAACATGGTCTGGCTGAACCCCACCGCCGAACGGCATTGGGACTACACCCCCTCCATCGAGGTCATGAAGCAGCTGGTCGGCGACCGGATGTATCCCCTGACCATCGAGGGGCTCGACAAGGCCATGCGGGAGCTGTCGCGCTAAAGGTCGCAGGCGGACAATCGTTTGCGACCGACGCGAGCCTGTTAAGCTACCGCGAACCGTGAAGGATTCGCCTGTGACCGACCCCGTGCCGGCCAACGACCCGGACCCGCCCAACGAGGCCGCCACCAAGGCCGCGGTCTTCGCCGCGGCTGAGCGCCTGTTCGCCCTGCACGGTTTCCAGAACGTCTCGGTGCGCGACATCACCGCGGAGGCTGGCGTCAATCTCGCCTCGGTGAACTATCACTTCGGGTCCAAGGACGCCCTGCTGTTCGAGATCTTCCGCCGGCGCACCGCCGAGCTGAACCGCGAGCGGGCCCGGATGCTGCACGAGGCCCGCGACCGCCATAACGGCAAGCCGCCGGTGCGCGACATCCTCGAGGCCCTGTTCGCCCCGCCCCTGCGCTGGGCCTCGCCGGAGAACGACCGCCGCATCTCGGTGCAGTTCATCATCCGCTCGCGAAGCGAGGGCACCGCGGAGATGCGCGAGGCGCTGACCAACGACGTCTCCCACCTGGCCCGCTTCGCCGACGCCCTGATCGCCGCTCGCCCCGACCTGCCGCGGGAAAGCGTCTACTGGCGGCTGCACTTCTGCCTCGGCATGGTGCACAATAACCGCTTCGCCGAGTTCGATCGCCTGCACGTGCTGTCGGACGGCGCCACCCGCGAGAGCGACATCGACGGCCTGCTGAAGCGGATGCTCGACTTCGCCGAGGCCGGCTTCCTGGCCTAGGTGGCCAGGCCCTTCGTCGGCCGGGTCTATGCCTTCAAGGCGCTGGACGCCTTCGTGCTGATCTACCCCCTCTACACGGTGATGTTCGTCGCCCGAGGCCTGACACCGGTGCAGGTCTCGGCCACCCTGATGGCCTGGTCGATCACCGCCTTCCTGCTGCAGATCCCCTCCGGCGTCCTGGCCGACCGCTGGTCGCGGCGCTGGATCCTGGCCGGCGCCCAGATCCTGCGGGTGGTCGGGTTCGTGGCCTGGATCGTCTGGCCGAGCTTCGCCGGCTGCCTGCTGGGCATGGTGCTGTGGGGGGCCAAGAGCGCCTTCACCAACGGGGTGTTCGAGGCCCTGGTCTATGACGAGCTGCACGGCGAGGGTCGGGCCGAGGATTATTCCCGCATCATCGGCCGCGCCCAGGGGATGGGCTTCGTCGCTGTACTGCTGGCCTCGCTGAGCGCCTCGGTGGCGGTGCGGTTCGGCTACACCGCCATCCTGCTGGCGAGTATCGTCTGCGTGGTGGGCGCGGCCGCCGCCGCCCTGGCCCTGCCCCGCGCCCGCCGGACCCTGAGGGTCGGACGCCACTACCTGGCCCTGCTCAAGCAGGGCTTCCACACCGTGGCCGGAGCGCCGCTGATCCTGGGCTTCATCGCCTTCGCCGCGCTGAGCAACGCCTTCGGCGGCGGGCTGGAGGGGTTCTGGCCGATCTTCGGCTCGCAGACCGGCCTTCCCGCCTCCAGTGTCGCCCTGTTCGTGGCCGCTATCAGCGCGGCCCAGGCCGGCGGCGCCCTCTGGGCCCACCGGCTGCGGGGGGCGGCGACCCCGGTCTTCTTCGGTCTCTTCGCCCTGATCGGCCTGCTGCTGCTGGCGGCGGCCGGGTCGATGCGGCCCTGGTCGGTCGCCCTGATCGTGCCCCTGTGCGGCCTGTTCAAGATCGTTGACGTCAATTTCGACGCCCGGTTGCATGACGCCATCCCCACCGAGACCCGGGCCACCATCGCCGCGGTGAAGAGCTTCTCGGGCCAGGTGGCCATGACCGGCATGCTGATGGTCTTTGGCGCCCTGGCCCAGGGGTCCTCCTACCGCGCCGCCTTCCTGGCCTGCGGCGCGGCGATCACCGTGATCGGGTCGGGCGCACTGCTGCGGTCGAGGCTGTTGAAGGCCTGACCGACCGCCCCTAGAGCCCGGTTTCGAATGAATCGAAACGGGGCTCTAGATTCCTGACTTGGTCGCTCTTCCTGATCGCCTGACTTGATCCAAGTCAGGCGGGAAACGCTCTAGGGGCGCGGCGCCTCGGTCACGGGGACGGGTGCGACCGGAGGCTCGCTGGGCGCGGGGGCCGGGGCCGGAGCGCCGGGAGCGGCTTCGGCGGTCGGGGCGTCAGGGGCCTCCGGCGCCGTCCCGTCGGCAGGGGGCAGCTCGGGTACGGCCAGGTCCTCGGTCTCCACCGGAGGCGCCTCGATCAGGGCCGCCTTGGGCGCGCTGCGGGCCACGGCGTAGGAGGCGAACGCCTTCCAGATCTTGGCGGGCAGGCCGCCGCCCACCACGCCGCGCATGGGGCTGTTGTCGTCGTTGCCGACCCAGACCCCCACCACCAGGTCGCCCACATAGCCGACGAAGAGGGCGTCGCGGTAATCCTGGGTGGTGCCGGTCTTGCCGAAGGCGCCGGGGATGGCCGCCTCCACGCCCGTGCCGCGGTGCACGGCCGAGCGCAGCAGGTCGCGCATGCCGGCCAGCTCGGCCTTGCTGAGCTTGTGGACGGTCTTGGGCTTCTTCCAGTCGGCCAGGCCGTGGGCGATCACCGGCGCCTCGCCGGCGTCGATGGCGGCATAGGCGGCGGTGAGCTGCACCAGACTCATGGGCCCGGTGCCGAGCGCCAGGGTCAGGTCCTTGGGGATCGGCTCGGTGACGCCGAGGTCGCGGGCGGTGCGGACGATGTCGTCGCGGCCCACCTGCTGGGCCAGGCGCACGGCGGCCACGTTGGAGGAACCGGCGAAGGCGGTGATCAGCGGCACCACGCGGCCGGCATACTTGCCCTCGTGGTTCTTCGGCGACCATCCGGCGACCTCGACGGGGGCGTCGAGGATCGGGCTGGTGGGGGTCCAGCCCTCGCGCAGGGCGGCGAGATAGACGAACAGCTTGAAGGCCGAGCCCGGCTGGCGGGCGGCGTCGGCGCGGTTGAACTGGCTGACCTTGTAGTCGCGGCCCCCTACCATGGCGACGACCCGGCCGTCGGTCCGCATGGCCACCAGGGCCCCCTGGCTAGCGCCCAGCCCCTTGCCGTCGCGGTCCAGGTAGCGGGCCAGGATCTTCTCGGCCTGGGCCTGGAGATTGGTGTCCAGGGTGGTGCGGACCACTGTCTCGCCATAGCTGGCCTCGAACACCTCCTTGGCCTGGGGGATCACCCAGTCGGCGAAGTAGGAGCCGGTGGGCAGCTTCTTGCGGCCGGCGTGGACGCTCACCCCGCGCGCGGCGCGTCGGGCCTGGGCCTTGGTGATGACGCCGGTGTCGGCCATGGCGCCGAGCACGATCCGCATCCGCTCGCGCGCGCCCTTCAGGTTCTCGGTGGGGGCCAGACGCGAGGGCGCCTTGACCATGCCGGCCAGCATGGCGGCCTCGCCGATGGAAAGGGTCTCCGGGGTCTTGTCGAAATAGTGCCGGGCCGCGGCGCGCAGGCCAAAGGCGCCGTCGCCGAAATAGACCGAGGACAGGTAGCGCGAAAGAATCTCGTCCTTGGAGAGCCGCGCCTCCAGATAGAGGGCGATTATCGCCTCCTGCACCTTGCGGCGCAGGGTGCGCTTGTTGGACAGGAAGGCGTTCTTGGCCAGCTGCTGGGTGATGGTGGAGCCGCCCTCCGCCACCCCGCCAGCCTTGGCGTTGGCGTTCACCGCCCGGGCGATGGCCCTGGGATCGATGCCGAAGTGCCGGTAGAAGCGCCGATCCTCGATGGCGATGAAGGCGCCGGGCACGTATTTCGGCAGCTTGGCGACCTCCACCGGGGCCTCCTTGTAGGAGCCGCGCCGGGCGATGGGCGCCCCGTCGGTGGCCACCAGGACCAGGGTCGGGTTGTCCAGGGGCTCCAGGGCCCGGCCCAGCGGCAGGGAGCCGATCAGCCAGATCATCAGCAGGACGAGCAGGGCCGCGACCCCGGCCCCGATCTGCCACGGCCGCCGCTCCCACAGCGGCGTCGGCTCCAGCGCGGCAAGCGGGACACCAGCAGGCGGCTGGTCCGGTTCAGACTCGACCGTCGGCTCCGGCCCGGCCGTCAGGTCCGCCTCGGCCTCGGGTTCAGCTTCGACTTCGGGTTCAACCACAACCTCGGGCTCGGGCTCGGGCTCGGGCTCGGGCTCGGGCTCGGGCTCGGGCTCGGGCTCGGCGGGCGACTCCGTCTCGCTGGCCGCGTCCAGCTCAATTCCCGACTCCGCCGAGGGGTCGACGGGGGGCTCAGGGTGCGACGGATCGGCCTCGGGGTCGGACATTCGGAAAGGCGCCCATCGGGCGGAGGCCCGGAAGAGCGGCGTCAATAGCACAAGCCCGCCGCGAGCCAAGCTTGGCCGCGGGCGGAACCGCCGCCGTGCTGGACGGTTTCCCCTGCGCCATGGCGCGCCTGACCATCCGTCACGAGACCCGCTACCTCTATGAGCGGCCGGTGGGCTTTGGCCTGCATCGCCTGCTACTGCGCCCGCGCGACAGCCACGCGACTCGGGTGATGGAGGCCCACCTCACCTTCTCGCGGCAGGCCTCGACCCGCTGGGTCTACGACGCGCTCGGCAACTGCGTCTGCCTGATGACGCCGCACGGCCGGTCCACCGAGCTGTCGGTGGTCAGCGAGCTCACCATCGAGCGCTTCCCCGCCCCTCTGGCGCCGCTGCGGATCGACAACCCCCACACCGCCATGCCCATCGTCTATGACCGCGGCGACCGCACCGTGCTGGACCCCTTCATCGACCCGGCCACCGACGACCCCAACGGCATGCTGCTGGACTGGGTCCGGGCCCAGGCCGGCGGGACCTACGAGCCGGCGCTCGACTTCCTGCAGCGGCTGAACCGCTACATCCATCAGCACTTCGACTACCGCCAGCGCGACGAGGAGGGGGTGCAGACGCCGGCCTTCACGGTGACCATCGGGGCGGGGACCTGCCGCGACTTCGCCTGGCTGATGGTGGAGGCCCTGCGGCGACTGGGCTACGCCGCGCGCTTCGTCACCGGCTATCTCTATTCCCCGCGCCATTCCAGCGTCCGCGGCGCCGGGGCCACTCACGCCTGGTGCGAGGTCTTCCTGCCCGACCTGGGCTGGATGGAATTCGACCCCACCAACGGCCTGGCGGAATCGGCCGACCTGATCCCGGTGGCGGTGAGCCGCACGCCCGCCGAGGCCACCCCGGTCAGCGGGGTGATCCTGGGGGACCCGGGCCACCGCGAGCTTTCGATTCACGTAGATGTGCGCCCGGCTGAAACACAGATGGCCGTGGCGTGAGCGACAGTGGCGTACGGAAGGAACAGCCCATGACCCGAGGCTTCGACCAGCAGAACCCGTCCCTCAACTTCAGCTTCCCCAAGTCCGCGCCCACGCCCCAGCACGGGCGGACGCCGGACCCCAAGCCCGCCAAACCGAAGGAGCCGCGCTCCTTCCAGCCGCGGCCGGGGCACTAGACCCTGACCGTCCAGGCGAGGGTCTGAAAACCTAGAGACCGCTCCGCCCACGGAGCGCGCGACTCCGGCTAGGCTGCGCTCCGACGCCATCTGGCGAGGGGAGCCCGGAGCCATTGACCGCCGCCTTCACCCCTCGCCGCGCGGTCCTGACCCTGGGGGTGACCCAGACCATCGGCTACGCCTGCTCCACCTATCTGCCGGCGACGCTCGCCAAGCCCATGGCGGCCGATGTTGGCATGTCGACCTCCGGCGTCTTCCTGGCCTTTTCCGCCGCCCTGCTGCTGCAGGCGGTGACGGGCCCCCGGATCGGCAAGCTGGTGGACCATCGCGGCGGGCGCCTGCCGCTCAGCGCCGCCAGCCTGCTGTTCGCCGCGGGCCTGGCGGGCTTGGCGCTCGCCCAGACCCCGGCGGTGCTGATCGGCGCCTGGTTCGTCATCGGGTTCGGCATGTCGGCCGGGCTCTATGACATCGCCTTCGCCGGCCTGGTGGGCTGGTTCGGGGTCGACGCCCGCCGCTCGATCACTGGGGTGACTCTGATCGCCGGCTTCGCCAGCACCATCGGCTGGCCGCTGACGGCCTGGCTGGAGCACCAGGTGGGCTGGCGCGGCGCCTGCCTGGCCTGGGCGGCCTTGAACCTGCTGATCGCCCTGCCCCTGCACCTGAGCCTGCCCCACGCCCCCGCGCCGCGGCCCGAGCCGGCGGCCGACGCCACCCCGGCCAGCGACGCTCCCGTCCCCGGCGATCTCTCCAAGATGATCCTGATGGCCACGGCCTTCGCGGTGCTGGCGGCCATCGGCTCGGCCATGTCGGCCCACCTGCCGCCTCTGCTGAACGCGCTCGGGGTCAGCCCCACCGCGGCGGTCGGCGCCGCGGCCTTGGTGGGGCCGGCCCAGGTGGCCGCGCGGCTGGCGGAGTTCGCGCTGGTGCGCCGCATCCATCCCCTGGTCTCGGGGCGGGTGGCGGTGTCGCTGTTTCCCATCGGCGCGGTGCTGCTGATCGGGTTGGGCGGGATCGCCGCGGCGCCCTTCACCATCCTCTATGGCGCCGGCAACGGGCTCTTCACCATCGTGCGCGGCGCCCTGCCGCTCGCCCTGTTCGGGGAGCGCAACTACGGGCGCAGGCTCGGCGTGCTGAACGTGCCGGCCCGGCTGCTGCAGGCGCTCTCGCCCTTCGTCTTCGCCCTGATGATCGACCGCTCGGCCAACCTGGCCCTGGCGGTGATGGCGGCCGGCTCGGTCCTGGCCTTCGGCGCCCTGATGCTGCTGCGCCGGCCCGCCGATGGAACGTGATGTCGCGCCGCCGGGGTTTGGGGTTTCCCTCCCGGGGGACTCTGCTAGACCGAAGACATTAGATTTATCCGTTTATGAAGGGAGAGCCCTGCGCGGCTTTTCACTCCCCTGCGCGCGCGGGCGGGACGCCATTGGAAGAGAACATCATTAGGGACGACCTGGTGGCGACCGGCGAGGCCGGCGCTCCCGAAGGCGAGACCATGGCGGTCAAGGAAGCCGCCTACGAGAAGTTCGTCTGGGACAATCTGAAGCGCAACTATATCGGCAACTACCTGCACGGCATGCTCGGCATGACCGGCTTCCGGCTGGTGAACGCGCCGACCTTCCTGCCGGCCTATCTGCACATGATCTCCGGCTCCAACACCATCGTGGGCCTGGGCCTGGCCCTGCAGCAGGTGGGCAGCGTGGTGTCGCCCATCGTCGGCGCCACCCAGATCGAGCACCGCACCAAGGTCATGCCCGCCGCCATGTGGATGGGGGGCTTGGCCCGGATGCAGATCCTGGGCATGGCGGCCTCCGGCTGGCTGCTCTCGGGCCAGTCCCTGGTGATCGCCATCCTCGGCTTCATGTTCCTGTTTGGCCTGTTCATGGGCGCCCAGCGGGTGGTGTTCGGCCTGCTGATGGCCAAGGTGATCCCGCTCAGCCGGCGCGGCCGGCTGCAGGCCTGGCGTAACGCCACCGGGGGATTGATCGCCGCGGTCCTGGCCTATTTCGCCGGGCGCTACTTCATCGGCGCCAACCTGTTCGGCAACGGCTACGGCGTGACCTTCATCTTCGCCTTCGTGCTCACCAGCCTGGGCCTGACGGCGCTCAACATGTTGCTGCGGGAGCCCGAGCCACCGACCCTGCGGGCCCAGACCAAGCTGCTGGAACGGCTCAAGGACTTCCCGGCCCTGATCGCCTCGGACCGCGGCTACATGTACTTCCTGATGGTGCAGATGCTGGCCACGGCCGGCCGCCTGGCGGTGCCCTTCTACATCATCTACGCCGGCTCCACGATCGAGCTGACCGGCGGAAATCTGGGCCTGCTCACGCTCGCCTATCTCGGCGCCGACACGCTGTCGAACCTGCTGTGGGGTTATATGGGGGACAAGACCGGGTTCCGGCTGATCCTGCTGGTGTCCCTGGTCATGTGGATCGCCGCCACCATCCTGCTGATGAACGTTCACCTGATGCCCATGACCTTCCTGGCCTTCTTCGGCCTGGGGGCGTCGCAGTCGGGCTACATGATGGCCGCCAACACCATGATCCTGGAGTTCGGCTCCCGCGACGAGATGCCCATGCGCATCGCCATCTCCGCGACGGCGGAGGGCATCATGGCCTCGCTGGGCCCCCTGGCCGGCGGCATCATGGCCACGGCGCTGGGCTACACCACCGTGTTCGGCGTCTCCATCGGCTTCCTGGCCATGGCCCTGATGCTGCTGATCGTGGCGGTCAAGGAACCTCGCACCGCCCGCCTCTCGGCGATGTAGCGGAACTCCTCCCTAGGCCGCGAGCTTGGCCTGGGCCGCCGCGGCGATGCGGGCCTTGGCCATTTCGTTGGCGACCTCGTGGGTGGGGCGGCGTTCGGACGCCGCGCGGGACAGGACCTCGTCTAGGGTCTCCATCAGGCGGTCGAGCTTGGCGGCGACCCAGGCGGGGTCGAAGCCGGTCCCGGCCTCCAGGGCGGCGATCTCGGCGGCTACATTGATGATGCCACCGCCGTTGATGACGTAGTCCGGCGCATAGAGCATGCCGCGCTCGAACAGGGCGCGGCCGATCTCGGGGCTGGCCAGCTGGTTGTTGGCGCCGCCGGCGATGATGCCGACCCGAAGGCGCGGCAGGGTCTCGGCGTTGATGGCGCCGCCCAGCGCGCAGGGGGCGAAGACGTCGGCGTCGGCCTCGAAGATGTCGGCGGGGCTGACGATCCTTGCGCCGGTGCGCTCGGCCACCGCGCGCAGGGCCTCGGCGTTGGTGTCGGTGAGGATCAGCCGGGCGCCGGCGGCGTGCAGCTTGTCGGCCAAGTAGGCGCCGACATGGCCGACCCCCTGGATCGCCACGGTGACGCCGTCCAGGTCGCGGTTGAGCGCCCGGCGGACGCAGAGCCTCACGCCCCGGAAGATCCCCTCGGCGGTCACCGGCGAGGGATCGCCCGAGGCGGCGGGGTGGCCCTCGAGGCCCGCCACATAGCGGGTCTGGCGCCGGGCGTGGGTCAGGTCGGCCACCGAGACCCCGACGTCCTCGGCGGTCCAGTAGCGACCCCCCAGGGAGTCCACCGCGCGGCCGAAGGCCTCGAACAGGGCCGGGGTCTTCTGGGCGCGGCTGTCGCCGATGATCACGGCCTTGCCGCCCCCCAGCGGAATGTCGGCCATCGCGTTCTTGTAGGACATGGCGCGCGAGAGCCGCAGGGCGTCCTCCAGGGCCAGGTCGGCGCTGGCGTAGGGCCACATGCGGCACCCGCCGGCCGCCGGGCCCAGGGCGGTGGAGTGGACCGCGATGATGCACTTGAGGCCGGTTTTCTCGTCAAAGAAGGCGTTTACGCTTTCATGCCCCTCGAAGGCGGGGTGATCGAACAGGGTCATGCTGAGAACTGGCTCGAAGTGGGGAAGGATTTACCCGGCTCTACGCTCCCGCGACCCATCTCACAACCCCGCCGAGGTGGCGGTGGCTCCGCCGCGCGGATGGCGTGGCCGGGGGATGGGCGGGGCGCCCGACGGCAGGGACTGATCCGGATCGCGGACATAGCTGAGGATATCGGCCCAGACCTTGGGGCCCTGACGGTCGCGGGTCATCAGGTGCCAGCCGTCGGCGTAATAGACGGTCTTGTCGCCCGGCTTCAGGCGGCTGGCGGCCTCGAAGGCCGGGCGCTTGGGGATGATCTCGTCGTGGGCCCCGTAGAGATAGAGGGCCGGGACCTTGATCTGGCCGGTCTCCCGCCAGGCCCGCTCCATCATCGCCACCAGGCCGTAGAGGGTGTCGGAGCGCGCACCCCAGACCATCAGTGGATCGCGGCCCATGGCGATGAGTTCCTCGCGGTTGTCGGTGGGCGCCACCCGCTTGGTGAGCCATTCCGGCGGCCTATAGACCTTGGACCCCGTCAGCCGGGCGGCGAACCACAGCGTGGTCTTGTAGGGCAGCGGCTGGGTCGACCAGCCCCAGACGGCGGGCGAGAGCAACACCACCCGGTCAGCGGTGGGCGGGCGGTCCGAGGCGAAGGCCTGGACGGTGACGGCGCCGCCCATGCTTTCGCCGGCCACCACGACGATGGCCTTGGGGTGCCTGGCGCGGACCACGGCGGCCATGGTGCGCAGGTCCTCCACCATCAGCTCGTCCCCGCCCCAGACCCCGCGGTTGGGGGAGCGGCCGAAGCCGCGCTGGTCATAGGCGTAGGTGGTCACCCCCTGGCTCGCCCACCAGGGCGCGGCCAGGTGGAAGGCGTTGGCGTAGTCGTTCATGCCGTGGACGCCGATGATCACCGCCCAGGGCTCTGGCGTGTTGGCGGTCCAGGTGGTGAGACCCAGGCGGGCGCCGTCGAAGGAAACGAAGCTGTCGTCCTCCAGCCGGGGACCGGAAAAGGCGGCCGGCGGCATGCCGGCCTGCTGCACCATCAGCGGTGTGCAGGCGGAGAGCATCAGGGCGGCGAGGGCGACGAGGAGGCGCTTCACGACTCTAGAATGGCTTGGACCCTTTGGCGAAGATAGGGCGTAACCTCGGCCTCGAACCAGGGGTTCCTCTTCAGCCAGCCGGTATTGCGCCAGGACGGATGCGGCATGGGCAGGACGTGCGGCAGGTAGTCCCGCCAGGCCCGCACGGTCTGCGTCATGTTGGCCTTGGCGCGGTCGCCCAGCGCCCATCCTTGCGCGTAGCCGCCCACCAGCAGGGTCAGCTCCATGGCGGGCAGGGCCGCCAGCAGTTGCGGCCGCCAGAGCCGGGCGCAGCGCGGCGGCGGGGGATAGTCGCCGCCCTTGGGATTTGTCCCGGGAAAGCAGAAGGCCATGGCCGCCACCCCGATCTCGGGCCGGCCATAGAAGGTCTCCGCGTCGATCCCCATCCAGGTCCGCAGTCGGTCTCCGGAGGGATCGGTGAAGGGCACGCCGCTCTCATGCACCCGGCGGCCGGGCGCCTGGCCGCAGATCAGCAGCCGGGTCTGGGGATTGACCATCACCACCGGCCGCGGCGCGTGCGGCAACTCCCCGGCGCAGGCCCGGCAGGCGGCGATTTCGGCGAGGATGGCGTCGAGGGACATGGGGCCTATGTGGGTTGCGCACCGGCGAGCGACCACCCCGATCCGCTCATCCCGGCGAAGGCCGGGACCCAGGTCGTAGAGCGCAGCGCTCTCGGAGGGGCCCGGTTTGGACAATCCGCAATCTCAGAGCCTTAGGATCTGGGTCCCCGCCTTCGCCGGGATGAGCGGGGTCGAAGCGCTAGACTTCCCCCTCCCCCGGCGTCTCCACCACCGGCGCTTCCGCGGCCTTGGCCAGGGCCGCCGCGCGCTCGTCCTCGGTGGGCAGGCGCAGGCGGTAGACGCCCTTGAAGGTGTCGGGATCGGCGGGCTTGTTGTGGCGCAGGACGGTGATGCGGCCCTGGCGGGCGAGGCCGCGGGCGGTGGCGCGGACGTGGCCGGTGAGGCGCTGCCAGCGCTCGGGCTCGGCGGCGCGGGCCACCTCCTCGGAGGAGACCGACTTGCCGGCGGGCAGCTTGCCGACGATCTCGAGGATCACGGCCTCCATGTCGATGCTCATGGTCAGCCGCCTCGTTTCAGGGTTTCGCGGGCGATGACCACCTGCTGGATCTGGCTGGTGCCTTCATAGATCCGGAAGATGCGCACGTCGCGGTAGAAGCGCTCGATCCCGTAGTCGGCGACGTAGCCGGCGCCGCCGAAGATCTGCACCGCGCGGTCGGCGACGCGGCCCACCATCTCGGAGGCGAAGTACTTGGCGGCGGCGGCCTCCATGGTGACGCTCTCGCCGGCGTCGCGCTTGCGGGCGGTCTCCATGACCATGGCCTTGGCCACCAGGGTCTCGGTCTTGCAGTCGGCGATCATGCCCTGGATCAGCTGGAAGGCGGCGATGGGCTGGCCGAACTGCTTGCGCTCGTTGGCGTAGGCCACGCAGTCGGCGAGCAGGCGCTCGGCGACGCCGACGCACACCGCCGAGATGTGCAGGCGGCCGCGGTCGAGCACCTGCATGGCGACCTTGAACCCCTCCCCTTCCCGGCCCAGGCGGTTCTCCACCGGCACGCGGACATTGTCGAAGTTCACGTCGCAGATATGGGCGCCCTGCTGGCCCATCTTCTTCTCGGGCTTGCCGACCGTGAGGCCGGGCAGGTTGCGCTCCACCAGGAAGGCCGAGACCCCGCCGGCGCCGGCCTTGGCGGCGTCGGTCCGCGTCATCACCGTGAAGAGGTCGGCCTTGTTGGCGTTGGTGATGTAGCGCTTGGAGCCGTTGAGCACATAGTGGTCGCCATCCAGCACCGCTCGGGTCTGCACCGCCGCGGAGTCCGAGCCGGCCTCCGGCTCGGTCAGGGCGAAGGAGGTGATGATGTCGCCCGAGGCGATGCCCGGCAGGTACTTGGCCTTCTGGGCCTCGGTGCCGAACATCACCAGGCCCTGGCTGCCGATGCCGACATTGGTGCCGAAGGTGGAGCGGAAGGCCGGGCTGGTGCGGCCCAGCTCCACGGCCACCAGGCACTCGTCCTCCATGGAGAGGTCCAGGCCCCCGTACTCGGCCGGGATGGAGAGGCCAAACAGGCCCAGCTCCTTCATCTCGGTCACCAGCTCCGGGGGCATGGCGTCTTCCTCGGAGACCTTGGCCTCCAGGGGCCGCAGGCGTTCGGAGACGAACCGGCGCACCGTGTCGATGAGCTGGTCGCGGGTTTCCAGGTCGAGGGCCATGATGTCTCTCTCGGGGCTTACTTGCAGGTGATCTTGTCGTCGGCGATTTCGACGATCTGGGACAGGGTGACGGCGAGCACCGGATCCGACCAGATCTCGTAGTTGGAGCTGCCGCCGAGCACGGCGCAGACCTGGGCCTTGCGCTTGGCCAGCTGACCGCCGCGGATGGCGGTGAGCTCGGCCTCGTAGCCGACGGCGTGGCCCAGGCCGTTCCAGATCTTCAGGAAGGACTGTCGCTTCTCCGGCGAGGAATCGACGGCGAAGGCGACCTTGCCGGGCTCCAGGGGCTTGTAGGTGTCGGGGGTCCCTTCGGGCAGGGCCATGTCCAGGCGGCCGATCTCCACGGCGTCCAGCACCGGCTTGCCGTCGGCCAGGTGAAGGGTGGCCCGCTGGCCGAACATCACCTGGACGCTCTCGCCGATCAGCTTGGAGTGGGGGTCGAAGCCGGCGGCGATCAGGGCGGCCACCAGGGGCGGCCGACCCGTGGGCCGCGCGGCGGCGGTCCCGCTCGAGGGCGCCGGGCCGCCCGCCAGGGGCGGAGACGCCGCCGGCGCGGTCTTGACCACCTCGTCCTGGGCGGCCGCGGGCGCGGCCAGGGCCAGGAGGGCGGCGGCGAGGATCAGGGGGCGGATCATGCCTTGGCGAGCGCCAGGGCCGAGCCCTGCCCCACGCCGACGCACATGGTGGCGAGCGCCCGCTCGCCGCCCGACTGGTGCAGGCTGCGGGCGGCGGTGAGCGCCAGGCGGGCGCCCGAGGCGCCGAGGGGATGGCCGATGGCGATGGCGCCGCCGTGGGCGTTCACGTGGCTGGCGTCGTCTGCCAGGCCCCAGGCGCGGGTGCAGGCCAGGGCCTGGGCGGCGAAGGCCTCGTTGAGCTCCACGACGTCGAAGTCGCGCGGGCTGATCCCCAGCCGGGCGCAGAGCTTTTCCACCGCCGGGATCGGACCGACCCCCATGATGCGCGGCGCGACGCCGCCCGAGGCCCCGCCCTCGATGCGGGCCAGGGGTTCGAGGCCCAGCTTCTGGACCATTTCCGCCGAGGCCAGTAGCAGGGCCGCGGCGCCGTCATTGACCCCCGAGGCGTTGCCGGCGGTGACCGTGCCGCCGTCGCGGACGATGGGCTTGAGGCCCTGCAGGGCGGCCAGCGTGGTGTCGGGGCGCGGGTGCTCGTCCTCGGAGACGACGATGTCGCCCTTGCGGTCCTTGATCGTCAGGGGCGCGATCTCGCCGTCGAAGAAGCCCTTGGCGCGGGCCGCGCCGACGCGGGCCTGGCTGCGCTGGGCGAAGGCGTCCTGGTCTTCGCGGTTGATCTGATAGTCGTCGGCGACGTTCTCGGCGGTCTCAGGCATGGCGTCGACGCCGTAGGCCTTCTTCATCGCCGGGTTCACGAACCGCCAGCCGATGGTGGTGTCGTATATCTCCGGGCTGCGCGAAAAGGCGGTGTCCGGCTTGGCCATGACGAAGGGCGAGCGGCTCATGCTCTCCACGCCGCCGGCTACGATCAGGTCGGCGTCGCCCGAGGCGATGGCCCGCGCGCCGGCGATCACCGCGTCCAGGCCCGAGGCGCAGAGGCGGTTCACCGTGATGCCCGGAACGCTGGACGGCATGCCCGCCAGCAGCAGCGCCATGCGCGCCACGTTGCGGTTGTCTTCGCCGGCCTGGTTCACGCAGCCATAGATCACCTCGTCCACCCGTTCCCAGTCGAGCTTGGGATAGGCGGCCATCAGGGCCTTCAGCGGATGGGCGGCCAGGTCGTCGGCGCGGACCTTGGAGAGCGCCCCAGCATAGCGGCCGATCGGGCTGCGGAGGCCTCCGCACAGATAGACAGTCCGGCCTTGCATCATCTCTCTCCGCCACTTAGGTCGCCTTGCGGCGGCGCGTCTTCGCGGCCGCAAACTAGTGTTTGGATCGGCGGCGGGCAAACCCTTCCGGTCAGGAATGGGGCGATCCATGGACGGCACCGAAGCACAGACCACCGGCTGGGTTCATGAGGTGGTGCAGGACGGCGAATGGGCCGGTTGGTCCATGTACGGGAACGATCCCTTCGAGGATCACGCGGGTCCCTTCTACTACCGGATGGGCGAGGACGGCCGCCCGGTCTGCGCCATGCGGCCCGAGCCCAAGCACATGAACGGTGGGGGCTTCATGCACGGCGGGGCGCTGATGACCTTCGCCGACTACTGCCTGTTCGTGATCGCCCGCGACGCGCTGAAGGACAGCCGCAGCGTGACGGCCACCTTCAACAGCGAGTTCGTCGGCGCCGTGCCGCCCGGCTGCCTGCTGGAATGCACCGGCGAGGTGGTGAAGGCCGGCCGCAGCATGGTCTTCGTGCGCGGGATCATGGCCGTCGAGGGTGAGCCGGTGCTGAGCTTCTCGGCCGTGCTCAAGAAGACCGCGCCGAGAGCCTGATGGCCTATACCCTCTCGGTCCTCGATCTCTCGCCGGTCAGCGGGACCAACACCCAGGCGCAAGCCGTGCGCGAGAGCCTGGAGGTGGCCAAGGCCGCCGAGCGCCTGGGCTATCACCGGTTCTGGGTGGCCGAGCACCACAATATCGGCGGGCTGGGCTCGCCGGCCCCGGAGGTCCTGATCGCCGCGGCCAGCCAGATCACCTCGACCATCCGGCTGGGCTCGGGCGGGGTGATGCTGGTGAACTACTCGCCGCTGAAGGTGGCCGAGGTGTTCATGGAGCTGGAGGCCCTGGCGCCGGGCCGTATCGACCTCGGCGTCGGCCGCGCCCTGGGCACCGACCCGCGCACGGGGGCGGCCCTGCGCAGCTCCGGCTCGGAGGCCTTCCCGCAGTACTTCGCCCTGCTGTCGGCCTGGCTGCTGGACGCCGCCGATGTCGAGCCGATCACCGACGCCCACCCGGCCCGGGAGATCCACGCCAACCCCAAGGGGCCCTCGCACCCGGACCTCTTCCTGCTCTGCACCTCGGTGGAAAGCGCCACCTTCGCCGGCCTGGTGGGGGTGGGCATGGTGTTCGCCGAGTTCATCGCCCGGACCGACGGCGGCCCGGCGGTGGCGGCCTATAGGCAGGCCTTCGCGTCCTCGGCCTTCCGCCAGACCCCGTGGGCGGGGGTGGCCACCGTCGCGCTCGCCGCCGAGACGGCCGCCGAGGCCGAGCGCCTGGCCGCGCCGATGCGGGCCGGCAACCTGGCCACCCTGGATGGAGAGCGGCGCAGGTTCGCCTCCATTCCCGAGGCCCAGGCCTTCCTGGCCGAACGAGCGGCCGATCCGCGGCTGGCCGGCGTGCTGGCGCGGGGCATCGTCGGCGACTCGCCGACCGTGCGCGCTCGACTGGACGACAAGGCGCTGACCACCGGGGCCGACGAGGTCTTCGTGATGGCGGTGGGCCCCGACCTGCAGAGCCGCATCCGCTCGCTGGAGCTGATCAAGCCCTAGTGGGCATGGTCCATGGTCGACGGCTTGGCCGGGGCGTCGGCCATGCGCACCTCGATGCGGGCCAGGCCGAAGACGCTGCGCCAGCCTTTCCTGTCGCCGCCGGAGGCCAGGCGCCAGGGGGCTTCCTTCTCGGGCAAGGGCTTGCCGTCGACATGGTCGGCCAGGATCACCACGTCGTCGTGAAAGTCCTTGTCCAGCTCGGCCAGGGCGTAGACCGCCTGGAAGCCGTCCTTGCCGGTCATCACCACATAGGCCCGCAGGGGATCGCCGTGCAGCTTGGGCCCCACCGGCAGGCCGCCGGCCCGCAGGACATAGGCCAGGATCGGGCCTTCATAGGTCTTGGCGCCGGTCTCGAGGGTGACCTTGACCTCGGCGCGGGGCAGGTCGGCGAGGTCAGGGGCGGTCAGCACCTTGGTCTTGCCGTCGGCGGCCACGACGGTCAGGGACTGCGCCTGAGCCGCCAGAGGCGCCAGGACCAGGGCGAGGCCGAGGATGAGCGCCCTCATTGACCGAACAGTTCGCGAGGCATGGCGCCCACCACGGCGGCGGTCATGCAGGTGGCCAGAAAGCCGGCCAGCAAGGCCTTCCAGACCATGCCGATAATCTCGTTGCGGCGCTCGGGCATCAGGATGCCCATGCCCGAGACGGTGATCCCCACCGAGCCGACATTGGCGAAGCCGCAGAGGGCGTAGGTCATGATCATCCGGGTCCGCTCGGTCATCTCGGCGGCGGGGATGGCGCCCAGCTGGATGAAGGCGATGAACTCGGTGAGCATGAGCTTCACGCCGAGCAGGTAGCCCGCCTTGAGCGCCTCGTCCCAGTGGATGCCGAGCGTCCAGGCCAGGGGGGCGAAGACCACGCCGAGGATACGCTCGATGGTGAGCGGCGCGCCCAGGACGTCGGGGAAGACCGAGAGCATCCCGTTGCCGATGGCCACGAAGGCCACGAAGACGATGAGGATCGCCGAGATGTTCAGCACCACCGACAGGCCGTCCATGGTGCCCTTGGAGATCGCGTCGATGGCGCTGTCGTACTTCAGGAGCGAGTTGTAGTCGGCGTAGAAGCCGCCCTGGCCGGGCTTCTCGGGCACCATGATGCGGGCCAGCAGGACGCCGGCCGGGGCCGAGATGATCGAGGCCACCAGGACGTGGGCCGCGGCGTTGGGCAGGACGCTTTTGAGGATGGTGGCGTAGGCCACCATGGTGGAGCCGGCGACGGTGGCCAGGCCCACCACGATCATCAGGAACAGCTCCGAGCGGGTCAGCTTGTCCAGGAAGGCGCGGATGACGATGGGGCTCTCGATCATGCCGAGGAAGATGTTGGCGGCCACGGCCAGGGCCGAGGCGCCGCCCAGGCCCATGGTCTTCTGGAAGACGAAGCCGAAGCCGCGGGTGATCCACTTGAGGATCTGCCAGTGCCAGAGCAGGGCCGAGAGGGCCGAGATCACCAGGATCAGGGGCAGGACCTGGAAGGCGAAGACGAACAGGCCGCCGGGGTTGGTGACGGCGTAGGGCTGGGCGCCGCCGCCCATGTAGCCGAACACGAACTGGGTGCCCTGGGCGGTGGCGGCGGCCAGGCCGTCGACCCCGGCGTTGAGGGCGGCGATCACCCCCTGGGCGGCGGGCAGGCCGAACAGCAACAGGACCAGGGCGACCTGGACGAGGATGGCCCCGAGCGCCAGCTTCCAGGGGAAGCGCCTGCGGTCCTCCGACAGGGCCCAGCAGACGGCCAGGGTCAGGGCGACGCCGACCAGGCTCTGGGCGTTTTCGGGACGGAACATGCGGCTGGGGCCCCCGGCGTGGGCGGACTCAACCCCACCGGCGCAATTGAGGGGAAGGCGGGGGTCGAGGCAAGACGTGTCGGCGGCCACGGATGGAAGACCGGGCTTGACCTATTTAGATTGCGCACAATATGATTGTGCAACATTGAAAACGGAGACGACCCCATGACCGCCCTCTATTCCACCCAGGCCCGCGCCGTCGGCGGCCGCGCCGGCCATGTCGAGACCACCGACGGCCTGTTGAAGGTCGACCTGGCCCTGCCCAGGGAGATGGGCGGCAAGGGCGGGGCGACCAATCCCGAGCAGCTGTTCGCCGCCGGCTACGCCGCCTGTTTCGAGAACGCGGTGCGCTTCCTCGCTGGCCAGTCGAAGCTCGGCCTGACGGGGGCGGCGGTCACCTCGACGGTGGAGCTGCACCCCCATGCCGCGGGCGGTTTCCGGCTGGGCGTGGGCCTTGAGGTGGAGACCCAAGGCCTCGACCAGGCCGCCGCCGAGGCCCTGGTCGCCCACGCCCACCAAGTCTGCCCCTATTCGAATGCGGTTCGCGGCAATGTCGATGTTGCGCTAACCGTAAGGGCGCAATGAGTCCCAAGACGACCCACGACCGACGAACGCCAACAAGTGGCCCTCAAGGTGTCGCGCAACAGCTGCGTCTCGATAACCAGCTCTGCTTCGCCCTCTATGCGGCGAGCGGGCTGGTGACCCGGGCCTACCGGCCGCTGCTGGAGCCGCTGGGCCTGACCTATCCCCAGTACCTGGCCATGATGGCCTTGTGGGAAAAGGCCCCGCGCACGGTGAGCGACCTGGGCGAGGCGCTCGGCCTGGATAGCGGCACCCTGACCCCGCTGCTGAAACGCATGGAGACCGCCGGCCTGGTGACTCGCGCCCGCGACCGCGCCGACGAGCGCCGGGTGCAGGTCGACCTGACCGACAGGGGCCGACATCTGCAGGACCAAGCCGCCGGGGTGCCCTCCGCGCTCGCCTGCGCGCTCGACCTGCCGGGCGAGGAGATCGTCGCCCTGCGGGCCAGCCTGCAGGACCTGGCGCGCAAGCTGCGCGGGACCGGGAAATAGGCTTGCGCGGGCCCCCTCGCGGCTGACACGCTTCGCAGATGGGCAGGCCGCCGCGCCGCCCGTCGCTTCAACATTCCGGATCACAGCCATGACGCCTTCCGAGGGGCGGCGCGACGATGCGCGCCACGACAGCGGTTTCAGGGCGGCGACCTGGGGCCGATCGCGACGCCGGTGGTGTTCCTGCAGGGGGCGCTGGACGCCCATTCGGTGAGCTCGGCGGTGGCGGCCTATGCCCGGGAGATCGGGGCGAGGTACGTCCCGGTGGAGGGCGGCGGGCACGCGGCCTATCTGCTGCCGCAGATGGCGGGGCTGCTGGCGGAACATGTGCGGCCGCTGGCGGGGTGATCCAAAGATGCTCCCCCTGGGATCCTGAGGCCGCGCCGCGTCCTCCTCTCCCGCTTGCGGGAGAGGTCGGGTGAGGGCGTTTACTGAAGTTCCGCGCCCCCTCCGCGGCCGAGACGCGCAGCCTTGCTGCGCCCCCCTCACCCTACCCTCTCCCCCTAAAAGGGGGCGAGGGTTTTGCCTCTACGCTCCCGCCGCCGCCTTGGCCTTTTCCTTGGCCGCCATCTTGGCGATCAGCTCGCGGCGTTCCACCAGGCCGCGGTGGAGCTCCACCAGGGTCGCCGCGGCGTGTTCGTTCTGCTGGATGACGGCCCAGTAGGCGGCGACCTTGGGCATGTCCGGGATGGGGTTGGCGACGCCGACGGTGTCGATGACGTTCTCAATCAGGAACAGGGCCGGGACCAGGGTGCAGTCGGCCAGGGTGAGGCGGCCGGAGACCGCGAAGCCGTCGGTCCCGATATAGTGCTCCAGGGCCTTGAGGCCGCGGATCACCTGGCCGGTGAGCAGGTCGACGACGCCCGAGTTGCGGGTCGAGGCCCGCGCCTGGCCCAGGACCATGAACATGTTGTTGAGCAGGTAGATGTCGGCGATGCGCGACACCGTGCGGATGGCGGCGGTCTCGCGCGGGGTGGCGCCCAGCAGGCGGACCTGGGGATAGACCTCCTCCAGATATTCGCTGATCACCTCGGATTCCGGGATCAGATCGCCGCCCAGGTCGAGGACCGGGATGCGGGCCAGCGGCGAGGTCTTGTGGAACTCCCCGGTCATGAAGCCCGGCGGCAGGGCGATCTCGATGTCGGAGATGCCCTTGGCGTAGATCTGCATCCGCACCTTGGCGGAATAGGGCGAGAGGTCGCCGGAATAGAGCTTCATGAAAAGGGGTCCTGACCAATGGGCGCCCGAGAACGGGCGTTTGAATGGGCTCAGAGGTAACGTCGTTTCGTGGGCGGTCAATGCGCGGGATGGGCGGTGATCGCCGGGGAGCAGACTTCGCCCTGGTCTCAGAAGGGTGGTTATCGGACGCGGCGTCTAGCTTGGTCGTCGCGCCCTAGACAACGGACCCGGCCGGCTTGATCTGACGTGCCGCTCAGACAGGGTTGCTCAGAGCCTCGCCGCCGACCTCCAGGCTGACGACCACCAGTCGGCGTTGGGAAGTCCGCTTGACCTGATTGCAGCGACGAACTGGTCCAGGTCGAAGGGCGCACGTCTCAGGCTGACGTTCCAGCCGGACGAACCCAGTTGCAGGATGGCGAACTCCGCCCAGGCCGCGAACTTGATGCGACCTTGCGAGCCTCGGGTTCTGTCGTAGGCCATGCCGATGCTGCCTGGGTTCACAAATATCGCGTCGTCTATGCGTCTGAGCATCTGGAAATGGGTGTGACCGCCGACGTGGATGGCCGCCGGATGTTCCGCCAAGAGGGTTCGAAGCGCCTCATCCGAGGTGATCGGGTAGATTTCATCGTTGAAGGAATGGGGAGAGCCGTGGAAGAGCGATATCGGCGTCCCTGCGCAATCGAGGGTCAGCCGGGGCGCAAAGCTGGCCAAGAAAGCCCGATCCTCGGCCTCCAACACGCTCGCGCACCACCGGGACGCCTCATTGAACCTTTCAAGCGCCGGATCGGCGATCTCGGGTTCAAGTCCGAGAAGCTGGGCATCGGAGTTGCCCATTATCACCGGACATTGAAGTTGCCTGATGAGCCGCAAAGTCTCCCGGGGCTGAGGCCCGTCCGAGGCGACATCTCCCAGGCAGACGATCAGTTCCACGGGTTCACGACGGATCGCATCGAGGGCAACGGCAAGCGCCACGGCGTTGGCGTGAATATCGGAGACGATCGCGATCTTCATTGATCAATCATGCGCGCCATGCGGCGGGTTGGGAACGTACGAACGATCTGCAAGCCCACGGCGGCCAACTTCCGCGATGGGTCCGGAAGGGGGCCAAGTTGCGGTTACCGCAAGCTGACGTTCCCCGACTCCACATCACCAAGGGCCGGCCTGATGCGTCCAGAGGGCGCCCAGGCCAAGCCCGACTTAGGCGGGCCGGCGGTTGAGGATCTTCTCCATCGCCTTGCCCTTGGCGAGTTCATCGATGAGCTTGTCGAGGTAGCGGATCTCCCGCATCACCGGCTCGGCGATCTCCTCGACGCGGACGCCGCAGACCACACCGCGGATGTCGGCGCGGGCCGGATTGAGGGCCGGGGCCTGGGTGAAGAAGGTCTCGTAGTCGGTGTTGTTGGCCAGCTGGGCGGCGAGCGCCTCGCCGTCGTAGCCGGTCAGCCAGCAGATGATCTGGTCGACCTCGGCCCGGGTGCGGCCCTTGCGCTCGGCCTTGGCGACCAGGGCCGGATAGATCTTGGCCACGCTCATCGCGTAGACGCGGTGCTGGGTCATGCCGTCCCCTGGCGCAGCGGGCCTGTGGCGCCCAGGCGTCAGGAGAGCAAACCCCGGCCCGGGGTTCAAGGCCCGGGCCCGGGGATCGCGGACGGGGGGACAGCGGCCATTGACCTGGCCCGGCCGCGGCCCTGATCCTGGGCCATGGTCATGGATGCGCGCCGCGAGCAGGCCGAACGCCTGCGGGGCTATTTCGAGGTGCAGCTGCTGTTCGCCGAGGCGATGGCGAAGAAGACGTCGCGCCCGCTGTCGGACGCCTGTCTGGAATTCACCAACCTGCACCGGCGGCTTGGCCTGGGCCGGGCGGAGGGCGGCGCTGTTTCGGCGGGGTGGGCGCGCTACGCCGACGGACTGGAGCGGCGCCCGAGGGCCGAGCGGCTGGACTGGACGCTCGACTTCTTCGTGGAGACCCCGCCGGAAGACAGCCCTTCGCTCCGGTTCGGCTGTTTCAGCTACGAGCCGCAGGACGCCGGCCAGGTGGTGCGGATCCACTTCAGCAACCGCGACGGCGAGGGCGGCCAGGGGCCGCTGGCGCGCGTCAAGGCCGAGCGCCGGAAGGCCGAGCTGCGGGAGATGTTCGCCCATGTCGCGGCGCACCATCCGCAGGCGCGAACCGTGCGGGGCGGGTCCTGGCTCTACAACCTCGAAGCCTACCGCCGGCTGTTCCCGCCGGACTATGGGGCGTCCCGGTTCGAGCCGGAGCGGGTCCGGCTGGATGGAACCTCCAGCTGGGGCCAGCTGCTGGACTTTCGGGAGTCGGTGAAGCCCACCGTCCGGCAGGCCCTGCTGGACAACCTGGTTCATCTCGACGTCGCCGCGCCGTGGAGGGCGTTTCCGATGCGCGCCCTGGGGGCGCAGGGCCCGGTCGAGGACTTCCATCGGTTCTACGGCGGCTAGCCGCCCCCCGGTTGCATTCGCCCACCGGTCGGGAGACTTATGCGAGCGGCACGCAACGAAGGATGCGCAGGCATGATCACCGTCTATGGCGAAGGCAGGGGGTTCCGGGTCGTCTGGCTGCTGGAGGAGATGGGGCTGCCCTACCGGCTGAGGGACGTGGACCTGCTGAAGGGCGTCGAGAACGACCCCGAGTTCCTGGCCATCAATCCCGCCGGCTTCATCCCGGCCCTGGTGGACGGCGACGTCACCATGGTCGAGTCGATCGCCATCATGGAATACCTGATGGCCCGCTACGGGCCGACGCCGCTGGCGCCTGCCCCCCAAGATCCCGCCTTCCCCGCCTACCAGCAGTTCCTGCACCTGGGCGAGGCGGGCCTGGCGGCCTCCATCTACTTCGTCAACGGCGCGCGCAACATCGCGCCGGAGGCCGAGCGGAACAACTGGAGCGCCCGCCAGGCGCTGAACGTGTTCGAGACCCGGCTGGGCCTGGTGAGCCGGCAGCTGGCGCGCGCCCCCTACATGGCCGGCGAGGCGTTCACGGCCGCCGACATCTCGGTGACCTACGCCCTGCTGCTGGCCGATCGCACCGTGGACTACCCCCTGGGCGAGACCGAGCGGGCCTATGTGGCGCGCACCACCGGCCGCGACGGCTACCGGCGCGCCATGGACACCTGTCAGGCCACCAAGGGCTGGGCCGCCGCGGTGGCCGCGCGGCGGGCGTCGGCCTGAGCGCTGGCGGGGACGCCCTAGAACCTGGCGGCGTAGGCGGCGGCCTGGGCGCGGAGGATGTCGACGAGGTTTCCCTGGGCGAGGTTCAGGTCGATGAGGTGCAGGCCCATGGTGGGATCCGGACGGCCTCCGACCAGCCAGTCTCCGGCGAAGTCGCCGGTGCGTGGATCTTGCGGACCGAGCTGCCGCGTGACGGCCAGCCAGACGCCGTGGGCGTCGTGACGGCACTCGGCGCGGTACAGACCGGGCAGGCTGACGAAGGGGGTTTCCAAGGTCTCTACCACGTTGGTCCAAGGCCCCTGGAATCCGCCGGAGAGCGCGGGAATGATGTTGTCCCCCTCGCTTGAGAAATAGGGCTTCAGGTCACCTGCCCCGCCGGAGAGGGACGCAGGGTTGGTGCAGATGGGCTCCAGGCCGTCGCGGAAGGGGATGACCATCTCCGTCGGGATCGGGGCCTCGGCGCGATAGCTGTTCCAGGCGAGGACGCAGCCGGTCTGGCCCGCGCGGCGGCAGGCGGGGATGGCCCTGAAGGTCCCGCCCACGTCCCGCCCGGCGGGGGCGAGGACGAAGAAGCCCGGCACGATGGCCGAGACCAGGCGGCCCTGCAGCGGGGTCCCGTCGATCTGGCGCTTCATCAGCTCGATGATCATGGCCGCGCCCTGGCTGTGGCCGATCAGGACCACCCCGCGCCCGTGGTTGTCGCGGGCGAGATAGCTGTCCCAGGCGGCGAGGACATCGGCCTGGGCGCGGGGTCCAGCGTCCGGCTCCGGCGGCAGGGACCGGTCCAGCATCGAGGTCACGGTGATCTGACGATAGAGCGGGACATAGAGGCGGCAGACCGAAGCCAGGCGGGCCACCTGCTGGCGCACGGCGCGGCGCTCGTCCTGCGTGACCCCCGCCGGCGCGCTGATCCCCGGGCCGTTGGAGACGGTCGGATAGAGGTAGAAGCAGTCCACCGGCGGATCGGCGGCGGGGGCGAAGGTCTCGATCCGCCGCCCGCCGTCGGCCTCCAGCACCGTGGCGGTGAGGTCGTCGCGGCAGGGGGCGTCGGGGCGGCAGACCCAGCTTCCCGGCTGGCTGTAGTCGAGGGGTTCTGGGGCCTGGGCCGCGGCGGGGGCGGCCAGGGCCAGGAGGCCCAGCAGGGCCGCGCACAGAATCGTCCTCATCGCCGTCTCCCTCGCGACCCGCGCGCGCGGTCGAGATTACATGTGTAATTTATAGACGCAAGACTGGGTCCCCGCGCATCCGGCCCTCGACAAAATCCCGCGCAGGTTGTCGGATCGGCGGTCTCCCGATCGTTCCTTTGGGGGATGAGAGACGGGAGGGGACTTGGATGACACTCGAAACGACCGACGGGACGACGAAGCTGCACGCCTGGCTGCAGAGCGTGGTGGCCCTGCTGGCGGGGTTCGCCGCGGTGGTGGTGGCCTCCCTCGCGGTGGACGCGGTGTTCCACGCGCTGGGGGTCTATCCGCCGGGGCGCGAGCCGATGAACGAGGTGGGGGACAACCTGCTGGCCCTGTCCTACCGCTGCGTGTTCGGGGCCCTGGGCAGCTATATCGCCGCCCGTCTGGCGCCCTCGCGGCCGATGACCCACGCGATGATCCTGGGGGCGATTGGAACGGCGGTCGCCACCCTGGGGGTCGCGGCCACCTGGAACCTGGACCTGGGGCCGCGCTGGTATCCCATCGCGCTCGCGGCCACCGCCCTGCCCTGCGCCTGGATCGGCGGAGCGCTGGGGACAAAGGGACGGTAGGTCCCTCCCCCGGCGCGCCGCGCGGTCCCGGGGGAGGCGCCGGCCTCAGGCGTAGTTGGCGAGTGCGTTGCCGGCGGCGTCGCCGCAGCCGGAGCCGCCATCGACGGGGATGATGGCGCCGTTGACGTACTTGGCCTGGTCGGAGGACAGGAACAGGCACATGTCAGCGATCTCGTCCTTGGTGCCGTAGCGGCGCATCGGGTTGCGGCTCTTCACCCGCTCCTCGGCCTCCGGCGTTGAGGCCAGGCGGGCCATGCCCTCGGTGTCGGCGATGGGGCCGGGGGAGACGGCGTTGACGCGGACGCCGGCCGGTCCCCACTCCAGCGCCAGGCACTTGGTGAGCATGTTGATCCCGGCCTTGGCGGCGCAGACATGGGCCTGGAACATCGAGGCCCGCTCGCCCTGGCCGGCGGTGATGGAGATCAGGCTCGCCCCCGGACGGCGCAGGAACTCGAAGGAGGCGCGCAGGACGTTGAAGGTGCCGATCAGGTCGATGTCCACCACGGTCTTGAATCCGTTGGCGCTCATGCCGAGCGCCGGGGCCACGAAGTTGCCCGCCGCCCCGGAGAGCACGATGTCGATGTCGCCGAACTCGGTGTGGGTGCGCTTGAGCGCCGCCTCGACGGCGGCGTAGTCGCGGACGTCGGCGGCGATGCCGATGCAGGGCTTGCCGAAGGTCGAGACCTCCTTGGCGGCGGCGGCGATCTTCTCCTCGCTGCGGCTGATGATGACGACATTGCCGCCGGCCGCGGCGAAGCGCTTGGCGATGCCGAGATTGATGCCGCTGGAGGCGCCGGCGACGAAGCAGGTCTTGCCGACGAGTTGGGTGTCTTGGGCCATGGGGTTTCCTCTGATGTTCGTTGGGCCCGAGCTTAGGGCGCGGCGAAGGGGGGAGAAAGGGTGACCCGGCGTACCCCCAGTTCGTCATGGCCGGGACAAGCCCGGGGATGACGATCAATTTTTTGGGTGGCGGTGCGAGTGTCGTCGCCCTAGCCTCCCCCCATGGCCTGACCCCGGACATCGGCGCGCCGCGCGCCCTTCACGCCCGCATCCCGCGCGGGTTCCGACGTCCCATGTCCAAAGGCCCTCCCATGACCCTCCGCCGTATCGAAGCCGGCGATCTGCCCCAGATCGCGCGCTATCCCTTCACGCTCTCCATCACCGAACCGATGACCGATCCCGAACGGCTGGCGGAGGCCTTCGCCGCCAGCGGCTTCTGGACGCAGGAGGCCGGCGCCATGGCCATCGTCGCCGAAGGGCGGCTGGCAGGCACCTGCCAGTTCTACCGGGCCGCCCCCTGCATCCACGGGTTCGAGCTGGGCTATATCCTGCACGATCCCGCCGACCGGGGGCGGGGTCTGGCGGCGCCGGCGGTGCGGGAATTCTCCGACCTGCTGTTCGACCAGCGGCCGGGGCTCTACCGCCAGCAGCTGATGATCGAGGCCTGGAACACCGCGTCGTGGAAGCTGGCCGAACGCTGCGGCTTCACCCGCGAGGGGCTGCTGCGCAGTTCCGGCTTCGGGGCCGGCGACCCGGCCGACTGCCTGATCTATGCCCGCACGCGGAAGGACTGGCATGAGGAGATGACCACGACGATGGGGGTGGCCTTCGACTAGTCGGCCATCTGCGCCGGGTCGTAGAAGAAGGTCTCGCCGGCGATCTTGTCGCCGCGCCAGGTCTGCCAGGCGACCTCCTCCATGGCGCGTTCCGGGCCGTCGTGGGGCACGAAGGTGAAGCGCCAGCGGATGGCGACGGTGTCGCCGTCGATGAGGGCGGGGCCGAGGATCTCCGTGCGCACCTCCTTGACCCGGGATAGCGCCTTGCGTTCGCCGGCCACCAGGACGTCGCGGCCGCGGCGCGGCTCGGCCTGGTTCTCCTGCATCCAGGCGTCCTCGACATAGTGGTCGAGGATGGCCTGGTCGTGGGCGCCGGAAAGCACCTGGGCGACGAAGGCCTCGACGGCGGGGCGGCTGGGCATGATCGCACTCCGGGGTTGCGGTGGCGGGGATGCGCCATAGGTTGAGCCCCAACGCGCCCGGCGCAAGAGCGGAGACTTCCCATGGCCAGATACCAGTCCATCCTCGAAACCATCGGCCGCACGCCGGTGGTGCGGATCAACAAGCTGGGGCCGCCGGGGGTGAACCTGTGGGTCAAGGTCGAGGCCTTCAACCCCCTGGGCTCGGTGAAGGACCGCCTGGCGCTGGGCGTCATCGAGGCGGCCGAGAAGTCCGGCGCGCTGAAGCCCGGCCAGACGGTGATCGAGGCCACCAGCGGCAACACCGGCATCGGCCTGGCCATGGTCTGCGCCCAGAAGGGCTACCCCTTAGTCGTCACCATGGCCGAGAGCTTCTCGGTGGAGCGGCGCAAGCTGATGCGGTTCCTGGGGGCCAAGGTGATCACCACGCCGGCCGCCCTGCGGGGCACCGGCATGGTGGCCAAGGCCGTGGAGCTGGCCGAGAAGCACGGCTGGTTCCTGACCCGCCAGTTCGAGAACGAAGCCAATCCGGACATGCACTCCAAGACCACCGCCCTGGAGATCCTGGAGGACTTCGAAGGCGAAACCCTGGACTACTGGGTCACCGGCTACGGCACCGGCGGCACCCTGAAGGGCGTCTCCCGGGTGCTGAAGGAGAAGAGCCCGAAGACCAAGATCATCGTCTGCGAACCCGAGGACGCCCAGCTGCTGGGCAGCGGGGCCGAGCAGGCGCGCAACCCGGACGGCAGCGCCGCGGCCGGCCACCCGGCCTGGAAGCCCCACCCCATGCAGGGCTGGACCCCCGACTTCATTCCGAAGCTGACCGGCGACGCGGTGGCCATGGAACTGATCGACCAGATCCTGCCGATCGCCGGGCCGGAGTCGCTCACCATGAGCAAGCGCCTGGCCGACCAGGAGGGGATCTTCGTGGGCATCACCTCGGGCGCCACCTTCGCCGGGGCCCTGAAGATCGCGGCCACGGCGCCCAAGGGGGCCAACATCCTGTGCATGCTGCCCGACACCGGCGAGCGCTATCTCTCGACCCCGCTGTTCGCCGACGTGCCGGTGGAGATGACGCCGGACGAACAGGTGATCTTCGACTCCACGCCGCTGGGGAAGGCGTAGGCCTTCCCCTCACCCCGGCCTTCGCCGGGAGGAGCGGGGTGGGGTTACTTCCCCGTCAGTTCCTTCACCAGCGCCGTGCGGCCGTAGACCTTTTGCAGGGCCTCGGTCGCCGCCGAGGTCGCCACGACGACGGTGCGGTTGATCGCGCCGTCGTAGCCGTAGTTTCCGCCGAGCGAGTGGATGTTGCCGTCGAAGGCGGCGCCGAGGATCTCGGCCTTGGCGTTGATGACGGGGGAGCCGGAGTTGCCGCCGATGATGTCGTTGGTGGTGACGAAGTCGAAGACGGTGTCGGGGTTCAGCTTGCCCTTGGCGGCCTCCCAGCGGGGGGCGAGCTTGTAGGGCTCGGCGCCGGTGGCGCGGTCATAGAGGCCGGCGAAGGTGGTGAAGGGCGGGACGGTGACGCCGCGAGGGGTCCAGCCGGCGACCTTTCCGTAGGAGAGGCGCAGGGTGAAGGTGGCGTCGGGATAGACCGCGTCGCCATAGGCGGCGAAGCGGGCGCGGGCGATGCGCTCGGCGGCCCGGTCGGTGGGGCCGGAGACCTCGGTCTCCCAGGCGGTGCGGACCGCGCGCGCGTCCGGGTCCAGGCGCAGGGCGAGCGCGATCATCGGGTCGTCGGAGGCCGCGATCGCGGCCAGGCCGCCCTCCCAGAGGCGCTTGCGCTCGGCGGGGTCGGCGAGCTTCGTCCCGGCCACCAGGCGGGCGGCCAGGCCCTCGGGGCTTTCCTTGCCCAGCAGCAGCTTCACCGCGGCGTCGTCTGTGGTGAGGTACTCGCGGGTCTTGGAGAGCCAGAAGGCCAGGTAGAGCTGCTCCAGGGTGGGATCGACCGACTGCTCGTCGAGGACCTGCTTGGCCATCAGGGCCAGCCCCGCGTCGCCATATTCCGGCAGGCGCTCGGCCGAGGGCTTGGCGCGCTCCTGGGCGGCCCGGACCAGCTCGCGGGCGTACATGAAGGTTTCGGACAGCGAGCCGGCGGCCTGCTCCAGCTGGCGGTAGCGCAGGTAGCGGTCGCCGTAGGCGGTCTGGGCCGCGGCGATCTCGCCCCAGGGGTCGCCGATGTCGGCGGCCAGCTTGGGATCGGCGGCGACCTTGGCCCGCAGGTCGGCCTCGGCGGCGCGCTTGGCGTCCATGAAGGCCCGGTCGTTGAGGGCGAACTGGCGGCCGTAGAAGACCTTGAAGCTGTTCTCGACGCCGAACAGGGGATCGGTGGCGATGCGCCTGGACTCCGCGTCGCGGGCGGAGAACTCGATCAGCCGTCCGCGCAGTTCCGAGCGCTGCAGCTGGCTGACCGGCAGGACCAGGTCCCGCTGGGTCTCCAGCTGGGCCAGGGTGAGCATGCGCTCGGTGCCGCCGGGATTGCCGGAGACGAAGGTGACCTCGCCGTCCTTCGGCGCGCGGCTCCGCCAGATCAGATGCTGGGGCGAGGAAATCGGCTTGCCGTTCTCGTAGAGGCGCACGAAGGCGGTATCGAGATTGAAGCGCGGGAAGTTGAAATTGTCCGGATCGCCGCCGAAGAAGGCCGTGGCGAACTCCGGGGCGAAGACCAGGCGCACGTCAGCGTACTTGCGGTACTTGTAGAGCTTGTACTGGCCGCCCCGGTAGAGGGTGACCAGCTGGCAGCGGAAGGCCGGGTCGCCACCGCAGGCGACGGTCTCGGCCGCGCCCCTGGCGGCGTCGCGGGCCCTGACGAAATCGAGGCCGGTCTTGCCGGCGGTGGCCCGGGCGATGTCGGAGGTCAGGTCGGTGACGCCGGCCAGCACCTCGGCCTGCATGCCGGGGCACTTCTTTTCCTCGGCGCGGGCGGTGGTGAGGAAGCCGTCCTTCACATAGTCGGTCTGCCGTGGGTCGTCCAGGTACCGGCAGCCGACGGGCCCGACGATCGCGAGCTTGCCGACCGTGCCGCGTGGCACCTCGTTGCCAGCGTCGTCGACCACCTTCGCGGTGAAGCCCGGCACGGCCTTGCCGATCGCGCCCCGCCTGACGTCGGCGCCGGCCG
>JAZKBZ010000014.1:0-3729 GCA_040388315.1 Pseudomonadota bacterium | reverse complement strand
CCGGGGCGCGGATCAGGGTGGGCCTGGCCGGGCGCTGCGGCCGGGGGGTGACCGCGCCGCTGAGGCCGAAGGTGGTGGTGGGCTGGCGGCCCCAGGCGCCCCGGGGCGTTCCAAACGGGTTTTCGTCCTGGGACATGAGACCTCCCACGCGCCGCGGCGGCGCGCTGCCAGATCCCCCGACCTGCCGCTAAATCGCCCGGGACTTCGGCGGTTCTATGACGCCGCCGCGCCTCAGGCGGGGCGAGGCGCGAACATCCGCCGGAACCGCTCCACCACCACCGGCGCCAGGGCCGCCACCGTCCCCCCGGCGTCGGCGACCCAGTTCTGGATCGCCACCTCCAGGCTGGCCCCGCGCGCGAACTGGGTGATCGCCAGGGCCAGGGCGAAGAGCAGGTAACCGATGGCGATCCGCCGGATCTGGGTGCGCGGCATGGCCGCCAGGCCGGCGCAGGCCGCCACGTAGAAGGCCGCGAAGTGCTGCAGATAGTGGGAGCGCAGCAGCTGGGGCGTCAGCCAGCCGGGCGCGATCACCGCCAGGAAGATCGCCAGCAGGCAGAGGCCGAACCCCAGCCGGGCGAGGACGGCGAGGAGACCGGTGTCGGGATAGTAGGTTTCGGGAGTCTCGCTCACGCGGCGGCCGCCTTCACGCCGGCGGGCATGCGCGAGCGGTGATAGGGCCGGTCGCCCAGCACGGTGGCGCGGTTCATGATCCGGCGATGGGGCAGGTAATCGTTGACCGCGTAGTGCTGGGTCACCCGGTTGTCCCAGAAGGCGATGGCGTTGTCCTTCCAGCGCCAGCGGACCAGGAACTCCGGCTTCTGGATATGCTCGAACAGCATGTTCAGGATGGCGTCGCTCTCCTTGCGGCGCAGGCCCTTGATGCGGTCGGTGAAGCCGTAGTTGATGAACAGGCCGTCCTCGCCGGTCTCCGGATGGGTGCGCACCACCGGGTGCAGGACCGGGGGATTGGCGGCGAGCGCCTTGGCGTGCTTCTCAGCGCCGGCGCCGGCCGCCACGACACCCTGCTGCGGGAAGCCGCGGGCGAAGTCGTGCACCGCGTCCAGGGTCGACAGGAACTCCCGGAAGGTGGGCGACAGGGCCTGATAGGCCGCCCTCATGTTCGACCAGATGGTGTCGCCGCCGCTGGGGGGCAGGTGCTTGGCGTAGAGGATCGAGGCCATGGGCGGGGTCTCGATGAAGGTGACGTCGGTGTGCCAGCTGTCGTTGTCGGTGGGGTTGTCCTTGTGGTTGTCCAGGATGAACAGCTCCGGCGCCTCCGGCACGCCCGGATAGAGCGGGTGGGTGTGGAGCGCTCCAAACCGCGCGGCGAAGTCGCGGTGCTGGACAGGGGTGATGTGCTGGTCCTCGAAGAAGATCACCTGGTGGGCCAGCAGGGCGGCGCGGACCTGCGCGAGTTCCTCGTCGTCGAGCCGGCGAGACAGGTCGATTCCCTCGACCACCGCGCCGATGGTGGGGGTGAGCGGCGTCACCTCGAACTTGGCCATCCTTGATCTCCCTTATGCCGGCATCTAACCGCGCCTCGCCCCGGCTTGCCAGGGGTCGGGGGCGGGGAATCATGCGAGTTTGCCGCCATGTCCAGCCCGCCCGGCCTTCCCGAGTTCGATCTGCCGATGATCTTCGCCGACAAGGTCGCGGGCCTGGGCTTCCAGTCCGGGGTCTTCCGGGTGGCCCTGGCGGCCAGCGTGGCGGGCGCCGCCGGCGAGACCGAGATCATCAAGTCGGGCTATCTGATCCTCAGCCCCGAGGGCATGCTGGAACTGCGCAGCCAGGTCGATCAGCTGCTCGGCGAGTTGGAGCGCCGTGGACTGATGAACCTGAAGCCCGCCAAGCTGGACGGCTGATCGCCGGCGCTGCGACAAACTGTCTTCACGCCGGACCGATCGGGTAAAGACGCCATTAAGCAGACTCGCCGAACCTGATCGCCGGACGCCCTATGTGCGGACGTCGGGCGGGGCGATCATGGCCATTTCGATCAGACGAGGCAGGGCGACCGCGGCGGCCGGGCCGGGTTCGCGTCCACGAGCCTTTAACCCTGTCACCTTACCCAGGATTGCGATCTCAGGCCGACGCCCGGCTCAAGGACCTATTTGATGAGCTTCATTTCCAACCTCCGCATTCCCGGCAAGATTCTGCTGATCGTGGGGATGCTGCTGTCCCTCACCGCGGCCATGACCGCCTTTGCGGTGTTCAAGGCCAACGAGATGGCCGCCGCCACCTCGAACCTGGTCCATGACCCGGTGAAGGGCAATTCCCTGGCCGCCCGCGCCGACAGCGCCCTGACCCGCATGCACCAGATCGCCTACGAATCGGTGGTGGAGACCGACGACGGCGCCCTGGAGGGTCTGAACAAGGAGTTCGACGCCCAGGTCGCCGAGGTGCGCGCCGCCCTGAAGGAGATGAAGCCCCTCATCGATGGCGAACACGTCGCCCCCTACAACGCCCTGCTGCAGAACCTCGACGCCTATGTCGCCCTGGACAAGGAACTGCGCGACCAGCGGATGATCCACCTGCTGTTCGACTGCGAGGCCACCTTGCAGGACAAGATGGCCCCGGTGTTCAAGAAGGCTTCCGCCGCCGTCACCCTGCTCACCAAGCAGCAGCAGAAGGACATCGACCAGTCGGCCATAGACGCCGAGGGCGACAAGCAGGCGGTGTTCTGGTGGCTGGTGGGCGCCGGCGCCCTCGGCGGCCTGCTGCTCGGCGCCCTGTCGCTCTACATCTCCCGCAAGGAGATCGCCGGGCCCATCGCCGGCATGACCGACGCCATGGAGCGGCTGGCCGGCGGGGACCTCAGCGTCCACGTGTCCGGCAAGGAGCGCCGCGACGAGATCGGCGCCATGGCCCGCGCCGTCCAGGTGTTCAAGGAAAACGGCCTGGCGCTCACCACGGCCGAGGCCGAGAAGGTCCGGCTGGAGGCCGAGACCGCCCAGGAGCGCCAGAAGGCCGAGGCCGAGCGCGCCGCGCTCGCCACCGAGCAGGCCCATGTGGTGGCCTCGGTGGGGGAGGGGCTGTCGCGCCTCTCCGACGGGGACCTGCTGCACCGCCTGCCCGACGACTTCCCCGCGGCCTATGTGAAGCTGCGCGACGACTTCAACCGCGCCATGAGCGGGCTGGAGGAGGCCATGCTGGTGATCGCGGCCAATGCGTCCAGCATGCAGAACGGCGCGGGCGAAATCTCCGGCGCCGCCGACGACCTGTCGCGCCGCACCGAGCAGCAGGCCGCCTCCCTGGAGGAGACCGCCGCGGCCCTGGACGAGATCACCGTGACGGTGAAGAAGTCCGCCGCCGGCGCCGAGCAGGCCAACGCGGTGGTCAACGCCGCCCGCGGCGACGCCGAGCGCTCCGGCGCGGTGGTGAGCGAGGCCGTGGCCGCCATGGGCGAGATCGCCTCGTCCTCGACCCAGATCAGCCAGATCATCGGGGTGATCGACGAGATCGCCTTCCAGACCAACCTGCTGGCCCTCAACGCCGGGGTGGAAGCCGCCCGGGCCGGGGACGCTGGGCGCGGCTTCGCCGTGGTGGCCTCCGAGGTCCGCGCGCTCGCCCAGCGCTCGGCCGAGGCGGCCAAAGAGATCAAGACCCTCATCGCGGCCTCCACCCGTCAGGTGGAGAGCGGCGTGCGCCTGGTGGGCGAGACCGGCCAGGCCCTGTCGGGGATCGTCGACAAGGTCAGCGAGATCTCCGGCCTGGTCTCGGAGATCGCCGCCT
>JAZKBZ010000013.1:63786-74463 GCA_040388315.1 Pseudomonadota bacterium | reverse complement strand
CTCTTTCTGAACTTCCGTCGTCAAGTCGTCGGCCGTGCTCACACCGCCGCCTCGGCCTCGTCCAGGATCCGGGCGAGCGCCTCCTCGGCCCGGGCCCGGGCATTGGGGGCCTTGAACAGCTTGGCCTGCTGCTGGAAGGACAGGGCGATCCCCGACACCTCGAAGGCCACTTGTCGGCCATAGTCGGCCGGGGCGGGGCCGGCCCGCGGCAGGTCGACCGCCACCCGGGCCAGGGTCTCCTGCCACTCCGTCTGGCTCGCCAACAGCAGGTCGTGGACGGCGCCGGGGCGGTCGTCATATTCCTGGGCGGCGACCGCGAACAGGCAGCCGCGCATGCCCGGCTCCCCCTTGATCCAGTCGAGCCAACGGTCCATCAGCGCCGCCATCCGCGGCCGGCCGCGGGGCGCCTGCAGGCCGGGCTCCACGACCCGGATCCGGAACCGGTCGATGGCCTCCTGCAGCACCGCCAACTGCAAGGCCTCCTTGGATTTGAAGTGGGCGAACAGGCCGCTCTTCGACAGGCCCAGGCGCTCGGCCAGCGGCCCCAGCGACAGCCCCGACAGCCCGATCTGCACGGCGCTGTCCAGGGCCTGGCTGACGATGGCCTCGCGAGTTGCAGCGCCCTTTCCCATGCCCCTTTTTAGCACGACCGGTCGTTTTGTCTAGCCAAGCGCGGCGTCCAGGTCGGCGATCAGGTCGTCGGCGTCCTCGATCCCCACCGACAGCCGGATCAGTCCGTCATGGATGCCCAAACGTCGGCGCGTGTCGGCCGGGATCGAGGCGTGGGTCATGATCGCGGGGTGCTCGATCAGGCTCTCAACCCCGCCCAGGCTCTCGGCCAGGGTGAACAGCCGGGTCTTTTCGAGCACGCTTCGCGAAGCCTCGAGTCCTCCATCCACGACCACCGACATCATCCCCCCGAACCCGCCGGTCATCTGCCGCCGGGCCAGCCCGTGCTGCGGGTGGCTGGCCAGCCCCGGATAGATCACCTGCTCCACCCCCTTGCGGCCCGCCAGCCAGGTGGCGATCTTCAGGGCGTTGGCGCAGTGCCGCTCCATCCGCAGGCCCAGGGTCTTGATCCCCCGGTGCGCCAGGAAGCTGTCGAAGGGCGAGGCCACCGCCCCCACCGCGTTCTGCAGGAAGGTAAGCTTTTCAAGCAGATCCTCGTTCTCCCCCACCACCAGGCAGCCGCCGACGATGTCGGAATGGCCGCTGAGGTACTTGGTGGTGGAGTGCATCACCACGTCGAAGCCGAACTCCAGCGGCCGCTGGATCGCGGGGCTGGCGAAGGTGTTGTCCGCCGCCGCGATGATCCCATGCCGCTTGGCCAACGCCGCCAGGGCCTCCAGGTCGGCCAGCCGCAGCAGGGGATTGGTGGGGGTCTCCACCCACAGCAGCCGGGTGTTGGGCCGGACCGCCGCCTCCACCGCGGCCAGGTCGCTCAGGTCCACGAAGCTGAACGCCAGCCCCGCCGAGCGCTTGCGCACCTTGTCGAACAGCCGGAACGACCCGCCATAGAGGTCGTCGCTGGCGATCACGTGGTCCCCGGCGTCCAGCACCTCCAGCAGGGTGGCGATGGCCGCCAGCCCCGAGGCGAAGGCGTAGCCCTTCACTCCGCTCTCCAGGTCCGCCACCGCCCGCTCGAAGGCGAACCGGGTCGGGTTCTGGCTGCGGCTGTACTCGAACCCCTGGTGCACCCCCGGGCTCGACTGGGCGTAGGTGGAGGTGGCGTAGATCGGGGTGATCACCGCGCCGGTGCTGGGGTCCGGATACTGCCCGCCATGGATGGCGCGGGTGTTGAAATCCAAGCGGTTCTTGCCGTCGGTCACGCTGCGCGCCTCAGATAGTTGATGAGATCGATGCGGGTGATCAGCCCCAGGAACTCGCGCCCGTCGAGCACGAGGACCACGTGATCCTTGTCGAAGATCGGCAGCAGGGCCTCCAGCGGCTCATGGGCCTGGAGGGTGTGCAGCTTGGCGGTCATGGCCGAGCTGACCGGCTGGGAGAACCGCTTGTCGGGCCGCCGTTCCTCGATGGCGTCCAGCAGGTCGCTCTCGTCGATCAGCCCGATCAGCCGCCCGTCGTCCAGCACCGGCAGCTGCGAGACATCGGCCTGGCGCATGCGGTTGTAGGCGGTCAGCAGGGTGTCGGTCGGCCCCACCGTGACCGCCCCGCCCTCGCTTGGGGTCCGGGCGATCAGGTCGCGCAGATCCCCGTGCAGGGCCCGCGCCGTCAGCCCCTGCTCGGCCAGCCAGCTGTCGTTGTAGACCTTGGACAGGTACTTCGACCCGGTGTCGCAGACCAGGGTCACCACCCGCTTGGGCGTCGTCTGTTCGCGGCAATAGTGCAGGGCCGCGGCCAGCAGGGTTCCGGACGAGGATCCGCCCAAAACCCCAGCCTTTCGAAGCAGATCGCGCGCGGCGCCGATGCTTTCGCTGTCGGAAATCGAATAGGCCTTGGCCACCAGGGAGAGGTCGCAATTGTCGGGGATGAAGTCCTCCCCGATCCCCTCCACCACCCAGGAGCCGGGCTCTATGGTCTCGCCGGTATTGATCAGGGGCGCCAGGATCGAGCCCACCGGATCGGCCAGCACCATCTCGGTCTTGGGCGACACCCTGGCGAAGTAGCGGCCCAGCCCGGTCAGGGTGCCGCCAGAGCCCACCCCCACCACCACGGCGTCGAGATCGCCGCCCATCTGCTCGAAGATCTCCGGGCCGGTGGAGGTCTCGTGGGCCAGGGGATTGGCCGGGTTGGCGAACTGGTTGACGAACACCGCGCCGGGGATGCCCGCCGCCAGGGCCAGGGCCATGTCCTGGTAGTAGTCGCGATGGCCCTTGCCGACATCGGAGCGGGTGATGCGGACATCGACCCCCATGGCGCGCAGGTGCTGGATCTTCTCCCGGGACATCTTGTCGGGAACCACCAGCAAGAGCTTGTAGCCCTTGAGGATTCCCACCTGGGCCAGGCCCAGCCCCGTATTGCCCGCTGTGGCCTCGACGATGGTTCCGCCAGGCTTCAGCGAGCCGTCGGCCTCGGCGGCCTCGATCATCGATCTCGCGATGCGGTCCTTGATGGAGCCGCCGGGATTGGCGCTCTCCAGCTTGATGAACAGCTGGCAGGGGCCGGTGTCGAAACCGGCCAGCTCGATCATCGGCGTGCGGCCAATGAGGTCCAGCGCCGAGCCGACCGGCCCGGGCAGGGGTTGGGAGTCCATGGGGCGTCCTCGCTCACGCTCGTGAGATCGGCGTGTGTCGCCCTAGGAACGCATCAGCCGCGAGTCCGCGCAATATGGAGCAGAAAAAACTCCACGGCCGCATCGACCGTGGAGAAGCTTGCCCCAAAGCGGGATGGGGAAAAGTGGAATCCGGTTTTCCGCCCGCATCCCGCTCAGGCCCTATGCCGCCTTCTGACCGCCTTCGTAGACCGGCGCCTCGTCGGCCGGCAGGGCCGCCTTGCCGCGGATCATGTCGGCGGCCTTCTCGGCGATCATGATGGTGGGCGCATTGGTGTTGCCCCCCACCAGGGTCGGCATGACCGAGGCGTCGACGACGCGAAGGCCGGCGATGCCGCGCACCTTCAGCTCGCCGTCAACCACCGCCATGGGGTCGTCGGCTGAGCCCATGCGGCAGGTGCCCACCGGGTGGTAGATGGTCTCGGCCACCTCCTTGATCCAGGCGTCGATCTGCTCGTCGGTCTGCACCGCCTCGCCGGGGAACAGCTCGGTGGAGCGGTACTTGTCCAGGGCCTGCTGGCCGGCCACCTTGCGCATCATCTTCACGCCCTCGCGCAGGGCGCGGCGATCTTCCTCGGCCGACAGGTAGTTGGCGAAGATGGCCGGATCGTCCAGCGGATTGGCGGAGTTCAGCCCCACCCGGCCGCGGCTCTCGGGCCGCAGCTGGCAGACGTGGAAGGTGAAGCCGTCCTTGGCCACCTGCGTCTTGCCGTGGTTCTGCATGACGGCCAGCACGCAGTGCACCTGCAGATCGGGCCGGTCGAGGTCGGGACGCGACTTCAGGAAGGCGCCCGACTCCAGCATCTGCTTGCTCCCTAGCCCCTTCTTGAACAGCAGATAGTTGAGGCCGATGAGGGCGGTCTTGATGCCCTTGCGCGCCGAGAAGACGGTGATCGGCAGCGGGCATTCCCAGGACAGGGTGACGTCCAGGTGATCCTGCAGATTGGCGCCGACGCCCTTCAGAGCATGGACCACCGGGACGCCGTGCTTGGTCAGCTCCTCAGGATCGCCGATCCCCGACAGCTGCAGGATGTGCGGCGACTGAACGGCGCCGGCGCAGAGCAGGACCTCGCGGTCGGCCTGGACCACCTGCTTGACGTCCTTGTCATCGATGAACTCGACGCCGGTGGCGCGGCCGTTCTCCACCACGATCCTGGTGGTCCGGGCGCCGGTCAGGCAGGTGAGGTTCGAACGCTTCAGCACCGGGTGCAGATAGCCGCGGGCGGCGCTCCAGCGCTCGCCGTCCTTGATGGTGAGCTGATAGGGCCCCCAACCTTCCTGCTGGAAGCCATTGAAATCTTTGGTGACTAGGTGGCCCGCCTGACGCCCGGCCTCAATGGTGGCCTTGTAGATCGGGTTGGGGTCCGACGCCTTGGAGACGGCCAGCGGGCCATCGCCGCCGTGCCATTGGTCACCGCCGCCCTGCAGGCTTTCCGAGCGCTTGAAGTAGGGCAGCACGTCCTTGTAGGACCAGCCCTGCAGGCCCATCTGGCGCCACTGGTCATAATCCCGGGCATGGCCGCGGATGTAGATCATGCCGTTGATGGAGCTGGAGCCGCCCCAGCCCTTGCCGCGGGGCCACCAGAGCTTGCGGTCGTTGAGGTTCGGCTCCGGCTCGGTCCAGAAGCCCCAGTTATAGGTCCCCTTGGCGCCGATCAGGCCGCCGACGCCCGCGGGCATGCGGACCATCAGGGAATTGTCCTTCACGCCGGCTTCCAGCAGCAGGACCTTCACCGTCGGGTCCTCGGTCAGGCGGTTGGCCAGGACGCAACCGGCCGAGCCGGCCCCGATGATGATGTAGTCGTAGCGGTCCATGCGCGGCCCCGTCCCTTGGCGTGCTTGATTTGGCCGAACCCTTACAAGCCTCTACGCCCGAAACAAGACCGGACGCCGCGTCAGCCCGCAGAAAGTTGACGCCGGCGTCACGAATCTACGCGGGGCTACTTGCCCTTCCAGTTCGGCGTGCGCTTCTGAGCAAACGCCATCGGCCCCTCGACGAAGTCCTCCGAACGGAACAGGGCCGAGATGGCTGGATAGCGGTTCTGGCCGGCGATGGCCGCCTCCAGGCTGGGCTCGTCCAGGCCGCGATAGACCGCCTCCTTCGACGCCCGCACCGACATGGGCGACAGCTCGGCGATCTGGGCGGCCCAGCGCTTGGCGGTCGCCATCAGCTCGGCCTGGGTGCTGACCTCGTTGACGAAGCCCAGCTCGTGGCCCTCGGCGGCGGCGACGCGGCGTCCGGTGAGGATCATGCCGAGCGCCCGCTTGGTGCCGATGGCGCGGGGCAGGCGGTGCAGGCCGCCGGCCAGGGCCGCCAGGCCCACCCGCGGCTCGGGCAGGGCGAAGACAGCGTTGTCGGAGGCCACGATGATGTCGCAGGCCAGCGCGATTTCGAACCCGCCGCCCATGGCCACCCCGTTCACCGCGGCGATCAGCGGCTTGTTGAGGTCGAAGCGCTGGGCGAGGCCCGCGAAGCCCGACTTCGGCATGGCCATGGAGCCGCCGGTGGCCTGGTTTTTCAGGTCATTGCCCGCCGAGAAGGCCCGCTCTCCGGCCCCGGTGATGATCCCCACCCACTGGTCGGGATCGGCGTTGAAGGCGTTGAAGGCCTCGTCCATCTCGAAGTGCATCGGCGAATGCACCGCGTTCATCACCTCTGGCCGATTGAGGGTGAAGACCGTGACCGGGCCCTCGCGCTCCACGGAGATGAATTCATAGGCCATCGGATGTCCTCCCATCGTTGTTGGGAGGACGCTGGCGGGGCGCCGTGGCGTCCGTCAAGCGGACTTGGCGAGCGCCTGGGCCAGCGCCTCCATCAGCTCGCGCGTGCCGCCCTCGCGGAAGTCCGACTTGTCGTGACCGTCGAGGAAGGCGCCCATCTCGGTCAGGGTCAGCCGCGTGCCCGCGCCCTCGGGGCGGATCTCCACAGTCGCCACCGAGGCGGAGATGCGGGTCTGGTCCATGTCCATGGTGTAGGTGGTGACGATCCGTTCGTTCGGCACGATCTCCTGGTACTGGGCGTCGTAGCTGTAGACCGGGCCCTCGCCCGGTCTACCCTTGCCGTGCTCGCCGCCGCCGACCTTGAAGTCCAGCGTATAGCTCTCCCACCCCTCCGGCCCGCCGAACCACTGCATCTTGGCGTCCCGCGAGGCCCAGGCGGCGAAGACCCGCTCAGGGGGAGCCGGATAGGTCCGTTCGATGACGAAGGTCCCGTGGGTGACAGAGCGTTGGGTCATTTGGAGTCTCCGTTGTCAGGATTGGCGGCCAGGACGTCCCCCAGCCGGTCGAGGCGCTTGGCCCAGAGGGTGCGGCGCTCGTTGATCCAGGTTTCGGCCAGGCTGAGCGCGTCCGGATCGATCTGGCAGGTGCGCACCCGGCCCACCTTCTGCGAGCGAACGATGCCGCTGGCCTCCAGCACGGCCAGGTGCTGCATCACCGCCGGCAGGGACATGGCCAGCGGCTGGGCCAGTTCGCTGACCGAGGCCGGACCGCGGCTGAGCCGCTCCACCATCCCGCGCCGGGCCGGATCGGCCAGAGCCTGGAACATGAGGTCGAGGGGCGCCTGTTGGTTAATCATTCACTTAAGTATCAAGCGCGCCTGCGCCTGACAAGTCCCTCGCCGCTTGACCCGAAGGGCGGGCTCCCGCACCAAATCCCCATGACCGCCCTCCCCGCCCTCGACGGCCCCCTCGTCCCGCCCGCCTCCGGCGGCGCCCCCAAGAGCCTGGTGATCCTGCTCCACGGCTATGGCTCCAACGGCGAGGACCTCATCGGCCTGGTCCCGCATTGGCGGCACGCCTTCCCCGACACCCTGTTCATCGCGCCCAACGCGCCCCAGATCTGCCCGGGCGCGCCGGGCGGCTATCAATGGTGGCCGATCACCAACATGGACCCCCAGGCCCGGATCGCCGGGGCCCGCGCCACCGCCCCGATCATCGACGCCTTCATCGACGCCCAGCTCGCGCGCTACGGGTTGTCGGACGACAAGCTGGCCCTCGTGGGCTTCAGCCAGGGGACCATGATGGCGTTGCAGGTGGGCCTGAGGCGCCAGGGGCCGGTGGCCGGCATTCTGGGCTATTCCGGAATGCTGGTTGATGAGACGGGCCTGTCGGAGATGATCAGCAAGCCGCCGGTCCTGCTGGTGCATGGGGACGCCGATCCCACGGTGCCGGTCGCCGCACTCCACCACAGCGGCGCGACCCTGCAGGCGCTCGGCTACCAGGTTGGTGGCCACGGCTCGCCAGGCCTGGGCCACAGCATCGACCTGGACGGCCTGCAGATGGGCGGCAACTTCCTGCACAAGGTGCTGAACTGAGGCCCGCGCCCCTGGCGCCCTCCACCATCTGCGCTACCTTGGTCTGAAAGGCGCCGCGGACGAGCGCCCGGCATCAGGCGAGGCTTCCCATGGACGACGAACTCAACCCCGCGAGCACCGATCGCGACTCCCGCCTGACCCGGCGCGGCTTCTCCACCGTCGCCATGGCCACCGGCGTGGCCCTGGCCGGCCAGGCCCTGGCCGCCGAGGTGGTGGAGACCGACGTCAGCATCGCCACCGCCGATGGGACCTGCGACGCGGCCTTCTTCCATCCGGCCGGCAAGGGCGCCTGGCCCGCCGTGGTGATCTTCACCGACATCATCGGCCTGCGCCCAGCGTTCCGCGACATGGGCAGGCGCATGGCCGCCGAGGGCTACGCGGTGCTGGTCCCCAATCCGTTCTACCGCACCCGTAAGGCGCCGGTGCTCAGCGGGCCCTTCGATTTCTCCAATCCCACCGACCGCGCCAAGCTGACCGAACTGACCGCCCCGCTGACCACCCCGGCCAAGGCGACCGACGCGGCGGCCTATGTCGCCTGGCTGGACAGGCAGCCCCAGGTGAACGCCAAGAAGAAGATCGGCGTCCAGGGCTATTGCATGGGCGGGCCCTACAGCTTCATCGCCGCCGCCAACCACCCGACCCGGGTCGGCGCGGCCGGCTCCTTCCACGGCGGGGGTCTGGTGACCGACAAGCCCGACAGCCCGCACCTCATGGCGCCCAGGGCCAAGGCCGCCTTCCTGGTGGCCATCGCCGAGAACGACAACGCCAAGCAGCCCGACGCCAAGGACAAGCTCAAGGCCGCCTTCGCCGCGGCCAAGCTGCCGGCCACGGTGGAGGTCTATGCCGGCGCCCAGCACGGCTGGTGCGTCAAGGACGGCGCCGTGTACAACCCCGTCCAGGCCGAGAAGGCGTGGACCGCCCTGACGGCGCTCTACAAGAAGAGCCTGGGCTAGCGCCCGCGAGGGCTTTGCGCGACATCAAGGTTCCCGAGGCCTCTGAGAGGCAAGGGTAGAAGCTAGGAGCCTTGGAGAACCGGCGTGCGGCGCAAGTCACAGGATGCAACTGAGGCGCCGCGCGTGGCGGGTCCGCTCGCCCTCGCCGCGGCCCTGGTCGTCGCCGGCTTGGTGCTCTTGCGGCTGGTGGACGTGCTGCTGCTGGTCTTCGGGGCGGTGCTCTTCGCCATCCTGCTGAACGCCATCGCCGCGCCCCTGCGCAGCCGCACGCCGCTCGGGCGGATCGGCAGCCTGGTGGCCGCCGTCATCGTCACCGGCCTGGCGATCGCCGCCATCCTGTGGGCCTTCGGCAGCAAGCTGGACTCCCAGCTGGCGAGCCTGGCCGACATGGTGCCGCGCGCCTGGGACGGCTTCCAGGCCCGCCTCTCCCGCTCCACCCTGGGCGCCCTGTTCCTGCGGGAGCTCGACGCCCTGCCCGGACCCAGCGGCGGCTGGCTCAGCCTGGCGCCGCGGGTGGCGGCCAACGCCGCCAGCGGACTGGCGGCCACCGTGATCGTCATCTTCGCCGGGCTCTATCTGGCCTTCCATCCGCAGACCTATGCGCAGGGCCTGGTCCGGCTGTTCCCGCGCGACCTGCGCGCCCGCGCCCTGGAGATCCTGGCGGCGATCCACGACGCCCTGAAGCGCTGGCTCCTGGCCCAGCTGTTGTCGATGGCCCTGGTGGGCTCGACGACGGCGCTCGGCCTCTGGCTGGTGGGCGCGCCGTTCCCGATCGGACTGGGGGTTCTGGCGGGTTTGGGTCAGTTCGTGCCGGTGATAGGCCCCATGGCCGCGGCGGTCCCGGGGCTGCTGGTGGCCCTGGCCGCCGGACCCCAGGTCCTGGCCATGACCGCCGGGGTCTATCTGGTCGCCGCCCAGCTTGAGGCCAATGTCATCACGCCCCTGGTGCTGCGCCGGATGGCGGCCCTGCCGATGGCGGTGACCCTGTTCGCCGTCCTGGCCATGGGCGTCCTGCTGGGCCCCCTGGGGGTGCTGCTGGCGACCCCGCTGGCGGTGGTGGCCTATGTCCTGGTGAAGATGGTCTATGTGGAGGACGTGCTGGGGGACCGGCCCGAGACGCCGATCGTCGCCGCTAAGCCCTCCTGGCGGCGTCGCCGAGGGCCATGAAGGCCAGTCCGGTGGTCAGGACCGCGATCCCGGCCATCAGGCCGAAGGCCGGCGTCGAACCCTGGAACACCCCGCCGGCGATCATCATGGCCGCCACCAGGCTGGCCATGGCGGAGCTCAGGATCCAGCGCCAGACCTTGAGGGGCCGCAGTTCGAGGGCCAGGGCGAGCTGAAACGCCCCGTCCACGATGAAGGCGGCCGCCACCAGCAGGGTGACGGCGACGGCGCCCGCGGCCGGATTGAACAAGAGGAAGACCCCCGCGGCCACGGCCACCAGGCTGCTCACCACGCCGGGCCAGAAGGACCTGGCGCCGGTCATCAGCAGGCTGGCCCCCAGCATCAGCGCGCCGGCGAGCCACAACAGCCACCCGGCGACCCCCCCGATCACCAGGTGCGCCACCTGCGGCCAGACCATCGCCGCCGAGCCGATCACCGCCAAGCTGCAGCCGAGCCAGAACAAGCGTCCGGGACGGGTCTTCAGCTGGGACCAGAGTCCCTCCGATGTCGTCGTGGTCATGATCTGCCTCGTCCTGCCGGGGCATCATCGGCCTAAGTGCGGGCCAACGCCATTGAGCAAGGTCAAGCGCCGGGCGATGATGGCTCGCCACCCTCGCGTTGAGCAAGGTCAAGGCGAGACCCACCCAACCGTTGAACCCTTAGGCCCATGACCCAGCCCGTTGCGCCCTTCGCCATTGTCCGGCCCCTCGCGGGCCCGCTCGACGCCCTGCTGACCTATTGGCAGGGTCTCCGGCGGGGGGCCGCGGAAATTCCCTTCTGGGACGATGTCGACCTGACCGAGGCCCAGCGGCTCGGCGGCGAGGTCTTCCTGCTGGACGTCTTCGCCCAACCCGAACGCTTCCGGTTCAGCATCCTGCAGCAGGGTGTGCCGAGGGCCGAGCAGGAGGCGATGGAGGACTTCCGCACCGGCGTGAAGTCGGCGGCGGAAGCGGCCGAGCAGTTCGAGGAGGTGGCGCGGCGGGTCGGCAAGGCGGCGGGATTTTCGGAGGAGG
>JAZKBZ010000013.1:57379-63776 GCA_040388315.1 Pseudomonadota bacterium | reverse complement strand
CGAGGTGTCCCTGCCCCATCCCTTCGAACTGCTGCGCGCCCAGTGCAGCGCCACCGTCGAGGAGCAGCGGCCGTCGGTCTACCACCACGCCGATCCCGCCTCGGTCTCCGAGAACTATGAGCGCCTGCTGTTGCCCGCCTGGGGCGAGGGCCAGGTGCGGATGCTGCTGGGCGCCGTCGCGCGCGGCTGAGCCGCCTCAGCCGACCGCTTCGACGGTCACCGTCCTTCGGAGGCGCACGACGTCGGCGCGGCGGCACAGGCTGGTGCCCGGCGCCAGCAGTGTGGCCGAGGCCGTGGCCACGGCCCATCTCAAGGCCTCGGGCGGCGCCAGCCCCTGGCCCAGGGCCCAGACCAGGCCCGCCAGGAAGCTGTCCCCGGCGCCGATGGTGCTGACCGGAACGATGTCCAGGGGCGGCGCGCGCCAGGCCCACTGAGCGGTCACCAGCAGCGCGCCCTCCCGGCCCAGGCTGAGCGCCACCATTTCAGCGCGCCCCGCCGCGATGATCTCGCGGCAGGCGGCCAGGCGGGCGGCCATGTCCGGCAGCGGGCGCCCACACAAGTCCTCCAACTCCCGCAGATTGGGCTTCGCCAGCCAGACCCCGGCCGCCAGCCCCGCCTTCAGGACCTGGCCCGAGGCGTCCAGCACCAGCCTCACCCCCGCCCGCCGGGCCTGGCGGATCAGCCGTTCGTGGACGGCCAGGGGAAAGTCGGGTGGCAGGCTGCCGCTGAGCACCAGGATCTCCGGCGCCGGCGCCAGCCCCTTTAATAGCGCCAGGACCTGCCGCCGCTCGGCCGGCCGCAGCGGATCGCCCGGCATGACGAAGCGGTATTCCTGCCCGGTGGCCAGGTCGTGGGCGGTGAAGTTCTCCCGCGTCTCGGCCTGGGTCGGAACCACCGCCACCGACACGCGCTCGCCGGCCAGCAACGCCCGCAACCGCTCGCCGCCGACGCCGCCCGCGACGAACACCGCCAAGGCCTGGTCCCCCAGGCGCCGGATCACCCGGGCCACGTTGATCCCCCCGCCGCCGGGATCGCGGCGCAGGTCGTGGCAGCGCAGCTTCCGCTCCGGCTCCAGCCGGTCCACCGCGGCGCTGAGGTCCACGGCGGGGTTCAGGGTCAGGGTGGCGATGACCGGCGCCGCGGCGCGAGCTTGGGTCAATGGGCGAAGGCCTTCATGTGGGCCGGAGGCCCCCGGTCCTCAAGCCCGGCCTCGACCTCGGCGGCCAGGCGCATCATCTTCAGGGCGCTGGAGGGATTGACGCTGATGGCGTCCACCCCGTGCTCGATGAGGAAGCGGGCCACCTCCGGATAGGTGGCCGGCGCCTCGCCGCAGATGCCCACATGGCGGTGATTGAACCGCGCGCCCACCACCGCCTGGCGCAGGAACTCCAGCACCCCGGGATCGCGTTCGTCGAAGTCAAAGGCCACGGTCTCGGAGTCGCGGTCCACCCCTAGCACCAGCTGGGTAAGGTCGTTGGAGCCGATGGAGAAGCCGTCGAACAGGGCGGCGAAGGCGTCGATCTGGATGACGTTGTTGGGGATCTCGCACATGACGTGGATCTCCACCCCGCCTTGGCCCTGGACCAGGCCGTGCTGGGCCAGCGCCTTGATCACCTGCTCGGCCTCGGCCACCCGGCGGCAGAAGGGCACCATGATCGCCAGGTTGGTCAGGCCCATGGTCTCGCGCACCCGGCGCAAGGCCCGGCACTCCAGGGCGAAGCCGTCGGCATAGGCCGGGTGGGCGTAGCGGGCCGCCCCCCGGAACCCCAGCATGGGATTGGCCTCCAGGGGCTCGAAGTCGCGGCCCCCGATCAGGGCGGCGTATTCGTTGGTCTTGAAATCCGACAGCCGCACGATCACCGGCCGGGGATAGAAGGCCGCGGCGATGGTCCCCACCCCCTCGGAGACCCGCTGCACGAAATAGTCGGCCGGCGAGGCGCAGCCCTCCGACAGCCGCGCGATGGTGGCCCGCGCCCGGGGCGAGCCGACCCGCTCGGGGTGGGCGAGCGCCATGGGATGGGCGCCGACCCCCTGGTTGATGATGAACTCCATCCGCGCCAGGCCAACGCCGGCCACCGGCAGGGCCGCGTACTTGAAGGCCAGGTCCGGGTCGCCGAGGTTCAGCATCACCTCGGTACGGGTGGGCGCCAGGTCCCCCACCGACAGGTGCTCGACCTCGAAGGGCAGCTCACCCTCATAGACCTGTCCGGCCTCGCCGCCCGCGCAGGAAACCGTGACCATCTGGCCGGTCGTCAGGGCTGTGGTGGCGTTCCCGGCGCCGACCACGGCCGGCACCCCCAGTTCGCGGGCCAGGATGGCGGCGTGGCAGGTGCGGCCGCCGCGATCGGTGACGATGGCCGCGGCGGTCTTCATCACCGCCTCCCAGTCGGGACTGGTGGTGGCCGCCACCAGCACCTCGCCGGGCTGGAACTGGGCCAGGTCCTTCGGCGTGACGATCACCCGGGCCCGGCCGCTGGCGATCTGCTCGCCCACGGACTTGCCGCTGACCAGCACCTGGCCGGAGCCCTTGAGCCGCCAGGTGTCGATCTCGCCGGCGGTCCGCCGCGATGTGACCGTCTCGGGCCGGGCCTGCAGGATATAGAGTCGGCCGTCACGGCCGTCCTTGGCCCACTCGATGTCCATGGGCCGGGGATGGCCGGCGCGGGCCGAGAAGTGCGCCTCGATCCGGATCGCCATGCCGGCCAGGGCCAGCACCTCCTCGTCGGTGAGGCAGAACCGCCGACGGTCCTTCGGTGAGGTCCGGCGCTCGACCGGCTTGGCCGACTCGCCCTTGCCCTCCAGCACCAGCTTGATCGCCTTGCCCCCCAGCTTGCGCCGCAGCACCGCGCGGAAGCCCTTCTCGAAGGTCGGCTTGTGGACGTGGAACTCGTCGGGATCGACCCGTCCCTGCACCACGGTCTCCCCCAGCCCGTAGGCGCCGGTGAGATAGACCACGTCGGCAAAGCCGCTCTCGGTGTCGAGCGTGAAGATCACCCCGCTGGCGCCGCGGTCGGCGGCCACCATCTTCATCACCGCCACCGACAGATACACCTTGAAGTGATCAAAGCCGTTTTCGGCCCGGTAGACGATCGCCCGGTCGGTGAAGATGGAGGCGAAGCAGCGGCGGCAGGCCTCGATCACCGCGGCCTCCCCCGTCACGTGCAGGAAACTCTCGTGCTGGCCGGCGAAGCTGGCGGTGGGCAGGTCCTCCGCCGTCGCCGAACTGCGCACCGCCACCGTCAGGCCGGGCCCCTCGCGAGCGACCATGGCGCGCCAAGCCTCGGCGATCTGGGCGCAGAGGGCCTGATCGGCCGTGGCCCCGTAGACGATCTTCCGCGCCGCCTGCGCCCGAAGCGCGAGTTCGGCGGTGTCGCGGACATCAAGTCCGTCCAGCAGATCGTGCAGGGCCGGCCAGGCGTCGGCCCGGGTCAGGGCGTCGCGATAGGCCTGGGCGGTGATGGCGAAGCCGGGCGGAACCTCCACCCCGTCGCCCCGGAGGCTGCTCAGTTCCCCGATGGCCGAGGTCTTCCCGCCCACCAGGGGCGTATCGTCGGCCGACAGGGTCGAAAAGTCGCGGATGTAACTCATGGTGGGCGCCTCCACCGCGAAGTCTGGCCCAATCAGCCGATCGCGCTTTGCCGTGGATCAAGGGAGGGGTGGGACCTCGGCCAGGCGGGCCAGCCCCCCCAGGGCGATCTGCAGGCACATGTCGACCGCGGTCTCGATCTCGAGCTCTCCGTCGGCCACCAGCTTTCCGGCGCGGCCGGTGACAGCCATCAGCAGGTCCACCGCCGCGATCGCCCGAGGCAGCGGCAGGCCGTAGGCCCGGCGTGTGGCGCGCACGAGATACCGGATGGTCTGGTCACGATTGACCTTGCTCTCGGCCTCCATCAGCGCCGCCGTCGCCGGATCGGCCAACAGGGCGGCGATCAGCGGGCCGCGGTCACGCACATGTTCAAGATAGTGGCGCGTGGTCTGGACGATCAGGTCGGGAAAGGTCGCCGCGCGCAGGGCCGCAGCCATGCCCCGATCCCCCAGCTCGGCCTGCTCCCGCTGCAACAGCGCCCCCAGCAGAACGTCCCGGGTGGAGAAGTAGGTATAGACCAGGGCCTTGCTGACCCCCGCCGCCCGGGCCACCCGTTCCATGGTGGCGGCCTGAAGCCCCTCCTGCACGATCACCCGGGCCGCGACGTCGAGAATCTGGTCCCGGCGGGCGGCCGGTGTCAGGCGGGTGCGGATGCGTACAGTCATGACGAATCTATGCCGCGCCGCCGCCGCTCAGGTCCACAGCGGCGAGGAGCCCTTGAGCAGCCGCGTCATAAGGATCATGCGCGAGACCGCCTGGCCATCCTTGGCGTCGCGAAGGGTGCTCTCGAACCAGGCCACCTCGGTCTTGGGCGACTCCGACAGGGCCAGCAGCCGACCGTCGGCAAGATAGTCGTGCTCCATGAACACCGGGCCGTCGAGCCACTGGACCTCGATGGCCCCGAACATGCCGACAAAGGCCTCGTCGGGCTTGAACAGGGGCGTCTCCACCTCGCGCATGGCGTCGATGGCGATGGCAGGGGCGGCGACCCGCTCCCCCCACACCTTGGGATCCTCGTATTCCGGCCGAGGCTCGGTGATGAACTCCAGGCGATTCTCATTTCGCGACAGCTCCAGGCGCGCCGGAACGTCCAGACAAGTGTCGCCCACCTTGGACCGCTTCAGGATCCGCAGGTCGTCCGCCGGCCGCACGGCCTTCAGCTTTTGGCGCAGGAAGCTCTCCAGGTCCGGCGGACCGGACGCCGCCGTGCCTTCGCAGACGCGGCGCCCCTCGGCGTCCTCCATCCAGACCTCCGCCCGCATCCCGCCCTCGGGCCGCAGGACCGGATCGCGGGCGAAGACCTGGACCGGCTCGCCGTCGGTGGTGGGGGTCAGGAAATAGAGCGACAGGTTGCCGTTGCGATACCAGTCGCGCCCGAACAGCTCGGCCATCAGCGGCGGGAACTGCTCGAAGTGTATGTTGCCGGCCACCGTGCCGCCCTTGAAGCCCAGCTTCTGGGCGGTGGCGTCGTCGTGGATCGAACCCTTTGCGTGCTTGGAGAAATTGTCCGGGCGGCGCACCGGGCCGGCGGTCACGCCGTCCTGGCGGGTGGCGGTGAAGGGCGCGTCGGACATCTGGGCCTCGCTCTCGGTTGACCGGGTATGGCGAGGCTGGATACTATTGGACGCTGCTTATAATAACAATCCGGACCGGCCATGGATCTCGACTTTTCGGCCCAGGAGACCGCCTTCCGCCAGGAGGTCCGCGAATTGATCGACCGCGTCTTTCCCGCGGACAAGGCCTTTGACGGTTCCCCGGCGCACGAAACCCGCTGGCGCCAGGCCCTGCTGGCCCGCGGTTGGGCGGTGAACAAGTTCCCGGTCGCCTTCGGCGGACCCGGCTGGACCCCAGGCATGAACTTCATCTGGGAGCGCGAGACCGCCGCGGCCGGCGTCCCGGCCCAGGTGGGCGGGATGGGCCCAGGCATGCTTGCCCCCGTCCTCTTCGCCTACGGCAGCCCCAAGCAGCAGCAGCGGTTCCTGCCGGGCATCGTGGCCGACACCACCCGCTGGTGTCAGGGCTATTCCGAGCCCGGCGCCGGGTCTGACCTCGCCTCGCTACGGACCCGAGCTGTGCGCGAGGGCGACGTCTATGTGGTGGATGGCGAAAAGGTGTGGACCAGTGGCGCCCACAAGGCCGACTGGATATTCTGCCTCACCCGCACCGCCACCGAGGCTAAGCCCCAGGCCGGCATCACCTTCCTGCTCATCGACATGCGCAGCCCCGGCGTGACGGTCACCCCGATCATCTCCATCGACGGTCGCCACGCCTTCAACCGAGTGACCTTCGACGGGGTGAGGGTTCCGGTAGAGAACCGCATCGGCGAGGAGGGCCAGGGCTGGACCTACGCCAAAGGCCTGCTGACCCACGAGCGGACAGGCCAGGCCTTCGTCTCCCTGTCCCTCAACCTCGCCCGCGGCCTCCGCATCGCCGCCTCGACCGAAGTGGCGGGATCGGCCGCAGGCCGGCTGATCGACGATCCCGGATTCGCCGGCCGCCTGGCCGCGCTGGAGATCGAGCTGAAGGCCCTGGAGATGACCGAGCTTCGGACGCTGTGGGAGGTCGCCGCGGGTTCGGCGCCCGGCGCCCAGTCCTCAATGCTGAAGCTCAAGGGAACCGACATCGTCCAGCGGCTGACGGAGCTTTATGTCGAGTGCGCCGGCCCCTATGCCGCGCCCTGGTTCCCGGAGGTCGATGGCCCGGCCGCCCCCCTGGGCCCCGACTGGGCCCGCCGCGAAACGGTGCGCTACTTCGAGGGCCGCGCGGCCAGTATCGCCGGCGGCTCCGACGAGGTTCAACGCAACATCATGG
>JAZKBZ010000013.1:8690-57369 GCA_040388315.1 Pseudomonadota bacterium | reverse complement strand
CCAAGCACGTCCTGAAGATCTGACGCGCCGGGAACCTTGGCCTTGGGCGCGCGTTCCGCCGCCAATCCAGAAACGCCCGGAGCGCCCCATGACCAAGATTACCGCCACCCTCGCCATGCTGATCGGCGCCGCGGCCCTCACCGCCTGCACCACCACCGACCCCTATACGGGCATGCCGGTGCGCAACAACACCGGGACGGGCGTGATCGCTGGCGCCCTGGGCGGCGCGGCCCTCGGCTACCTCACCAACACCAACAGCGGCGAACAGGGCCGCAAGAACGCCCTGATCGGCGCCGGCATTGGCGCGCTGGCCGGCGGCGCGGTCGGTAACTACATGGACCGCCAGCAGGCCGACTTCCGCCGCTCGCTGGAGGGCTCCGGCGTGCAGATCCGCCGCCAGGGCGACAACATCGTGCTGATCATGCCCAGCGACGTCACCTTCGCCGTCGACCAGTCCGACGTGCAGCCGCGCTTCACCCCGGTGCTGGATGATGTGGCCCGCACCCTGAACGCCTATCCCCAGACCACCATCGACGTGGTGGGCCATGCCGACTCCAGCGGCGCCGACGACTACAACCAGTCGCTGTCGGAGCGCCGCGCCAGTTCGGTGGCCAACTACCTGGTGGGCGCCGGCCGCGTCCTGCCGGCCCGGATCTACGTCGCCGGCGAGGGCGAGCGTCAGCCGGTGGCCTCCAACGCCACCCCGGAAGGCCGCGCCCAGAACCGTCGTGTCGAGATCATCCTGCGCCCGGTCGTCGGCTAGGCCTTAGCTAGAGGTCTACGAAACGCCCTCGGCCTCGCGGCCGGGGGCGCTTTGCGTTTTCCCCTAACCCGCCGCCCTGAGCTCTCTCTTGTAGCGCTGCCAGTTGGCCACATAGTGCATCGCGCCCCCGGCCAGCATCCGGGCCTGCCCCTCCGAAACCTCCCGCACCACCTTGCCCGGCGCGCCCATGACCAGGGAGTTGTCGGGAATCTCCTTGCCCTCGGTGATCAGGACATTGGCGCCGATCAGGCAGTTCTTACCGATGCGCGCCCCGTTCAGGATGATCGAGCCGATCCCCACCAGCGAATTGTCGCCGATGGTGCAGCCGTGCAGCATGACCATGTGGCCCACGGTGACATTGGCCCCGATGGTGAGCGGCGAGCCGGTGTCGGTGTGCAGGACCGAGCCGTCCTGCACGTTCGAGTTCTCCCCAATGATGATGGGGTCGTTGTCGCCGCGAATTGTCGCACCGAACCAGACCGAGGCGTTTTTCTTGAGAATCACCCGGCCCATGACCGCCGCGTTCGGCGCTATCCAGTATTCGTCCGAATCCGGAAGCTCCGGAGCCACATCGCCCAAGTTATAGACACTCATTGTCGCACCCCGTTTATTGTCACGGATCGCTTGTTTAATCCGCGATTAACCCCGTTAGGATCATCTTAGTCGGGCGATTCGAGAGGGCGATAGCCTTCCCGAACCGGCCATGGCCGGTTTTCGGTCCTGGCGTCCCGCATGACGGAGACGAGGGTGTCGCGTTTGTGGCTTCGGCGGGTCTCACCGCCAGCATTGCGAAGCGAAAGCGGTCCGCCGGGCTGCGCACGACGCGCCTCTGTCTCAACAATCCAGTCGACCTCGAAGGGCGATCCACTGCGGATACGCCCTTTTTTCATGCCCTTACGGAGGCTTTGATGACCAAGCGAGCCCTGAAGCGACAAGTGCGCGAAGGCGCGTTCGACGCCGGCCAATTCCAGGATGACGGGAAGATTCGCCGTCTGCCGTTGGAACGGGCTTGGTCGCCCTTGGCCCATCACAATGATGATCGCGAGCAGGGATACCTCAAGACCATCAAATCCAAATCCCCGGGCCAGGACGAGCTGATCGCGGCCATCGACGCCAAGAACCTGGTCATGGCGCTCGGTCCGGCCGGCACCGGCAAGACCTATCTGGCCATCGCCAAGGCGGTGGAGGCCCTGGAGGCCGGCAAGGTGGGGCGCATCGTGCTCTCCCGTCCCGCCGTCGAGGCCGGCGAATCCCTCGGCTTCCTGCCCGGCGAGATGGAGGACAAGCTCGCCCCCTATCTCCGCCCCCTCTACGACGCCCTGTCCGACCGCCTCTCCATGAAGCGGGTCCGGGCCCTGATGACCGAGGGCGCCATCGAGATCGCCCCCGTCGGCTTCATGCGTGGCCGCACCTTGAACAACGCCTTCGTGGTGATCGACGAGGCGCAGAACTGCACCTACGGCCAGCTCAAGATGCTGCTGACCCGGCTGGGCTGGCACTCCACCATGGTGGTCACCGGCGACCCCAACCAATCCGACCTGCTGCCCGAGCTTTCGGGCCTGGGACCGGTGGCGGAAAAGCTTGAGGCGGTGGCCAATATCGCCGTGGTCCGGCTGAAGGACCGCGACATCGTCCGCCACCCCCTGGTGGCCGAGATGCTGGGCGTTCTCTAAGGCGTGAAGGCCGGCCTCGGGCGCTCCGGGGCCGGCCGGCTCACCGGATCTTGGTCCACAGCCGCTCGCTGCGGGCCAGTTCCGCGCCGTGCTCGAACATGTTGTTCAGCAGGCCGTGGTCGAACCGCAGCATGTTGATCCCGCCGAAATCGGCCGGGATCGAGGCGGTGTGCAGGGAAAAGCCGTTGATCTCGCAATAGGCGCCCACCGCACGCAGGGCGTTGCGGTAGGTCGATCTCAGCATCAGCTCGAAGCTGCGGATCAGGATCGGCACCACCCCCATGGGGGTCGCAGCCGAGACTGGCTCCAGGGTGGTGTTGACCAGGGCGTAGACCTCCACCTCCCGCACCGCCCATTGCTGGGCGCGGCGGACGATCAAGGGCTCGGGCGCCACGAACAGCGGGGTGATGGTGCCGCCGTCCACGTGCATTTCGGCGAAGGTCCCCTCCTCGGTGGCCACCGAGATCATCTTGGGCGGAAACAGGCCCGGCATGCTGGCCGAGGCGACCAGCACATCCTTGAACAGCATCAGGGCCTCGGGCCCGCCCCGGCTGGCGATGGCCCCCATGTCCCAGATCGACAGCTTCTGGGTGTCCAGATTGGCGGTGGCGACGAACAGGCGTCGGCCCTCGGCATGGGCGGCGGCAACGGCCACCAGCAGGTCGGCGTCGATGTAACGCCGCACCAGTCCCGACAGCGGGTCGCTGGCATAGAGGCCGGCCCCCGGCCGCAGGGTGGTCCAGTCCAGGATCACCGAGGTCTGGTCGCCCAGATAGGCGCCGGCCAGATGCTCGTCCCAGTCGGAGCCGAGGAAGGCGAAGGGGGCGATCAGGGCGCCGGTGCTGACCCCGGTGACGATGTCGAACTTCGGACGGCTTCCGGATTGCGTCAGGCCCAGCATGGCCCCGGCCCCGAAGGCGCCGCCCGCTCCGCCGCCCGACAGGGCCAGGACCCGCAGGCAGTCGGGGGTGGCGGCAGGGGCGCGGGTCGGCAGCTCGCCATAGAAGCGGGCCAGGCCCTGCTCGTCCTCGTCGCCGATGAAGCGGACCTGGGAGAATCCGGCCGGCTCGGCGCGCACGCCGCTGGGCGGCGGATCGACCCGCCCCAGACGCCTGGGCCAACTTGGCTTCATGATCCCTCCGCGAACGACCGCGCCACCCTAGCAACAATCAGGGCCAGCGTCGCGGGCGCACGGCCAGGGACGGGCCGGCGAGAGGCGGCGACCGGGCCTCCCGGTCAGGACAGGAGGGAGGCCCGGTCTGAGTCACCTCACTTCGCCGCCCGCCCCCCCGGGCGCGGCGTCGAAGGCCTGGGTTTGACGCGGGGGGCGTCGCACCGCATGCGCCCGTTTAGGCGCGGGCGCGTCTCAGAGCTAGCAAGGGCCGCACAGGCCCAACATGACGAGGATCAAGGTTGTCGGCAGGGGCGTCGGGCCTACCGACGGGGCGGGGGCGCCGACGCGCGGCCGGCCGGCCGACACGCTGCCGAGCGCGACCGCCTGAAGCGAAGACCGGTTCAGGCGGACGGACGCCTGCTAGGGCAGGTCTTCGGCGAGGATCGCCATCTCGAACATGAAGGAGCCGTCGCCGTCCTCGTCCTCGAAGACCACGCCGATGAACTCATCGTTGATGTAGACCTCTGCCGAGTCCTTTTGCTTGGGACGGGGAACCAGGCTGATCCGCGCATTGGCGAAGGTGCCGCGCAGGTGGCCCTCCAGCTTGCGCATCATTCTCTCGTCCACGGCCATCTCCTCGGCGATTCAACAGCCGCGGAACCTAGCGGTTCGCGGCAATATTAGGAACCGTCAGATGACGTAGTCGTACACAGCTTCGGCCAAGGTGTGGTCCATGCTTCGGGCCGGCTCGTCGCAGGTCGGGCAATTGACCAGGCGGGCGGGCACCCCAGCGGCGGTGCAGTGGGCCGGCACGGGCTTCAGCACCACCGAACCCGAGGCGATCTTGGCGTAGTCGCCGATCTTGATATTGCCCAGCACCTTGGCCCCGGCGCCCAGCAGGACGCCCTTGCCGATCTTGGGGTGGCGGTCGCCGCGCTCGGCGCCGGTGCCGCCCAGGGTCACGTCCTGCAGCATCGACACGTCGTCGCCGATCACCGCGGTCTCGCCGATGACGATGCCGGTGCCGTGGTCGATGAACACCCCCGACCCGATCTTGGTGGCCGGATGGATGTCCACCTGGAACACCTCCGACATGCGGCTCTGCAGATAGAGCGCGATGGTCTCGCGGCCCTGGCCCCAGAGCCAGTTGGCGACCCGCTGGGTCTGCAGGGCCTGGAAGCCCTTGAAGAACAGGAACGGCTGGACATAGCCCTTGCAGGCCGGGTCGCGCTCGAAGACCGCCTTCAGGTCGGCCTCGGCGATGTCCACCAGTTTGGGATTGTCATTGTAGGCGGCGTCGGCCAACTCGCGCAGGCTCATGGCCCGCAGCTCCTGGTCGCCCAGCTTGCGCGCCAGCTGGTAGCTCAGGGCCGCGCCCAGGTCGTGGTGGCTCAGCACGACGGCGTTCAGCAGCGAGGCCAGGGTCGGCTCGGACTGCGCGGCCCGCTCGGCTTCGTTGCGCAAAGCGGCCCAAACCGGCGGCGGTGCTGCTGGGTCGATGACTTCCAGGCGCTGGCTCATCGGCTCCTCCCGTCCCATGACGTATCCTCTTATCTTAGCATGGCCGTCGAAAGATCGCTCGGCAAAGCTCCCTCCCTGGCCATGTGGTAGCCCCGCAGCAGCATCGCAACCGTGAGGGCGTCCTGCATATAACCCCCGACCGCCGCCTCCAGCGCTTCCCGAAAAGGTACGCGCGCCCTCAGTATATCTTCGGTGCCGTCGCCCTGCGGCTCGGCCTGGACCTGGGCCAGGCCGGTGGCGAGGTAGCCGACAGCGTGTTCGTCGGTGACCGAATTGGAGAGCTGCATCCGCAGGATTTCCTGCCAGTGGGCCGCTTTCAGGCCGGTCTCCTCCAGCAGTTCGCGCTTGGCGCTCTCCAGCGGATCGTCGGCCAGCGGCCCACCACCCTCGGGGATCTCCCAGCTGTAATCGGCGAAGGGCAGCCGGTGCTGGCCCACCAGGGTGATAGTCCCATCGTCGTGGACCGGCAGGATCGCCATGGCGAAATTCTTGAAGCTGACCACCCCATAAAGCGCGTCGGCCCCCGTCGGCGCCACGGCGTCGTACTCGGTCACGCTGATCCAGGGATTGTCGTAGATCGGCCGCGGCGGCCCCTTGGTCCAGGGACGCCCGTGCGCCACAAGCCAGCTCGGTTTTTGCGACATGTTCTCAACTAGCTTGCGAAACCACCCCCATATAAGAGAACTCCCCTATCGGCTTTCCTAATGAGGCGCGCTCCAAGATGACCCCGTCGCTTCCCGCCGCCCCGCTGTTCGGCCAGCCGGTCCCGCAGCAGCCCTGCCCCGAGGTCCTGAGCTTCCTGGCCACCCGCCGGTCGGCCTCGGCCGTCACCCTGGCTGAACCGGCCCCGTCCGCCGACGAACTGGCCGGCCTGCTGCGGCTCGCCGCTCGGGTTCCCGACCATGGCAAGCTCGCCCCCTGGCGGTTCATCGTTCTTGAGTCCGCCGCCAAGGCGGTCTTCGCCGACCGGCTGGAGGCCCTGGCCAATTCCCGCGGCGACGCCCGTTCCGCCGCCAAGTTGGCCAAGCTGAAGATTCCGCCACTCGGCGTCGCGGTGGTTTCCCGGCCGAGGACGGGAGAGATTCCGGAATGGGAACAACTGCTCTCGGCCGGCGCGGTCTGCACCACCCTGCTCTACGCCGCACAGGCCCTGGGCTACGGCGCCAACTGGATCACCGACTGGTACGCCTATGACGAAGAGGCCAAGGCCGTCCTCGGTCTGGAGCCCGGGGAAAAGGTGGCGGGCTTCGTGTTCCTGGGGACGCCAAAGGAGCCGCCGCAGGAGCGTGAACGGCCCGATCTCGCCAGCCTGATCACCACCTGGCGGCCCTGAAACACAACGGCCGGACGGCGAAGGGTCGCCGCCCGGCCTGGAGTGTGACACGCCCGAGGAGAGTTGGGCGTGTAATCCTTACCCCAATTTGGCGACGTCGGCTAGTCGACGCTTGAGTCGCGCGTCAGACTGTCTCATCTGGGCCTGCTGTCGGTCCGCGGTTGGGAGAGATCACGGCCGCGAGCGGCCTCTCGTTACTGTGAAGCTTGAGGGCGCAGCTGCGAACATCTGCGACATGTCACGGCCTGACTTGGTCGAGGCCCTGGAAGATCGTCAGCCGCGACCGCGATAGGGCGCGACACCTTGATCGGGAATCCACACCCCCTCGGGCGGGGCGCCGCTCTGCCAGAAGACGTCGATGGGAATGCCGCCGCGCGGGAACCAGTAGCCGCCGATCCGCAGCCAACGGGGCTGGGCGACCTCCACGATCTTGCGGCCGATGGCCACCGTGCAGTCCTCGTGGAAGGCGCCGTGATTGCGGAAGGCGCCCAGATAGAGCTTCAGCGACTTGGATTCGATCAGCCACGCGGCCGGCGCGTAGTCGATCACCAGGTGGGCGAAGTCCGGCTGGGCCGTCACCGGGCAAAGGGAAGTGAACTCTGGGACCGTGAACCGGGCCAGATAGGGGCTGTCGGCCTGGGGGTTGGGAACCCGCTCGAGCACGGCCTCCTCCGGCGAGGCGAAGCCGCGGGCCTCGCGGCCGAGCTGGGTCAGGTGGGTCTCATCCATGGCGCGCGCTTTACCGCCCGCGGGCGCCGGCCGCAACCGAGACTCCGGCGTGGCGAGGGGGTATCACGGCTCAAACCAAGGGGAAGGGACGCGTGATGAGCGGCAAGGACTTCAACGAATTCGTGGTGGTGGTGACCGGCGCCTCCACCGGCCTGGGGCGCGCCATCGCCGTGGAAACCGCCAGCCGCGGCGCCGCGGCGGTGATCATCAACTATGCGTCGAGCGCGCAGGAAGCCGCCGAGACCGCCCGCCAGGTGGAGGCCCACGGCGCCAAGGCGGTGGTGGTGCAGGGCGACGTGGCCTCCGACGAGGACTGCCGCAGGATCGCCGCCGCCGCGGAGCCGTTCGGACGGATCGACGCCCTGTTCAACAACGCCGGGGTCACCAAGTTCGCGCCCAACCACGCCGATCTCGACGCAGTCACCGCCGAGGACTTCCTGCGTCTCTACAGCGTCAATGTGGTGGGGGCCTATCAGATGGTCCGCGCCGCGCGCGCCCTGCTGGAGGCCGCGCCCCAGCCGGGCGCCGTGGTCAACACCTCCTCCATCGCCGGCGTGGCGGGCATCGGCTCCTCGGTGCCCTATGCCGCCTCCAAGGGCGCCCTGACCACCATGACCCTGTCCTTGGCCCGGGCGCTCGCCCCCAGGATCCGGGTCAACGCCATCTGTCCGGGTTTCATCGACACCCCCTGGTTCGGCAAGGGCGTAGGGGCCGAGCGCGCCCAACGAATGCGCGAAGGCGCCGCGGCCTCGACGCCCCTCAAGGCGGCCTCCAGCGCCGAGGACATCGCCGGGGCTGCGGTGTTTCTGGCCGCGCCTGCTTCGAAACATATCACCGGCGAGACCCTGCTGGTGGATGCGGGGACTCACCTGAACTATTCGCCCCTGGCGATGCGTTGACACTTGACCTCAGGGGGCGAGGCGTGGCGCCTAGGGCACAGCTTGGCGCCTAAACGCTCGGCATCACGCTCCGTTAACGCACATTTTCCGGGCAGAGGGTAGTTGGGGGCCGCCTGCGCGACGCCCCACGTTGATCTGAGCGCCACCCCCATGGCGATCTCCGGTGACGGTTGGGCGAAGCTCGGCTGAAGAAAATGGGGATAAACGAAATGAAGACTCTCAAGATCATGCTTCTCGCCGCTGCGGCCACCGCCGCCATGAGCGGAAGCGCCCTCGCCGCCGACGACGACATCGCGCTGTCCTTCAACCTCGGCGCGGCCAGCGACTATATGTTCCGCGGCGTCAGCCAGACCGACAACGGCGGCCAGATCTTCGGCGGCGCCGACGCGACCCTGTACGGCATCGGCTATGCTGGCGTGTGGCTGTCGAACGTCGAATTCAACAACGGCACCGACCTGGAATATGACATCTACGCCGGCATCAAGCCCGTCGTCGGTCCGGTGAACCTGGACCTGGGCGTCTACTATTACGGCTACACCAACCAGCCCACCGGCAGCCACGAAGACTACGTGGAGTACAAGCTCGCGGGTTCGACTGCGGTCGGCCCGGCCACCGTGGGCGCGACGGTGTTCTATTCGCCGGAGTTCTTCGGCAAGACCGGCAAGGCCACCTACTATGAAATCAACGGCGCCGTTCCGGTCGCCGAAAAGGTGTCGCTGTCCGGCGCCGTCGGCCACCAGGAAGTCGAAGGCGCCTTCGACTACAACACCTGGAACCTCGGGGTGGGCTACGCCCTGAACGACACCGTCGGCTTCGACCTGCGCTATTGGGACACCGACGAGCACGGCTTCGGCGACATCTACGACGCCAAGGTCGTCATCGGCGTGAAGGCCAGCTTCTAAGCCTTCCAGCAAGGTTCGGTTTTGGAAAAGCCGCTCCCACCTGGGGGCGGTTTTTCTATTTTGCGGGGCGGGATCGCGATTATCTGCACCGCTCACCGGTGAAAACATGCGTTCACTCGCCCAATAGGGCAAGAACCGCGCTCCAGCGGCAGTTTCATTGGACGGTCGCGCCGACACCTCTATGGTGGCCTGTTAGACGACCTGAGCGGAGCGCGATTCCATGGAGCAGATGGCCAACCGAGCCCAGACCGTCGTCGTCGACACCCTGATCGCCGCGGGAGCCTTCTTCCTCGCCTATCTGCTCTCGGCCACCCGCACCATGGGGCTGGACGACGGTGACCTCTCGGCCCTCAACGTCGCCCAGCTGGTGTGCCTCTACGCGGCGCTGGCCGCGGTCTTCTCCACCGTGTTCCGCCGCGAGCTCTCGCCCTGGCGCTACGTTTCCATTCCCGACGCCCTGGTCCTCGCCCGGACCGCGGTCCTGACCGCGGGCGTCTTCCTGCTGGCGGTCTTCGTCATCGACCGGGCGAGCGGCCTGCCGCGTTCGGTCCTGGCCATGGCCACCATCTTCCAGATGACCGGCTCGATGGGCGCGCGGATCATGCGTCGCGCCCTGCACGAGCACGCCCTGGACAGCTTCGCCCCACTGAAGTCCGTCCGCGACCGCGCGCCCCAGGCCCCCTCCCTGCTGCTGATCGGCCCGACGGCGCTCGCCGATACCTATCTGCGCGACGTGGCTCGCCGCCACGACCACGCCTGGACCCCCGTGGGCATCGTGGGTCCCGAGGCCCGCGACGTGGGCCAGCAGGTACGCGGCGTCTGCATCATCGAGTGCATCGACAACCTGGACGCCGCCCTCGCCGACCTACGCCGCTGGAACCGCTATCCGCGCGCCATCCTGTTCCTGGACGAACCCGGCCGGCTGAAGGGCCTCACCGCCGATCAACTGGGCCGGCTGAAGAACGACGGCATCCGCCTGCTGCGCCTGCCCTCCATCGTGGAGCTGTCGCAGCATGACGGCATGGCCCTGCTGCCGATGCGCGAGATCAGCGTCGAGGAGCTCCTGGCCCGCGAGCCCATCGAACTGGACCACGAGGCCGTCAAGGCCCTGATCCACGGCCGCCGGGTGTTGATCACCGGGGCCGGCGGCTCCATCGGCGCCGAACTGGTCCGTCAGGTCGCCGCCTATCAGGCCGCCCACGTCACCATGCTGGACTTCTCGGAGACCTCGCTGTTCGAGATCGACCGCGAACTCGGCGAGACCTTCCCCAGCCTGTCGCGGCACGCGGCCCTGGTGGATGTGCGCAACGCCAACCGGATCGCCGAGTGCTTCCAACGTCAGAAGCCCGACCTGGTCTTCCACGCCGCGGCCCTGAAACACGTCTCCATGGTCGAGCGCCACCCCTGCGAGGGCGTGCTGACCAATGTGGTGGGCACCTGGAACGTCGCCGAGGGGGCGCGGGCCTGCGGCGCGTCACAGATGGTGTTGATCTCCACCGACAAGGCGGTCGATCCCTCCAACGTCATGGGCGCCACCAAGCGCCTGGCCGAGGCTGTGATCCAGGCCCAGCAGAACGGTCGCGGCACGCGTTTCTCCGCCGTGCGCTTCGGCAACGTCCTAGGCTCGGCCGGCTCGGTCGTGCCGATCTTCAAGTCGCAGATCGACCGCGGCGGGCCGGTCACCGTGACCCACGAGGAGATGGCCCGCTACTTCATGACCATCCCCGAGGCGGCCCAGCTGGTGCTGCACGCCACCGCCACCAGCGCCGAGGGCGCCGAGACCTCGCACGCCCGCCTCTTCCTGCTGGAGATGGGCGAGCCCGTGCGCATCATGGATCTGGCCCGCCAGATGATCGCCCTGTCGGGCCGCCTGCCCGGCAAGGACATCGAGATCGAGATCACCGGCCTGCGTCCCGGCGAGAAGCTCACCGAGGCCCTTCTGGACGAGACCGAGCGTTCCCTGCCCTGCGCGCCCAAGGTCATGGAGGTGGTCTCCTCCTCGGCCCTGCGGATCACCGCCAACCATCTGCTCGATCTCGAGGGCCTGGCCGACAAGGGCGATGTGGACGAGGTGCGGCGCGCCCTCTTCGATCTGGTCGCCCAGATCCGCGGCGAGAAGCCCGGGACAGCCCCGGCGCTGCGGGTCGTGGCCAACGGCTAGGCGGCAGGCTCCGATCGCGCCTTCCGGGTGGTCGCAACAGTCATCATACCTGCGGTAAGAGAGTTTCATGGCGATCGTACTTGTCACCGGATCGGCCGGCTTCATCGGCTCGCATACCGCCCATCGTCTGCTCGATCGCGGCGACGAGGTGGTCGGTCTCGACGACCTCAACGCCTATTACGACCCGACCCTGAAGCAGGCGCGTCTGGCCCGCCTGGAGGCGCGCGAAGGCTACCGCCACGCCAAGATCGACCTGGCCGACCGCGAGGCCGTCGCCAAGCTGTTCCAGGACGTGAAGCCCGACGGGGTGATCAATCTCGCCGCCCAGGCCGGCGTCCGCTACAGCCTGGAAAACCCCGAGGCCTATGTGGACTCCAACGTCGTCGGCTTCCTCAACATCCTGGAGGGCTGCCGCGCCACCCAGCCCAAGCACCTGGTCTTCGCCTCCACCAGCTCGGTCTACGGCGCCAACGGCAAGCTGCCCTTCTCGGTGCGCGATCCGGTGCACCATCCGATCACCCTCTATGCGGCCACCAAGCTCGCCAACGAGTCCATGGCCCATTCCTACGCCCACCTGTTCGGCATCCCCTCGACAGGCTTCCGGTTCTTCACCGTCTACGGTCCCTGGGGCCGGCCGGACATGGCGCTGTTCAAGTTCACCGACGCCATCCTCAAGGGCGAGCCCATCGACGTCTACGGCCAGGGCAAGATGCAGCGGGACTTCACCTATGTGGACGACATCGTCTCGGGCGTGATCGCCGGCCTGGACCGGCCGCCGGGGATCGACCCGACCTGGGACGCCCAGGCCCCCAATCCGGCCACGAGCGGCGTCGCCCCCTGGCGCATCCTCAACCTCGGCAATAGCCAGAGGGTGGAGCTGATGCGCTATATCCAAGTGCTGGAGGAAAAGCTCGGCCGCAAGGCGCAGCTCAACCTCATGCCCATGCAGCCCGGCGACGTCAGCCGCACCGAGGCCGACACCGCTGAGACCCAGGCCGCCCTCGACTACGCGCCCAAGACCCCCATCGAGACCGGCATCGGACGGTTCGTCGACTGGTACCTGGACTACTACAAGCCCAAGGGCGCCTGAGGTTTTCACCTCTGAGGATTGCATCTCTTCGCCTGACGCGAGCGCGGGCTTGAGGCGCCACAGGTTGGGGCCTACGACTTGCAGCCAGCCCTGGGGGGGTGCTTCAATATGGTACGCGTTGTGTTCTGGTGCGGGGTTGCCTTGGCGGCCATCACCGCTTCGGTCGGTTGGGGTTCCATCGACCGCTCCTTCACCTATTTCCGCGACAACGCCTATGAGCGTGAGGCCGCCTTGCAGCAGTGTCTGTCCGGTCACACCCACGGCGTCATCTGCCAGAACGCCGCCCGCGCGGCACAGACCGTCGCCGCCCGCGAGGGCCTGATGGGTCTCTATTCCCCCGGGGCCACCACCGCCGTCGCCTCGATCCGCTAGCTACTCGCTCCGCAGGGCGGGAGCCGGGCGGCGCGACAGGGCCTGCAGCGACGCCGCCAGACCACCGAGCGCCGCCAGCAGGGCCGCCCCGCCCACCAGGGCCGCGATCCCCGACCAGTCCACACTCCAATGAGCCTGGAAAACCTTGGTGACGATAGGCCAGGCGGCCGCGCAACCCAGCGCCACGCCCGCGGCTCCCGCCACCACCCCCACGGCGCCGTACTCCAGGACATAGACACTGAGGATCTGGCCGCGCGAGGCCCCCAGGACCTTGAGGATGGCGGCCTCCCGCATGCGCGCCTGGGCGCCGGCCGCTATGGCCCCGGCCAGGACCAACAGGCCCGCCAGGGCGGCGACGGCCGCCGCGCCCCGGATAGCGAGCGCCAGCCGGCCGAACAGCTCGGTCGCCGCCTCCAGTTGCTCGCGCACGGAGATGACATTGACCTCGGCGAAGTCGGCGCCAAGGGCGCGGGTCGCGGCGGCTTCCTGGGCCTTGCTGGCCTTGGCTATGGCCACATGGCGCAGGTTGGCGCCTTCCAGGGCGGCGGGATCCAGCACCAGGGGGAAGCTGGCGCCGAAGCCGCCGAAGTCCACCTTGCGCAGCACGGCCACCGTCGCCTGGATATCACGGCCCAGCACCGACAGGGTGACCCGGTCGCCCAGCTTCAGGCCTCCGGCCTTGGCCACGTCGGCCTCCATGGCCAGCAGGGGCGGCCCCGCATAGTCGGCCGGCCACCATTTTCCCTCGATGATCCCGGCGTTGGGCGGCTCGGCCCCGATGGCCGAGAGCGAGATGTCGTTGTCATAGGCCCAGCGTTCGGATGCGGCGATCTGGCTGGCGACCACCGGCCCACCCTTGATCTGGCTGATGCGTCCGGTGGCGAAGGGCGCGCGGAGGTACATGTCGGGGGTCAGGGCGCGGCCGAAGGCCTCGGCGAGGGCGGCGTCGAAGGCGGCGGTGCGGTCGCCGGGGATCTCGGTGAACACCAGGGCCGGAGCGGTTCGGGGCGCCACCTCGGCCACCTGCCGCAGCAGGCTCGACTGGATCAGGACCACGGCGGCCAGCAGGGCCACGCCCAGGCCGATGGCCGGCGCGGCGGTGCGCGCCGCTGAACGGGGACCGGCGAGGCTGGCGAGAGCGATGCGCAAGGGGCCCCGCGCGCCGATCCGCGCCTGACCCGCCAGCCAGGCGCCGCCAAGCCCCAAGGCCCACAGAACCCCGAACGCCGCCGCCACCCCGGCGATCATGATCCCCGCCGCCAGCGGGGTCGGCGCCGTCGCCACCGCCAGGCCGGCCAGGACCACGGCCGCCAACAGGGCGCCGATGATCTCCACGCCCCAGGCGAAGCGGGTCGGCAGGTCGTGCCGGAACAGGGTGGCCGGCGAGGTCAGCCGAGCGCGCGCCAGGGGGGCCAGGGCGAAGGCCGCTGCTGAGAGCAGGCCGAAGGCCGCGGCCTTGAGCAAGGGGATCGGATAGACCCCGAACAGGGCGGGGACGGGCAGGTCGTCGGCGATCAGGGCGCCGAGGACCAGGGGCGCGGCGGCCCCCAGGGCCAGGCCGATGGCGACGCCCATCAAGGCCAGCGCGCCGATCTGGATCAGGTAAAGATTGCGCACCAGCGGTCCCTCGGCCCCCAGGGCCTTCAGCACCGCGATCACCGGCTTGCGCTGCTCGAGGAAGGCCGAGACGGCGCCATGCACCCCAAGCCCGCCCGCCACCAGGGAGGCCAGGCCGATGAAGCCCAGGAAGTATTCGAGCTGCTCGATCAGCCGGCGGATCCCGGGCGCGGCTTCGTCGCGCTCGCGGATGCGCGCCTCGGCGCCCTTGAGCGCTTTGCGAAGGATCTTGGCGGCGGTCGCTGTCGCCTCGCCGGGCGGCAAGGCGATCCGCGCCGTCTCGCCGAAGGGCAGGCCCGGCGCCAGGAAGCCCCCCTGCTCCACCACCTCCATCCGGGTCAGGACCCGCGGCCCCAGGGCGAAGCCCCGCGACAGGCGGTCAGGTTCCTGCAGCAGCACGGCGCGGGCCACCATGGGGGTATTGCCCACCAACAACCGGTCTCCCAGCTCCAGACCCAGGCGGTCCAGCAGGGTCTGCTCCACCGCCGCGCCGGGCACGCCGTTCAGCGGCGCCAGGGCCTCGCCCAGCGAGGCCGCCCCCTGCAGCTCGACCTTGCCGGCCAGGGGATAGGCGCCGCCCACCCCGCGCAGCTCCACCAGCCGCCGCTCGCCGGAGGGCGCCTCGGCCATGGCCCGGGCGCTGACCGCCCAGGACACCTGGCCCATCTTGGAGATCGCCGCCCGCTCGGCCGAGGTGAAGCGACGCTGCTCCAGGGTCGCGGCCAGGTCGCCGCCGAGGATTTCGCGCGCCTGGCTGGCCAGGCCCTGGCGGAAGGCCTCGGCGGTCGAGCCGGCGGCGGCGATGGCCGCCACCCCCAGCGCCAGGCAGGCCAGGAAGATGCGGAATCCCCTCACCCCGCCGCGCAGCTCCCGGAGGGCGAAACGCCAGGACAGCGGCGTCATGCGGCGAGGACCGTGCGTCCGTCGCTCAGCCGAACCTGCCGGTCGGCCCGCCGCGCCAGGGCCTCGTCGTGGGTGACCAAGACGAGCGCCGCGCCCGTCTCGGCCACCAGGTCGAACATCAGGCCGGCCACCAGCGCGGCGTTGGCGGCGTCGAGATTGCCGGTGGGTTCGTCGGCGAACAGCAGGGCGGGCCGCGGCGCCAGCGCGCGGGCGAGCGCGATCCGCTGCTGCTCCCCGCCGGAAAGCTGATGCGGATAATGCCGCCCCCGGGCCGACAGCCCCACCCGGTCGAGCCAGGCGCGGGCCAGGTCGGCGGCGTCGCGGCGGCCGGCGATCTCCAGGGGCGCGGCGATGTTCTCCGCCGCGGTCATGTTGGGCAGCAGATGGAAGGACTGAAAGACCAGGGAGACCCGACCCCGCCGCAGACGGGCGCGGCCGTCCTCGTCGAGCCGGGCGAGGTCCTGGCCGAATAGGCGCACGGTCCCGGCGGTGGGCAGCTCCAGCCCCGCGGCCACCGAGATCAGGGAGGACTTGCCTGACCCCGAAGGCCCGGTCACCGCCACCCGCTCGCCGGGCGCCACGCGGAAGTCCAGGTCGCGCAGGATGTCGACGGTCCCCGCCGCCGAGGGCAGGCTGAGACAGACCCCGTCGAGAGCCACAGGCGAAGCGTCGTCCGTCGTCTGAGCCAAGCGCCCTCCAAGTCCATTGAGCCGCCGTCTTGAGCCCTTAAATAGGACAGACTTATGACTGACACACCCATCCCATGCTGACCCGCCGAGACCTGATCGCCGCCGCCGCCCTCGCCGCCCCGCTGCCGGCCCTGGCCGCGGCCCGGCCCGTGGTGACCATCCTGGGGGATTCGATCACCGCCGGGTTCGGCCTGCCGGCGTCCGCCGCCTTCCCCGCCCGACTGCAGGCGGAGCTGGCCAGGCTGGGCAGGACCGCCACGATCCGGCCGGCCGGGGTCTCCGGCGACACCACGGCCGGCGGCCTGGCGCGCGTGGACTTCAGCGTCCAGCGCGACACCCGCCTCTGCATCGTGGCGCTGGGCGGCAACGACCTGCTGCAGGGGCTGAAGCCCGCGGCGACGCGGGCCAATCTGGAAGCCATCGTCCGGCGGCTGAAAGCGCGGAAGATCAAGGTGCTGCTGGCGGGCCTCGCAGCCCCTCCGGCCATCGGCGGGGGCTATGCGCGGGAGTTCAACGCGGTCTTCCCGGCCGTGGCCAAGGCCCAGGGCGTGGCCTTCTACCCGAACCTCCTGGCCGGAGTGGCGGGCTTGACCAAGCTCAACCAGCGCGACGGCATCCACCCCAACGCCCAGGGCGCGGCCCTGATCGCCCAGCGGCTGGCGCCGGCCGTGGCCAAGGCGCTCGCCTAGAGGCGCAGGTCGGCCTCGCCCTTGGGGAAGACCGACTTGACGTCGTAGAGCACTGCGCCGGGCTTGCCGAGGGCGCGGATGGCCGGCAGGCCCATCTGCAGGAAGGCCGAATGGGCGACGGCCACGACGATGGCGTCATAGGCGCCGGGCGCCAGGTCGGCGACGGGGCGGACCCCGTACTCATGGTCGGCCTCGTCGGGGTTCACCCAGGGATCGTGGACGTCGACGGCGATCCCGTAGTCGGCCAGCTCGCGGACGATGTCGATGACCCGGGTGTTGCGCAGGTCGGGACAGTTTTCCTTGAAGGTCAGGCCCATCACCAGCACCCGGGCGCCGCGCACCTTGGCGTCGCGATGGATCAGGGTCTTGATCAGGCTCTGGGCGATATAGCCGCCCATGCCGTCATTGATCCGCCGCCCGGCCAGGATCACCTGGGGATCATAGCCGGCGTCCTGGGCCTTGTGGGTCAGGTAGTAGGGGTCGACCCCGATGCAGTGTCCCCCCACCAGGCCCGGCTGGAACTTCAGGAAGTTCCACTTGGTCCCGGCCGCGGCGAGCACCTCCTGAGTGTCCACGCCCAGGCGGTTGAAGATCAAAGCAAATTCGTTGATCAGCGCGATGTTCAGGTCGCGCTGGGTGTTCTCGATCACCTTGGCGGCCTCGGCCACCCGGATGGAGCTGGCCAGGTGGGTGCCCGCCGTCACCACCGCGCCGTAGAGGGCGTCGACGAAGGCCGCGGCCTGGGGCGTCGAACCGGAGGTCACCTTGATGATCGAGGACAGCCGGTGGGCCCGGTCGCCGGGATTGGCGCGCTCGGGGCTGTAGCCGGCGAAGAAGTCGGTGTTGAAGGTCAGGCCCGAGACCTGCTCCACCACCGGCACGCAGTCCTCCTCGGTGGCGCCCGGATAGACGGTGGATTCGTAGATCACCACCCCGCCCTTGGAGATGGCGCGGCCCACGGTGCGGCTGGCGGCCAGCAGGGCCGAAAGGTCGGGGCGCTTGTGGCGGTCGATAGGGGTGGGCACGGTGACGATGAAGACATTGCAGGCCTTCAGGGCCGCCTCATCCAGAGAGAAGGACAGGTTGGCGGCGGCCTCCAGCTCGGCGGCGTCCACCTCCAGGGTGCGGTCGTGGCCGGCCTTGAGCTCGGCGATCCGCTCGGCCCCGATGTCGAATCCGACAACGGGATAGTGCTCCGCCAGGGCGACCGCGAGGGGCAGGCCGACATAGCCCAGTCCGATGACGGCGATGTTCACCGGGGACCGGGTGAAGGGACTCTCAAGCATTCTCGTCTCGACGCCATCGCAGCTTCCTCCGCCGCGCGCCCTGACTAACATGGATCAGCCAGCGCACAGCCCCTCTCTTGCAGGGGTCATCTCGGCCCGCGACTTGCCGCGCCATGAGCCTTCGGGGATCCGATCGCGATCCCGTCAGAGCCCAGTTGGCCGTGTCTCGTCAGTCGCCGAGAGACTGACCTGCGAGACAGTCTGCGCCCTCTTTCCGCAGGAGCTGGCAAGCCTCCCTCGCCCGGTCCTCCGTCAAACCCCCGAACCGCGCCAGAAAGAACCGACCCGCGGGTTCCACCCGCTGCACGGCGACACCGAGCCGCCGGGGATGGCGGCGGCCGACCTTGACCAGTTGCGCGTGGCCGAGCTTGCGGGTGCTGAAGGCGCCGACCTGCACCCACCAGCGGTCAGTGGGTGAAAAAGTCTTGGCGGCGTCCCGATCGGCTTGGGCCGGCGGCGTCCAGGCGCGAGGGGCGTCCGCCGGAGCAAGCTCGGCGAACTGGGTTGTGATGATCCGCGCCGGATCGTTCTGTCCCAGCAGATCACGCATGGTGATGTCCAGCCCGGCATAGCGGACGGCTATGGTGGCGAAGCCGGCGGTCAGCAGAGTGCGCATCACCTGATCGCGCCCCAACGCCGTGCGCCCGCCCAACACGACGGCGATGACCCGCCGTCCGTTCTGCACGCCCGAGGTGAGCAGGTTGTAGCCGGCCGCGTTGGTGTAGCCGGTCTTGAAACCGTCGATGCCGGGGCGTCGCAGGAGGGCGTTGTGGCCCTGGATGGTCCGCCCCTGGAACACCGTCTGCTCCTGATCGAACAGATGGTAGTCCTGCGGGTGGTCGCGGAGGAAGGCTCGCGCCAGGATCGCCAGATCACGGGCGCTGCTGACATGGCGGGCGTCGGGCAGACCCGACGCGTTCACGAAGTGGGTGTGCGTCATACCGAGCGCCTCGGCGCGTTCAGTCATACGGCGACCGAACTCCCGCTCCGAGCCGGCGAGCGTCTCGCCCAAGGCGGTGGCGACATCATTGGCCGACTTGACCACCATGACATCCATCGCCTCGGCCACCGTGAGCCTTGCGCCGACCGCAAGGCCGAGCTTGGACGGCGGCTGGGCGGCGGCGTGCGGTGAGATCACCACAGAGGTGTCCCGCTTCAGGTCACCGCGCTCCAGGGCATCCAGGGCCATGTACAGAGTCATGACCTTGGTGAGGGAGGCGGGAAAGCGTCTGGCGTCAGGTTCGTATTCGTAGAGGACCTCGCCCGTGGCGGCGTCCATCACGATCGCGGCGAACTTGCCCGGATCAACCCCCGGAGCACTGGCCTCAGCTCGACTGAGACCGCCCAAGAGGAACACTAGAACCGACAGGAATAAGGTCGCGACGCCCGCGAGGACGTGGGGGGGACGGTATGGCATCTGTAATTCCGCCCTGGTCGGCGGCCCCCGGCCGTGAGGCGGCCTGACTTCGTGGGTGAGCTCTCAAATCATCCGGGACGAAGGTGAATCAAATCTGAAGATCGTCATCTCTCGGCAAGGCCCGCCGGGCGCCGGGCCTTCAGTTCGGGGCGGCGGCCAGCGGGTTCGGAGTCGGCGGCGCCACCCTGGTCAGGGTATTACGGTCGGTGTGGTGGAAGGGGTCTGGCCTGCCGCGCACCTGCAGGATGGTGTCCTCGAAATAGGACCAGGTTCCGTCGGGGTTGACCGTCACCACCATCCGGAAGGCGTCGGTGCGGAAGGCGTGCTCCAGGAAGCCCTGGGAGCAGATGCCGTACTCGGTGGAGCCCCGCGTGGCGCTGACCTCGAACTGGGTGGCGTCGGCGGCGGCCCTGCCGCCGGCCAGCACGATCTGGCCGCGGGGGATGGTCAGGGAATGGACGATCATTCCGGTGGCCGGCTCCCAGAGCCAGTAGCCCACCTGGTCGTGATAGGTCTCCACCTCGCCGGGCTTCACCATGTGGGCGTGATAGCGCAGGCCATAGAGCAATTGCGGGCCATTGGACTGCGGGTCGATGGGCTGCAGCTCGATATGCTCGACATAGTCCTGGCGGCGCGGCGCATCGGCGTCGGGATTGATGTCGAACCCCTTCACCCCCACCCAGACCCCGGCCAGGGGGCGCAGCGGACCGAGATTGGCCAGGGTGTCGACATCGATGCCCTCCTGCTCGGAGAAGATGTCGTCGGGGAAGTCGGTCATGGTCGTCCCGCGCGCTGCTTCCCACCCGCCTTAGCAGGCTCGGCCGTGGGCGCGTCAAGGGGCGGCGGCTCAACCGATGGCAGGCGCCAGGAAGCGGCCCGCGATGAGGGCGGCCTCTGTCCGGTTGCGGGCTCCGGTGAGCTGCAGGATCGAATGGATGTGCAGCTTTACGGTCCCCGGCGTGATGCCCAGGGCCTCGCCGATCTCGCGATTGGTCTTGCCCACCGCCATCTGCTTGAGGACCTCCAGCTGCCGCGCCGAGAGGCCGGCGGCGGAGCGGGGAATCCGTAAACCGACCTGATCGGGCAGGACGTCCCGCGGGAAGTAGGCGCCCCCGACGATTACGGCCTGAAGGGCCGCCTTGAACCGCGGAAGTTCGAAATCCTTCGAGGCGTAGCCGCTGGCCCCGGCGTCTTTGGCCAGCCGAGCGAAGGTCGGATTGACCCGGTCGTCCACCACGATCGCGGCGGCGGGTGCGGCCAGCGACAGGAGCCGCCGCAGGGCGCCGAACTCATAGTTGACGCTGAACAGATCGACGAGCAGCAGTTCCGGCTTGAGGGTTTCGACCTGGTCCAGCGCCACCTCGATCGAGGTGGCGTAGCGAATCGATCCGACGCCTCCGACCTCCGCCACGAGTTGGACGATCGCCATCCGACAGATGGGCTTCTCCTCGATCAGCAGGAGCGTCTTGTCGGGGTTCCGCGCGGTCGGGTCCGGCGGTGGGCGCAGGGCCCCGGGAAATCTATCCATCAAAGTGGGGTAGCCGACATTGGGGACTCGAAACCACAAAGACCATGCGATCGGGATGGATAATGGTCGATTCGTCGCACGGGAAGATCATTACGTCTCTATATCCTCAGATATAGACAAGATGATTCGCGCCATCTTGACGAGAGAGCTTCGCCTAAGGCGAGAGATGAGAAATCAACACCAAACCCATACCGGCGTTATATCTTGCGATATATACCTCTATGTTTGTGCATATCAATTCTAACCAATAGGTTGAGTGGGCGGCCTGTATTTTTGTTCTGTTAATATTAATCGCGCGGCATGGGAAGACCAACTTGAGGAAGCCGTCATGTCTCAAAATGACTCCCTGGCCGACCGTTTGAACTTCATGCAACTGGACGCCGACGCCCAGGCGGACCTCCGCCGGACCAAGGCGGTGATCATGGGGGAGCTGCCAGGCGCCCTCGACGCCTTCTACGCCCAGATCCAGTCCTACCCCGAGACCCGCAGGTTCTTTAGCAGCCAGGGTCACGTCGCCAGCGCCAAGAGCCGACAGGTCGGCCACTGGGAGACGATCTCCAGCGGCCAGTTCGATCAGACCTATGTGCGTGCCGTCACCACGGTGGGTGAGATCCACGCCCGCATCGGCCTGGAGCCCCGCTGGTACATCGGCGGCTACGCCCTGGTGTTGAGCTCGCTGATAGGTGCGGTCATCAAGGCCCGCTGGCCGAAGGGCGGCTTCGGCGCCAAAGGACCGAAGGCCTCGGAAGTCGCAGCCGAATTGGGGGCTCTGGCGAAGGCTACCCTGCTGGACATGGACTATGCGATCTCGGTCTATCTGGAAGCCGCCGAGGCCGCGCGCCTGACGGCCGAGGCCGAGACCCTGGCCCAGGAGCGCGCCGTGGTGGTGGGCTCGGTCGGCGCGGGCATGGCCGCCCTGGCCGCGGGCGACCTCACCTACCGCATGCCGGAGGACCTGCCGGAGGAGTACCTGCAGCTCTGCCGCGACTTCAACGCCGCCGTCGCCCAGATGGAGGACACCATGGCCGCGGTGGCCCGCACGACCTCGGCCATCGGCGCCAGTTCCGACGAGCTGGCGCACGCCTCCGACGACCTGTCGCGCCGGACCGAGCAGCAGGCCGCGGGCCTGGAGCAGACCGCCGCGGCCCTCGACGAGATCACCGCCACGGTGTCCAACACCGCCGACGGCGCACGCCAAGCCAGCAGCGCCGTCGCCGAAGCCAAGGGCCAGGCCGAGCGCTCCGGCGAGGTGGTCGCCCTGGCGGTCGGCGCCATGGGGCAGATCGAGGACTCCTCGCGCCAGATCAGCCAGATCATCGGGGTGATCGACGAGATCGCCTTCCAGACCAACCTGCTGGCCCTCAACGCCGGCGTCGAGGCCGCCCGGGCCGGGGACGCCGGGCGCGGCTTCGCCGTGGTGGCGTCGGAGGTCCGCGCGCTCGCCCAGCGCTCGGCCGAGGCCGCCAAGGAGATCAAGACCCTCATCTCGGCCTCGGGTCAGCAGGTCGACCAGGGGGTGTCCCTGGTCGGCGAGACCGGCCAGGCGCTGCAGGCGATCGCCAACAAGGTGGCGGAGATCGACTCCGTCATCTCGGGGATCTCGGCCTCGGCCCAGGAACAGGCCACCGGCCTCTCGGAGGTGAACGCCGCGGTCAACCAGATGGATCATGTGGTTCAGCAGAACGCCGCCATGGTGGAGCAGTCCACCGCCGCGACCCACGCCCTCAAGGGGGAGACGGCGGCCCTGACGGAACTGATGACCCGGTTCCGGGTGGGAACGGCGTCACAGGGCGGTCCGGCGACGGTCCGAATCCCCGCGCCGGCGAAACCGCCCGCCTCTCCGGCCCGAGCCCTGACCCAAAGACTCGCCGCCAGCTACGGGGCGACCGCCCAGGCCCAGGACGCCTGGGAGGAGTTCTAGCCGACCGGAGCCGCACCTCGAGGCGTTCGCAGATGGCCATCAGGCCTTCGATGGCGCCGACCACCTTCTCGCGCGGCGGCTGCGGGGACGGCGATCCGGCGCTGGAAGGCGCAAATTGATCGGCCATATGAGGCCGCTTACCTTGCCATTTCGGCCTCTTACGTCCATATATGGACAATGTTGCGGACGCCATCTGAACTTCTGCAGGCTCTGGGCGACCAGATCAAGATCCGGCGCCTGGGGATGGGTCTCACCCAACAGCAAGCCGCTCTGCGGGCGGGTGTCGCCTATAGAACCTGGCGGCGCCTGGAACGCGAAGGCGGGGCCTCAATCGAAGACCTCGTGAAGGCGGCAATTGCGCTGAGGTGCGAAGAGGGCCTCGAAGGCCTGTTTCCCCCGCCCGTGGCGTCAAGCCTCGACGACCTCCTCAAGGGGCAGGCCACCGCCTTTGCGTCCGCCTCGCGAGCCCGCGGCGGACGCACGACGACCACGCCGGCGCGTCGGCCATGAAACTTGCGCCCGGCGTCCCGCTCGCAGTGGCGCTCGCCTTCGATGAAGCCAAGGCGCCGCGATCCGCCGGCCGCCTCGCAATGGCCTCTGGCGTCGCCCAACTGGAATGGGCCCCGGACCTGATCGCCGCGCGGCTTAACATCGATCCTCTGCTCTATCCGCCCGAACCGGGCCTCCATGCGGCGCGCAGCCGCGAGTTCGATGGGCTTCACGGCTTCCTGGCCGACAGCCTCCCGGAAGGCTGGGGCCATTTGCTGATGCGCCGTCGCTTGAGCAAGCTTGGTGTCCGGATGGAGGATCTCACAGTCCTCGAGCGCCTAGCCCTGGTGGGGCGCCAAGGGCGCGGCGCCCTAGTCTTCGAGCCCTCGACGGCGCCAGACGATGATGTTGTAAGTCTCGATCTCGACGAATTGGCTCAGGCTTCGGCGGAGATTCTTAGGGGGGAAGAAGACCAGCTCGCAGACACGCTGGCAGGCCTAGCCGGCGCCTCGGGGGGGGCGCGCCCCAAGGTGCATGTCGGGTTCGATCGCCAGGGCGGGGTGTCAATTTCCCAGGGCGAGGTCGCCTCCGGACATGAGGCGTGGATCGTGAAATTCCCCGCCCCAAACGATCCACACGATATCGGCCCCATCGAGGAAGCCTATGCCACCATGGCCGAGGCCGCGGGACTGACGGTCAGTGAGCATCGCCTGTTGCCAGCCAAGACCGGCCCCGGCTTCTTCGCCACCCGGCGTTTTGATCGGCCAGGGCAAGGCCTGCGCCTGCATATGGTCTCGCTCGCCGGCGCCCTGGAGGCGCCGCCGTGGCGGCCTTCGACCAGCTACGACACCTTCCTGCGCGCGACCTCGGCGATCACGCGGCATGCGCAGGACGTGACGGCGGCCTTTCGGCGAATGGCCTTCAATGTCATCGCCTGCAATCGCGACGACCACACCCGGCAGCACAGCTTCATCATGACGCCGCAGGGCGATTGGCGCCTCGCGCCGGCCTATGACCTGACCTATGCCCCGGGGCCCGGCGGCGAGCATTACATGGACGTTGAGGGCGAGGGGCGGGAGCCTACCCTGGACCATGTCACCCGCCTTGGCGCGCGACACGGTCTGGCGCTGCGCGACATCCAATCCATTGTCGGGAACGTCCGAGCCGCGGTCGCAGACTGGCGGCGGTTCGCCGCCGAGGCCGGGGTCACGTCCGCATCGACGCAGATGATCTCCCAGGCCCACGATCAGGTCTGGGATCGCTTCCTGCCCAGGACGTAAGGCGCCGAGACGGCCTGGCGCCGCCAGAATCGCCGCTAGAGCCGCGCCTCAAGGCGTTCGCAGGCGGCCTGCAGGCTCTCGATGGCGCCGATCACCTCCGCGCGCTGCTGCTCCAGGGCGGCGATCCGCTGCTGGAAGGCGCGCAGGGCCACCGCATTCTGGACCGCGTCGCCGTCCTCGGGGTTGTGCAGGTCCAGCACCTGGCGGATCTGGGCGAGCGACAGGCCCACCCGGCGGCCGCGCAGGATCAGCTGCAGCCGGGCGCGGTCGCGGCGGGAATAGATCCGCTGCTGATCGCGGCGGGCCGGCTCCAGCAGACCCTGCTCCTCATAGTAACGGAGGGTGCGGGGCGTCACCTCGAACTCACGGCACAGCTGGCCGATGGTCAGGGTGGTGGGCGGGCGGCGAAGGCTGACGGTCATGGCTGGGGCCTCTCTCACTCTCGGCGCTTATTCTAGTTCACCCGGCGGGCGCGGCCAGCCCAATATGGCTCACGCAGTTCACGGCGCAGGATCTTGCCCGAGGCGTTGCGGGGCAGGGCCTCGATGAAGTCGACGGTCTTGGGCGCCTTGAAGGCGGCGATGCGGGTGCGGGCGAAGGCGATGATGCTGGCCGGATCGGCGGTCGCGCCGGGCTTCAGCGCCACCACTGCCTTGACCGCCTCGCCCCAGGTGTCGTCGGGCACCCCGATCACCGCCACCTCGGCCACGTCCGGGTGGCCGTAGACGGCGCTCTCCACCTCGGCCGGATAGATGTTCTCGGCGCCGGAGATGATCATGTCCTTCACCCGGTCGTGGATGAAGAGGTAGCCCGCCTCATCCAGATAGCCCGCATCGCCCGAGCGCAGCCAGCCGTCGGCGCCCACCGTCGCCTCGGTGGCCTCGGGCAGGCGCCAGTAGCCGACCATGTTTGAGCTGGAGCGGATGGCCACCTCCCCCACCGTATTGGCCGGCAGGGTCGCGCCGGCCTCGTCGATGATCTTCAACTCCACGCCGGGCATGGGCAGGCCGGCGGCGCGCATGCGGGCGTTGCCGGCCGGGTCGTGATCCTCCGGCGGCAGGTAGACGATGGTGCCGCAGGTCTCGGTCATGCCGTACTGCTGGCAGAAACCGCAGCCGAACACCTCCATGCACTCGCGCAGCAGATCCAGCGGGATCGGCGATGCGCCGTAGAGGATGTATTTCAGCCGGCTGAAGTCGACCTCGCGGGCCCGGGGCTGCCGCACCACGATCTGCAGCGCGGCCGGCACCATGAACATCTTGGAGATGCGGTCGCCCTCGATGAAGTCCAGCACCTTGAACGGGTCAAACTCCCGGGCCACCACCCCCTTGGCGCCGTTGTAGAGACCGACGATTCCCCAGCCGGTGCCGCCGATATGGCCCACCGGCATGGCCACAAGGCTGACGTCGTCCGGGCCCCAGCTGTTCCAGGGCATGTTGGCCTGCGCCGAGCGGCGGCGGCCCGACAGGATGTTGTCGTGGGACAGCATGGCCCCCTTGGGCCGGCCGGTGGTGCCCGAGGTGTAGAGCTGGACCGCCACGTCGCAGGGCGCGATGGCGACGCCCGGGTCGGTGTCGGGCGCCGCGTCGCGCCACGCCTCATAGACCGGAGCGCCACCGGCGTTGGCGGCCTCCATGGCGATGACGGCCGGCGCAGGGTCCAGGCCCTCGAGAATGGCCGGCGCCAGGTCCATCACCTCCGGGCCGATGAAGACCACCGGCGCGCCGGAGTCCCCCAGGATGTAGGCCATTTCCGGCGGCGCCAGCCGCCAACCGATAGGGGTCATCACAGCCCCCATCTTGGCCGCCCCGAACAGCAGCTCGAAATAGTGGTCGCTGTTCTTGCCCACATAGGCGATCCGCTGACCCTTGCGGACCCCCTGGGCGATCAGGGCGTTGGCGGCCTGGTTGGTGCGGCGCTCGAATGTGGCGAAGTCGGTCTCCCGCCCCTCGAACACCAGAGCCGTCGCCGAGGGACGCTCCCGCGCGTGGTAGCGCGCGATGTCCCCCAGGGTGGGCATCTGGTCGAAATCGACGGCGGCGACCGGCTCCGCAACACTCATACGTTCGTTCCTAGTACTTGACGGTGAAGGAGGCGCCGAAGGTCCGAGTCTGACCGGGGAAGCGCACCACCACGTTGGCGTTGCTGCTGACCGCCGACCAGTAATATTCGTCGGTCAGGTTGCGGCCCCAAAGGGAAACCTCCCAGCGGTCGTCGCTGGAATGCAGGCCGAGGCTGGCGTTCAGCAGGCCGTACTCCGGGATGGCGAACAGCGGGTTGCCCTCCAGGTCGGCGTGGGACTTGGACTGGTAGCGGCCGTTGACCGCCGCCTGGATTCCCAGCTTGTCGTTCAGGTCGTGCTTGTAGAGCAGGGTCAGGCTGCCCTGGAACTTCGGGCTGTAGAGGAAGGGCGCGCCATCGAAGCTCGCCGGCTTGCCGGCCGAATTGATCCCCACATAGTCCTGCACCTCGGTATGCAGCCAGGTGCCCGACGCGATGGCCGTGAAGTCGGAACTGATCCGCCAGGTGACGTCACCGTCCAGGCCGTAGGCCATCGACTTGGGCACGTTGGCCAGGCGGGCCAGGGCCGTATAGATCGGGTCGGCGAAATAGACGCTGAGCTGCTTGTCCTCATAGTCGTAGTAGAAGAGCGAGGCGTTGGCCTGGACGCGGTGCTCGAAGAGGGCGGCCTTGAGGCCCACCTCGTAGGCCAGCAGCAGTTCCTGGGTGGCCGGCGCGTTCTGGGTGGAGATGTTGGCCGCGTTGATCGGGGTGACCCCGGCCTTGGCCCCGCGTGACACCGAGCCATAGACCAGCAGGTTGGGATCCGGCGTCCAGTTCAGGGCCAGCCGCCAGGCGAAGTTGTCCTCGTCCATGGTGGAGGTCACCAGGCCGAAGCTGTGGGTGGTGGGGTTGAAGGTGTTGCACTGACCCTGGGAGATCGGCGCCACCAGGCCGTGGGCCGCGAAGAACAGGAAGCGGTTGGTGATGTTGACGTTGGGCAACATGTTGCCGTTGAAGTCGCGCGAACAGCCGGCGTAGTCCTGCTTGTCCTTGGTGTAGCGCAGGCCGGCGGTCAGCTTGAACTGGTCGTTCAGCCGCCAGTCGGCGTTGGCGAAGACGCTCTGGGTGGTGACGTCGATGTCGCCCTGGTCGCGATAGGTGCGGAAGGCCTGGCTGGCCTGCAGGGCGGTGTAGCCCCCGGAGTTGAACGGCGAGAGCAGCAGGCTGTTGGTGTAGAACCGGATCGTGCCGACATTGGCGTTGTCGCCCAGCATGGTGCGGTTGGAGTCGAGGAGCGTATCCTCGCCATAATAGAGGCCCACCAGCCAGTTCACCGTGTCGGTCTCGCCCTCGAGGTGCAGTTCCTCGGCGATGGACTCGATGTGGCCGGCTGCCTTCTGGACCAGGATCTCGTAGGGCGCGCCGCTCCAGTCGAAGGTCGCGTCGCGGGTGAGCTCGTTATAGTTGGTGAGCGACACCAGGCGCATGTGCTCGCCGATGTCGTAGGCGACCTTCACCTTGACGCCAGTGAAGTCGTTGTTCTCCCGCAGCGGCCCGCCGATGCCCAGGCCCGTGCCGATGTCGGTGGCGCGACGGGCATAGGGCGCCCAGTCGGCCTGGGTGGCGTCGGTGGGCATGTGGGTGGCGATGTAGCTGGTCAGACCCGCGGCGTTGAAGGGGCTGGCCGCCGTGGCCGGGGTGAAGCCGATGCCCTGCGCGGCCACGGTGTCGGACTTGTTGCGCCACAGGGTGAGCGAGGCGTCGATGCTGAGCGCCTCGGTGGGCTGCAGGGCCAAGGAGGCCCGAACGCCGTAACGGTGGATCTCGCCCAGTTTCTCGCCGCGGGTGTTGCTGCGCTGCCAGCCCTCATCGCTGTCGTCGGTGCGGAAGGCCACGCGCGCCTGGACGCCCTCGGCCAGGGGCCCGCTGACGAAGCCCTCGAAATTGTGGGTCTTGTAGTTGCCGACCTCGGCGGTCAGGCCCGCCTCGAAGCTGTTGGTGGGCTTGTTGGTGACGAAGTCGATCAGACCCGCAGTGGTGTTGCGGCCATAGAGCGTGCCCTGCGGACCCTTCAGCACCTCGACGCGCTCCAGGTCCATTATCGGACCGGTGTTCATCATCGGATAGGCGTAGGCGACCTCGTCGACATAGGTGCCCACCGTGGAGGTGGCCGAGAGGTTGATGGTGTTGAAGCCGATCCCGCGAAGGGTGTAGGTCGGCACCCCCTGATAGCTCTGCGAGACGCTGAAGCTGGGCACCACGCTGGCCAGGTCCTTGACCGTGGTGACGTGCAGTTCGCGCATCTGTTCGCCGCGGAAGGCCTGGATGGCCATGCCGATGGTGTTGGCGGTCTCTTCCCGGCGCTGGGCGGTGACCACCAGGGTCTCCACCGTATTGTCATCTTCCGGCGCGGCCTGGGCCATGGCCGGGGCGTAGGCCGCCATGGCGGCCGCCGAAACACTCATAGCCAGCACGGCGCGCAGCGTGTGCATCTTGGTCATTGCTCTGTCCCTCCCAGGGTGCGGACGCCTTCTGCCGGGCGTCCCGTCATGCTGGCGAAACTCGCGAAGACCGGGTGAGCGCACAAGCTATCGAAGCTGATAGGGTCCCTTACGGAACTTGGATCAGAGGCCGAGGACCAGCCTGGCCATGATGTCGCGCTGGATCTCGTTCGAGCCGCCGTAGATCGAGGCGGCGCGGTCGTTGAGATAGCGGGCCGTGACCGTCAGCGAGTGCTCGGGCCCCACCCAGTCGAGGTTCGAGCCCGGGGCGCGGGCCTCGATCTGGTCGACGGCGGCATAGGCGCCGGCGCCCTCCATCGCCAGTTCATCGATCATCTGCAGGGTCTCGGTCCCCTGAGTCTTCAGCATGGAGGAGGCCGGGCCTGGATTGTTCCCCGCCGCCAGGGCCGCCAGCACCCGATGCTCGGTCATCTCCACGGCCTCGACGGCGCAGGCCGCCCGCGCCAGCCTGGACCGGAAGGCCGGATCGTCGATCAGCCGGTTCCCGCCGTCGCCGGCCTCGGCGCGGGCGAGCGCCGCGACCGCCTCCAGGGCCACCTTCAGCCCCGGCCCGGACCCACCGCCGCGCTCGAACTCCAGCAGGTACTTGGCCACCGTCCAGCCGGCGTTCTCGGCCCCGATGCGGTCGGCTTGGGGCACGCGGACCCTATCGAAGAAAACCTGGTTGACCTCATGCTCGCCCGCCAGGGTGACGATCGGCTGGACCGTGATCCCCGGGGTCTGCATGTCCAGCAGGAGGAAGGTGATCCCGGCCTGGGGCTTGCCCTCGGCCTTGGTGCGCACCAGGCAGAACATGCGGTTGGCCCAGTGGGCATGGGTGGTCCACAGCTTGGCGCCGTTGAGCACATAGTCATCGCCGTCGGACACGGCGCTCAGCGCCAGGGCCGCCAGGTCCGAGCCCGCCTGGGGCTCGGAATAGCCCTGGCACCAGTAGTCCTCGCCCGAGAGGATGCGCGGCAGGTAGTGGGCCTTCTGCTCCGGGGTCCCGTGGCCCATGATCACCGGCCCCACCATCTTCAACCCCATGGGCGCCAGGCTCGGCGCGCCCGCCCGCGCGCACTCGGCGGCGAAGATCGCCTTCTGCATCACGCCCCAGCCGGGGCCGCCATGTTCCACCGGCCAGGAGGGCGCAGCCCAGCCCCGGGCGTGGAGGATCCTCTGCCAGGCCAGGCTGTAGGTCTTGTCCATGAAGACGCTGGTGGCCCGGCGGCCGGCCTGGCGCAGCTCCGGGGTCAGGGAATCGGCCAGGAAGGCGCGGACCTCGCCCTGGAAGGCGATCTCGTCGTCGCTGAGGTCGAGGTTCATGGGCGCGGTCTCCGGCGCCCAACCGGCGCGCATCTCCAGGCTTGCGAAATCCCAGGGCGCGCACAAGCTATCGTCGGTGATAGTTTAGCCGGGGGGAGGAGCCGCCATGAACGAGATCGACGGCTACGCCCAGGAGGTGGCCCGGCTGGGCGCCGAGCTTGGCCTGCCCTTCATCGCCGTCAGCGCCGATTTCTCCAGCCCCGAGCCGGTGCTGGGCTCCGACGGCCGCCCCTATGCCGAGACCCTGTTCCGCTGGGTCGATCCCAAGCTGGAATATTGGAAGGACCGGGGCTTCGCCCTGCGCACCCCCTTCGTGCTCGCCGCCCGCTATGTGGCCGAGCCCTTCTATTTCACCGAGGGGCGGTTCGCGACCTGGCGGCCGGCGCCCCAGCTCAGCGCCATCACGGTGGACCGCTCGGCCCGCGACCACGGCGTGGCCGGGGCCATCATCGCACCGGCCTACCTGCCGGGCGGCCTGATCGGGGCGGTGGTCTGGGCGACGCCGGACCCGCAGGTCCCGGTGGAGGCCCTGTTCGAGGCCCACGCCCCACGCCTGCATGTCGCGGCCCTGAAGTTCATCGCCGCCTACAATGACACCCGGGGCGCCACGCCCCAGGCCGGCCCCCCGCGCCTGACCCGGCGCGAGATCCAGTGCCTGAAGTGGGCCGCGGCGGGCAAGACCGACGCCGATATCGGCGAGCTGGTGCGCATCTCCGCCCCCACCGTCCGCTTCCACCTGAAGAACGCCGCCCAGAAGCTGCGGGTGGTGGGCCGCTCCCAGGCGGTGCGCGAGGCCGCGGCGCTCGGCTATGTCGGCGGCGGCCACAACCCGGCCCGACCGAACGCCTAGGCCGGCCCATGACCCGCACGATCCTGCTCTGGGCCCTGGTCCTCGCCGCTGGCGCCTTCACCCTGCAGTGGTTCGAATATCAGTTCCTGGCGCGGACCTTCTCGCTGGAGGTCTATGTTGCGCTCATCGGGACGGCCTTCGCCGCGGCCGGAGTGTGCGTGGGTTGGAGGCTCAACGCCCGCCACGCGCCGGGTCCCTTCGAACCCAATACCGCGGCCATGACATCGCTCGGCCTCACCCGCCAGGAGGTGAAGGTCCTGGAGCGGCTGGCGGCCGGACAGTCGAACAAGGAGATCGCCCGTACGCTGGGGGTTTCGCCCAACACCGTGAAGACCCACGCCGCCAACCTGTTCGCCAAGCTCGAGGTCAGCCGTCGCACCCAGGCCGTGCGCAAGGCTCGCGACCTGCAGCTGCTGCCGTGAGGCCGTCTCGCCAAAGGGACGAACCGCACGATCTCACCCTTTTGGGCGATAGCCTGACGCCCGCCCACCCAGCATCCTCATGGCCAAGCCCTGCAGCAGAGGAGCAACCGGCATGACCCGCACCATCCTGACCTACGGCTTGATCTCGGGCCTGATCATCATCTCAGGCATCATCGGCACGATCGCGCTCAACGGCGGCGCGCCGCATTCCAATGTGTGGCTGGGCTACCTCATCATGCTGGTGGCCCTGTCCTCGATCCTGGTGGGAGTGAAGCAGCACCGCGACCAGGCCCTGGGCGGGGTGATCAAGTTCGGCACGGCCTTCCTGATGGGGCTCGGCATCGCCCTTGTGGCCTCGCTGGCCTATGTGGCGGTGTGGGAGGTCTATCTGGCGATCACCGACTACCGGTTCATGGACGAGTACACCGCCCAGATCCTGGAGGCCAAGCGCGCCGCCGGCGTCACCGGTCCGGCCTACGCCAAGGCGGCGGCCGAGATGGAGACCCTGCGGGTCCAGTACGCCAACCCGCTGTTCCGGATGCCGATGACCTTCATCGAGATCTTCCCGGTGGGCCTGCTGGTGGCCCTGGTCAGCGCCGCCCTGCTGCGGGCGCCGGGCTTCCTGCCGGCGCGGTCGCGGGTCTCAGCGGCATAGGGCCTGGACGCTGGCCAGGTCCTGGACGATGTGGCCCAGCGACTTGTAGGCGGTGATCTGGCCGGGCGACTGGCGGCCGGGGATGGCGCCCGACAGCACCTGGCCGATCTCGCCGACGACATGGTCGTCGCCGATGCGGCCCGAAGCCTTGGCCTTGAGGAACTCCGCCCCCTGGGCGAGCACCCCCTCGCGGCTGTCGGCGATGAAGCGGCAGGCGGCCACCAGGTCCTCGTCCACCTCCACCGGCCCCGGCCGGCTGGAGCCCACCAGGTTCAGGTGGGTCCCCGGCCGCACCCAGGCGCGTTTAAGGATCGGTTCCTCCGATCCGCTGACCGTGCAGATGATGTCGGCGTCCGCCACCGCGCTTTCGACATCGGCGCAGGCTACGACCGGCAGGCCGGTCTCGGCGGCCATGCGCGCGGCGAAGGCCTGGGCGCGGTCCGGCGAGCGCCCCCAGACGGTGACGTGGTCGATCGAGCGCACATGGCGCAGGGCGCGCAGGTGCGTCTCGGCCTGCTCCCCATAGCCGAGGATCGCCAGGCGAGTGGCCGCGGGGCGCGCCAGGGCCTCGGTGGCCACCGCGCTGGCCGCGGCGGTGCGGATAGCGGTGACCTCGCCGGCGTGGGCGATGCAGATCGGCGCGCCGGTGTCGGGATCAAACAGCACCACCACCCCCTGGTGGGACGGGGCGCCCTTGGCGAAGTTCTCTGGGAAGATGCTGATCAGCTTGGCGCCGAAGGCGGCCCGCTCCCCCAGGGCGCCGGGCATGATGCCGAACAGCCGCCCCTCGGCCAGGGGGATGATGGAGCGCAGATGCTGGCGGGTTTCGCCGGCCGAGAGCGCGATCATCGCCGCGCGTACAATGGGAATGGCCACCTCATAGGTCAGCTGTTCGCGCACTTCGTCCTGACCGATGACTCGCATGGCCCACACTAGGGGCAGAGCCGGGTTACGGCCAAGTCGGCGGCGCAGAACGCCAGGCCAATTTGGACCTCTCCGGGAGAGTGGCGCCTTCAGCCAACACCGCGCGCACGACATGGCGCTGGTCCATCCCGCGAACTCACGCGATCATCAGGTCATGACGATAGTTCACACCAGCGCCTTGGAGCGCGCGATAGATGCCCATGTGGGACACGATCGCGCCCGGCGGCATTTCTTGGGTCAATCTCAGCCGCAACTCGCGCAGGCCGTATCCCGGTCGCACCAGCAGATCGGGAAATTCCAGGCCGGGGTCAATCGAGTGCCGGGGTCGCTACTCTATCGCCTGGCAAAGGCCCAGCAGGTAGAGGTCGGGTTCTACTTTGAAGGGTTCGTCGGGCCCGCCGGACGCTAACTATCAACGGCCCCCCGGTGCTCGAGAACCTGGGCGAAGACCCCGGCCCCGACGCCATCGTTGGGGTGGTGTCTCAGTTTGCAATAGGGCCGACTTGACGAGCCTATCGTTCGCCGGGTTCGGCTGCTGTAGGCTTTGCTCGGAGCATGGAGGAGCAAATGGCTGGGCTGCCCACCACCGAGGAAGAATTGCGAATGGTCCTTGATATCTTCAAGGCCCGCAAATTGCAGCCCGGAGAGGGAATGCTGGTCAACAGCCAGCAAGGCCTTAGAGCCTCTGATCTCCTCATTGGGCTAAAGGCTGGGCTGGAGCGCGGCTTGTTCAAACACGGCCCCAATGGGTTCATAATGCTTACCGAAGCCGGGTCCGCTGAGATTTAACAGCGCCCAAAGGACCTGAAGACCAGAAGGGCCCCCGCTGACCTGGCGATCCTCAATGAGGGGTCGAGCCAGCAACGGTGGCCGCCTGGGGCGCCGATGGCCGGTGATGCAGTTCCAGGCCCTGGACGCCGTTGCGGGGGAAGCCCTTCCAGGTGAGGCCGGCGCCGCCCGGACTGAAGGCGCCGTAGCTCGCCGGCGGCGGAGACGGCCACCTGGAGTCGTTGCCGACCACCACGTCGGTGGTGAGGTAGGCGGCGCGGCTGGCGTCGCCCTTCACCTGGAGGTCGAGGAAGGCGGTGATCATGTGCTGGCTGACGGCCATGATCTTGTCCTTGCGCCAGGCCGGGTCCTCGAACCAGTGGAAGTCCCACAGGGTGTCGCGCATCGAGGCGGGCGCGCTGCTCATGCCGATGCTGTGGCCGGCGTTCTCGAACACCAGCATGTAGCGGTCGGCATGGACCGCCTGGTCGAAGACCGGTTTGATCCCGTCGGAGAAGCCCACGGTGCGATCCTGGTCGCCGGCGATGATCAGTAGGGGCGCGGTGACGCCGGCCAGGCCTTCGGGGCCCCAGGTCTTGAACCGTACGCCCGCCGGGGCGATGGCCACCACCGCCTTCAGGCCGGGGATCGCCAGCTCGCCGGCCTGGGCTCCGCCGCGGACATAGGGTTTCATCAGGCCGCCCGGGATCGCGGCCGCCCCGCCGGCCGGGTCCAGGCTCGCGCCCGCCACGGTCAGCACGCCGTAGCCGCCCATGGAATAGCCCATCAGCGCCACGCGGGAGATGTCGGCTCCCAGCAGGGCGCCCTTGCCGGCCTGAGCCTGGAGTTCATGGGCCACGAAGGCGATGTCCAGGGGCCGGCGCATGAAGGGCTCGGGGAACCCCTTGCCGTCGCTGATGTCGGGATCGCGGTGGTGGATGCCGGCCACCACATAGCCCTTGGAGGCCAGGTTCTCCGCCAGCCAGGTCATGGCCGAAGGCGTGCCGCTGTAGCCGTGAGAGAGGATCACCAGGGGAAAGGCGCCCTTGAGCGGCGGCGCGTCGCGCACCGCCACCCCGGCCACGGTGAAGGCCGCCGGGAGCTTCGGCGGTTCGGCCGGCAGGGTGTCGGCATAGGTGACGGGCCTAGCGTTTACCGGCGTCGTGGCGGGGTACCAGATGTCCACCGGCAGGCTGCGGTCCTTCAGGGGCGCGGCCCCCTTGGCGGCGTCATAGGCCAGGATATCCGCCTGGCCGGGCTGGACGAGGGTGATGGATCGCACGCCCACGCCATGGGCCCCGAGCCGAGCCAGTTCCGGCGCGTCGATCCCGGGGCGGCTGGGCGGGGTTTCGGCGACGGCGACGGTGGCGAAAAGGCCAAGGGCGATGACGAGGCCGAACCTGAGCATGCGATTCCTCTTGGATTGCCGCAGACCTTGGTGGCCAGCGCGCCCGGTGCATAGCCTTGGAATGTCGACTTTATGCGAAGGCCGGGGTGGCGGGCGCCAGGACAGCCTGGGAAATCGGGACAGCCCCCGGCTCGGCGGCGCGACGATACGCTCAGCCCCCGTGCTGTTGGGGTCGCAAGAGCAGCTCACGGCCGCTGGCCACGGGATTTGCCGTGCGCGATGAGGGACGCAGACGCCCCGCCCTTGATCAGGATCAAGCCCTTCTCCCCGCATCGGGCGTTCATAGATAATTGGGCGCTGGATCGGTCCCTGCGGCCTTGGATGAGGTTGATCGGCGATGAGCAGAAATCCCTCCGACTGGATGTGGGCCGACGCCCTGGGCATGCTGGCCCGCGCCGAGCGGGCGCACCGGCACTTCTTCCAGCCCGCCATCCCCCAGCCCCGCAGGGCCAATTGGGAGCCGCCCGTCGACGTCCTAGAGACGGAGGCCGAGGTCTTCGTGATCGCCGCCCTGCCCGGAGTCGCCATGGAGCAGATCGAGGCCGCCATCGACGGCGCCTGCCTGCTGCTCTCCGGGGAACGGGCGGTCCCCGCCGCCCTGCACAACGCCGTCATCCATCGCATCGAGCTTCCGCAGGGCCGGTTCGAACGGCGCGTGCCCCTGCCCGCCGGGCGCTATGACGCGGTGACGCGCCAGATGTGGAACGGCTGCCTCATCGTCAATCTGCGAAAGGCCCTGTGAGGTCATGACCGACGACGCCATCCCCGCTCCCGCCTCCGCTGGTCCCGAGGCCCCACCCGCCGACACCTTCGCGGTCATTCCCGTGCGCAACATGGTGCTGTTCCCGGAGGTCGTGACGCCCATCACCATCGGCCGGCCCCGCTCGGTCGCCGCCGCCCAGCAGGCGGCGCGCGAGCAGCGCCAGGTGTTGATCGTGCTGCAGCGCGATCCCGAGAACGCCGAGCCCGGGCGCGCCGAACTCCACGACGTCGGGGTGGTGGCCAATATCCTGCGCTATGTCACCGGCGCGGAGGGCGAGCACCATCTGATCTGCCAGGGCGTCCAGCGGTTCAAGATCACCGAAATGCTCGACGGCTGGCCCTATCTGGTGGCCCGCGGCCTGCACCTGTCGGAGCCCACCGACAGCGGTCCCGAGGTGGAGGCCCGCTTTCTGAACGTCAAGCAACAGGCCCTGGAGGCCCTGGAGCTGTTGCCTCACGTCCCGGAGGAGCTGCGCCAGACGATCCAGGCCATCTCGGCCCCCGGCGCCCTGGCCGACATGGTCGGCGCCTATCTGGACGCCAAGCCGGAGGAGAAGCAGGAGATTCTGGAGACCACCGAGTTGGTGGCGCGGCTCGACAAGGCCTCCGCCCTCCTGGCTCAGCGGCTGCAGGTCCTGAGGCTCTCGGCGGAGATCGGCCGCCAGACCCAGGCGGCGTTCGGTCAGCGCCAGCGCGAGGCGGTGCTGCGCGAGCAGATGGCCACCATCCAGCGCGAACTGGGCGAGGGCGAGGGCGGCGGCCAGGAGATCGCCGAGCTGGAGGCGGCCATCGACAAGGCCCAGATGCCTGACGAGGTGGCCGCCCAGGCCCGCAAGGAGCTGCGCCGCCTGCAGCGCACGCCGGAAGCGTCGTCGGAATACGGCATGATCCGCAGCTATCTGGACTGGCTGCTGGAGCTGCCCTGGGCCCCGCCGTCCCCCAAGCCGATCGATATTCCCGAGGCCCGCCGCGTCCTGGACGAGGACCATTTCGGCCTGGAGAAGATCAAGACCCGCATCCTCGAATTCCTCGCCGTGCGCAAACTGGCGCCCGAGGGCAAGGCTCCGATCCTGTGCTTCGTGGGTCCGCCGGGGGTCGGCAAGACCTCCCTGGGCCAGTCGATCGCGCGCGCCATGGGCCGCAAGTTCGCCCGCATCAGCCTGGGCGGCCTGCACGACGAGGCGGAAATCCGCGGTCACCGCCGCACCTATGTCGGCGCCCTGCCCGGCAATATCATCCAGGCCATCCGCAAGACCGGCGCCCGTGACGCGGTGATGATGCTGGACGAGATCGACAAGATGGGCGCCGGCGTTCACGGCGATCCGTCGGCCGCCATGCTCGAGGTGCTGGACCCCGAACAGAACGGCAGCTTCCGCGACAACTATCTCAGCGTGCCCTTCGACCTGAGCCGGGTGGTGTTCATCGCCACCGCCAACATGCTCGACACCATTCCCGGCCCTCTGCGCGACCGGATGGAGATCATCTCCCTGCCCGGCTACACGTCCGGCGAGAAGCTGCAGATCGCCACCCGCTACCTGGTGCGTCGGCAACTGGAGGCCAACGGCCTGAAGCCCGAGCAGGCGGAGTTTGACGAGGCGGCCCTGGCGCGGATCATCGTCGACTACACCCGCGAAGCCGGGGTCCGCAGCCTGGAACGCGAGATTGGCCGCGCCCTGCGCCATGTCGCCGTCCGGATCGCCGAAGGCTCCGCCGAGCACGTCCGCATCACCCCGGCCGATCTCACCGACATCCTCGGTCAGCCAAGGTTCGAGAACGAGGTGGCCATGCGCACCAGCGTTCCGGGCGTCGCCACCGGTCTGGCCTGGACGGCGGTGGGGGGCGAGATCCTGTTCATCGAGGCGGCCCTCATGCCGGGAGGCGGGCGGCTGATCCTCACCGGCCAGCTGGGGGATGTGATGAAGGAGAGCGCTCAGGCCGCGCTGAGCCTGGTGAAGACCGAGGCTGCGGCCCTGGGCGTGAACCCGGCGCTGTTCAAGAAGAACGACATCCACGTCCACGTCCCGGCCGGCGCGACGCCGAAGGACGGGCCCAGCGCCGGCGTGGCGATGTTCATCGCCCTGACCTCCCTGCTCACCGGCCGCACCGTGCGCAACGACACCGCCATGACCGGCGAGATCAGCCTGCGCGGCCTGGTCCTGCCGGTGGGGGGCATCAAGGAGAAGGTGGTCGCCGCCGCGGCGGCCGGGGTCAAGCGCGTGATGCTGCCGGCCCGCAACCGCCGCGACTATGAGGAAATCCCGCAGGAAGCCCGCGACCAGCTGGAGTTCGTCTGGCTGGAGAAGGTCGGCGACGCCGCGGCCGCCGCCCTCGCTCCCCCGACCGAGGCGAAGGCTTCGGGCGCGGCGCGCGCCGCCTGAGTCTCGCCCAGGGCGTCGGGCCGCCGCCGCCGCCCGCCCTGGGCGCGATCGCGGCGACTTGATCCGGCTCAATGTCGGAGCCCGCAAGGGGCGCACAGTGGCGCTCGACAGGAGGTTTCCCATGCAAAATGCGCCCATCATCTCGCTCTTGGCGATCTGCGGCCTGGCCGCGACCACGGCAGCCTGCGAGCGCAAGACAGAACCCACCGCGACCGCCAAGCCGGCGGTTTCCGCCGCCGCGCCGGTTGATCCGACGAGCCTGTGGCTGATCGAGGTCGTGGATGGCGGCAAGGCCGTGAGCCAGCTGCACATCTGCGCCGATCAAAGCATCCGCGCCGCCTTCGTGCGCCCCGCCCCGGAGGTGAACGGCCAGCCCTGCGTCCGGGTGGGCGAGGCGGTGGAGACCGGTGACACCTATTCGGTCCGCTGCCGGATCGACGACCAGCTCTACCGCGTCGGCTCCTCGGTCGACGGCGACCGTGACAAGGACTTCACGGTCGACATGGCCGTCACGCGCCAGGACAAGAAGGGCCCCAACTTCGAGCAGGTCCGCCACTACCAGCGGCTGGGCGCCTGCCCGGCGGGGTGGGGGATCGGCGACTCCGCCGCGCCCGGCGCCGCCAAGATCGTCAACACCCTGACGGGCGCCAGCCGCGACGCGCCGACGGCGGCCCCCTAGGGGGGCTGCGGGAGGCCTCGATTGCCTCATTCCATCAATCCGGCCGAAAGCCCGCTCCTGACGGATCTCTACCAGCTCAACATGCTGGAGGCCTATCTGCAGGGCGGGCGCACGGAGACCGCCGTGTTCGAGTTCTTCGTGCGCCGGCTTCCGGAGCGGCGGGGCTTCCTGATGGCCGCCGGCCTGCAGCAGGCGGTGGAGTTCCTCCAGGGCCTGCGGGTCTCGCGCGAGGAACTCGACTGGCTCGAGGGCGGCGGCCGCTTCAGTCGCCGAACCCTGGACTGGCTGGCGGAGCTGAGGTTCGCCGGCGACGTCGACGCCATGCCGGAGGGGACGGTGTTCTTCGGAAACGAGCCGATCCTGCGCATCACCGCCCCGTTGCCGGTCGCTCAGCTGGTGGAGAGCCGGCTGATCAACATCCTGCATTTCCAGAGCCTGGTGGCCTCCAAGGCCGCGCGCATGGTGCTGGCCGCGCCCGGCAAGCGGCTGGTGGACTTCGGCCTGCGCCGCGCCCATGGCGCCGAGGCGGGCCTGATGGCGGCGCGGGCCAGCTATGTCGCGGGCTTCCACGGCACCGCCACGGCCCTGGCCGGCCTGCTCTGGGACATCCCGCTGCAGGGCACGATGGCCCATTCCTTCGTGCAGTCCTTCGACGACGAGGCCGCCGCCTTCGAGGCCTTCGCCCACGCCCGCCCCGAGGGGCTCACCCTGCTCCTCGACACCTACGACACCGAGGCGGCGGCGCGCAAAGTCGTGGCCCTGGCGCCGCGGCTGCGCCAATCGGGGATCGAGATTGGCGGCGTGCGGCTGGACAGCGGCGACCTGGTCGCGCTTTCCCGCGGCGTGCGCCGCATCCTGGACGACGGCGGCCTGGGCGAGGTGACCATCTTCGCCAGCGGCGGGCTGGACGAGGACGACCTGCAGGCCTTCGCGCGGGCGGGCGCGCCGATCGACGGCTTCGGCCTGGGGACCAGTCTGACCACCTCCTCCGACGTTCCGGCCCTCGACTGCGCCTACAAGCTCGAGGAATATGCCGGGGTCGCGCGCCGCAAGCTCTCGACGGGCAAGGCCACCTGGCCCGGGCGCAAACAGGTCTGGCGCGCCTATGACGCCACGGGCCGCATGGCCGGCGACCTCCTCACGACCCATGAGGACCGGCAACCCGGCGAACCCCTCATCCTTCCGGTCCTGCGGGCCGGACAGCGTGTCGAGACCCCTCCCACCCTGGCGGAGATCCGCCTGCGCGCGGCCCGGGAACTCGACCGCCTGCCCGATCCCCTGCGGCGGCTGGAGCCCTTCGCCTATCCCGTGGCGGTGGGCGAAGCCCTGACGCAGCTTACCGCCGAGGTCGATCGGCGCCTGGCCCGCCTGAACGCGCAGCCATGAGCCCCCTCACCATCCATCCGCAGCGCGACGTCCTGCTGGCCGTCGACGTGCAGAACGACTTCTGCCCCGGCGGCTGTCTCGCCGTGCCGCGCGGCGACGAGGTGGTCGCCCCGATCAACCAGCTGATGACGCTCTTTTCCCATGTCGTCCTGACCCAGGACTGGCACCCGGCCGGCCATCGCTCCTTCGCCTCGGCCCATCCCGGCCGCGCGTCGTATGAGACCATCGACCTGCCCTATGGGCCGCAGATCCTCTGGCCCGACCACTGTCTCCAGGGCACGTTCGGCGCGGACTTCCACCCCCGGCTCGATCAGGCGCCGGCCAGCATGATCCTGCGCAAGGGGGCCGATCCGGGCATCGATTCCTACTCCGCCTTCCTGGAGAACGATCGCGTCACCCCGACGGGGCTCGCGGGCTACCTGCGGGAGCGGGGTTGCACGCGGGTGATCCTGGCAGGCCTGGCCTTCGACTTCTGCGTCCTCTGGTCGGCCGAGGACGCGCGGCGGCTGGGCTTCGAGGCGGTGGTGATCGAGGACGCCTGCCGCGCCCTCGATGTCGATGGCTCGATGGCGCAGGCGCGCGCGCGGCTGCGCGCCATCGATGTTCCCAGCGTGGCGAGCAGCGCGGTCGCCAAGGCCGGCGCGGCGCTTGATGGATCGCAATGCGGCCCCGCCTGAACGCTCCAGTGTTCGACCGTCGGAGCATGCGAGGTTTGTGATGAACGACAAGGCCCTGCAGGACATCGTCGCCGTCGAGCTCGAGCGCCTGGGCGGCGGCGGCGCGATCGCCGCCGCGGTCTTCGAGGGGGTCGTGACCCTCACGGGCTCGGTTCCCGACGAGATGCGGCGGCTCCTGATCGAGCAGGAACTGCTGCGGCTGCCCGAGGTTCTCGACGTCCGCAACCACCTGGAGGTGGCCGCGCCCCCGGGGGACGCCCGGACCTGCCTCCTGGCCTTGCTGCGGCGCGAGGGCGTGCCCTGCGATGGCGTCGAGGTCGCCGAAGTCGACGGCGCGGTGATCCTGTCCGGCCGGGCGGCGAGCTGGTTCGATCGCGACGCCGCCGAGCGGCTCGCCTGGACCCTCCCCGGCGTCCGGTCGGTGGACAACCGGATCGCCCTGCCGCCCGAGGCGGTCCGGCCCGACGCCGACGGCGCCGAAGACCCCCTGGCCTGACCGTGACCTGGCCACCCATCCGCAAGACGCCGCAAGATCGCGCCGCGGCGAACCTGAAGGACTATGAGGCCGAGGTCGCCGACTTCTCGTGGGCCGCCGCGCGGGCCGAGTTGCAGGGGTTGCCGCACGGCGGCCTGAACATCGCCCACGAGGCGCTGGACCGGCACGTCCAGGCCGGCCGCGGCGCGCAGCTGGCCCTGCGCTGGATCGGCCGCGACAACACCGTGCGGGACTTCACCTATGCGGAGTTGACGATCCAGGCCAACCGCTTCGCCAACCTGCTGCTCAGCCTGGGCGTCAGCAGGGGCGACCGGGTCTACAGCCTGCTGGGCCGCACGCCCGAGCTCTACTTCGCCGCCCTGGGCGCCCTGAAGGCCGGGGCGGTCTTCACCCCCCTGTTCTCGGCCTTCGGGCCTGAGCCGATCCGCGCCCGCATGGAGATCGGGCAGGCCAATGTCCTGGTCACCTCCGAGACGCTGTATCGCCGCAAGGTGGAGTCGTGGCGTGGCGAGACGCCCAGCCTGCGGCAGGTGCTGCTGGTGGACTGCCCAGGAGAGGCGCCGGCCGGGACAATGGCGCTGGAGCCCGCCCTGGCCCAGGCCGATCCTGATTTCGCGACCGTGCAGACCGCGCCCGAGGACATGGCCCTGCTGCACTTCACCAGCGGCACGACGGGGCGTCCCAAGGGCGCGATTCATGTCCACGAGGCGGTGGTGGCCCACCACATCACCGGCCGCAACGCCCTCGATCTGCGGCCGGGCGACATCTACTGGTGCACGGCCGACCCGGGGTGGGTGACCGGCACCTCCTACGGAATCATCTCGCCTCTGACCAACGGCGTGAGCCTGATCGTCGACGAGGCCGAGTTCGACGCCGAGCGCTGGAGGTCCATCCTGCAGGCGCAGAGGGTGACCGTCTGGTACACCGCCCCCACCGCCATCCGGATGCTGATGAAGGTCTGGGCCCAGGATTCACGGCCCTACGAGGTTCCGGCCCTGCGCTTCATGGCCAGTGTCGGCGAGCCGCTGAACCCCGAGGCGGTGGTCTGGGGCGTCGAGGCCTTCGGCCGGCCCTTCCACGACAACTGGTGGCAGACCGAGACCGGCGGCATCATGATCGCCAACTTCGCCGCCCTGGACATCAAGCCCGGCTCCATGGGCCGCCCCCTGCCCGGCGTGACGGCCGGGATCGTCGAGCGGCTGCCCGACGGCTCGGTGCGGGAGGTCGACAAGCCCATGGCCATGGGCGAGCTGGCGCTGCGGCCGGGCTGGCCCTCGATCATGCGCGGCTACCTCCACGAGGAGGAGCGGTTCCGCAAATGCTTCGTCGGCGGCTGGTACCTCTCCGGCGACCTGGCGATGCGGGATTCCGATGGCTACTACTGGTTCGTCGGACGGGCCGACGACGTGATCAAGAGCGCCGGCCACCTGATCGGCCCCTTCGAGGTGGAGAGCGTGCTGATGGAGCACGACGCGGTGGCCGAGGCCGCCGTGATCGGCCTTCCCGACCCCATCTCTGGCGAGGTGGTGAAGGCCTATGTGGCCCTGAAACCCGGCCTGGTCGGCGACGAAACCCTGCGCCGCGAGTTGCTGGGACATGCCCGCAAGCGGCTGGGCGCCGCGGTCGCGCCCAAGGACATCGCCTTCCGCCAGAACCTGCCCAAGACCCGCAGCGGCAAGATCATGCGCCGCCTCCTGAAAGCCCGGGAGCTGGGCCTGCCGGAGGGCGACCTCTCCACCCTGGAAAGCGAGGAGCGATGAGCGACAACGCCCTGAAGCCCCACCTGTCCCACGCCCATGTCAGCGAGCAGCTGGGGCGCATGATTCGCATCCGCGCCTTCGAGCAGGCCTGCGCCGAGGCCTACACCCAGGAGAAGATCCGCGGCTTCCTGCACCTCTATGACGGGGAGGAGGCGATCGCCGTCGGCGTCGTCCCGCTGCTGGAGGCCCGCGACCGGATCGTCGCCACCTATCGCGAGCACGGCCATGCGCTCGCCCGCGGCGTGCCGATGACCGCCGTCATGGCCGAGATGTTCGGCAAGCAGTCCGGCTGCAGCGGCGGGCGCGGCGGCTCGATGCACCTGTTCGACCGGGCGGCGAACTTCTATGGCGGCAACGCCATCGTCGGCGGCGGCCTGCCGGTGGCCGCAGGTCTGGCCTTGGCCGACCGCCTGCGCCAGGAAGACAACGTCACCGCCTGTTTCTTCGGCGAGGGCGCGGTGGCCGAGGGCGAGTTCCACGAGAGCCTGAACCTGGCCGCGCTCTGGGACCTTCCAGTGCTCTTCGTCTGCGAGAACAACCGCTACGCCATGGGCACGGCCCTCGATCGCTCGGAGGCCGAGACCGACATCCACCTCAAGGCCGAGGGCTATCGCATCGCCTCGGAGGTCGTGGACGGGATGGACGTGGTGGCGGTGGAAGCCGCGGCCCGGCGGGCGATCGCGGCGATCCGCGAGACCGGCAAGCCCTTCTTCCTGGAGTGCCGCACCTACCGGTTCCGAGCGCATTCGATGTTCGACGCCCAGCTGTACCGGGAAAAGTCCGAGGTCGAGGCCTGGAAGGCCAAGGACCCGATCTCGCGGTTCCGAGACTGGGCGCTTTCCGCCAATCTCCTCCACGCTGAGGATGTCACGCGGCTGGAAGCCGAAGCCGCCGCGGAGGTCGGCGCCGCGCTCGCCTTCGCCGAGGCCGCGCCCTGGGAGCCGGTGGCCGACCTCACCAAATATGTCTGTGCCTCCGAGCGTCCGCCGGCCCCGGAAATCACCGCATCGGCCGCCCCGCCGCAGGAGACCACCTATCGCGAGGCCGCCAAGCAGGGAATCCGCGACGCGATGCTGCGCGACGAGCGGGTCTTCCTGATGGGCGAGGATGTCGGCAAGTACGGCGGCTGTTACGCGGTCTCCAAGGGTCTGCTCGACGAGTTCGGGCCCGCCCGCATCCGCGACACCCCGCTCTCGGAATCGGCCTTCACCGGCGCCGGCCTGGGCGCCGCCATGGCCGGGATGCGGCCCATCGTCGAGCTGATGACGGTGAATTTCAGCCTGCTGGCCCTGGACCAGATCCTCAACAACGCCGCCACCATCCGCCACATGTCGGGCAACCAGTTCGGCTGCCCGCTGGTGATCCGCATGGCCACCGGCGCGGGCCGCCAGCTCGCCGCCCAGCACTCCCACAGCCTGGAGGGCTGGTACGCTCACATTCCCGGCCTGCGCATCCTCGCCCCGGCGACGGTGGAGGACGCCCGCGGGATGCTCTGGACCGCCCTGCAGGAGCCGGACCCGGTGCTGATCTTCGAGCACGTCATGCTCTACAATCGGACCGGCCTGCTCTCCCCCGACGCCGGGGCCGTCGACATCGACAAGGCCGCCGTCCGCCGACCGGGCAAGGATATCAGCCTGATCACCTATGGCGGCTCGCTCTGGAAGACCCTGGAGGCGGCCGAGCGCCTGGCCGCGGAGGGCATAGAGGCCGAGGTGCTGGACCTGAGGGTGCTGCGCCCCCTCGACGACGCCGCTATCCTCGCTTCCGTCGCCAGGACCCGCCGCGCGGTGATCGTCGACGAAGGCTGGCGCTCCGGCGCCTTGGCTGCGGAGATCGGCATGCGGATCGTCGAACAGGCCTTCTTCGAACTGGACGCGCCGCCCGCCCGGGTCTGCAGCCAGGAGGTTCCGATCCCCTATGCTCGCCACCTCGAAGAGGCCGCCCTGCCGCAGGCCGACAAGATCGTCGCCGCGGCCAAGGCCGCGCTGGGGCGCGCCTGACCATGGGCGAGTTCCGCATGCCGTCGCTGGGCGCGGACATGGAGGCGGGCACCCTCGTGGAGTGGCTCGTGAAACCGGGCCAGGCGGTCAATCGCGGCGATATCGTCGCGGTGGTGGAAACCCAGAAGGGCGCCATCGAGATCGAGATTTTCGAGGCCGGAACGGTGGAGCGCCTCCTTGCGGAGCCGGGCGCCACCGTGCCCGTCGGCGCCCCGCTCGCCATGATCCGCGCGCAGGGCGAGCCGGCGCAGGCGCAAGTCCTCGCGCCGGCCGAGCCGGTCTCCCCGCCCGCGCCGCCGTCTCTCGCGCCGCCGCCCGAGCCGCCGCCTGCCCCTCCGCCGCCTGCGCCCGCGGCCGACCGAGTGCGGATTTCCCCGGCCGCCAGACGGCTCGCCGCCGAGCGCGGCCTGGACCTGGCGACGCTGACCGGCACGGGCCCGGGCGGCGCGATCCAACTCGCCGACCTTCCCGCCGCCCCGCCCGCGGCGGCGGCGGCGGCCGCTGGCGCCGGCGCCGCACCCTTCGATTTCAGCCAGATGCGCGCGGCGATCGCCGCGGCCATGTCGCGCTCCAAGCGCGAGATTCCGCACTACTACCTCTCTGACACGGTCGAGATCACAGCCGCCCATGACTGGCTGGCCGCAGCCAACGCCGAGCGACCGCCGGAGACACGCCTGCTGATGGGCGCGCTCTTCGTCAAGGCGACGGCGCTCGCCGCCCGCGCCTATCCGGAGTTCAACGGATTCTTCGAGGACGGCGCCTTCCGGCCCAGCGCCGCCGTCCATGTCGGCATGGCGATCGCCTTGCGCGGCGGCGGCCTGGCGGCGCCGGCGATCCACGACACCACCGACCTCAGCCTGGAGACCCTCATGGCGCAAATGCGCGACCTGGTGGGCCGGGTCCGCGCCGGCCGCTTCCGCAGCTCCGAGATCGCCGACCCGACGCTCACCGTCTCCAGCCTGGGAGACCGGGGCGTCGAGGCGCTGTTTGGAGTGATCTATCCGCCCCAGGTGGCGGTCGTCGGCTTCGGCAAGGTGGTCGAACGCCCCTGGGTCGTCGACGGCGCCATAGGGCCCAGGCCCGTCGTCAGCCTGACGCTCGCGGCCGATCATCGCGTCAGCGACGGCCACCGGGGCGCGCTGTTCCTGGCCGAGATCGGCCGACGTCTGCAGACCCCGGAGTCCCTATGAACGAGGCCGACATCCTCGCCGTGATCCGCGATGAGCTTGCGCGCCTGGCTCCGGAGATCGCCTTCGAGACCCTCGATCCCGCGCTCGACCTACGTGAGCAGGTCGATCTCGACTCCATGGACTTCCTCAACCTGCTGACGGCGCTGCATCAACGGTTGGGGGTGGACATCCCCGATGCGGACGCCGCCAAGCTGGCCAGCCTCGCCTCGCTGGTCGCCTATCTGGCGCTCAAGGGCGCCGCGCCGCCCCCATGAGGGCGGCGGCTCAGCCGGGCTTGGTGGCGGGGGAAACCCCGCAGATTTCGAGGAAGCCGGCGGCCATGAACCGCGCCATGCGCTGCTTCACGGCCGGGAAGTCCTCCGACCGGCAGCGGTCGCCAGAGAGCTTGTCGATGCGGCCCGTCCGGGCGAGCGTCACCATCAGGGCGCCCGTCACGAAGTGGTAGCCCCAGAAGATATCCTCCTCCGGGCAATCGGGCAGCGCCTTGCCCAGCAGGTCGATCAACCGCAGCACCACGGGATCGAAGTGCTGATCCATCAGGTCGGCGCCCCATTCCGGCGTGTTGGAGACCAGCGCCCCCAGAGCGCCGTAGTGCTTCCAGCCCTCGCCGCCCTGGCTGTAGAGATCGAGATCGGTGTCCAGGAACGCATGTAGCGCGCCCTCCACAGTCGGCTTGCCGCCGACCGAGGCCTCGTATTCGTCGAGCGCCTTCATCCGCCGCTCGCTGGTCACCACGGCGCGCCGCGCGAACACCGCGTCGAACAGCTTCTTCTTGTCCTCGAAATAATAGTTCAGCAGCGTGTGGTGGACGCCGACCCGCCGGGCGACGTCCTGCAGGGTGACGCCGTACAGCCCGTGCCGGGAGAAGAGCTCCTCGGCCACGTCGAGGATCTGCTCCATCGACTCGGCGCGTTGTTCGGCCTTCTTGGACCGTCTCCGGGGTTTCAAGCTGTCGGGCACGCGGCACTCTTTCAACGCGATGGCGGCGGGCGTCAAGGCTCGGGGGCGCCGGCCGGCGCGGCGTAGACCGCCCTGAGCCGAAACTTGTCGATCTTGCCCGTCGGCGCCAGCGGCATGCGCTCCAGGCGGACAACCTCGTCCGGTATCCACCAGCTGGCCACCCGGCCCTTCAAGGGCTCCAGCAGGGCCGCGTCGGTCAGGCCGCCGGGATCACGCAGCTCCACCAGCAGGATCGGCCGCTCCCCCCACTTGTCGTCAGGCCTACCGATCACCGCGGCCAGGGACACCTGCGGCAGCGCGCTCACCAGCGCCTCGATCTCGGCGGGGTTGATCCATTCGCCGCCGGACTTGATGAGGTCCTTGGCCCGGCCGGTGATGATCAGGTTTCCCTCGTCGTCGATCCGCGCCAAGTCGCCGGTGGGGAACCAGCCGTCGACGTCGACGGCGGGCTTCACCTCGCCGAAGTAGCGGGCCACCACCGCGGCGCCGCGCACGTGCAGATGACCCTCGGTGTTACGCTGCCGGGCCAGGGGCCGCCCCTCGGCGTCGGCGACCATGAGGTCGACGCCGACCGCGGGCCTGCCAGACTGTGCGGCCGAGCGTTTAGGATCGCGCGCCGCCGCGACCGTCCCGGACGGCGACAGCTCGGTCATCCCCCAGCTCGTCTGGACCACGACCCCCAGGCGCGCCTCCAGCCGGGCCATCAGGGCCGGGGGCATCGGCGCCCCGCCCACGACGATGCGCTCGAGGCTCGGGACCTCGCCGTCCTCGGCGTCCAGGTGTTCCAGAAGACCCAGCCACACGGTGGGCACGCCCACGGCCAGGGTCACGGCCTCGGCCCGGATCAGCCGCGCAAGGCTGGCCCCGTCGGCGTTGCGCCCCGGCAGAACCAGCTTGGCCCCCACCGCCGGCGCCGCGAAGGGCAGGCCCCAGGCGTTGGCATGGAACATCGGCACCACGGCCAGCAGGCTGTCGCGGCCCGAGATCGCCATCCCGTCCACCTGCAAGGCCCGCAGCGTGTGCAGGAAGCTCGATCGGTGGGTGTAGGTCACGCCCTTCGGCGCCCCCGTGGTGCCCGAGGTGAAGCAGAGACCGCATGGGGCCGTTTCGTCGAACCGGCCCCATGCGAACCCGTCCGCGGCCGCGGCGCAATCCTG
>JAZKBZ010000013.1:0-8680 GCA_040388315.1 Pseudomonadota bacterium | reverse complement strand
GGCGATCAGGGGCTCCAGAGCGACCGCCTCGCCCTCCGCTGGTCCGTCGATCACCAGCAGCCGCAAGGGGTGGGGGACTCGCTCGGCGACCTTCCGCGCCAGGCCAACCAGGTCGGCGCTGACGATCACCAGCCGGGCCTCCGAGCGCCGCACCATGGCCGCCAGGTCGTCGGCGGTCAGCCGCGGGTTCAGGGTGTGGCAGACCGCCCCCATGCCCGTGATCGCGTACCAGGCCTCGAAGTGCGCCTGGGTGTTCCAGGCCAGGGTCGCCACCCGGTCGCCGATCCTCACCCCCAGCCCGGCCAACACCGATGAGACCCGCTGGCTGCGCGCCATCAGCGCCCCATAGCCGATCCGGTCTACGGCGCCGTCCTGCCGGGCGGTCACCACCTCGGAGGTGGGGCGCCACTTGGCGGCGTGCGCCAGGAACTTGTCGAGCGTCAGCGCGAAGGGCTGCATGGCTCCGTCGATCATCGGCGTTCCGGGGGCTCAGGCGGCGAGGCAGGCGCGGCGAGGCCGACATTCCAGTTCCAGGGGATGTCGCCCCGCGCGCGGCGGCGTCGGACGACCTCCTCGTTCAGCTCGTACATGCCCGGCGCCAGCCGCGCCTTCCCGCGCGGGACGTCCTCGAAGGCCATGAAGGCGCGGCCGTCGCCATAGGGGCGCCAGGCCGGCTGGCCCACGGCGGCCGGGACCCCGGTCTTCACGAAGCTCACCCAGTAGTCCTGCACGGCGTCGGCGAAGCGCCTCTCGGCGCCGGAGTTCGGCGGCTTTGGCCAGGCCGGCGGCGTCTTGTCCCGCGTCCCGAAGACGTAGGGGATCTCGGCGGCGTGGAAGGCGTGCAGGCCGAGATCGTCGGCGGCCGGATAGCCGTGGTCGAACAGGTAGAGGAACGACGGCCGCCCGGCGGCGGCCTGGGTCGCCGCCAGCCGCTCGGCGGTCCAGCCGTAGAGGGCGTCCCGGGGCGCGGCCAGCAGGCTCTCGACCAGGTCGGCGGCCGGATAGAGCCGCAGGAAGGCGTCGGCCAGGTCGCCGTAGCGCGCGCCGATCGCCCGCTCGTAGGCCGCCGCGCTCGCGGGTCGGGGCGCGGCCAGGAACCGCAGCGAGCGGATCTCCCCGGCGTTGTAGCCGGCCAACACCGCCGCCGGCGCCTGCTCGCCCCGGTCGAAGACTTCCACGAGCTGGCGCGGCAGCACCTTTCCATCGACGACGCCGAACGGGGCGAAGCCGGCCTTCGGCGCCTTGTCGACGAGTTCCGCGGCATCCAGGGCTCGCAGCCCCGCCAGACCGCTGGCGCCCAAACGCTCGGCGAGTTGCACCCCCGCCGCCTCAGCCGGCCTCTCGCCGAACCGAGCCGCCTTCAGTTCGGGCGTGGAGATCATGTAGGCGCTCTGCGCGATGGCCTGGTCGAACAGGCCACGCGCCAGGGGCGAGGCCATCAGGTACATGACGCTGAGCGCCCCCGCGGACTCGCCGGCCACGGTCACCCTGGCCGGATCGCCCCCGAAGGCGGCGATATTGCGCCGGACCCAGGTGAGCGCGGCGATCTGGTCCAGCAGGCCGTAGTTTCCCGAGACGCCATCGGCGCTCTCGGCGCTGAGTTCCGGATGCCCAGCACCCCCAGGCGGTAGTTGATGGACACCACCACGATCCCACGCCGTGCCAGGGCCGCGCCGTCGTACATGCTCTCGCGGCTGGAGCCGGCGGTGAGCGACCCGCCGTGGATCCAGACCATCACCGGGGCGGCGGCCGAGCCGTTGGGCGGATGCGCCGGGGCCCAGACGTTCAGGGTCAGGCAGTCCTCGCTGAGCTGCGGCAGTTCGCTCGCATAGATCCCGCCCGGCGGCGCCCGTGGCTGCAGGCAGGCCGGGCCGAACGCCTTGGCCTCCCGCACCCCGCTCCAGGGCTCCAGCGGCGCCGGCGGCCGCCATCGCAGCGCGCCCACCGGCGGGGCCGCATAGGGCAGGCCTCGGAAGACGTTCACCTCGCCCGCCGCCTCGCCCCGCACGGCCCCCGCCGGCGCCAAGACCACCGGCGTCGGCCGCGCCGCGGCCGCCCCGACGCCCAGCGCCAGGGCCAGGGTCAAGCCCAGCCACCCTCTCATGCTCGGGCCTCCTCCCGCCGGAGCACGCGGGCGAGCGCCAGGAACAGCCCCACCGCGAGCGCATAGACCGGCGCCAGGGCGTAGAAGGCCAACTGCAGCGAGGTGTGCGGATGGCTGGCCTTCAGGGCGTCGCTGACCATGCCGACGAAGGTCGGTCCCACGCCCATGCCGATCAGGTTCATCACCAGCAGCAGCAGGGCGCCCGACAACACGCGCTGCTCGGGGGCCACCTCCGCCTGGACCAGCGCCACCGCCGAGGACAGATAGAAGTAGTTGAGGAAGGTCGGCCCCAGCAGGAAGACCAGGGCCAGCGGCCAGCTCGGCGCCCAGACAAAGGCCAGATAGGGCAGGACGGCCAGCGACAGGGTCAGGGCCGGCACGGTCGCATAGGCCGCCTTCGAGGTCCGCGTGAACCGATCGATCACCCGGCCCGAGACGAAGATCCCGCCGCCCATGCCGACCGCGACCACCAGGGCGTACCAGAGCGAGATGTCCGGCAGGGTCATGCCCTTCTCGCGCATCAGGAACAGGGTCGTGAAGTTGCCCGCCCCATAGGTGATGATCTGGGTCGCCGCGCTCGCCAGGGCCACCAGCCGCAGGGCCGGGGTGGCGAAGAACATGCGCACCGTCGGCCAGAAGGGAGCGGGGCCGGCCGATCCCTTGGACGGGCCCCCGCGATCGAGGCCGCCCCGGACCGGCTCGCGCACGCGCAGCAGCACCACGAGGGCGGCGACGATCCCGACCGCGCCCAGGATGACGAAGGCCGCCCGCCAGCTATAGGCCGCCGCGATGGCCGCCCCGAACGCGACCCCCAGCGCTTGGCCGATCGGCGGGCCGAGGTTGAACAGGCCCAGCGCCGTGCCCCGGCGGCCGGGTGGGAAATAGTCGCTGATGATGGCGTAGGAGGGCGGCACCCCGCCCGCCTCGCCGACGCCCACGGTCATCCGCGCCAGGACGAGCTGCGGATAGTTGGCCGACAGCCCGCACCCCATGGTCGCCGCGCTCCACAGGCCGCAGGCGACGACCAGAACACGCACCCGGTTGGTCCGGTCGGCCAGCCAGCCGACCGGAATGGAGATCAGGCAGTAGAACAGCGCGAAATAGAGGCCGCTGATCAGACCGAGCTGCCCGTCGGTGACGCCGAGCTCGTCCTGGATGGGCTTGGCCAGGATCGACAGGAGCTGCCGGTCCAGGAAGTTCAGCACATAGACGAAGCAGAGGATCGCCAGCACCGGCCAGGCGCCCTTCGCCGGCTTCAGGGCCGCGGCGGTCCCGGGGGCGGCCGCCGCGGCCCGTGCGTGGGCAGACGCCGCCACGGGTTAGAAGTCGTAGCCCAGCCGCACGCCGATGGTGCGGGGTCGCTGGACCGCGAACCGGCTGGCGATGAAGGCTTCCGGATGCACGTAGGTGATCTTGCGGCTGTCGAAGAGGTTCTCCACGTAGGCGGCCACCGTGAGCCGCTCGAAGGCCACCGCGAAGGTCGCGTTCACATTCGTATAGGCCTCGGTGAAGGCGTAGGTCGGGCTGACCACGCCGGGACGGCCCGGCGTGTTGGGGAACATGCCCGGGAAACTCCCCACCCGCTGCACCACCCCCGACAGGTTGGCGCGGGCCTGCGGCGTCAGGTCGAATCCGTAGTTGAAATAGGCCGCTCCCTGGAAACGGGGTGCGGCAAGCCTCACCCCCTCCACGGCGCCGGAGATGGCCGCCTCGGTGGGCGAGAGCTCGGTCACCTTGGCGTTGATCAGGGACCCGTTGATCCCCACGGTCAGCCCCTCGGCGGGCAGGGCCACGATCTCGAACTCGACCCCCTTGCTGACCGCCTTGCCGATGTTGGTGGCGAACTGCACCGAGTCCGACACCCGGTTGGCCTGGACCTGGATGTTCTTCCAGTCGATCCAGTAGGCCGACAGGTTGGTGGTCAGCCGGCCATCGAGCCAGCGGCCCTTCAGGCCCACCTCGTAGTTGGTCAGGTCGTCGGAGTCGGCGCCCGGCGGGATGATGATGTCGCTGGGGTTCACCACGCTGGCGCGGCCGGCGAAGGCGTTCACCACCGGCGTGCGGAAGCCGGTGGAGACCGTGGCGTAGGTGCTCACCGCCGGCGCCGGCTTGTACGAGACGCTGACCTTCCAGGACGGCCCGGTTTCCTTGGCCTTCACGCCCGTGGCCGGCGCGATCTGGGTGATCGTCAGCGGTCCGCGGAAGCCGGTGAGCGCGGCGAGGAGATAGTTGCTGTTGTAGCCGCCCTCGACATGGGACTGCGCCTCGAACCCGCCGTACCGGAGCCCGCCTGTCACCTTCAGCTTGTCGCTCAGGCGGTAGGTCACCTCGCCGAAGCCCGCGAGCTCCTGCGAGTTCGTGTGATTGAACTGGCGCTGATAGTACTCGTCGGTCAGGCCGGTCAGGCCGCGGGCCGCCAGGAAGGCCGGCGACGAGCGGTAGAGGTAGTCCACGTCCAAGCGCCGATCGAGGAAGAAGCCGCCGACCACCCAGTCCCACTTCCCGCCCGGATCCGACGCCAGCCGCGCCTCCTCCACGAAGGTGTCCATGTATCCAAAGGCGTCGAGGCCGAAGGCGATGGCGCCGCCGAAGGTGCCCGCTAGGTCGACGAAGAACTTCTGATCGAACTGGGAATAGGTCGAGGAGCTGGTGAGCTGGGCGCCGTCGAACTGGTACTCGACGGTGGCGTTGTAGCTGGTGAGCTTGCCCTGGAAGAGGTCGGGCCGGTCCGACACGCGGATGTCGCGGCCGAGGTTGGGGCTGACCGTCGAGGAGTCCTCGGGTTCGCTTTTCTCGTGCGAGGCCAGCAGCTTGATCGACAGGCGTTCGGTCGGCGCCCACAGCAGGGCGACCCGCCCGCCCCAGGCCTTCAGGGTGTTGGCGTTGGCTTTGCCGGTCCCGATGTTGTCGATGTAGCCTTCCTCGTCGCGGACGAAGCCCACGGCGCGCAGGGCCAGCTTGTCGTTCACCAGGGGGATGTTGATCATCCCGTTGTACCGCTGGCGCAGCGAGTCCGACCCGGTCATGCCGTAGTCCACCAGCACCGAGGCGTCGAACTCGGTCAGGTTCGGCCGCTTGTTCAGGATGCGCAGCGCGCCCGACAGCGAGCCCGAGCCGAACAGCGTGCCCTGGGGACCACGCAGGAACTCCACGCGCTCCACGTCATAGAGGTTCGGGTCGAGCACCGTCGTATTGCCGATGGTCGAGATCGGCAGCTCGTCGATATAGACCGCCACCGTGCTCTGCAGGTTCGCGCCATAGCCGTTGGTGGCGATGCCGCGGGCGGTGAAATTGTTGAAGTTGGCGCTGGGCCGGTTGAGCACCACGCCGGGGGTCTCCTGCGCCAGGCCCTCGTAGCCCACGATCCCCTTGGCCGTGAGGGTTTCCTGCGAATAGGCGGTGATGCTGAGCGGCACGTCCTGCAGCCGCTCGTTGCGGCGCGTCGCGGTGACGATGACCTCGCTGACATCCGTGATCCGGGCCGGCGCGCCCGATGTCTCGGGCCTTACCGTCTGAGCTTCCGCCGTCCCCCCGGCAGCCAGCGTCGCGGCGCATGCCGACGCCATGAGAAGCACTCTCATTGTCCGTTCCTCCCTGTCCGCACCGGTCATTCGCGCCGGGCTGTGGACATAGGATTGGAACCTCAGCCGTCCGGAGTCAACATTCACTCTCATGAGAGTGAATGTCTTGCATGCGCTCGACCGGGAGACCTCCGCGCCCTGGCGGGTTTGAAGACGCCAGGAAATCCTCGCGAATTTGCGGGCTTAGGGATGAGAGTGAGGAAAAATCCGGGCGGTCAGCGTCACGCGACGGCGATCCCGAGCGCGATCGAGGACCGGACCTCAGGTCCCGCCGAATCGAACAAACTCGACATCCGCGGCACGCCGGTCAGGTGCGGCGACGGCCGCGGCGGGCCGACCGAGGATGATGGGCGCCACCGGCCTCAGGCTCTCGGCCATGCCCAGCCAGTCCCTCGCCTCGGGGCTGTTGAGCCAGGTCTCCGCAAAGCCGATCCAGCAGGAGCCCAGCCCCTCGGCGTGGGCGGCCAGCATCAGGGTCTGCGCCGCGAGGCAGCAGTCCTTGACGGCCATCTCGCCCGGCTCTGTGGCGCAGACCACGACCAGGGCGGGCGCATTGTAGAAGATGTTGAAGTCGGGCTGTTCGAGCATGCCGCGCACGGCGGCCAGTTCCGGCCGGCGCGTCGCCTCGTCGAGCATCAGGCGTTTGGCCGCCGAGGAGCAGCGCGCCAAGGTCTCCCGTCCCTCGATGATCAAGAAGCGCCACGGCTGGCGGTTCATGCCGCTGGGCGCCCAGACTGCGTTGTCGATGACGTCGCCGATCAGGGCGTGGGACACCGGCTCATCGCGATAGTCGCGCACGGCGCGGCGGCTACGGATCCCTTCCAGCATGTCCATCGGCAGATCCCTTCATCAGGCTGACGCTAACCTCTCCGCCGCTACTGGCAGTAGTGTCTCAGGCCGTCATAGCCGAGGTAGGTGCGGCTGCGGGGGTCATAGCTGCGGTACTTGCGGGCGCAGTAGGAATCCCAGCTGCGGTCGGCGGTCTGGGCGTGATTGGCCTGGTCGGCCGATCCGACGATGGCGGCCCCCAGCGCGAAGCCGAGGATGCCGGCGATCAGTGCCGTGGTGTCGTCGTCGTCGCGATGCCCGCGGCGGCGCTGATAGTCCTGGGCCCAGCGGTCGCGTTCACGGTCGTGGCGGCGCCACTCCTGCGCATCCACCCATCGGTCATTGTAGTAGTAACGATCCCCCTGATAGCCGTCGTGACGATGACCGGCGTCGCGGGGCGGCGGGGCCCGCCAGGCGTCGCCATAGGGCCTGGGCTGGGCGGCCGCGGTCTGGGCCAGCATCACGGTGGCCAGGCACCCGGCGGTGAGGGCGGACAACTTTCGCATCATGAGTCTCCATCACCCGTGCGGCGATGGCTGAGCTTGGCCTCCTGGGGGGCGGCCACCTTGACGCGGATCAAGTCGGCGGCGGGTAGGAGAGGCCAGGGCGCAAGGGCGCGGACGGAAGCTCGGCTGCGACGACGAGCGGCGCAGTCGCCAAAGCCTCGCACCCCGACGCCGGCGCTAAGGATCATAGCGCGCGTGCGAGTATTCGTCAGACACGCGGCCGGCTGCAAGTCGGCGAAGAACGCCTGCAATCAGGCGAGCCCTCCTGGCCACGGCCCCACGCGCCCCGGACCATTGGGCCCCACGCCCCTAAGTGGACCTTCTACCCTGCGCGGGCGGCTGATCCGCCGCAGTCTCGATCTCGCTGCGGCGCCCCCCAGGCGAGGCCGATATGAAAGTGATCGGCCCCGCTCCGCTGGCGGCGGGACGGGACAGGACGGGACGGGACGACTAAGCGCCGACAGACTCGATCACAACCGGAGCCGAGAACATTGTCGGGGCGAAAGACACATAGCGATACTTCACCTGTTGAGCCCCGCACAACTCCTTGAAAGCCTTGTGCTTGTGGTTCTGCCAGCCCGGATAGTTTAGATGCTCGTCGAACACGATGACCGTTCCGGGCACGATCCGTTCCGCAAGGCCGGCAAGAATGGCCTTGGTGCTTTGGTAGAGATCGCAGTCGACGTGCAGGAACGCGGCGAGACCAGGCAGCCGTCGCCGGTCTCGATCGCTCTCGCCCCATTGATGGGCGTCAATGTGGCGGATGCAGCTGGGGGCCAATCCTAGACAAAACGCCTTGCGGCGATGCCAGGTGGAGAAGAGCGGTGTTCAAAAGTCACGCGAAGTCCAAGGGTGTCGGAGCTTCAATTGGGAAGGCGACGTTGGGCTTGCTCTCCGCAGGCGTCCTGGCGTTTGGCGCGGCTCCGGCGCTTGCCCACTGCGACGGCCTTGATGGTCCGGTGGTCGAGGCCGCGCGGCAGGCCCTCAAGACCGAGGACGTCAGCCGCGTTCTGATATGGGTGCGGCCGCAGGACGCCGACGAGATAAGGGCCACCTTTAAACAGGCCCTGACTGTGCGGCGCCTGGGTCCTGAAGCTCAGGCCCTGGCGGACCGCAACTTCTTCGAGACCCTGGTGCGTGTCCACCGCGTGGGGGAGAACGCTCCGTATACGGGCCTCAAGCCGGCCGGCCGCGATCTTGGTCCAGCGATCCCGGCGGCCGACAAGGCGTTGGAAAGCGGTTCGGAAGGTGCGCTGACCCAGCTCCTCACCAGCGAGGTTCGCGCCGAGCTTAACAAGCAGTTCGAGAACGTCATGGCGAAACGTAACTTCCGCCCGGACGACCTCGCGGCGGGACGCGAGTACGTCGAGGCTTATGTCGCCTACGTCCACTTCGTGGAGCGGCTCTATGAAGCTACGCACGCGGCGTCCGGCGGGCACTACGAGGAGCACGAATGACGGGTCTTCCGTGCCGGTAGGACCGATATCCCCAACGCTGAGCGCAGGCGGATGACGGCCAAGCTTGCGTCATGGACCCACAGCAGCGGCCTTGGCGCAACCCTCGACCGGTGGTCTAGAAGAGCGCCATGCGACTGACCATCTATACCGACTTCTCGCTGCGGGTGCTGATGTACGTGGCCCTGCACCGCGACCGCCTGCCCA
>JAZKBZ010000012.1:6103-24425 GCA_040388315.1 Pseudomonadota bacterium | reverse complement strand
GGCCCTGCTGCGGGAGGACGCCCGCGCGCCGGCCTCGGGTTTGGCTGCGAAGCTGAAGGTCTCGCGCGGCACCGTGCAGAACCGCATCGAGCGGATGCTGAAGCGGGGCGCCATCCAGGGGTTCACCGTCCGCGCGCGGCCCGAGCTGGAGGCGCAGCGGGTGCGGGCGATCATGAGCCTGGCCATCGAGGGCGAGCGGACGGCGGCCGTGCTGAAGGCCCTGCGCGGCTTCCCGGAGGTGGCGGCGGTCCACTCCACCAACGGCCGCTGGGACCTGATCGCCGAACTGGACGCCGCCTCCCTGGCCGACTTCAGCCGCCTGCTGGACGAGGTCCGCACGGTCGAGGGGATCGGCGCCAGCGAGACCAGCCTGCTGCTGCGGACCCACCGGATCTGACCCCCGCCGACTCCGCGATCGGAGATGGGCGGAGACAGGGCCGTGCGTCTGGACTAGCCTCAACCTCAGGGTGATCGGCAAGGGGGCATGGGTGGGATGTCGGTACGGCTTATCGCGGGACTATTCTTGGCCGTCAGCCTGTGGGGACAGGCCCAGGCCCAGGCCCAGGCCCAGGACCTGAATCTGGAGAGGATCGCCGCCGCGGTCGAGGCGCGGGACGAGCTGGTCCTGAAGAGCGCCGTGGACGATGGCGCCCTGCCCGGGCAGTTGCAGGCGATCGGTTCGGAGACAGCCTTCGACGTCTATGTCGAGATCGCGCAGGCCTCACAGGACCTCGACACCGCCGCCCGAGCCTATGATCGCGCCTTCGACGCCCTGCGGGGATATCGCGACGAGATGTATTTCCCGCGCGCCATGTCGTCCGACATGGCGCGCCAGGTCCGCATCCTCCAGGCGCTGCAGGCGCTGGCCGAGACCCAGTATTCCCTCGCGGACGCCGCCTTCCGCCGCGCCGACTTCGAGCAGGCGGACCAGAGGTCGCGACAGGCGGGCGGCTCGTGGAGGGCCCTGTCGACCCTGGTGAGGCGCGACCCGGACACCCCCGTGGAGGTCCGCTCCGCGGCGACGGCCCTGGAGGCGCGCGGCGCCGCGGCGGCTGGCGACCGTGACGTCGCGACCCGGATGCTCAGGGCGGTCGGCGACCTCGAGTCCGCGCGGGACCTTTCGGACGAGGGCTACCACCGCGAGGCGCTGCGCAGGCTGCAGGACGCGGAGGCGGAGCTCGCGGCCGCCCGGGCCCTGCTGTCGGCCCGTGTCGCGCCGGTTCCCGCCGTCGCCGCGGCGATCGGCCAGAGGTCGGCGGAACTCGCCACGCTGCGCGCCCGGGCCAGGCGCGGGGCCATGGTTCAATTCAAGAGACTGCCGCCTCCACCGCCACCCCCGCCGCCGCCGCCGCAGGCTCCGCCTCCGCCCCCTCCGCCGCCACCTCCGCCCATTGGCCCCTACGACGGCGCCCCGATCCTCCCGCGGCCAAGCTGCGAGGTAGGGAGCGCCGAGGCGGTGGAGGTCCTGTACGCCACCACGCGCGATCGCCTCCTCCAGCCGCGGCCGGAAACCTTCTATGGCGGGCAGGCATCAGGCCTGACCTTCGGGGCCGCCACGGTCAGCGTTCCCTGCAAGCGGGAGAGGGGGGAGATTCCCCGCCCCTCCGTCCTGTTGCTGGAGCGGGCAAAGGTCGGAGAGCACTTCATCCTGACGGGCGTCGTCCCCCTTGAGTCTCGCGAGGCCTTCCTGGCGGCCGTGAAGGGGCGGATCGACCACTCGGTCCGCAAGGAACTGCTGGTCTTCGTGCATGGCTTCAATGTCGACTTCGCCTCGGCGACCTATCGCGCCGCGCAGCTGAAGGTCGATCTGCAGGTGGAGGGTGCGACGGTCGCCTATTCCTGGCCGTCGGCCGGGCGCGTCCTGGCCTATTGGCGCGACCGGAGGCTGGTGCAGACGCCCGAGCAGGTCCAAGCCTTCTCGGCCCTGCTGGCGGACCTGGCCGACACCCAGGGCGTGAACCGCATCTATCTGGTGGCCCATTCCATGGGCAATCGGCTGATGGTCGCCGGCCTCGGCCAGATGGTGGAGGACGGCCGGACCCGCGAGGGCATGTTCCACGAACTGGTCCTCGCCTCCGCCGACATCGAGCCGACCCTGTTCTCGCCGACCTGGGACAGGATCCGGCGCCTTGCGAAACGGACCACCCTCTACGCCTCGCGCAACGACCGGGCCTTGTGGGTGGCCAAGTCCTTCACCGGAGGCGGAAAGCGCATCGGCGACGCCTCGGATATCTTCGTGACCCCGGGCCTGCAGACGGTCGACACCTCCGAGGGGGGTGGCCAGGGTATCGCCCACGATGATTTCGCCGGCCCGGCCCTGGACGATTTCCGCGCGACCCTCTGGCTGAGTCTCGCGCCGGAGAGCCGCTGCATCCTGGCCGCGGGCAGCACCGAGGCGGGACCCTACTGGATCCTGCCGGCGCCGGAGGGCGGCTCCGACCCGAACGCCTTCACGGGTTGCCGTCAGCCGGTGTTCCAGGAGGCGACGGCCCTCGTGCGGCAACAGGGGTCGACCGCGGCCGCCGAGGTCTATCTGGAGCACGCCGAGGGCCTCTCGCCCACCCTGGTGCAGAGCGTCAGGGCGCTGCTCCCGAGGTTCGTGACGCGGGGCGGCCGTGCGCCAGACACCATCTCCGGCGCTAGCCTCGATCCATGACACCGTTATCCACCCTGATCGCTGCGCTGGCCCTGACCCTGGGCCTGGCTGTCTCGGCGCAAGCCCAGGACAGCCCCGCCGGGCCCGGCCACGCGGTGATCGCCCTGTGGCCCAAGGGTCCGCCCGGCGCCGAGCACGCCACGGCCCGCGAGGCGGTGGTGGAGCGGTCCAAGGACACCTCGATCATCCACGACCGCATCCTCAAGGGCGTCACCAACCCGACCCTGATCGCCTTCCGGCCCGAGCATCCCAACGGGGCGGCCCTGCTGATGGCGCCCGGCGGCGGCTATTCGTGGGTGGTGATGGACAAGGAGGGCTATGAGACCGCCGAGGTCTTCGCCCGCTCCGGGGTCACCGTCTTCGTCATGACCTACCGCCTGCCGCAGGAGGGCTGGAGCGCCGGCCCCGCCGCGCCCCTGCAGGACGCCCAGCGGGCCGTGCGGCTGATCCGGGCCCATTCGGCCGAGTACAGGGTCGATCCCAAGCGGGTGGGGGTGATGGGCTTCTCGGCCGGCGGCCATGTGGCGGGCGTGCTCACCCTGAAGTTCGACAAGCCCACCTATCCCGCCGTGGACGCGGCCGACCTCGCCTCGGCGCGGCCCGACTTCTCGGTGCTGATCTATCCCGTGGCGACGATGGCGACGCCTTACGCCCATCCGGGATCGCGCAAGAACCTGCTGGGGGAGACCCCCACGCCCGCCGCCATCGCCGAGTGGTCCCTGGAGACCAGCGCCCGGCCCGACGCCCCGCCCACCTTCCTCGTCCATGCGGTGGACGACGCCAGCGTGCCGGTGGAGAACAGCCTCCAGCTCTTCGACGCCCTGCGGGCCCGGAAGGTCCCGGTGGAGATGCACCTCTTCGAAGAGGGCGGGCATGGTTTCGGTCTGCGCTTCACCGTGGGCAAGCCTGTCGCCGCCTGGCCCGACCTGGTGCTGAGCTGGATGGGGCGGCGAGGCTATCTGGACTAAGCCGAGGCGATCATCCCTAACGCGCGCTTAGGGGCGTTCCTTCACGACGAATTCAGCGCCGTCGTGGAGGATGTCCCGCGTCCGAGGGGCCTATGCAGATTTCCACGCTCGGGGCGGCCCAGTCCGGCGCGCCCGCCATACTGCCCGACAGCGTCGCGGCCGCCGCCCTGGTGCTGGGCGACCGCAGCGGCGCCGTGAGCCTCTCCCAGCAGCTCAAGTCCTACCAGGACCTGGCGGGCCGCTGGCGCGGGGCGCGGGGCGGCGAGCGGCAGGCCCTGGCCCGCACCCTGACGGAGTCGCCCTTCGCCCAGCGGGTCCAGTCGACCCTCAACACCTTCACCCGCGCGGCCTGGGCCGGCCCCGACGCGGTTCCCCCCGAGCCCCAGGCGAAGATGCTGGCGGCCTTCGACGCCCTGTCGCCCGACGACCAGCAGATCGTCGCCGGCGTGCAGGTGGACGCCGCCGGCGCCCCGGCCTACGCCTCGGCCGACGATTACCGCGCCCGACTGCAGGATGATCTCGATCGGGCCCAGCCGCGCCGCGCCGACAGCGTGACCCTGTCGACGGAGGCCAAGGCCGCCCTGGCCGGAGCCCCGCCGCCCGCGCCGCCCCAAACGCCGGAGGTCGCCCCCGAACGCGCCGCCGCCATCGCGGCCTATGCGAAGCTGGCGCGGTAGGGCTGCTCGATGATCCTTCTCCCGCAAGGGGAGAAGGGCCACAGGGCCGGATCGATAGGTGGCTGGTTTGTCCCGCGAAGGGAGGAGCCCCTACCCCTCCGCCGGGGCCACCTTGTCCTGGGTCTTCAAGTCGAAGTCGCTGGCCTCATGGCGTTCCCGCAGCTGCGAGGAAGGCTCCCCGAAGGTGCGGTTGACCATCCGGCCGCGCTTCACCGCCGGCCGCTCGGCGATGGCGTCGGCCCAGCGGTTGACGTTCTTGTAGGAGGCCACGTCGAGGAACTCGCCGGCCTCATAGAGCACGCCCTTGGCCATGCCGCCGTACCAGGGCCAGATAGCCATGTCGGCGATGGTGTATTCGGACCCGCCGACGTACGGCGCCTCCGCCAGCCTGCGGTCCAGCACGTCCATCTGCCGCTTCACCTCCATGGCGTAGCGGTCGATGGCGTATTCGATCTTGGTCGGGGCATAGGCGTAGAAGTGCCCGAACCCGCCGCCCAGGAACGGCGCCGAGCCCATCAGCCACATCAGCCATGACAGGCACTCGGCCCGGGGCCCCGGCGCGGTGGGCAGGAAGGCGTTTCCGAACTTCTCCGCCAGATGAATCAGGATCGCCCCGCTCTCGAACACCCGGATCGGCTCGGGCCCGCTGCGGTCCAGCAGGGCCGGGATCTTGGAGTTGGGATTGATCTCCACGAAGCCGGAGCTGAACTGGTCCCCGGCCCCGATATTGATCAGCCAGGCGTCGTACTCGGCGCCGGCGTGCCCGAGCGCCAGCAGCTCCTCCAGCATGATGGTGACCTTCACCCCGTTGGGGGTGCCCAGTGAATAGAGCTGCAGCGGGTGACGCCCCACCGGCAGCGCCTTGTCATGGGTCGGCCCGGCGATCGGCCGATTGATCGCCGCGAACCGCCCGCCGGACTCCTTGTTCCAGGTCCAGACCTTGGGGGGCGTGTAGGTGTCGGTCATGGCTGGCTCTCCTCCGGGTGCGCGCAACTTCGTGCGGTGTGGCTACCGATGTGGGGGAGGCCGGCGCGTTTGGCGAGGGGGGAGGGGTGCGGAAAGCGTGGTGTGGGTCGGTGACGTGGAGCCGAGGTCAGAGGGGTATGCCGTCTCGTCGATATACGGAGGTCACCATTGAACGGGCTGCTCAACGGGCAAGCCCGCGCGCCGCCACTCGGGAAGTCCGCCATCGAGCCTGCTGGCCGTACACCCCTTGGATCGCAGGCGAGCAACCGCCTCAAACGCCAGGACACACCATGGCCCGCGGCAATAGGCGACAACCTCCGATCCCGGCGGCCCGTCGCGGAGCCATAGGTCCAGCTCGGTCAGCGGAACATTGAGGGCGCCGGGTACATGACCGTCGGCGAACTCGTCCGGCGGCCGAACATCCAACAGCGTCACGAGGCCGTCGGCCATCTTTCGGCGCAGCTCATCGAATGAGACCGCCTCCAGCCCGTCCCGCGCGTGGAAATAGTCGCCGACCACAGCCTTGACGCCATCGTTGTGACGTTCTCCGACGGTTCGGAGCGCGGCGACGAGATCGAGTACATCGCCATCCGAGACCCGATAGACGATCTGCTTGCCGCGCCGCGCGCCAAGCACCAGGCCGGCGCGCCGAAGCGCCTGCAGATGTTGGGAGGTGTTGGCCACCGTCAGGCTCGCCTTCGCCGCCAGGGCTTCGACGGCCCGTTCCCCCTGGGCGAGCTGTTCCAGCAGGTCCAGGCGGTGCGCATTGCCAAGGGCGCGGGCCACTTCGGCGAAGGCGGAGAACAGGTCAAGCTTGGCCGACACGACGCGGAAATCTCCAGGGCCTTGACGTTCATTCAAGACAGTTCTTGAATGTGAGTCATCGGGGCGTCGTCGTCAAGCGCGCCGCCCCATCCTCGCGGCCCAGCTCACTCCGGAAACGTCATGACGTCGACGACGCAGGCCCATTGGCAGACCGTCCACACCACCAGGGCCTCCGACGCCGTCAGTTGGTTCCAGGGTGAGCCAGCGCCCTCCCTGGCGTTGATCGCCGCCGCCGGAGTCGGGGCGGGCGCGTCCGTGGTGGATGTCGGCGGCGGCGCTTCCAGCCTCGTCGACCGTCTCCAGTGGGCCGGCTTCCGCCGCCTCAGCGTCCTCGACATCTCCAGCGGCGCCCTCGATGTGGCCAGGGCCCGCCTTGGCGCAGAGGCGCAGGCCATCGACTGGATCGTCTCGGACGTCACGGCCTGGTCTCCGGCGGTCAACGCCTATGACCTCTGGCACGATCGCGCCGTCTTCCATTTCCTGGTGACGGAACCCGAGCGCCAAGCCTACCTCGGGGCCTTGAACGCGGGCCTGCGCGGCGGTGGCTACCTCATCCTGGCCACCTTCGCCCCCACCGGACCGGAGCAATGTAGCGGCCTGCCGGTGCGACGCTATTCGGCCGACGACCTTTGCGTCATCCTGGGCCCTGAATTCCAACGGATCGAGTCGAAGGCGGAGACGCATCTGACGCCTGGCGGCGGCAGGCAGGACTTCACCTGGGGCCTCTTTCGCAAACGCGTGATCGATCCGGGCCAGCTTGGCGGGGCCAACGAGACATGACGGCGCACATAGGGGTCCTCGAACTCCTCATCCGGGGCGCGGCGGCGGGTGGGTTCGTGCTGCTGGCGGGGGGGGTGATCGGCAGCGGCCGGTCCCCGGCGCGGGTCACCGGCGCCCTGTTCTCCACCGCCGCCGCGGCCCATGTCCTCACCCAGTCTCCCACAGCCTTTGAAGGGCTGGGGGCGGCGCGCGGTCCGGTCTGGGTGTTGTCGGTGATGGGGGCGGGCCTGTTCTGGGCCTTCGCCATGGAGCTGTTCGGCGACCATGCGCGGCTTTCGCCCCTGCGGTTGGTTCCGTCGACCCTCCTGCTGGCGATCGGAGTCGCCGCGACCCTGTCGCCCCCGACGGCCGCGCGCCTGATCTGGCTGTCGCACAATCTCGTCGGCGCGGGCCTGATGCTGCACCTTCTGCTGACGGTCTGGACCGGGTGGCGCGGCGACTTGGTCGAGGCCCGCCGCCGCCTCCGGGGCCCCCTGCTGGGTGTCGCGGCCCTCTACGCCCTGGTGGTGGTGGGCGTGCAGTCGGCGGAATTGTTCTCGCGTCCCGCCCACGAGCTTTCCATGCTAGCCGCGGTTAGCCTATTGATCATCAGCTTCGCCAGCGGTGCAGTGTTCCTGCGCGCCGATCCGCAGTTGTTCGGCACGGCCCGGGTCTCCGGGCGAGAGCCTCGGGTCACGGCCCCGGACCAGGTCCTGCTGGCGCGCCTCCGGGCGGCCTTGGATGGCGAAGAGCTCTGGCGGCGCGAGGGCCTGACCATCGGCGCCCTGGCCGCCAGCCTGGGTGCGCCAGAGCATCATCTGCGTCGACTGATCAACGAAGGGCTGGGCTATCGCAATTTCACGGCCTTCATCAATGAACGCCGGGTCGAGGCCGCCAAGCAGATGCTCTCCGACCCTTCCAAGGCCCGGACCACCATCGCCACCGTCGCCTATGAGGTAGGGTTCAGCTCGCTCGGCCCTTTCAACCGCGCCTTCAGGGCGGGGGCCGGGCGGACGCCGACCGCCTGGCGTCGGACGGCCCAGGCCGGCTGGTCGATCCCGGAAGCTGGCTGATCTCGCCGAACTCTGGTCGATTTCGAAGGCGGCGAGACCTCTTGGCCACTCCGAGGGCAGGTGGATGTTCCCATGGAGCAGCCGGTCGTCCTCGATCCAGGCGCCGGGATCAGGAGCGACCCATTGAAGCGATCAACCCTTCTCGCCCGCCAGGGCCGCAGGCCCAGCGGGCTCCTTGGCCACATCGTCGGCCGGATCATGGCGCGAGAAACCCATGCGGCGAATCTGGTGACCCTCGACCGTCTCGACCTGGTGGCGGACGATCATGTGTTGGAGATCGGGTTCGGGCACGGCCGTACGCTTGCCGCCGCCAGCCAGACCGTCACCCGGGGGCGCCTCGCGGGCGTCGATCCGTCCAGTGTGATGCTGCAGATCGCCCGCAGGCGGAACGCCGGGACTCTGCGCGCCGGGAGGATGGAGCTGAAGCCGGGGGTGAGCGAGCATCTGCCCTTCGGCGATGGCGACTTCAACAAGGCCTATGCCGTTCACACGATCTATTTCTGGCCGCGCCCCGAGCGCGACCTGGCGGAAATACTTCGCGTGCTGGCGCCCGGCGGTCTCCTTGTCCTGGGATACCGGCCCAGCAGTGATGAGGGGTTCGTTCGGGACTTTCCGGCGGAAATCTATCACATCCGCTCCATAGAAGAGGTGGAGCGCGCCCTCTTCGCGGCCGGCTTCTCCGACATCGAGACGGTCTCAAGGCCGGCAGGTCATGGCCTCATGGCCTGGACGACGGGGCGTAAGGCGCGCGCAGCCTGCGGCGGCACAGGGTGACAGGGCTCGTCGTCATCGCGGCTATCCCCGCCCTAGTCCCGCCCCGACCTGCGCGCTAAACCTCTGCCCATGAACGCGCCTGTGAAGACCGAATCCCTGCCCGAGTGGCAGCTCTCCGACCTCTATGAGGGCCGCGACGACCCGAAGATCGAGGCCGACCTGGCCGCGGCCAAGGCAGCGAATGACGAGCTGGTGAAGCTGAAGGGCCGGTTCGTGGGGATGCGGGGCGATCCGCTGCGGCTGGGGGAACTGCTGGACCACGGGATCGGGCTCTATGAGAGCGCGGTGAACGGGCTGTGGGCGGCCGGCGCCTATGCGGGCCTGGCCAGTTCGGTGGCCAAGGACGACCCGGCCTGGGCCAAGTTCGAGGGCGACCTGCGCACCCGGTCCTCGCAGATCGGGGCCGAGAGCCTGTTCTTCACCCTGGAGCTCAACCAGCTCGAGGACAACGAGATCGAGATGGCCTTCAAGGCCCATCCGCCGGCCGCCCGCTGGCGGTCCTGGATGCGCCGCGTGCGGCTGTCGCGGCCCCACGAGCTGTCGCCGGACCTGGAGCGGCTGCTGATCGACCGCTCGCCGGCTGTGGCCAACTGGATCCGGCTGTTCGACGAGACTCTGGCCCGGCTGAGCGCCAAGGTGGGCAAGGAGACCCTCAGCCTGCCCGAGGTGCTCAACCGCCTGTCGGACCCCGACGTCACCAGGCGCAAGGCCGCCGCGCACGGCCTGGCCAAGGCGCTGGAGGACCGCACGCCGGAGCTGGCGCTGGCCATGAACACGCTCGCCTTCGAAAAGCAGGTGGAGGACCGCTGGCGGAAATATCCCTCGCCGGCCGCCAGCCGCCACATCGCCAACGAGGTGGACGCCGACGCCGTCGAGGCCCTGGAGGCCGCGGTGGTGGAGGCCTATCCGGCCGTCAGCCACCGCTATTATGCGCTCAAGGCGCGGCTGATGGGCCGCAAGACCCTGGACTACTGGGACCGCAACGCGCCGCTGGATACCGGCGCCCAGCGCACCTACGACTGGGGCCAGGCCAAGGGCATGGTGCTGGAGAGCTTCGCCGACCTGGCGCCCCGGTTCGCCGACACCGCCAAGGTGTTCTTCGACCAGCCCTGGATCGACGCCCGGCCCCGCGCCGGCAAGCAGTCGGGGGCGTTTTCCCATCCGGTGACGGCCGAGCGGCACCCCTATGTGTTCATGAACTATATGGGTGAGCGCCGCGACGTCCTGACCCTGGCCCACGAGCTGGGGCACGCGGTGCACCAGACCCTGTGCCAGCCCCTGGGCACCCTGCTGGCCGATACCCCCCTGACGCTGGCCGAGACCGCGTCGATCTTCGGCGAGGGCCTGGTGTTCGAGCGACTCTTGGCCGGCGCTCCCAAGGCTGAGCGGCTTGGATTGCTGGCCGGCCAGATCGAGGACGGGCTCAACACGGTGGTGCGCCAGATCGCCTTCCACCGCTTCGAGAGCCGGTTCCACGCCGCCCGAGTCGAGGGCGAGCTGGCCCCCGACCAGATCAGCGCCATCTGGCTGGAGACCATGGGCGAGAGCCTTGGCCCGGCCATCAAGCTCAACCAAGGCTACGAGCACTATTGGGGCTATGTCAGCCACTTCGCCCACGCGCCCTTCTATGTCTACGCCTACGCCTTCGGGGACCTGCTGGTGCGCGGCCTGATGGAGAAGCGCCGGGAGGACCCGGTGGCCTTCGCCCCGCTCTACGAGGACCTGCTGGCCGCCGGCGGCACCCGCACCTATGTCGAAGCCCTGCGCCCCTTCGGGCTCAATCCCCGCGAGAAGGCCTTCTGGGCGGCGGGCATGACCCAGATGGAGCGGCTGGTGGACGCCTTCGAGGCCCTGGTCTGACGCGCGCGCGCCCTGAGTGACCAATTCTCGTCATCCCGGGCGACCGCAGGGAGAGCCGGGACCCAGGGGGGATTGCTGCGGCCCCTGGGTCCCGGCTCTCCGCTTCGCTGCGGCCGGGATGACGTGGGGGTCGCGGAAAGAAGCTGAGCTTCACGCGTTCATGCGTCCATGACCGACCCCGCCAAGAAGCCGCTCGCGCGGCGGATCGAGACCCGCGCCCTGCTGATCTGGCTGGGCGGGGCCGCGGCGATCTGGGGGTTCTTCAACGTCGCCAGCGAGGTCACCGAGGGCGACACCGCGGCGATGGATCAGAAGCTGCTGCTGATGCTGCGCCGGCCCGGGACCCTCAGCGATCCCATCGGGCCGCGCTGGCTGGAGGAGTCCATGCGCGATGTCACCGCGCTCGGGGGCTTCACCTTCCTGACCCTGGCGACGATCGTGGCCCTGCTGCTGTTCAGCTTCCATGGCAAGCGGCGGCAGGCTTGGATCCTGGCCGGCGCGGTGCTGGCCGCCCAGGTGTCCAGCGAGGTGCTGAAGACCTTCTATGACCGGCCGAGGCCCAGCCTCGTGCCGCACGGAAGCTATGTCTACACCCAGAGCTTCCCCAGCGGGCACTCGACCCTGTCGGCGACGGTGTTCCTGACGCTGGCCACCCTGATCGCCAGCGTGGAGGTTCGGGCCAGCACCAAGATCCTGATCTATGTCCTGGCGGTGCTGACGACGATCGCCGTGGGGTTCAGCCGGGTCTATCTCGGGGTGCATTGGCCCAGCGACGTGCTGGCCGGCTGGAGCCTGGGGGCGACCTGGGCCTTCGGCGCCTGGGTGGTGCTGGAATGGATGCGCCGCCGGGACGTGAGCCGCGAGCGCGTCTAGTTTCAAAATATTGGAGCACGTCGGGCGGCGGAACCGGCTTCCACTTCCGCCTGACGCGCTCCTAGCCTTCGGGCCGATAGCCGACGCCGATGACGGCCAGGTCGGCGAGGAAGGCTTCGGTCAGAGCCGCCATGTCGATCATGGCGCGGATCACGTCGGGCCGGGCGAGAACCTCGGCGGGCATGCTCAGGCCGTTGGCGCCGCGCGCCACCAAGCCGCGATCCTCCAGACGCTTCACGGCGCGCCGCGTGGTCTCGTAGGGCAGCAGCAGGAACTTGCCGATGGCGTAGACGCTGACCGGGTGGCGCTGGGCGTCGGGCACGATCTCCTCCAGGCCGGCGTGCGCGTGGGCCAGCTCCGGGTCGTGGGTGACGTGGGCGATATTGGCCATGTTGACGGCGCGCAGGGCGAGCACGGTCAGGACGTCGAGGTCCATGATCCGGGCGGAGTGGCAGGTGGACTCCAGGAAGAAGTCGGTGGTCAGGCGCAGGGTCTGGCGCAGCACGTCGGGGCCGGCGACCTGGGGCGGGCCGGCGGCGACCCCCAGGCGTCCGGCCTCCTCGACGAAGCGCGTGGTGGCGGTCCAGGTCTCGGCGATGATGCCGTCGTGGGCCGGGGCGGTCAGCACCTTGGCCGGGATGATCAGCCCGCCGTCCACCTCGACGCAGACGTCGGCGGCCACCAGCTGCCGCACCCGGCGGCGGATCGTCTCGTAGGGGAGGGCGAGGTCCTTGGCCACGGCGTAGACGCTGACCGGCCGGCGGCGGTCGTCGGTGGGCACGCCGGCGATCCCGTCGTGGGGATTGGCGACGACCTCGCGCGAGGCCAGGAGCTCGCGGACATTGGCCCGGTTGATGGCCAGGATGGTCAGGGCGGTGACGATGTCGCGGCTGATGAACCGGGCCGAGCGCCGGGCGGTGTTCACGTGGTAGTCGCCGGCCAGCCGGGCGATCAGGCGGCGGCGGTCGACGATCTCGACGTCAGGACGCATGCGGTTCCCTTCCACGCAAAGAGGCGACGCGTCAGGCCCAGGTGGGCTGATTTGAGGGACCTCTCAATAGTTTTGAGAACGATGCTATGCCACGCGGCCTGGAGCCGCAGTGGCGGAGGCTGGAGCGTTTCCCGCCTGACTTGGATCAAGTCAGGCGATCAGGAAGAGCGACCAAGCCAGGAATCTAGAGCCCCGTTTCGATTCATTCGAAACGGGAACAGCTCTAGACCTCCGGCTGGTAGGCCAGGCCGGCGGCGGCGAGGTCGACCAGGAAGGCCTCGGTGTTGGCCACCAGCTCCATGACGCCGGCGACCACGGCGGGGCGGGCCACCACCTCGGCGGGCACGATCAGACCTCCGGCCTCGCGCCGCACCAGGCCCTTGGCCTCCAGCTGCAGCAGGCTGCGGCGGACGGTCTCGTAGGGCAGCAGCAGATACTTCGCCAGACCGTAGACGCTGATCGGGCGCCGCTCGGCGTCGGGCAGGATGTCGGCCAGGCCGGCATGGGCCGGGGCGGCGTCGGGGTCCTGGGTCACGTGCCGCACATTGGCCAGGTTGACCGCCCGCAGGATCAGCACCGATCCGGGGTCCAGGTCCATGACCCGGGCCATCTGGCAGGCGGTCTCCAGGCAGTAGGCGCTCACCGCGCGATTGACCTGCCGGAACTGATCGGGGCTGGGGGGCTGGCGGTGGCCGGCGGCGGAGACCCCCAGCCGGCCTGTCGTCTGCACGAACGCGACGGTGGCGGCGAAGGTCTCGGCCGCCGCGGCCATGAGCCGGGGATCGAGGATAGCCCGGGCCGGGATGATGACCCCGCCGGCGACGGTCTCGCACAGGCCGGCCTGGGTCAGCTTCCTCACATGCCGCCGCGCGGTCTCGTAGGGCATGTGGAGATTGCGGGCCACCATATAGACGCTGATCGGCTCGCGCTGATGGTCGGGGGGAAGGCCGGGAACCCCGGCATGGGGTTCGGCGACGGTCTCCCGCGAGGCGGTCAGGGCGGCGACATTGGCCCGGCTGATTTCGAGGAAGACCAGGACGGTGGCGACGTCACGGCTCATCGACCGGGCCACGCGCCGCGCGGCGTCGAGCTGATATTCCCCGCCGAGACGGGACAGCAGGCGGCGGCGGTCCACGCCGTGCAGGTCTTCGGGCATGCCGCCTCGTTTACCTATCGCCGGGGGAGGACATCAAGGCGCAACTAAAGCCCCAGCACTGCCTTGGCGATGATGTTGCGCTGAATCTCGTTGGTCCCGGCATAGATCGAACCGGCCCGGTCGTTGAGGTACTTGGCCGCCACCGTCAGGCTGTGGTCGGGGCCGACATGGCCCTGGTCGGCGGGCGGGGTGAACAGCGGCGTGGGCCCACCTGGGGCGGTGGCGTGGGGCTGGTAGGGTGCGCCATAGGCGCCGGCCGCCTCCAGGGCCAGTTCCGTGAGCTTCTGGCTGAGTTCGGTCCCCACGGTCTTCATCATCGAGGACTTGGCGCCGGGCGCCTCGCCCGAGGTGAGGCTGGCCAGGATCTGCAGCTCCACGGCCTCCAGGGCGTCGATCTCGATGGCGGCGGCCGCCAGGCGCGCGGCGAAGCTCCGGGTGTCGCCGAGGTGGGGCTCGGCGGCGGCCATGGCGGCAATGCGTTCCAGGCGGGCCCGCAGACCCGGCGCGCTGACCCCGCCGCCGCGTTCGAACTCCATCAGGTACTTGGCCACCGTCCAGCCCTCGCCCACCTTGCCCACCACATTGGCCTTGGGCGCGCGGACGTCGGTGAAGAAGACGTCGTTCTGGATGTGCTCCCCCGACAGCATCAGGATCGGACGGACCTCGACGCCGGGCGTGGTCATGTCGATCAGCAGGAAGGTGATCCCCTGCTGGCGGATGCCCTCGCTGGAGGTCCGCACCAGGCAGAAGATCCAGTTGGCGACATTGGCGTGGGTGGTCCACAGCTTGTGGCCGTTGCAGACGAAATGATCGCCGTCCTCCACGGCGCTCATCTGCAGGGAGGCGAGGTCGGAGCCCGAGGCCGGCTCGGAATAGCCCTGGCACCAGTGGTGTTCGCCGTTCAGCATGCGCGGCAGGTAGTGGGCCTTCTGCTCGGGGCTGCCGTGGCCGATCAGCACCGGGCCGCACATGCCGATCCCCATGGGCGAGAGCGGCGGGGCGCCGGCGGCGGCCAGTTCCTGGGCGAAGATATAGCGCTGGGCCGCGCTCCAGCCGCAGCCGCCGTACTCGACGGGCCAGGCCGGCGCCGCCCAGCCGCGGGCGTGCAGGATGGCCTGCCATTCGGTGGCGAGATCATGCGGGGCGTAGACGCTGGTCATCAGCCGGGTGGTCCGCCGCATCTCCGGCGTCAGCTCGGCGTCGAGGAAGGCGCGCACCTCGTCTCGGAAGGCGAGATCCGCCTGGCTCCAGCTCACCTGCATCGCGCCCTCCCATGGCCGTTTGACGCGATGATGCCCAGGTGACGGACCGGCAGGCGAGTCCCACGCTCGCGCCCAGTCGACCCGCCCGGACAAACTGGCTAGCGTCGCGGCCAACAAGAGGGAGCGCCGAGATGACCCAAGCCTGGATGGACAAGACCCTGTCCCCCGATGCGCGGGCCAAGCTGCTCATTGACCAGCTCACTCTCGACGAGATGATCTCCCTGCTGCACGGCCCGATGCCGGCGATGGTCAACCCGCCGCCGGCCGACGCGGCCATGGGGGCGGGCTATATCCCCGGGGTCGAACGCCTAGGCATCCCACCCCTGAACGAGACTGACGCCAGCCTGGGCATCGCCAATCCCCGCCAGGTGCGTCCGGGCGACGGCGCCACCGGCCTGCCGTCCGGCCTGGCGCTCGCCTCCACCTGGGACCCGGAGCTGGCGCATGCGGCGGGCGTGATGGTGGGGAGCGAAGCCCGCGACAAGGGCTTCAACGTCCTGCTCGGCGGCGGCGCCAACCTGACGCGGGAGCCGCGCTGCGGGCGGAATTTCGAGTATCTCGGCGAGGACCCGCTGCTGGCCGGCGTCCTGGCCGGCGAGGCTATCAAGGGCGCCCAGTCCAACGACATCGTCTGCACCCTCAAGCACTTCGCGCTGAACGATCAGGAGACCTGCCGCCACGTGGTGGACGCCTGCATAGACGAGGGTGCCCTGCGCGAGAGCGACCTGCTGGCCTTCCAGATCGCCATCGAGCGCGGCGATCCCGGCTCGGTGATGTGCGCCTATAATCGGGTGAACGGGGAGTGGGCCGGGGAGAACGACTTCCTGCTGAATCGGGTGCTGAAGCGCGACTGGGGCTACCGCGGCTGGGTGATGAGCGACTGGGGCGCGGTCCACTCCACCGCCAAGGCGGCGCTCGCGGGCCTGGACCAGGAGAGCGGCGAGCAACTGGACAAGCAGGTCTATTTCGGCGCGCCACTCAAGGAAGCCGTGGAGCAGGGGGAGGTGCCCTTCGAGCGGCTGACCGACATGGTCCATCGCATCCTGCGCAGCCTGTTCGACAAGGGGGTGTTCGACAATCCCGCCGCCAAGCGCTTCACCGACTACGCGGCCAACGCCCAGGTGGCCCAGGCCGCGGCCGAGGCCGGGATTGTGCTGCTGAAGAACGACGGCGTCCTGCCCCTGGCCGGCGCCCTGCGCAAGATCGCGGTGATCGGCGCCCATGCGGACATGGGCGTGCTGTCGGGGGGCGGCTCCTCCCAGGTGATCCCCGTGGGCGGGCCGGGCCTGTCGCTGCCAGTGGCGGGCGCGGCCGGCGCCTTCGCCAACATCACCTATCATCCCTCGGCGCCCCTGGCGGCGATCCGCGACATGACCCGCAACACCCAGGTCACCTTCTCCGCCGGGACCGACCCGGCCGAGGCCGCCGACCTGGCCCGCGACGCCGACGTCGCCATCGTCTTCGCCGACCAGTGGGCCACCGAGGCCGAGGACCTGCCCAGCCTCTCCCTGCCGGGCCACCAGGACGCCCTGATCGAGGCCGTGGCCGCCGCCAACCCCAGGACCGTCGTGGTGCTGGAGACCGGGACCCCGGTGCTGACCCCCTGGCTCGACCGGGTGAGCGCGGTGCTGGAGGCCTGGTATCCGGGCACGCGGGGCGGCGAGGCCATCGCCAACATCCTGTTCGGAGCGGTCAATCCGTCCGGCCGCCTGCCCATCAGCTTCCCCCGCGAGGTGGAGGACCTGGTGCGGCCGGAGATTCCCGGCCAGATCTTCGGTCCCCCGGAGGAGGGGCGCACCATCCCCACCTCGCGGCCGGACGTGCAGCAGCACAAGGGCCGCTTCTCGGTGGAGCATCCGGAGGGGGCCGATGTCGGCTACCGCTGGTTCGCCAAGCATGGGACCGCGACTCTATTCCCCTTCGGCTTCGGCCTCTCCTATACGAGCTTCGCCCATTCGGGCCTGGAGCTCACCGGCGGCGAGACGATCACCGCCAGCTTCGAGGTGAGGAACACCGGCGCCGTGGCCGGGATCGACACCCCCCAGGTCTATGTCACCGTCACAGGCTCGGACGGCCAGCCCTCCCAGCGCCTGGTCGGCTGGGCCCGGGTGGCGCTGGCGCCCGGCGAGAGCCGCCGGGTGAGCGTGACCGCCGACCGCCGCCTGCTGGCAAACTACGACGTGACCCTGCCGGGCTGGCGCATCGCGGCCGGTTCTGTGGCCGTGGTGGTGGGAACCTCGGCCGAGGACGCCACCCTGCACGGCGAGGTCGACATCAGCGCGGGGACGCTGAAGCCCTAGCCATGAGCCTTGCCGGACTCACCCTGCGCGTCGCGCGGCCAACCGACCAGTTGGAGGTCGTGGCCGCCTTCTATCGGGATGGGTTGGCCCTGGAGGAATTGGCGAGCTTCCGGGATCACGCCGGGTTCGATGGGGTGATCCTCGGCTTCCCCGGCGCGCCCTGGCATCTGGAGTTGACCCATGCCCGCGGCCACACCGTGGGGCCTGCACCCAATCCTGACCACCTGCTGACCTTCTACTTTCCGGAGGAGACAGCTCGGGCGGCGGCCATCGCGCGGCTGGTGTCGGCGGGCCATCGACCGGTCAGGTCCTTCAATCCCTATTGGGACGACCACGGTGTCAGTTTCGAGGACCCGGACGGCTACCGCGTGGTGCTGCACAGCGGCGCCTGGGGCCGCTGAGGCCCTCGCCGCCACCCTCTTGACGTCCATATATTGATCGAATATTCGTTCAATTAACATGGCGCAGACACCACGCAGGTACGACCAGCAGCGCCGCGCCAGTTCGGCGGCGGAGACACGGAGACGGATTGTGGAGGCGACCTTCGAACTGCACGCCGAGCAGGGCGTGCTGGCCACGACCATGAAGCAGATCGCCGCCCGGGCCGGGGTGGGGGTGGGCTCAGTCTATCATCACTTCCCCACCTATGATGACGCCGTCGAGGCCTGCGGCCAGCACGCGCGCGTCCTGATGCCGATCCCCACCGAGGCGGCGCTGGCGGGATGCGCGACCCGGGCCGAGCGGATTCGCGCCTTCGTGGCGGCGGTCTTCGGTCTCTGGAGCCAGGCCCGGGGCCTGGAGCGGATCCGCGCCGAGCGCGACGAGGTCGCTCCGGTGCGGACCTATTTCGACGAGATGAACCAGGGCCTGGCCCGGCTGGCGACCCTGGCCCTCGGGCCGGGCGCGACCCCGGCGCAGGCCGAGATGATGGTGGCCCTCTGCGACCTCTCGGTCCTCCAGGCCCTGACCCGCGCCGGCCTCTCCCGCGATGCGGCGAGCGATCAGGTCGCCGATGTCATCAATGGCTGGCTTGCGGCCGGCAGATTCTCTCCAAGCTGAAGGAGCCCCTCATGGAGACCCGCACCACCGAAATCGCCGACGGCGTCTACCGGCTGTCGACCTATGTGCCCGACGTCGCGCCCCCGGCCGGCTTCACCTTCAACCAGTTCCTCGTCGACGCCG
>JAZKBZ010000012.1:3425-6093 GCA_040388315.1 Pseudomonadota bacterium | reverse complement strand
GTGGCCGCCACGCTGACTGAGGTTGGCAAGCGGGTCGTCCTCGTCGACGCCGACGAGCCCCTGCTGTTCCACTGCGGGCACCGCCAGATGTTTCCGCAGATCAGCGAGGCGGTGCGGGCGATCATGCCGCTGGAGCGGCTGGCCTGGATCAGCTTCGGCCACGTGGAGGCCGACGAGTGTGGCGCCATGAACCAGTGGCTGGCGGCAGCGCCCCGGGCCCAGGTGGTCCACGGCGCCCTCGCCTGCGACGTCTCTCTGAACGATCTGGCCGACCGTCCGCCGCGGGCCCTGGCCGACGGCGAGGTCCTGGACCTGGGCGGCAAGCGCCTGCGCTGGCTCGACACGCCGCATGTGCCACATGGCTGGGAAGCCGGCGCGATGTACGAGGAGGCCGGCGGCGTGCTGCTTTGCGGCGACCTGCTGACCCATGTCGGCGACGGTCCGGCCCTCACCCACGGCGACGTCCTGGCCCCCGCGCTGGAGGCCGAGGCCATGTTTAAGGCCATGAGCATGCACCCCGCCACGGGATCGGTCCTGCGCCGGCTGGCGGCACTGGAGCCCACCACCTTGGCCCTGATGCACGGTTCGTCCTACGCCGGACGCGGGGGCAAGGTCCTGTCCGACCTCGCCGCGGAGTTGGAGGCGGTCGCCGCCTGACGCCGCGACGCGGTTTTCCGGTCCTGATAGGGGGCCAGCTTCGGCATGACGGGGACTGGACCCCATCAAGGGCTTGCCATTCGCCGACCGCCCGTTCATTTCCCTGCGCGATGTCCGATGATCTGACCGAAGTCCAGACCGCCATCGTTCCCGATGGCTTTGTCATCAACCTCTGGAACCGGGGGTTCGGCCGCACGGTCGGGCCGTTCTATTCCCGCCGCGACGAGCCAACCGGCGACGAGGTGATGGCCTTCCGGGTCGAGGAGCACCACGCCAACGGCATGAACAACTGCCACGGCGGCATGCTGATGAGCTTCGCCGACATGGCCTGGGGCCGGGTGATCTCCAACAAGCGCGAGATCGGCTGGGTGACGGTGCGGCTGACCACCGACTTCCTTTCCGGCGCCCACATGGGCGACTGGGTGGAGGGGACCAGCCAGATCATCACCGAACAGGACGACGTCTTCACGGTCCGGGGCAAGATCTGGTGCGGCGATCGCACCCTGATCACCGGCACCGGCGTCTACAAGGGTATCCGCTCCATCTCGCGCAAGGCGGGTGAGCGCGAAGTGCGGGGAGTCGCCTGATGGCATTGGATCCGGCGATCAAGGAAGGCGCCCCCGTCGGCTACGACGACCGCCCCATCCATTCCGAGCCCGGCAGTCTGCCGCCCCAGGTGCAGGCGCCCCTGGCGCCATTCCGCGGCCGCCATCCCGACGCGCCTGAATGGTTCCTGGACGCCATCGCCCAGGAGCCGGAGCGCAGCTTCGTCACCTCGCTGGGCACCAGGATCGAGGCCCTGACCTGGGGCGAGCTGGGCAAGCCGGGTTTGCTGCTGGTGCACGGCAACTCCGCCCACGCCGACTGGTGGAGCTTCATCGCGCCCTTCCTAGCCCAGGACTATCGGGTGACCTCGATGTCGCTGGCCGGCATGGGCGCCTCGGACTGGCGCGACACCTACGCCTTCCAGGACTTCGCCGAGGACGCCGAGGCCGTGGCCCGCGCCACCGGCCTGTATGAGGCGGGCAAGCCGATCTATATCGGCCACTCCTTCGGGGGCAGCCAGGTGTTCTTCGCCGCCGCCGCCCACCCTGAGCGCATGCGCGCCGCAATCCTGGTGGACACCGGCTTCGGCGGGCCGCCGCCGGACTCTCCCGAAGGCAAGCGCATGATGGAGCAGCAGGTGCGCAACATCCCGACGGCCGACCGCGCCGCCCGGGTCTATCCGACGGAAGAGGCGGCGCTCGCCCGCTTCCGCTTCATGCCGCCCCAGGTGGCCGGCAACCTGTTCATCGCCGACTTCATCGCCCGCCGCTCCCTGAAGCGCGCGCCGCTGCCGGACGGCGGCGGAGAGGGCTGGACCTGGCGGTTCGACCCGGCGATGTGGAACAAGCTCGACCGCACGGTGATGATGGGCATGACCGCCGACGGGCCGCCCAAGGTGACCGTGCCCCTGGTGCACATCTATGGCGACCGCTCGGTGGTGAAGTCGCGGATCAGCGACGACCGGCCCTCGCCCCTGCCCAAGGACATGCTGGAGATCGCCATCCCCGATTCGGCGCACCACATCATGGTCGATCAGCCCCTGGCGCTTATCGCGGCGTTGCGCGGCCTTCTGGCCGCCTGGCCGGGCTGAGACATAAGGCGCGCTTGAGCCATCGCGGCGGACCGTGTAGGTCGGCCTGCTTCCATCTCCTCCCAAGTTTGAGAGACGCCCTTCTATGGCTTCCGAATACCACCGCGGCGACATGGACATTTCCGAGCAGGTCGCCACCTTCAACCTGTTCAACGGCCTGACCAAGTGGGGCTCGCTGGCGATGGCCGCCCTGATGGTGCTGCTGGTCCTGTGGTTCTGCACCCCCGCGGGCTTCCTGGGCGCCTTCATCAGCGCCGCGGTCCTGACCGGCCTGGGTGTCGTCTTCCTGCGCGAAAAGCCCGAAGCCGCCCACTAAAGGGCGCTTGGGCGCGGCCGCCGCGCTCTCCGCAATGACCTGTCAGGCGCGTCGATTCG
>JAZKBZ010000012.1:0-3415 GCA_040388315.1 Pseudomonadota bacterium | reverse complement strand
ATATTCTGCGCATGGCGGGTGTGCCGGCCGCGCAAACGGCGTTCTATCGCGTGTTCATCGATTTCGGCGCGGGCCTCAAGTACTGCGGTGTGTACACGATGGTTGAAGTCATCGACGACACGATGGTGAAGGACCAGTTGGAGGCGAGGCTGAAGTCGTATCCGACATTCAAACGGACGTTCGAATATCCCAGGTCGATAGCTGGACAAGCTCACCGTGCCCCCCGTATGGTCCGCCCAAAGCTGACCAGGGGGAAACAGGCGCATGGCCGTCATAGCCGTCACGACCGAACGCCGCGCCGGCGAGACCCGCGTCGCCGCCGTCCCTGAGACCGTCAAGAAACTGATCGCCGCCGGCTTCTCCGTGGTGGTGGAGTCCGGCGCCGGAACCGCCGCCGCCTATCCCGACGCCGACTACCAGGCCGCCGGAGCGGAGATCGCCAAGGACGCCAAGGCCGCCATCGGCAAGGCCGACATCCTGTTCAAGGTCCGTAGTCCCGAGGACGCCGAGATCGCGGCGCTCAAGTCCGGCGCCATCGTCGTGGCCCTGCTCAATCCGCACATGGACAAGGGCGCCCTGAAGGCCCTGGCCGCCAAGGGCGCGACCGGCTTCGCCATGGAGTTCGTGCCGCGCATCACCCGGGCCCAGGTGATGGACGCCCTATCGTCGCAAGCCAATCTCGCCGGCTATCGCGCGGTGATCGAGGCGGCCGAAGCCTATGGCCGGGCCATGCCGATGATGATGACCGCCGCAGGCACCGTCGCCGCGGCCAAGGTCTTCGTCATGGGGGTGGGCGTCGCCGGCCTGCAGGCCATCGCCACGGCCCGCCGCCTCGGCGCGGTGGTCACCGCCACCGACGTGCGTCCCGCCACCAAGGAACAGGTCGAGAGCCTCGGCGCCAAGTTCCTGGCGGTGGAGGACGAGGAGTTCAAGAACGCCCAGACCGCCGGCGGCTACGCCAAGGAGATGAGCGCCGAGTACCAGGCCAAGCAAGCGGCCCTGGTCTCCAGCCACATCGCCAAGCAGGACATCGTCATCACCACCGCCCTGATCCCCGGCCGGCCCGCCCCCAAGCTGGTGAGCGCCGAACAGGTGGCCTCCATGCGTCCCGGCTCGATCCTGGTGGACCTGGCCATCGAGCAGGGCGGCAATGTCGTCGGCGCGAAGATCGGCGAGGTGGCGGTGACCGCCAATGGCGCCAAGATTCTCGGCGTCGCCAACCTGCCCGGCCGCATCGCCACCGACGCCTCGGCCCTCTACGCCCGCAACCTGCTGGCCTTCGCGGGCCTGCTGCTGGACAAGGAGGGCAAGCTCGCCCCCGACCTGGAGGACGAAATCCTCAAGGCGGCCCTGGTCACCCAGGGTGGCGCGGTGGTCCACCCCTCGCTGCAAAGCTAGAGCTCCCAAGGAGGAAACGATGGAAGCCGTCGACCCCACAGTCTTCCGCCTGGCGATCTTCGTGCTGGCGATCTTCGTCGGCTACTATGTCGTCTGGAGCGTGACGCCCGCCCTGCACACCCCGCTGATGGCGGTGACCAACGCCATTTCCTCGGTGATCATCGTCGGCGCCCTGCTGGCCGCCGCCGCCCACGGCGCGCCCGAGGCCGGCCTTACCGGCACCGTCCTGATCTCCAAGGGGGCCGGCGCCATCGCCGCCGCCTTCGCCGCGGTGAACATCTTCGGCGGCTTCCTGGTCACCCAGCGCATGCTGGCCATGTACAAGAAAAAAGAGCCCGTGAAGAAGGAAGCCGCGAAGTGAACGCCAACCTCGCGGCCATCGCCTATATCGTCTCGGGCGTCCTCTTCATCCTGGCCCTGCGCGGCCTGTCGAGCCCCACCACCAGCCAGGCGGGCAACCGCAACGGCATGATCGGCATGGCCATCGCCGTGGGCACCACCCTGCTGACCCTCTGGGGCCAACAGGCGCTGGACACCATCACGCTGGGCCTGATCCTTGGCGGGGTCGCCATCGGCGGCACGGTGGGCGCGGTGATCGCCCGCAAGGTCGCCATGACCTCCATGCCGCAGCTGGTGGCCACCTTCCACAGCCTGGTGGGCGCCGCGGCCTGTCTGGTGGCGGTCGCCGCCATCTATACGCCCGCCGCCTACGGCATCCTCGGCGAGAAGGGCCAGATCCACCTCAACTCCCTGGTGGAGCTATCGCTCGGCCTAGCCATCGGGGCCGTGACCCTGACCGGCTCGATCATCGCGGCGCTGAAGCTGAACGGCAACATGAGCGGCGCGCCGATCCTGCTGCCGGCCCGCCACCTGCTGAACATCGTCATCGCCGCGGCCATCGTCGCCCTGGTGGTGGTGCTGGTGATGAGCGGCGGCTCGGCGCTCTGGGCCTTCTGGGCGATCCTCATCCTCAGCCTGTTGATCGGGATCACCCTGATCATCCCCATCGGCGGCGCCGACATGCCCGTCGTGGTCTCCATGCTCAATAGCTATTCCGGCTGGGCGGCGGCGGCCCTGGGCTTCACGCTGGAGAACGTCACCCTGATCATCACCGGGGCCCTGGTGGGCTCGTCCGGCGCGATCCTGTCCTACATCATGTGCAAGGCGATGAACCGCAGCTTCATCTCGGTGATCCTCGGCGGGTTCGGGGCCGACGATGCGGCGGCGGCCTCCGGCGGCAAGGTGGAGACCCGGCCGGTCAAGCAGGGCTCGGCCGACGACGCGGCCTTCATCATGAAGAATGCGAGCAAGGTCATCATCGTCCCCGGCTACGGCATGGCCGTCAGCCAGGCCCAGCATGCCCTGCGCGAAATGGGCGACAGGCTGAAGGAGGAGGGCGTGGAGGTGAAGTACGCCATCCACCCCGTCGCCGGCCGGATGCCCGGGCACATGAACGTGCTGCTGGCCGAGGCCAACGTCCCCTATGACGAGGTCTTCGAGCTGGAGGACATCAACGCCGAGTTCCCCACCGCCGACGTGGCCTTCGTGATCGGCGCCAACGACGTCACCAACCCGGCCGCCAAGACCGACCCCACCAGCGCCATCTACGGCATGCCGATCCTGGACGTCGAAAAGGCCCGCACCGTGCTGTTCGTGAAGCGCGGCATGAGCTCCGGCTATGCCGGGGTCGAGAACGAACTCTTCTTCCGCGACAACACCATGATGCTGTTTGGGGACGCCAAGAAGATGGTCGAGGGAATCCTCAAGGCGCTCTGACGCCCGAGCCGATCGAGGCCGCCGGGGTCTCATCAAGACCCCGGCGGCGCCCGCCTGCCATTTTGTCGCAGGGATGTAAGAACACCGTTTACCAGTCGACTCTATGGTGGCGCTTCGTTCGGCGCCGCGACAATAGGTCAAAGGTATTCCATTAACCCTGCCGTCTTTTCGTCCCAAAGACCCGGCATCTAGCCCGCGCACATCCGTGGGAAATCGTCGACGCTGTCCGCATAACCTCTAG
>JAZKBZ010000011.1:1849-5880 GCA_040388315.1 Pseudomonadota bacterium | reverse complement strand
GTGGGGCTGGAGGGCCGGCTGCTCACCCCCATGATCGGCGGGCGCGAGGCCAGCTGGAGCGAGGCGACGACCCTGGTGGCGCGCCGCTTCAGCCAGACCATCGCCCGGCATGGCCCTGACTCGGTGGCCTTCTACGTCTCGGGCCAGCTGCTCACCGAGGACTACTACGCCGCCAACAAGCTGATGAAGGGCTTCATCGGCTCGGGCAATATCGACACCAATTCCCGACTCTGCATGGCCTCTGCGGTGGCGGCCCACAAGCAGGCCTTCGGCGCCGACCTGGTGCCCGGCTGCTACGAGGACCTGGATCTCGCCGATCTGGTGGTGTTCAGCGGCCACAACGCGGCCTGGACCCATCCGGTGCTGTTCCGGCGCATGGAGGCCGCGCGGAGCAGGGGGCAGCGGCATGTCGTCATCGACCCCCGCCGCACCGACACCGCAGAGGTGGCCGACCTGCACCTGCCCCTGGCCCCTCAGATGGACGTGCGGCTTTGGAACGGCCTGCTGGCCGACCTGATCCGCCGCGGCGCGGTCGACCGGGCCTATGTCGCCGAGCATGTGAACGGCTTCGCCGCCGTGGAGGCCGCGCTCTCCGAAGCCGACCAGTCCCCTGGCGCCGTCGCCGCCGACTGCGGCCTGGCCCGGACCGATCTCGAGACCTTCTTCCAGATGTTCGCGGAGACCCCGAAGACGGTCAGCCTGTTCTCCATGGGCGCCAACCAGTCGGCCCAGGGCGTGGCCAAGGGCTTGGCCATCCTCAACGCGCACCTGGCCACCGGCCGGATCGGCAAGCCCGGCGCCTGCCCCTTCTCCATCACCGGCCAGCCCAACGCCATGGGCGGGCGCGAGACCGGCGGCATGGCCAACACCCTGGCCGGCCACATGGACTTCGCCGCCGCCGATGTCGCCCGCGTCGCCCGCTTCTGGGGGGCGCCCGCCACCGCGGCCAGGCCGGGTCTGAAGGCCGTGGACATGTTCGAGGCGGTCCACGACGGTCGCATCAAGGCCATCTGGGTCATGGCCACCAACCCGGCGGTCAGCATGCCGGACGCCGCCCGGGTCCGCGAGGCCCTGGCCAACTGCCCCTTCGTGGCGGTCTCCGACTGCATGGCCGACACCGACACCATGGCCTTCGCCCACGTGAAGCTTCCGGCCCTGGCCTGGGGCGAGAAGGACGGGACGGTCACCAATTCCGAGCGCCGGATCTCCCGCCAGCGCGCCCTGTTCCCGCCACCCGGCCAGGCGCGCCCGGACTGGCGGATCATCGCCGAGGTGGCCGACGTCATGGGGTTCGGCGACGCCTTCTCCTGGACCAGCCAGGCCAGCGTCTTCCGCGAGTGGGCGCGTCTGACCGCCTTCGAGAACACCGGCCGCACCCTCAACCTGTCGGGCCTCGTGGGTCTATCCCGCGATGAGTATGACGGGTTGCGCCCCGTCCAGTGGCCGGTGGCCGCCGGCCGCGACGGCACGCCGCGCCTGTTCACCGACGGGCGCTTCCAGACCCCCGACGCGCGGGCCAACATGGTCCCGGTCGAGCCCAAGGGCCCTGCCACGGCCTGCGACCCAGCCTATCCGCTCTCCCTCAACACCGGCCGCATCCGCGACCAGTGGCACACCCTGACCCGCACCGGCCTGGCGGCCGACCTGTGGCGCCATGCGCCCGAGCCCTTCGTCGAGATCCACCCGGAGGACGCCACCGCGATGGGGGTGGGGCAGGGCGCGCTGACCCGAATCCAGACGGTGCGCGGCGAGGCCGTCGCCATCGCCCGCCTCACCGACCGCCAGCGGCGGGGCGGCGTCTTCATGCCCATGCACTGGACCAGGGCCTACGCCCCGTCCGGCCGTTCCAATCCCCTGATCGCCGCCAATATCGACCCCACCTCCGGCCAGCCGGAGTTCAAGCATACCCCCGCGCGGGTGCGGGCCTATCGCGAGACCTGGAAGGGTTTCCTGATCTCCCGCCAGGCCTTCGCGGCCCCCGAGGGCGCCGACCTGATCTGGCGGCGCATCCCCCAGACCGCCTGCACCCTGCATGAGTTCGCCGGGCGCGGTGACGAGCAGGAGCGCGAGGTTCTCCGCCGCGCCCTGGGCGAGCCGGCCGGGGAACTGCTGACCTATGGCGACCCCGCCACCGGCGCGCGCCGGGAGGCCTGGATCGCCGGCGGCCGGCTGGAGCGGGTGCTGTTCATCGCCACCGGCGGCGCCCTGCCGCCCCGCGACTGGCTGGCGGAGCTGTTCGAACACACGACCCTTCCGCCGGCGGCCCGCGCCACCCTGCTGTTTGGCCGTCCGCCCGGGCCGATGATCGACAAGGGCCCCATTGTCTGCGCCTGCCTGAAGGTCGCCGCCCGCACCGTCGACCAGGCCGTCCAGGCCGGCGCCGCCACCGTCGAGGCCATCGGCGCGGCCACCGGGGCCGGGACCAATTGCGGGTCCTGCCGACCCGAGATCGCCCGCCGCCTCGCCGCTTTCACCCCCGTTCGGGAGACCCAGGATGCCGCATGACATGGGAGAGGTTCTGTTGGTGGGGGCCGGCCCGGGACCGGTCGACCTGATGACCGTCCGCGCCCTGCGCGCCGTGGAGAGCGCCCAGGCCCTGCTCTATGACGCCCTGGTAGGGGCCGAGATCCTCGACCTGGCGCCCCAGGGCTGCCTGCGCATCCAGACCGGCAAGCGCGCCGGGCGGACCAGCATGAAGCAGGAGACCATCAACCGCTTGATGCTGCGCCTGGCCCGCCGGGGTCTGCGCGTCGTGCGCCTGAAGGGCGGCGATCCGTCGATCTTCGGCCGGGTGGGGGAGGAGCGCGCCTTCCTGCAGGGCCATGGCGTGCCGGTGCAGATCGTCCCGGGCGTCACCGCGGCCTGCGCCGCGGCGGCCCAGTTCGGCTTCCCCCTGACCCATCGCGGCCAGGCGCGCCGCGTGGTGTTCACGACCGCCAGGCTCGAGGCCGGCAAGCTGGCCCTGGACTGGCGCGCCGCCGCCGATCCGGAGGCGACGCTCGCCATCTATATGGGCGGCGGCGCGGCCCAGGCCCTGAGCGAGGCCCTGATCGCCGCGGGTCGCACGCCTTCGACCCCGGTCCTGGCGGTGGAGAGCGCCGGCGGACCCGAGGCGCGCCTCGCCAGCGGCCGGTTGGACGGCCTCGGGGCCCTGTGCGCCCCGGTCAATGGCGGGCCGGTGCTGATCGTGGTGGGGGAGGTGGCCGCCCTGGCCGACGGCGCCCTCGACAGCTTGGCCTTTGACGGATCACCCTTGGAGCAACGCACCGCCTGAGTCCGGGAGCCTGCATGGACATCGCCGCCTATGTCGACCGCTGGCGGACATCGCCCTTCGGGCGTCTGACGGCCGCGCCCTGGGCGGTGACCCAGGCGGCCGAGGCCCACGTGGCCGCCGCGATCGCCGGCCTGGCGGCTGCCTATGTGGTTAACGGGGACGTGGCGATCCACACCTCGGCCGCCGTGGAGTCCGGCGCGGTCGTCAAGGGCCCCGCCATTATCGGCCCGCGCTGTTTCGTGGCCGCCGGCGCCTATCTGCGGGGCGGGGTCTTCCTGGACGAGGACTGCATCGTGGGGCCGGGCGCGGAGCTGAAGACCAGCTTCATGTTCAAGGGCTCCAAGCTGGCCCACCTCAACTTCGTCGGCGACTCCATCCTGGGAGCGGCGGTCAACATCGAGGCCGGGGCCATCATCGCCAACTACCGCAACGAACTGGAGGACAAGGCCATCCGCATCGTAGTGGACGGCCAGGTCATCGAGACCGGTGTGGACAAATTCGGCGCACTGCTGGGGGACGGCGCGCGGGTCGGCGCCAATGCGGTGATCGCGCCGGGCGCGGTGATCGCCCGGAACGCCCGCGTGCTCAGGCTGTCCCTGGTGGACCAATACCCGCGCTGAGGGGGATGCTGGGCTGCGGCGGTTGGCTCAGACACAGCCAGAGCTAGCCGACAATGATGATATTCCGTTCTGATCCAACGACTTATGACTGTGCCCGCTGCTGCTCCAGGGAGACAGGGAGAACCGTGGCGGCCTAT
>JAZKBZ010000011.1:0-1839 GCA_040388315.1 Pseudomonadota bacterium | reverse complement strand
CAGGATCGCCATATCCATTCTTCGCCTAAGGAATATTATCGGAAATTGGCAGATGGCGTTGCGGCATGCCGTCGGGTGACCTTTGACGGCCCCAGGCCCGCTGCCTAGGCTTCCCAGCCGCACAGAAGACTAGGAGTTCCGCCGTGAGCCCATTGCCCAAGGCCTGCATCATCGGCGCCGGATGTTCCGGATTCACGACCGCCAAGCGGTTGAAGGATTTCGGGATTCCCTACGACTGCTTCGAGGTGTCCGACGACATCGGCGGCAACTGGTACTTCAAGAACCCCAATGGCATGTCGGCCTGTTACGAGAGCCTGCACATCGACACCTCGAAATGGCGCCTGGCCTTCGAGGACTTCCCGGTCCCGGCCGACTGGCCCGATTTCCCGCATCACGCCCAGCTGCTGCAGTACTTTAAGGACTATGTCGACCACTTCGGCCTGCGCGAGACCATCACCTTCAACACCGGCGTCCAAAAAGCCCGGCGCACGCCTGACGGCCTGTGGTCGGTTACGCTTTCCACTGGTGAAACAAGAACCTACGACGTCCTCTTCGTCTGCAACGGCCACCACTGGAGCCCGCGGATTCCGGAATATCCGGGCCAGTTCGACGGCCCGGCCTTCCACAGCCACGCCTATTCCGACCCCTTCGATCCGGTCGACATGCGGGGCAAGAACGTCGTGGTGGTGGGCATGGGCAATTCGGCCATGGACATCGCATCCGAGCTCGCCCAGCGGCCGATCGCCAAGAATCTCTGGGTCTCGGCCCGGCGCGGCGTCTGGGTGCTGCCGAAATACATGAACGGCAAGCCGGCGGACAAGTCGGCCATGCCGTCCTGGATGCCCCGCAAGCTGGGCCTGGCCATGGCCCGCAAGGTAATCAAGAAAACCCTTGGAAACATGGAAGATTATGGCCTTCCCAAGCCAGACCATGAACCCCTGGAGGCCCACCCCTCGGTGAGCGGAGAGTTCCTCACCCGCGCCGGCTGCGGCGACATCAAGTTCAAGCCGGCCATCAAGGCCCTGGAGGGCAAGCGCGTCCGCTTCGCCGACGACAGCGTCGAGGACGTGGACGCCATCGTCTTCGCCACCGGCTACGACATGCGCTTCCCGTTCTTCGACGATCCGGACCTGGTCCCGGACGCCGATCACCGCCTGCCGCTGTTCAAGCGGATGATGAAGCCTGGCGTCCCGAACCTGTTCTACATGGCGCTGGCCCAACCCCTGCCGACCCTGGTGAACTTCGCTGAACAACAGACCAAGCTGGCCGCGGCCTATCTGGCCGGCCGCTACCTGCCGCCCTCGCCCGCCGAGATGGAGAAGATCATCGTCAAGGACGAGCAGACCCATCTGGGTCAGTATTACCAGTCCAAGCGCCACACGATTCAGGTCGACTTCGGGACCTATGTCGATGACCTGCGCCGGGAGATCGCCCGCGGCGAGAAGCGCGCCAGGGCGGCGGGAAACCCCCTGCCCGTTCCGGCCCGCGCCGACCTTGCGCCGGCTTAATCCGGAAGGGTCAGTTTCCCGGCGGCGATGGCCCTCAGGGTCTCGACGAAGAACAGCGGCTCCAGGGTGGTGATCCGCGCCTCAAGGCTGTCGGTGGTCTCACCGGGGTTCAGGGCCAGGTCCCGGCGCGCCAGGATCGGGCCGCGGTCGTATTCCTCGTCCACCAGGTGGATGGTGACCCCGCTGGCCGGGACGCCGGCGGCGATCACCGCCTCATGCACGCGCCGGCCGTACATCCCCTCCCCGCCGAACTCCGGCAGGCGGCCAGGGTGGATGTTGAGGACGCGGTTTCGGTAGCGGGCCAGGGTCGCGGGGCCCAGCTTGCGCAGAT
>JAZKBZ010000010.1:2702-7109 GCA_040388315.1 Pseudomonadota bacterium | reverse complement strand
GGCAGTTCGGCGTCGGCGCCGTCATAGCGCAGGCGCAGGGTGCGGGTGAGCTGGCCCTCGGCCGCGCCCTGGTCGGCCAGGGCCCGGCGGGCCTCGGCTTCGACGCCCTTCAGCAGGGCGGCGGCGCGGGCGAGGCCGGGCTCGTCCAGGGGGGCGTCGAGGCCGGCCTGCTTCAGGGCCGTGACCCGCGCCTGGCCGATGCCCCAGGCCGAGAGCACGCTGCCGTAGCGAGGGCAGAGCACCTCATCGACGCCGAGCGCCTGCGCCACCTGACAGCCGACCTGGCCCGCCGCGCCGCCGAAGGCCACCAGGGCGTGGCCGCGCGGATCGAAGCCCCGCTCGGTGGAGATGCGGCGCACGGCCTGGGCGGTCTGTTCCACGGCGATGGCCACGAAGCCCTCGGCGGCGGCCTCCACGCTGACCGCCCCCATGGCCTTGGCCAGTTCGGCCAGGCGGGCGCGGGCGGCGGCGGCGTCCAGCGGCGCGTCGGCGGTGGGGCCGAAGATGGCCGGGAAGAAGCGGGGATCGAGCCGGCCCAGCACCAGGTTGGCGTCGGTGACCGTGGCGGGGCCGCCGCGGCCGTAGGCGGCGGGCCCCGGGTTCGCTCCGGCGCTGTGGGGTCCGACCCGGGCGCGCAGGCCGTCGAAGAACAGGATCGAGCCGCCGCCGGCCGCCACCGTCTCCACGTCCAGCATGGGGCTGCGCAGTTTCACGCCTGCGATCACGGCGGTGTCGCGGCGCTCCAGCCGCCCGGCATAGCGGCAGACATCGGTGGAGGTGCCGCCCATGTCGAAGCCGAGCGCCTGGTCGGCCTGGGCCGCCCGCGCGGTCTCGGCCACGCCCACCACGCCGCCGGCAGGGCCCGAGACCACGGCGTCGCGGCCTCGGAATGCTGAGGCGCGCACAAGGCCGCCGGCCGAGGTCATGAAATAGAGCGGCGCGCCCGCGACAGCGCTGGCCACCTTCTCCACATAGGCGCGCAGGACGGGGGTCAGATAGGCGTCGGCGACGGTGGTCTCGGCCCGGGGGATGTAGCGAGGCAGGGGGGAGACCTCGTGGCTCACGGCCACGAATTCGAAGCCGGCGGCGCGGGCCAGCTCGCCGGCGGCGATCTCGTGGGCGGGGTTGAGGTCGGCGTGCAGGAAGGCGATGGCGGCGGCGGCGTAGCCGTCGGCCACGGCCGCCCCCAGCCTGGCGGCGAGATCCTCGCGGTCGAGGGCGGTGACCACGGCGCCGTCGGCGGCCAGGCGCTCCTTGGCCTCGATGACGCCGGAATAGAGCGGCTCGGGGCGGACGATGTTCAGGGCGAAGAGGTCGGGCCGCGACTGGTCGCCGATCGCCAGGGCGTCGGCGAAGCCTTGCGTGGCCACGAACAGGGTCTTGGCGCCGCGGCGCTCCAGCAGGGCGTTGGTGGCCACGGTGGTGCCCATCCTGATGGCCTCCACGCGGGTCGCGGGGAAGGGCGCGCCGGGGGCGGCCCCCAGCACCCGGCGCATGGCCTCGACGGCGGCGTCCTCATAGGCCGGGGAGCTGGAGAGCAGCTTGAGCGAAACCTCCTCGCCGTCGCTGGCCTTGCCAATCACGTCGGTGAAGGTGCCGCCGCGGTCGATCCAGAAGCTCCAGAGCCTGTCCAAAACTTAACCTACCTGTGGGATGATGCGCGTTGTGTTTGCTGCGTTGCGGAACTAGGCTTGTCGATACTCCCATGAGTTTCTGGCGCAACATTGCTGGGCTCGCCGTCCGCCGCCCAGATGGTTGCGAAGACTGCGACGAGTGTCCTCCGGGCCTGCCCGGCGAGGACCCCACCTTCACGACCGCTGTCACGGCCCTGGGCGCCAAGCTGGCCAAGGCCGACGGCCGGGTGAGCGTCAGCGAGTTCGACGCCTTCGCCCAGGTCTTCCAGACCGACGCGGCCTCGGAGCGCAACATCCACCGCCTGTACGACCTGGCCCGCCAGACCACCCATGGCTACGAGAGCTATGCGATCCGGCTGGCCAAGCGCTACCGCAACTGCCCGGCCCTGCTGGAGGACGTCCTGGACGGCCTGTTCCACATCGCCGGCTCCGACGGAGCGGTGACCGCCGACGAACTGGCCTATCTGGAGAGCGTCGCCCATCTGTTCGGCTTCTCGCCCCTGGTGTTCCGCCGGCTGAGGGCCACCCATCTGGGCCTGTCGGCCGAGGACCCCTACGGCGTGCTGGGGGTGCCCCACGACGCCCCCGACGAGGCGGTCCGCAGCGCCTGGAAAAGCGCCCTGGTGGTGGCCCACCCCGACCGCGCCCGGGCCCGCGGCCTGCCTTCGGAGTTCATCGAGGTGGCGGAGGCCAAGGCCGCCTCGATCAACGCGGCCTTCGACACGATCATGCGTGAACGCCGGGAGATGGCGCTCGAAGGGGTGGCATGACCACGCTTTCGTCGCTTTTTTGGGTTGAGAAGCGTTGACGCCGGGGATCGGCGGAACGACATAATTATCCAGCCGTCAGAAAAGACGGCGCCAGAGGAAGCCATGGTCAGGGAATTCGCCCGCAAACACGGTTCGGCGCTCCGCAGCTTCGCGGTGCTGGGCGGCGCTCTGGCCACCACGGCGGCCGTCGTCATCGGCGCGGTCCTGGCCCTGTTCGCCGCCGCCACGGTGGTGGTGATCGCGGTGATGTCCTCGGCCCTGCTGGCCCTGGCGGGCCTGGCGCTGCGCGCCAAGCGCACGGCTCACGCCCAGGCCGACGACGGCGTCATCGAGGCCCGCAACCTGGGCGGCCACCATTGGGTCGCCTACGGCTGGAACGAGCGGCGGTAGTCTACTCTCCGCTCTGAGCCCGTCATCCTAGGCCTTGTGCCTAGGACCCCTGCCGAAACCTCTGAATTCTCGCCGGGTGAAGCGGAGGCGTTTGTGTGCTCCGGTAGCTCAACGTCGCCGACAGAGGGGTCCTAGGCACAGGGCCTAGGATGACGGGGGGAAGTGACGCTGCGTAGGGCTTGCCCGTCTTCACCGCCCCATCTACCGTCGCTTCAAACAAGCGTTGGGAGAAGACGGCTATGATCGGTGTGATCGCGACCCTGAAGGTCGCCGAAGGCAAGAACGCGGAATTCGAGGCGATCTTCACCGACCTCGCCAAGCAGGTGCGGGCCAATGAGCCGGGCAATGTCGCCTACCAGCTCACCAAGAGCCGCACCGATCCCCAGACCTACAAGGTCCTCGAGCTCTACAAGGATCAGGACGCGCTCACCGCCCACGGCGGCACGGACTACTTCAAGGCTGCGGGCGCCAAGATGGGCCCCTGCATGGGCGGCCGTCCTGAGATCGAATACCTCGACGGCGTCTAGAGCGTGAGCCGTTCCGACAACTTCGGAACGGCGCTCTAGGTTTTTACTTTTACGCGCAATTCGCCGACGAACCGGCTTCCACTTCGTCGATTGCGCTTTCAGGGGACGGGCGCATGGATCTCGATTTCTCGCAGGCCGATCTCGCCTTTCGGGACGAGGTCCGCGCCTTCATCGCCGAGGCCTTCGACGACGACATGCGGGCCCACATGGCCCAGTCGAAGAACGGCCACATCGACAAGGCCGGCGAGGTGCGCTGGCTGAAGCGGTTGCACGCCAAGGGCTGGATGGCCGCCGACTGGCCGGTGGAATACGGCGGCACCGGCTGGAGCCACGCCCAGAAGTACATCTTCGACATGGAGATGGCGCTGGCCGGCGCGCCGTCGACGGCCAATATGGGCATCCGCATGTGCGCCCCGGTGGTCATGGCCTTCGGCACCGACGAACAGAAGAAGCAGCACCTGCCCAAGATCCTCTCCACCGAGGTCTGGTGGTGCCAGGGCTATTCCGAGCCGGGCTCCGGATCGGACCTGGCCTCGCTGTCCATGAAGGCCGAGCGGGACGGGGATCATTATGTACTGAACGGTTCAAAAATCTGGACGACCTACGCCCAGTGGGCCGACTGGATGTTCTGCCTGGTGCGGACCTCCAACGAGGCGATCCGGCAGATGGGGATCTCCTTCCTGCTGCTGGACATGAAGACGCCCGGCATCACCATCGTCCCCCTGCCGACCCTGGACGGCCCGCCGGAGGGCGACCAGGAGATCAACCAGGTCTTCTTCGAGAACGTCAGGGTTCCGGTCTCCAACCGCATCGGCGAGGAGGGCCAGGGCTGGACCTACGCCAAGTACCTGCTGCAGTTCGAGCGCGGCAACGCCTATGCGCCGGGCCTGACCCACCAGCTGGCCAAGGTGAAGAAGATCGCCGCCCTGGAGCGCTCCGACGGCGGTCAGCGGATGCTGGATGACACCGATTTCCGCCGCAAGCTGACCGAGACCCAGATCAAGGTCGACGCGCTCAACGCCACCGAGTTGCGGATGTTCGCGGCCCGCACCTCCGGCGAGGCCATGGGGGCGTCCTCCTCCATGC
>JAZKBZ010000010.1:712-2692 GCA_040388315.1 Pseudomonadota bacterium | reverse complement strand
GGCGGCGGGGATCTACGCCCAGCCCTTCGGCCAGGACACCTTCGCCGAGATCCGCGGCGAACGGAACGAGGCCCGGGCGGGCCCCGACTACGCCGCCACCCTGGCGCCCATGTACTTCAACTACCGCAAGACCTCGATCTACGCCGGATCCAACGAGATCCAGCACAACATCATGGCCAAGATGGTTCTGGGTCTGTGAGCTTCCGGGCCTTCGAGGCGGCGCTGGCCAAGGCCGTCGCGGACGGCAGGATCGCCGGGGCGGTGGCCCTGGTCACCGATCGGGACCGGGTGACTTATGAACACGCCGCGGGCGTGCGGGCGGCGGGCCAGTCGGCGGCGATGGACCTCGGGACGGTGTTCTGGATCGCCTCGATGACCAAGGCCATCGTCTCGGTGGCGGCCCTGCAGCTGGTGGAGCGCGGCAAGCTCACCCTCGACGGGGACCTGGGCGAGCTGCTGCCCGACCTGAAGGACCTGCAGGTCCTGGAGGATGTGGCCGATGGCAAGGCCCGGCTGCGGCCGGCCCAGGGCTTCGTCACCCTGCGCCAGCTCCTGACCCACACCTCCGGCTTCGCCTACGCCTTCAGCCACCCGGGCCTGCTGGCCTATTCCCAGACGGACGGCGCGCTGGACCCCAATTCCGGGACCCGGGCGGCGCACCGCCAGCCGCTGATGTTCGACCCCGGCCAGGGCTGGATCTACGGCATCGGCATCGACTGGGCCGGCATCGTCATCGAGGCGGCCAGCGGCCAGAGGCTGGACGTCTATCTGGCCGAGAACGTCTTCGCCCCGCTGGGCATGGGCGACACCGGCTTCGCGCTGTCCGAGGACCAGGCGGCCCGCAAGGCCAGCGTCCATGTCCGTGGGCCGGACGGCGCCCTGATCCCCATCCCCTTCGGCCTGCCGGCGAACCCCGAGGTGCTATCGGGTGGCGGCGGGCTCTATTCGACCGCAGGCGACTACGCCAGGTTCCTGCGGATGCTGCTGGGGGGCGAGAGCGGCGGGGTGATCTCGCCGCAGACCCTGCGCGGTCTGACGGAGTCGCACACCGCCGGTCACCGGGCAGGCGTGCTCATCTCGTCCATGCCGAACATGAGCAACGACTTCGACCTCTATCCGCACATGCAGGTCGGTCACGGCCTGGCCGCCATGGTGACCCCGGAGCCCACCGGCGACGGCCGCGGCGCCGGCAGCCTGGCCTGGGCGGGCCTGGCCAACACCTATTACTGGGCCGACCCCGAGGCCGGGCAGGGCGGGGTGCTGATGACCCAGCTCCTGCCCTTCGCCGACCCGGAGGTGCTGGCGCTGTTCAAGGCGCTGGAGCGCGGCGCCTACGGGCTGGACTAGGTCACCCGCGCGATCAGCCCCGCCAGGCGCGCCACCCCGTCCTCGATCTGCGCGTGGGTCGGCAGGGAATAGCTGAGGCGAATGGCGTTGGCGGCGGGGACCTCGGCGAAGAAGGGCTCGCCGGGGACGAAGGCGACCCGTTCCTCGATCAGGGAGCGCTCCAGCAGGGCCTTGCCGTCCATGCCCTCGGGCAGCCACAGCCAGACGAACATGCCGCCCTCGGGTTTGGACCAGGTGACGCCGGGCGGCATGTGGCGCTCCAGGGCCTGCAGGGTCGCGTGGGCCTTGGCGCCATAGGCGGTGCGCAGCATCCCCAGGTGCTGCTCGTAGCCCTCGGCGACCGCCCCGAAGGCGGCCATCTGGTTGAGGGTGGAGACGTGCAGGTCGCTGCCCTGCTTCAGCAGCACCAGCTTCTCGATCACCGCGCGGGGGCCGCAGACCCAGCCGATGCGCAGGGCCGGGGAGATGGTCTTGGAGAAGGTGCCGCAGAACAGGGTGCGGGCGGCCTCGATGGAGCCGGAGCGGGCGATGTCCAGGGACAGCAGGGTGGGCAGGGCCTCGCCGTCGAAGCGCAGCTCGCGATAGGCGGCGTCCTCGATGAGGGTCATGTCCAGGGCCTCGGCGAGGTCCAGC
>JAZKBZ010000010.1:0-702 GCA_040388315.1 Pseudomonadota bacterium | reverse complement strand
GTCCAGCAGGGCCTCGCGCTGGGGCAGGGTCAGGCTCTCGCCGGTGGGATTGGCGAAGTCGGGAACGAAGTAGCCGAGGGGGTTGGGGGCGCGGCCAGCCATCAGGGCCTCGGCGTCGACCTCGCCGGCCAGGGCGCCGGCCGGAAGGTCCAGATAGTCGGGCTCATAGGCGTTGAAGGCCTGCAGGGCGCCCAGATAGGTGGGTCGGGCCACCATCACCGTGTCGCCGGGGGTGAGGAACAGCTTGCCCAGCAGGTCGAGCCCCTGCTGCGAGCCCGCCGTGATCATGATGTTGTGCTCGTCGCAGGGGACGCCGTAGAGCGCCATGCGCTCGGCGATCCAGCGGCGCAGGGGCAGGTAGCCCTCGCTCACCGAGTACTGCAGGGCCACGGCGGCCTGGGCCGGATCGGAGAGGATGGCGTCATAGGCGGCCTGGATGCGGGCCGTCGGGAACAGGCCGGGGTCGGGAATGCCGCCGGCGAAGGACAGGATGTCGGGCTGATCCAGCAGCTTCAGCAGCTCGCGGATCTCGTTGGCGCGGACACGCGCCATGCGCTGGGAGAAGCGCGCGGCCCAGTCGGGGGTGGTCATGAGGGTCTCGTCTCTCGTCTCGTCTCGCCGAGGCCGCCGGGGCCCCTATTCGCCGCGCGGGCGCGGCGTCTCACCTGATCAGCTCAGGGGCGTCATACGAGGCGGGGAGGG
>JAZKBZ010000009.1:20529-24757 GCA_040388315.1 Pseudomonadota bacterium | reverse complement strand
CCCGCTTCTATCCGGAGAGCGCCATGCGCCGGAACATCGAGGGCGGCGCGACCCTGGCCTGCCTGGTGGGCGGGGATGGTTCGGTGAGCGCCTGCCAGGTGATCGGCGAGAGTCCCGACAACGCCGGCTTCGGCCAGGCGGCCCTGAAGCTCGCGGCCTATTTCCGCATGAGCCCCCAGACCCGCGACGGGCGCCCAGTGGACGGCGCCATCGTGCGCATCCCCATCCGGTTCGACCTGGGGAACTGAGCGCGCTGGGCCTGTTCAGTAACTCTTGGGCAGGCCCAGCACCCGCTCGGCGATGTAGTTGAGCACCATCTCGCGGCTGATGGGGGCGATGCGGGCGATCATCACCTCGCGGAAGTAGCGTTCGACGTCGTATTCCTTGGCGTAGCCCATGCCGCCGTGGGCCAGGACCGCGGCCTCGCAGGCGTTGAAGCCCGCCTCCCCGCCCAGGTACTTGGCGGCGTTGGCCTCGGCCCCGCAGTCGCGGCCGGCGTCGTAGAGGGCCGCGGCCTTGAAGGCCATCAGGTTGGCGGCCTCCAGCTCGGCCCAGGAGCGGGCCAGCGGATGGGCCACCCCCTGGTTCTGGCCGATGGGCCGGCCGAACACGATCCGCTCCTTGGCGTAGGTCGCGGCCTTGGCCAGCGCCGCCCGGCCCAGGCCCACGGCCTCGGCGCCGAACAGCACCCGCTCGGGATTCAGCCCCTCCAGCAGGTAGTAGAAGCCGCGCCCCTCCTCGCCGATCAGGTCGCCCTCCGGGACCTCCAGGGCGTCGATGAAGACGCTGTTGGACTCCACCGCCTTGCGGCCCATCTTCGGGATCACCGTGGCCGAGATCTTCGACCGGTCGAAGTCGGTGTAGAACAGGCTCAGCCCCTCGGTGGCCTTGCGCACCTGATCCTTGGGCGTGGTCCGGGCGATGATCAGGATCTTGTTGGCCCGCTGGGCCATGGTCGTCCACACCTTGCGGCCGGTGATCACATAGCCGTCGTCGGTGCGCACGGCGCGCGTCGTGAGGCTGGTGGTGTCGAGGCCGGAGTCGGGCTCGGTGATGCCGATGCAGATCTTGTCCTGCCCCGAGATCAGCCGCGGGATGGCGCTGGCCTTCAGGGCTTCGGAGCCGAACTTGGCGATGGGCATGGGGCCGAAGATGTTCAGGTGCAGGGCGCTCGCTCCGGAGAACCCCGCCCCGGACTGGGCCACGGCCTGCATCATGATGGCGGCCTCGGTGAGGCCCAGGCCCGCCCCGCCCAGCTCGATCGGCATGGCCGTCCCCAGCCAGCCGCCGGCGGCCATGGCGGCCACGAAGGCCTCCGGAAACTCGCCGGTGTCGTCGGTGCGCCGCCAGTACTCGGCGTCGAAGTCGGCGCAGACCCGGGCGACGCTGTCGAAGATCGCCTGCTGCTCGTCGCTCAGCCAGAAGCCGCTCATGAGCCCTCTCTACTCTTTCATCTTGTCGCGTGACGGGCGCCAAAACCGGTGTCCACTTTTGGCTGTCACGCTCCGACGCCGAACCGCCCCGGATCGAGCCGGGCGGCATAGGGGCCGACATCCCCCTCCGTCACGCAAGCGGTGATGATCCTGGCCACCAGGGGCGCCAGCAGCCAGCCGTTGCGCCGCGCGCCGACCGCCAGCAGGACGCCGTGGTGGCGGCCACGGCCCACCATGGGCAGGCCGTCGGGGGTGGCGGCCCGGACGCCGGTCCGGGGGACGACTTGGGCGCCGGCCACCGCGGGGAACAGTTTGGCTCCAGCCGCCATCAGGGCGGCCACCCGTTCGGGCTCGACCGCCAGGTCCTCGGCGCCGGCCTGCATGGTGGCGCCCAGCGTCATGCCTCCGGCGTCGGCGGTGACATAGGCCCCCTCGCCCCGCACCACGAGGCCGTCATAGGCCGGTCCGGCGACCCGCAGGATGTGCCCCTTGATGGGGGAAAGCCCCGCCAGGGACGGCGCGACCACGCCGAGGCCGCGGCCCATCCCGGTGGCGATCACCAGCCGCTCGCCCCCCTCGAAGCCGTCGGCGGCGCGGGCGTGGAAGGTGACGCCGGCGCTCTCGGCGGCAGCGCGCAGGGCGGCAAGGGTCGCCGCGGCGTCAATCCGCCAGTCTTCGCGAGTCAGCAGGCCTTCCCGCCAATCCGGCGACAGGCCCGGCGCCAGCCCCTCCAGGGCGCGGCGCGGCAGTTCGGTGGGGTGCAGACCCATCCTGCGGATCCCGGCGTCGACGCGGCCCAGGAAAATCGGATTCCCCACCGCCAGGGCGCCGGCGCGGTCGACAGTGATGCCGATACGGGCCTCCAGGGCCGGCCACAGGTCGCGGGCGGCCAGCAGCAGATCGAAGTGAGGCGTGGCGGCGGCGTCCAGCACCGCCTCGAACACCGGCGCCAGCATGCCGGCGGCCACGGCCGAGGCGTTGGTTCCTTCCGGCGACGGATCATAGACCGCCACCTGCGCCCCGGCGTCGGCCAGGGCCAGTGCGGTGGTCAGGCCGAGCGCGCCCGCGCCCGCGACCGTGATCCTCGGCTTGCGGCTCATGGGCCTAACCAACGGGCTTCGGCCTCGAAATCAAGCAAATCTCACATCGAGGGCGAGGCGCCGCGCCGATAGCGGGCCAGGCCGAGCTTGAACAGGGCCACGGCGATCCCGGCGTAGAGGACGGCCCCGAAGACCACCAGGCCCAGGGTCTCACCGCTCGGATGCCTCACCATCCCCATGGGGGCCAGGACCACGAAGCCGGCCGGCAGCATGGTGAAGGCGATCGCCTTCACAGCTCCCTGATAGATCGAGCCCGGATAGCTGGAGAACAGCAGCGTGAAGTCGGTCAGGTCGCGGGCGAAGCTGCGGGCCCCGGCGGCCCAGAAGGCCAGGCTGGCGAAGCTGATGGCGGCGCTGACATAGACGGTCGTCCCCGCCGCGATGGCCAGCAGCAGGGCGGGCAGATCGGCCCACTCCAGCCTGGCGAACACCGCCAGGACGAAAACGGCGCCGGCCAGATCCCCCCAGGCCGTGGCGATGCTTTCGCGGGCCAGCAGCCGCGAGATCAGGCCCTTGGGCTGGGTCAGCAGGGCGTCCAGCTCGCCGCGCAGCAGGGTGGCGGCCATGTCGCGATAGCCGCCGAAGAACACCCCGGAGATGCCCACCACCGACATGGTCAGGCCAAACAGCAGCGCCATGTCCGACAGGGTCCAGCCGCCGATCGACCGGAAGCCGGCGAAGAACAGCACCCACAGGGTCAGGAAGAAGACGTCATTGACGATCATCCCGCCCACCTGGATCGCGAAGTTGCCGCGGTCGGAGAACGAGGTGCGGATCGCCGCGGCAGACTGGGCGGCGTAGAGGCGGGCGGCCTTGATCATACCCCGCCCTCCCGCAGCACCTTGGCCAGGCCCGCCCGCCACAGGGCGACGCAGAGCAAGGTCAGCAGCGCGATCCACAGCACCTGCCAGGCCGCGGCCTGCAGGAACAGCGTCCCCGAGGGGTGCAGGGCCTGGACCCCGGCCCAATAGAGATGGGCGGCGAAGGGGGTCACCTCGCCGATCTTCCGCAACCAGTCGGGATAGAGGCTGATGGGGGCGAACAGGCCCCCCAGCAGGAACATCAGCTTCTGGATCACCAGCTGGAAGGGCAGAATCCGCCGCGCCCAGAAGGCGCAGAGCCCGGCGGTGGCGTAGAGTAGCATGCCCACGGTCACCGCCAGCACGCCCAGCACCGCCAGATAGGGATAGGCCGCCGCCGGAGGGCCCGCCCGCCCGGTCGCCGCCAGCCAGGCCACGGCGGTGACCCCCAGGGCGGCCAGCCGCACCAGGGTTCCGCCCAGGCTCTGGGCCAGGCTCTGCAGCAGATAGAATTTCGGCCGCAGCAGGTGCGCTTCCAGCCCGCCGGAGCGGATGTCATCCTCGAACCGCAGATGGACGGCGGGCAGGGCCAGGGTGATCCACTCGGTGGCCAGGACGTAGAGCACCAGGTCCCCCTTCGGCAGGGGAATGGCGCCCGCCACCGGCTCGGCGGCCACCTTGTCCCACAGGGCCGAGAGCACGGTCATGATCAGGACATAGAACAGGCAGCGTCCGGCCAGCACGGTCCATCCGACCAGGCCCTGGCTCGCCCCGATCCGCAGGGCCTGGGCCGCGGCGGTCAGGTCACGCCGCATGGGTCGAGGCGTAGATCTCGGCGATCACCTCCTCCATGGGGGGATCCTCGATGGTGACGTCCTCGATGCCGCCGTCGGCC
>JAZKBZ010000009.1:0-20519 GCA_040388315.1 Pseudomonadota bacterium | reverse complement strand
GCCCCGCCGACTGGAAGGTGATGATCTTGCGCCCCAGGAACCGGCGGCGCAGCTGATCGGTGGGCTGGTCCACCACGATGCGCCCCTGGTTGACGACGATCACCCGGTCGCAGACCAGCTCGATGTCGCGGGTGTCGTGGCTGGTGAGCAGCACGGTTTGGCCATGGTCGCGGGCATGCTCGCGGATGAAGTCGCGAATGGCGGCCTTGGCCGTCACGTCCAGGCCGATGGTGGGCTCATCCAGGAACAGCAGGTTCGGCCCGTGCAGCAGGCTGGCGGTGATCTCGCACCTCATCCGCTGGCCAAGCGACATGCGGTGGACCGGCTGGTCCAGCAGGTCGGTCAGGGCGAACCGCTCCGTCAGCTCCCCCAGCCGCTTGGCGAAGGGCGCGGCCTCCTGGTCATAGATGTGGCGCAGCAGGGCGAAGCTCTCGCGGGCAGGCAGTTCGCCCCACAGCTGGGAGCGCTGCCCGAACACCACGCCGATCTTGTAGGCCAGGGCCTTGCGCTGCTTCCAGGGCGTCAGGCCCAGCACGCTGGCCTCGCCCGAGGACGGCTCGAGTATGCCCGACAGCATCTTCAGGGTCGTGGACTTGCCCGCGCCATTGGGGCCGATGATGGCCACCCGTTCCCCCGCCCCGATCTCGAAATCGACGCCGGCGACGGCCTCGACCGTCACATGTTCGGGGGAGAAGGCCTCGAAGAAGCCGCCGCGCCGCCTAGCGTAGCGGTAGGCCTTGGAGAGCGACTTGACGGTGATGACGGCGGACATGGCGGGCTTCGATTTCTGAGGCGGTCGATGGGTCTGGCGAGAGGCAGGCAAGCGGCGTCGGAGCCCAATAATTGAGCTCTTCGCCGCACGGCATCTGGCCAAACAGTCGGTTCATCGTCTCAGGTCGAAAACCCGCGAACAGGTTCGCGGAACGGCGTCATGTCTAGACGGCGATTCCCGGTTTCACAACCAGGGCGCAACGAAAGTCGCGTCCTGTGTGGCTTTCGCGCACGCTCATGCCTCCCGCGCCGAATTTTGAAGTTGGCAGCAATCCAACGATCCCCAGCGTGCGACAACGACGCGAACAGACTCCGGAGCTTCCATGCGCGCCTACCGCTTCGACCAGCTCACCAGCCTCGACGACCTGACGCTGCACGACGAGCCGATGCCGCAGCCGCAGCGCGGCGAAGTGCTGATCAAGATCGACTCGGTCTCGCTGAACTATCGCGACCTGTCCCTGGTGCTGGGAAACTATGTCGGCCCGTCGAAGGCTGGCGTGATCCCGTGCAGCGACGCGGCGGGCGAGATCGTGGGCGTCGGCGATAGCGTCACCGCCTTCAAGACCGGCGACCGGGTGATCAGCGCCTTCCACCCGCGATGGTTCGGCGGCCGGCCGCCGGTGACCGCCGGGCGAGAAACCTATGGCAACGGCTCCGACGGCTGGCTCGCCGAGTACAAGGTGGCGTCGCAGGAGGCGGTCGTGCGGCTGCCCGACGCACTGAGCTTCGAGGAAGGCGCCACCCTGCCCTGCGCGGCGGTCACCGCCTGGACCGCGCTGTCGGGCCACGTTCCGATCCGCGCCGGACAGACGGTGCTGACGCTCGGGACCGGCGGCGTCTCGATCTTCGCCCTGCAGCTGGCCAAGGCCGCCGGCGCGAAGGTGATCGCCACCACCTCCAGCCCCGCCAAGGGCGAACGCCTGAGGGCGCTCGGCGCCGACCAGGTGGTGAACTACGCGGAGATCGCCGACTGGGGCCGCCACGTGAAGAAGGACCTCACCGGCGGCCTGGGCGTCGACTGCGTCGTCGAGGTCGGCGGCCCGGCCACGGTCAACCAGTCGCTGCACGCGGTGCGCTGGGGCGGCGAGGTGGTTCTGATCGGCTTCCTGACCCAGGACAATCCCGGCATCGACTACTTCCACCTGAAGGGCAGCGGGGCGGTGGTGCGCGCCATCGGGGTCGGCGACCGCGCGACCCTGGAGGATCTGGTCCGCACCGTCAGCCAGACGGGGATCAAGCCGGCGATCGACAAGGTCTTCGGCTTCGACGGGGCCCGCCAAGCCTTCGAGCACCTCCAGGCCGCCCGCCACGTCGGTAAGATCGTCATCAAGGTCGCCGGGAGCTAGCGGCGGCGGAAAAGCGCCTCCAGGCCCTGGATCACGTCCTCCATCAGCCCCCCCTCGGTGTCGGTGGGGTCGGCCAGCATCATGGAGGCCGCGCCGTGGCCGCAGGCCCAGACGGCGAGCGCCACCTTGTGGATCATGTCGGCGTCGCGGTCCTGCTGGGTGGGGGCCTGGGCGATGGCGGTCTCCAGCACGGCGAAGGCGCGATCGCGGGCCGCGGCCACATCCGGATCGGCCAGGACCGTGGGGTCGAACATCAGGCCATAGAGCGCCGGCAGGGCGCGGGCGAAGCCGAAATAGGCCAGCGCCGTGGCGCGGATCGGGGCGTCGCCGGCCGTGGCCGCCGCCCCGCGCAGGGCGGTCTCGAACTCGCCGAAGCCCTCGGCCGCCAAGCCCGCCAACAGGGCCTGCTTGGAGGCGTAGTGGTGATAGACCGACCCCGGCGCGATGCCGGCCCGGGCGGCCAGGGTGCGCAGGTTCAGCTTGCCGAGCCCGCCCTCCTCCAGCAGGGCGCGGGCCTCGTCCAGCAGCAGGGCCCGCAGGTTCCCCACATGGTAGCCGCGTCGACGCGCGATCCCGACGGGAGGCCAGGGCATCAGCGGCCCTCCCCACGCGGCAAGAGTTCGATCGCGAAACGGCGAGGCATCTGGTGCTCCAATGGATAGGTGATCATTGTTCAGCGGATTGCCCCCGGTTGTCGAGGCCGGGATGGGCGGCGAGGCTCGGATACGGGAGAAACGGCGATGGGCGGCGAGGTTCGCATCGAAATCGAGGCGCGGCCCGGCGGCGCCTGCGTGGCCCATGTCACCTTGGACAACGCGGCCAAGCTGAACACCCTCAACAGCGCCCTGATGAAGGAATTCGCCGCCCGCATCGGCGCGCTCGCCAAGGACGACAGCCTGCGGGCCGTGGTGCTGACCGGGGCCGAGGACCGGGCCTTCATCGGCGGGGCTGACATCGACGAGATGGCCGGCCTGGACGGCACGACGGCGCGGGCCTTCATCACCCGCGTCCGCCGCTGTTGCGCGGCCCTGCGCGACCTGCCGGTCCCGGTGATCGGCAGGATCAACGGCTACGCCCTCGGCGCGGGCCTGGAGGTGGCCGCGGCCTGCGACCTGCGGGTCGCCGCCGACACCGCGGTGTTCGGCATGCCGGAGGTCAAGCTGGGCATCCCGTCGGTCGTGGAGGCCGCCCTCCTGCCGTCCCTGGTCGGCTGGGGCCGCACCCGCCAGATGCTGCTGCTGGGGGAGACCTTCAGCGCCACCGACGCCCAGGCCTGGGGCCTGGTGGAGGCGGTGGTCCCGGCCGCGAGCCTGGACGTCCAGGTGGAAGCCTGGCTTGAGAGCCTGCTGGCCGCCGAGCCCGGCGCGATTCGCCTGCAGAAGGCCCTGATCCGCCGCTGGGAGGACCTGCCGATGAAGGAGGCCATCGCCGCCGGAATCGACGCCTTCGAGGCCGCCTGGACCACCGACGCCCCGGCCAGGGCCATGGCCGACTTCCAGGCCGCGCGGGCGGCGCGGCGAACTAATCGTTGATCACCTAGGGACGCGCCGCTAGCCTTTACCTAGAGCCTTTTAGGGTCAGATGGAATCATCTGACCCGTTCAAAAAGGCTCTAAACTCAAAGAAGTAGAGCGCGTCGGGCGGGTTAACCGGCTTCCACTTAACCCTGACGCGCACTACGACAGGTCGGGAAACGGAACACATGGGCGCGGACTTCAAGGTCGCCATCCTGGGCGCGGGCTTCGCAGGCCTGTGCATGGGGCTGAAGCTGCAAGCCAAGGGCGAGACGTCCTTCGTGATCCTGGAAAAGGCCGATCGGGTGGGCGGCACCTGGCGGGACAACATCTATCCCGGCAGCGGCTGCGACATCCCCAGCCACCTCTATTCCTATTCCTTCGAGCCCAATCCCGACTGGCCGGAAATCTTCTCCGCCCAGCCCGACATCCTGGCCTACATCGAGGACGTGGTGGAAAAGCACAGCCTTTCCAGCCACCTGCGCTTCAATTCCGAAGTGGTCTCCGCGGCTTGGGACGACGGGGCGGCGCTGTGGCGGATCGGGATGGCCGACGGATCGAGCCTGACCTGCGAGACCTTCGTCACCGCCTGGGGCCAGCTCAACCGTCCCAAGCTGCCCCCGATCTCCGGCCGCGACGATTTCGCAGGGCAGGCCTTCCATTCGGCCCAGTGGGACGCCTCGGTCGATCTGGCCGGCAAGCGGGTGGCGGTGATCGGCAACGGCGCCAGCGCCGTCCAGTTCGTGCCGGAGGTGGCCAAGCTGGCGGGCTCCCTGACCCTCTTCCAGCGCTCCCCCAACTGGATCGTGCCGCGCATGAACCGGCCCTATACCGCCGAGGAGAAGGCCCGCTTCCGCGCCCAGCCCGCGGTGATGGCCAAGGTCCGCGAGGAAATCTTCGAGATGGCCGAGGCGCGGCTGGCGGCCCGCCGCGCCGGGACCCTGCCGGTGGAGGAGGTCCCCATCCCCCTGGCCCATCTGCGGGCCCAGGTCGCCGACCCCGAGCTGCGGGCGAAACTGACCCCCGACTACGAGCTCGGCTGCAAGCGGGTGCTGATCTCCAACGACTTCTATCCCGCCCTGACCCGGCCCAATGTCGAGCTGGTGACCGAGGCCATCAGCGCGATGACCCCGCGCGGGGTGGTGGACGCCACCGGCCGCGAGCACGCGGTCGACGTGGTGATCTACGCCACCGGCTTCGAGACCAGCTCCTTCGCCGGCGACACCGGGATCACCGGGGTCGGCGGCCTGCGGCTCAGCGATGTCTGGATCGACGGGCCGGAGGCCCATCTGGGACTCTCCGTCACCGGTTTCCCCAATCTTTTCATGCTCTACGGACCGAACACCAACCTGGGCCACAACTCCATCATCTTCATGATCGAGGCCCAGGCCGACTATGTGCTCCAGGCCCTGGAGGTCATCGCCGCGAACGGTCCGGTGTCGGTGCGGCAGGAGGTCGCCGACGCCTACAACGCCGATCTGCAGAAGGCCCTGGCCGCCACGCCCTGGGCCGGCGCCTGCACCAGCTGGTACAAGACCGCCGACGGCCGCATCCTCAACAACTGGCCCCACACCGCGCGCGCCTACGCCGAGGCGGTGGCGCGCTTCGAGGTCCAGGACTACGAGGTCGTGAGGGCGGTCGAGCCGGCCTGACCAGCTTCACCCACGCAGGGAGAAGCTGGCTAGGCGGCGGCCGAGGCCTCGTCGTCGACGGCGGGGGCGGCCTCCAGCACGGCCTGCAGGGCGGCGAACAGCCGTCCCGCCTCGATGGGCTTGGCCACGAAGCCGTCCATGCCGGCCTCGACATATTCCGCCACCTGGTGGGCCATGGCGTTGGCGGTGAGCGCGATGATCGGCGTGCGCGCGCGGCCCTCGGCGGCCTCGCGGGTCCGGATCACCCCGGTGGCGGTGGGGCCGTCCATCTCCGGCATCTGGACGTCCATCAGGATCACGTCCCAAGTCTCCCGCGCCCAGGCCTCGACCGCCAGCGCGCCGTTGTCGACGACGGTGGGATGGATGCCGATCTGGTGCAGCAGGGTCTTGAGCACCAGTTGGTTGACGGTGTTGTCCTCGGCGGCCAGCACCCGCAGGGTCCCCACCTCTATCTCGCCGGCCGGCGGTTCGTCGGCGGCGGGAAGCGGGAGGGCGAGCTCCACATCGCTCTTGGCCAGCGGCAGGGTGACGACGAAGGTGGTCCCCTGCCCCGGCGTGCTCTGGGCCTCGATCGCCCCGCCCATCAGCTGGGCCAACTCGCGGCAGATGGCCAGGCCCAGGCCCGTACCGCCATAGCGGCGGGTGGTGGAGGCGTCGGCCTGCTCGAACTTCTGGAACAGGCTGGCCAGGCGCTCGGCCGGAATGCCGATGCCTGTGTCGGCCACGGTCAGCGTCAGACCGGCCTGCGTGCGCGCCACCGACACCCGGACCTCGCCGGTCTCGGTGAACTTCAGCGCGTTGGAGACCAGGTTGTAGAGAATCTGCCGCACCCGGGTGGAATCGCCCAGGTAAACGCCGCGGGCGTCGCTCTCCACCGCCAGGTCGAAGGACAGGCCCTTCTTATTGGCGATGGCGGTGAAGGCCGCGTGCGCGCCCCGCGCCAGGTCGCTGATGTCGAAGGCGGTCTCCTCCAGCTCCAGCTTGCCGGCCTCGATCTTGGACAGATCCAGGACGTCGTTGAGGATGTGCAGCAGGGTCTCGCCGGACTGGCGCACCACGTCCAGGCGAGTGCGTTGCAGGGGGCTCAGCTCGTCGGCGGCCATGGCCTGGGCCATGCCCAGCACCCCGTTGAGCGGGGTGCGGATCTCGTGACTCATGGTGGCCAGGAAGGTGGACTTGGCGCGGTTTGCGGTCTCGGCGTCCTCCTTGGCCTGCAGCAGGGCCCGCTCAGCCTCCTTGCGGTCGGTGATATTCTGCAGCGCGCCGATCAGGCGCAGGGGACGTCCGTCCTTGTCGGCGATCAGGCGGCAGGCGCCGGAGGTCCAGACCTCCCGGTCGTCGGCGCGCACGATCCGGTACTCCGGGCGGTAGGGAACGCCTTCCTCGATGTGCAGCCGCCACTGCTCCTCGACGCTGGGCCGGTCGCGCGCGTCGATGGTGCCGTAGATGTCCCGGTAGAGTTCCTCGTAGGTCTTGGGTTCGCTGAAGAAGGTGTCCTCGGCCCCGGCCTTGATCAGCTCGCGGCGGACATAGTCCATCTCGTAGACATGGATGTCGGCGATCTCCATCGCCAGCGTCAGCCGCTGCTCGGACCGCTCGGTACGCTCCAGGGCCTCCACCAGGTGGGTGACGTCGTGGCTGGCGGCCACCATGCCGCCCACCTCGCCCCGAGCGTTCCACCAGGGGGCCAGCTCGACATTGGTCCAGGTCGCGCGGCCCTCGGCGTCCAGGCCGGCCAGCCGCTCCTCGCGGATGGTCTCGCCCGCCACGCAGCGGTCATAGGCGAAGCGCCAGCGCTCGGCCCAGGGCGTCACCTCGTAGAGGGTGTGGCCCACCACCTCCTCGGGGACGCGGCTCACCTTCTCGGCCCAGCGGGGGCTGCAGCAGAGGATCCTGTGGTCGCGGTCGGTCAGCACCACCGCGCCCGGCAGGGCGGCGACCACGGCGACCAGGGTGGCGGAAATGGCGTCGCGCTCGCGCAGGCTCTCCTCCCGGGCGCGGGTGGCCTGGGCGCGGACCCATTCGTCGGCGATGAAGGCCGCGAGGTCGTTCAGCCGGCCGGCGAGGCTGGAGTCATAGGGCTTCACCTCGGTCCCGGTCACCGCCAGCACGCCGGGCGCGCCGCCGTCGGCCAGCTTGATCGGGGCGGCGGCGTAGAACCGCAGATAGGGCGGCGCCCGCACCCAATCGAGATCGGCGAAGCGCGGGTCGCGGCGACCGTCCTCGATCCAGAGCGACTGACCGGTCTCCAGCACGATGGCGGCGCCGGGATCCATGGGATGATCGCCGGAGGGATCGCGGCTGCGCCAGGCGCGGCCGCCCTGCACCAGGATCACCTGGGCGTCCACGGGTCCGAACAGGGTCTTGGCCAGGCGGGTCGCGCGGTCGCAGACCTCCTGGCTCAGGTCCAGCTCGAAGGGGCGCTGGGTCCCGGAGTCCGCCTCCGGGCGTGTCGAGTTGAGGTGTTCCATTGGCCTCCCCCCGGCTTCTGGCGCGTTGTTCGAGCCAAGGGTCATGCCGCCAGGGTTAAGGACGCATTTATACAGCGCGTCAAAATGACCACGGGTCTTCGAAACGACGCCGGTCAGGCCCGCGCCGACGCCGCCGGCCAGGCCCAGCCCTCGAATTCCGAGGGGTGGATGAATTCCTTGCGGAACCAGGGCCGCTCGCGGGCGTCGAAGATCGAGACCAGCCATTCGGCGACCCGGGCGACGCGGGGCGACTTGATGGCGTCGCGATGGTGGCAAAGCCAGAGCGTGCCGCTGGCCAGCGGTGGGATGTCCAGCATCACCAGGTCCTGGGTCATCCGCAGGATGGCGGTGGGGATGGGGCCGATCCCCGCGCCGCGCTGGATGGCGTAGAGCATGGCGGTCGACGAGTTCACCACTAGGGCCGGGGCCGCCAGCTCCATGAAGGCGCTGGTCTTGGCGTGCCACTGGCCGCGTTCGCTGACCTGGGCCGAGTGGGCGATGAAGCGATGGCCCACCGCGGCCTCCAGCCTGGTGGGGGCGCCGTAGGTGTCGATATAGTCCTGCGAGGCGAACAGGGCGTAGTGCAGGGTCGCCAACTCGGTGGCGGCCACGTCCGGGGCCCCGCCGCCGTCGGTGAACTGGATCGAGAGGTCCACATGGGTGTCCACCGGGTTCTCCCGGTAGAAGCCGCAGTCCAGGGCCAGGCGGATGCCCGGGCTCTCCTTCATGAACTCGGCGATCTTGTCCCCCAGCAGGAAGCCGCCGACCCCCTCGGGGGCGGCGATGGTCACCTCGCCGGCGTCGTGGCGGTCGGCCTCCAGGGCCAGGCGCTCGATGTCCACCGAGGCGCGCTGCATGGAGAGCGCCCGGTCATAGATGCGTTCCCCGGCTCGGGTCAGGCTGACCCCGCGCAGGCCCCGGTCGAACAGGCGCACCCCCAGCCGGGTCTCCAGGTCGTCGATGCGGCGGGTGATGGTGGGCTGGCTGGTGCGCAGGCGGCGCGCGGCCGCGCCGAAGCTGCCGGCCTGGGCGGCGGCCACGAAGGTCTTGATGTCGTCCCAGTCGGCGCGGCCGCCGTCGTGATTTTCCATCCAACCCAACCAGAAACGTGGCGCCCCCATACGAAGTTCTGGGCTGCACGCGCTGATCCCGAGGCTCTACCAAAAGCTGGCTTCACACAAGGCGCGTGACCCGCATGCCCGCCACCCCCGACTTCGCACGAGCCACCCGCGACACCCTGGCCGGCCTTGGCCTGACCCTGGCCACCCCCGGCGAGATCGTCGAGGGCCACGCCATCGCCGCGCGCACGGTGAGCCCCGCCATCGCCAGCGTCGCCAGCCTGCAGGCCGTCCAGGACCGCACCCAGGGCTCCTCCTTCGCCTATCGCGGCCCCGAAGGCCGGCTGGACGGCGTGCTCTGCATCATCCCCCTGACGCGGGCCGCCGCGCCGGGGCTGGCGGCCGGACGGTTCGACGGCATCACCCCCCCGCTGGCCCAGGCCGCGCGTCCAGGCGAGCGGGTGATCGCCGTCTATGGCTGGGGCATGGCCGGGATCAGCTGGCGCGGTCGGGCCGTGGTGATGGCCGGCGCCGTGGCCATCCATCGCGAGATTTTCGACACCGTCCCCCTCTATGGCCGGGCGGCGACGCCGGGGGGCGAGCGCGCCCTGCTGCGGCGCATGGGCGCCCGGGCCGTGCCGGGTCCGGGTGGCCTGGTGGTCTGCCCCGCCTGGACCGTCCACCGGCGGGCCGCCTGATGAACGCCAATGTCCGCCTGCCTCTGGAGGGGCGCGCGCCCACGGAGGTCGACGAGGGCCAGCTGGAGGTCGCGGTCTGCCGCACCCTGGCCGACCTGATGCAGGCCATGGCCGTGCGCTCCCTGGTCTATATGGGCGAGCAGGCCTGCCCCTATGACGAGGAGTTCGACGGCAACGACTTCGCCGGCGCCACCCACCTGGTCCTGCGCCGCAACGGCGAGCCGATCGGGACCCTGCGGGTGCGCTGGTTCGCCGACTTCGCCAAGGTGGAGCGAGTGGCCGTGCGCAAGGAATACCGCCGGGGCCGCGCCACCCTGATGTTGATCCTGGCGGCCAAGAAGCTGGCCGAGAAGAAGAACTACCGGAAGATCCTCGGCTACGGACAGGTGCGGCTGATCCCCTTCTGGGAGCAGTACTTCAACGCCTATGTCCGCCCCGCTCGCGACGGATTCGTGGTTTCCGACCACGACTATGTGGAGATGGTGGTGGAGGGCGTGCCCCCGGCCGACGCCCTGACCCTGGACTCCGACCCTTACGAACTGCTGCGGCCCGAGGGCGCCTGGAACGTGCCGGGCGTGCTGGACAAGTCGGCCGGCCGCCCCCCCGGCAACCCGGGCGCGTTCGCGTGATCTTCGGCCCCGACTCCTCGGCCCTAGTCTGCCTGGACCTGCAGCGCGAACGACTCGCCTGCGAGGGAGCCTCGGCCACCGTGACGGCCTGCCGCGCCGTGCTGGAGGAGGCCCGGCGCCGGCGTTGGCCGGTGCTGCACGTCCACAGCCGCAACGCCCAGCTGCCCGGCGGGCGGCCGATCCCGGGGCTGGAGCCCCTGCCGAGCGAGGCCGTGTTCAGCCGCCAGGGGCCCTCGGCCTTTACCAACAGGACCTTCAGCCAGACCGCCCAGACACTGGGCGGACCGCTTGTGCTGATCGGCTTCTCCCTGGCCGACACTGTGATGGCCACCGCCTTCGCCGCCGCCGACCGGGACCTGGCGGTCGATGTCGTCGAGGATGCGGTCGGCGGCGATCCCGCCGCCCGCCGCATCCTGCTCAAGCCCCTTGCCGCCCTGGCGCCCCGCACCCGGGTGCTGACCTTCCATGACCTGGTTTTCGAGGACGCCTCGCGGTTCGCCGCGGCGAACATGCCATGAGCGATTTCAAGATGCCGCTGAGCTTCCTCCCCGCGGGTCCGCCCCAACGGACCGCCGAGATGGAGCTCGATGACCAGACCGCCGAGTTGCTGGAGATGGCCAGCCTGCTCAGCCCACGTGACATGGCGACCCTGTCGGTGATCGTCCGCCGCGCCGCCGAAATCTCCGAATCGGAGGGCGAGGAGATCGCCATCGCCGTCCTGGACCAGATCCACGGCATCCTCGACGGTCGAGTATCCGACGCCTGACCGGCGGCCCCGGGCGGCGCGCGTTCGCCCGTTGCGCGTAAGCCGATACGTCAGGCGCGAAATTACGACCCCCGGTAGGCGAGAATTAACCGTGGGGTGCGGCCCTATGTCTTACGCCAGACAATTCAGTAGCGAGGGCCTCTTCGCAGGTGCAGAAAGGCCACGCGTGTCTACGCATCCGTGACCATAAGGACATGTCTGTGAGCGAGAACCTTGACGAGGCGGGCCCTGATCCCATCGACGTCGCCGTCGGCCACCGCATCCGTGTGCGGCGAAAGTGGCTGGGAATCTCCCAGTCGAACCTGGCCGAACACCTGGGCGTCTCATTCCAGCAGGTCCAGAAGTACGAACGCGGGGCCAACCGCACCTCGGCCTCCATGCTGGTCCGCATCGCCGAAAAGCTGGAGACCACGGTCGCCGAGCTGGTGGGCGAAAACGACCGTCCGAGCGGCGATCAGAGCCTGTTCGAGAAGCTGGCCGTGCCCGGCGCCGTCCAGCTTCTGGAGGCCTTCGCCAGCGTGCAGCAGCCCTCCCTTCGCACCGCCATCCTCAACCTGACCCGGTCCCTGATCGAAGAGACCCAGGAACCCGCCCCCAAGCGCGCCCGCTGACTCGCTAGGGTCGCTCGGCCGCGAAGGCCAGGTGGTGCAGGACGATCCCCGCGGTCGTCGCCACGTTCAGCGAATCAAAGCCGGTGGCCATGGGAATGGCCACCGTCGTCGCGCGCGCCAGGACGGACGCCGCCAGACCCGGACCCTCCGCGCCCAGGAGCACGGCGGTCTTCGACGAACGCTTGAGGTCCACCAGCCGGGTCGCGCCGCTGGGGCTCAGGGCCACGGTCGTGAAGCCCGCGTCGCCGAGCACCTCCAGCAGGTCGCCCGCCCCTGCCGCAAACGGCGTCGCCAGCACCGCCCCCACCGAGACCCGGATCGCCTTGCGGTACAGCGGATCGCAGCAATCGCTGTCCAGCAGCACCGCGTCGGCCCCGAAGGCCGCGGCGTTGCGGAACAGGCCGCCCATGTTGTCGTGGTTGGCGATCCCCGAGAGCGCCAGGACCAGCGCGCCCTCCCCCAGGCCCGCCAGCAGCGTCCGAGCGTCCGGCGGATCGCGGCGCCGGCCCAGGGCCAGGATGCCGCGATGGATCGGAAAGCCCACCACCGCGTCCATGGCCGCCTGGCTGGCGGCGTAGACCGGCACGTCGTCCGCGAGCTGCTCCAGCAGGTGCGCCAGTCCCGCCACCCGCTTCTGCGCGATCATCAGCGAGACCGGCTCCGCCAGGGTCGAGCGGGTCAGGACGTTGAGCACCACCTCGCCCTCGGCCACGAACAGCCCCTCGCGCCCCACCAGGTCGCGCTCCCGCACGTCGCGATAGGCCGCGACGCGCGGGTCGGCGGGGTCGTCGATCGGGATGATCACGAAGCGGCGTCTACCAGATCTTCACCCGGTCGGCGGGCGCCAGATAGAGCTTCTCGCCCGGCTTGGCCCCGAAGGCCGGATACCAGGCGTCCAGGTTGCGCACCGTGTCGGCGCGGTATTCGCCGGGCGAATGGCCGTCCGTCAGCAGGGCGCGGCGCAGGGCGGCCTCGCGGGCCTTGGACCGATAGTTCTGGGCCCAGCCCAGGAAGATCCGCTGGTCGGCGGTGACGCCGTCGATCACCGGGGCCGGGGCCCCGTTCAGCGACAGGTGATAGGCGTCATAGGCCGTGGCCAGGCCCGCCAGGTCGGCGATGTTCTCGCCCAGCGTCAGGTCGCCGTTCACCGCCAGGTCCGGCAGCGGCTTGTAGGCGTCGTACTGGGCCGACAGCTGCTTGGCCGAGGCCTTGAAATGGGCCATGTCGGCGTCGGTCCACCAGTTCCTCACATTGCCCTTGGCGTCGAACAGGGCGCCTGCGTCATCGAAGCCGTGGCTGATCTCATGGCCGATAACCCCGCCGATGGCGCCGTAGTTCACCGCCGGGTCCGCCTTCGGGTCGAAGAACGGCGGCTCCAGGATGGCGGCCGGGAAGCTGATGGAGTTCTGCATCGGCGCATTCAGGGCGTTGACCGTCTGGGGCGTCATGTACCACTCGCCGCGGTCCACGGGCTGGCCGAGCTTGGCCAGGTTGCGGCGGTATTCGAAGAGCTCGCCCCTTTGCCAATTGCCGTAGGCGTCGCCGGCCACGATCTGCAGGCCGGAATAGTCGCGCCACTTGTCGGGATAGCCGACCCCGACCTGGAAGTTGGCCAGCTTCTCGTGGGCCTTGGCCTTGGTGGCCGGGTCCATCCAGTCGAGCCGGTCGATGCGCTTGTCGAAGGCGGCCAGGATGTTCTTCACCATGCCCTCGACCTCAGCCTTCGATTCCGGCGGGAAGTACTTGGCGACATAGAGTTTTCCGATCGCCTCACCCAGCGCATTGCCGGTGAAGTCGACGCCCCGCTTCCAGCGGGCCGACTGCTCCGGCGTGCCCGACAGCGCCGTGCCGTTGAAGGCGAAGCTCTCGTCCACGAAGGCCTTGGAGAGATAGGGCGCGCCCCGCTCCACGGTGTGGAAGGCCAGGTAGTCCTTCCAGGCTTCTAGCGGCTCGGACGCCACCAGCCTGGCCTCGCCCGTGATGGCGGTGGACTGCCAGGCGCCGAACATGGGTTGGCCCGCCAGGCCGGCGGCGGTCAGGAAGGCGTCCCAGTCCATGCCGGGCGCCTTCTTGGAAAGCTCCGCGCGAGTCCATTGGACGTTGGTCTTCGGGATGTCGAAGGTGTCGGCCGCGGTCCAATGCGTGGCCGCGATCTTGGTCTCCAGCGCCAGGACCCGGGCCGCGCGGGCCTCCACGTCGGTGAAGCCGGCCAGCCGAAGCTGGTTGGCGACGTGGGCCTTGTACTTGGCCCGCAGGTCCACGTACTTCGCGCCGGCGTCGAGATAGTAGGTGCGGTCGGGCATGCCGAGCCCGCCCTGGATGATGTAGGGCAGGTAGCGGCTGGTGTCGTTCAGGTTCTCCACCACCCACAGGCCAAACAGCCGGTCGGTCTTGGTGTTGGTGGCGTTCATGACGTCCACATCGGCGCGGATCGAGCCGCCGAGCTGGGCCGACAGATCCTTGCGGGTCTTGATCGCCGCGATCTGCGCCAGTTCCGGGGCCAGCGGGGTCGCGCCCTTCGCCTCGACGGCCGCCTCGTCCATGAAGCTCGCATAGTAGTCGCCGATCATGCGGGCCTCGGACCCGGCCGGGCCTTTCGTCTTGGCCGCCGTCTCGATCAGGTCGACCGTGCGCTTGGTGGCGGCCTCCCTCAGCACCGCGAAGGTGTTGTAGCTGGACCGGTCAGCGGGGATCTCGGTGGTCTTCACCCAGGTCCCGTTGGCGTAGCTGAAGAAGTCGTCGCCCGGCTTCACCGAGGCGTCCATGCCGGCGGTGTCGAAGCCGAAGGTCCCGTAGGCGGGCTTGGGCTTCGGGGCCTCGGCCACCGGGGGCGGCGTGGGCGCGGACGGCGCGGCGGCCGTGGTCGCGCAGGCGGCGAGGATGACCGGCGCGCAGGCGGCCAGCAGCAGGGTTTTCAGGTTGGTCATTCAAGGGCTCCCAAGGGACCGGGCGCGTCACGGCGCGCTCTCAGCGTTTGAGCCTTCATACACCGGCGCGGCGATTTGGGCGCCCGGCGCGGATTAATCTTCTGTCATGCGAGGCGGTTAGCTACCGCCGCACGTCCAGCCCGCTCGCCGACAGCAGGGCCTCGACATCGGCCAGGGTCGCCAGGTTGAAGTCCCCGGGGATGGTGTGCTTCAGGGCCGCGGCCGCCACGGCGAAGTCCAGGGTGTCGGCCTCGCTCAGCCCCGCCAGCAGGCCGTGGATCACCCCGGCGGCGAAGGCGTCCCCGCCGCCGATGCGGTCGACGATGGGGTTGAGCGGCCGGCTCTCGGTGCGCCAGGCGCCCTGGCGGGAGAACAGGAAGCCCGTCAGGTCGTGGTGGTTGACCGTATGCTGCACCCGGTCGGTGCAGGCCAGGCGCGCAAGGTTGGGCCAGGCCTTGAAGGCCCGCTCGGCGGCCCAGCGGCGCAGGCCCTCGGCCTCCAGCCCTTCCGGGGCGGCGGCTTTCAGAACCAGGGCGATGTCGCGATGGTCGCCGAACACCAGGTCGGCCTGGCTGAGCATCTGCGCCAGGATCGCCGGGGCGTCGCCGTTCCAGGCCTGCCAGAGGGTCGCGCGGTAATTGCAGTCCATGGAGACCGTCAGGCCCAGGCGGCGCGCCGCGCGGACGGCGTCGACCGCGGCGTCGGCGGTGTCGGGCCCGATGGCGGCGGTGACCCCGGAGATGTGCAGCCACCCCGCGCCCCCCAGAGCCGCCTCCCAGTCGATGGTCCCGGCCCCGCGACAGAAGGCGGAATCGGCGCGGTCATACAGCACCTGGGCGCTCCGCTGGCCCGCGCCGGGGGTGAGGAAATAGAGCCCCATCCGGCCGGGAGTCAGGCTGATCCCGGAGGTGTCGACCCCGTGGCGCCGCAGTTCGTCGATGGCCGCCTGGCCCAGGCCGTTGTCGGGCAGCACGCTCAGCATGCGCGCAGCGTGACCGAAGCGGGCCAGCGAGACCGCCACATTGGCCTCGGCCCCGCCGAAACAGACCTTCAGGCTCGGAGACTGCAGCAGGAGCTCATTCTCGGGCGCGGCCAGGCGCACCAGCACCTCCCCGAAACAGACCACTTGTCCCGCCACGCGTGTCTCCTGTCGGCGCGGCGCACAAGCCGCCCACCCTACCCTAAACAAAGCGGCGCGCCGGGGAACCGGCGCGCCGAAAGTCTCTCCTCGGGGGGATGGTCTAGTAGGTGTAGCGCACGCCCAGCAGGTATTCCCGGCCGGTGTGGTGGTAGAAGTTCACCAGGTCCTGGGTCCCGTTGAACTGGTCCTGGAACTCGTCTGTGAGGTTCACCCCTTCCAGGGTGAACTTCAGGTGGTCGTTCCAGGTGTAGGTGAACGAGGCGTCGACGTTCATGGTCTCGTTGGTGCCGTCATAGACCATGCCGGACTCCTGGCCCGGGACGCGGGTCAGGTACTTGTCGCGGTGACTGGCCGAGACCCGGGCGCTGATCTTGTCGTCCTCGTAATACAGGGTGACGTTGTAGGCCTTGCGCGACAGGCCGGTCAGGTCATTGGTGGCCACCTTGGTCGTCACCCCGGCCACCGTGGCATAGTAGTCGATGGACGACTTCACGCTGGTGTAGTTGGCGATGATCCCGGTGTTGGCCAGGGGACCCGGCAGGAAGCTGAAGGGCTGCTGGAAGCTGACCTCGAAGCCGGTCAGGTCGCCGCCGGGGGTGTTGATCGGGGTGGCGAAGTTCCAGGTGGCCGAGGGGCTGCAGCCGACGGTGGTCCCGCAGGCGGCGGTGGCGACACTGTCGGGAATCCCGAAGGGATTGCCGGTGAAGGTCGTCTGGGTGGAGAGCGTCTGCACGAAGCTGTCGATCTCCTTCTTGAAGAAGGCGACGCTCAGCAGGGCTTCCGGCTGATAGTACCACTCGAAGGACAGGTCGTAGGCCTTGGCCCGGAACGGATCGAGGTTCGGGTTGCCGGCGGTCACGGTCCGCGAGGAGCCCGAGACGCTGACGCTGGCGCCGGGCGTCAGGCTGCCCAGGTTCGGCCGCGACATGGTCTGGGCCGCGCCAAAGCGGACCAGGAAGTTCTCCACCGGCTCGATCACCATGTTCAGCGACGGGAGGGTGTCGTCGTACTCCCGGTCCACGGTGATCGGCACCGGAGCCCCGGCCAGGAAGGTGTAGCCCGAGGCCGTCTGTTCGGTCTTCACGTAACGGACGCCGATATTGCCGCGGAACGGCATGCCGGCCAGTTCGGTGTCCCAGTCGGCCTGGATGAAGCCGCCCTTGTCCTTCTCGCCCACGGAGTTGTTGTTGGACAGCGAGGGCTCCTTGCCCAGCCGCCAGGCTCCGCCGAAGGCGGTGGGGTCGTTGAGCTGGAACAGGGTCAGCGCGCTGAAGTAGTTCGGCGAGATCCACGAACTGGTGGTGCCCGCCGGAACGCCCAGTCCCTCGGTGGGCAGGGTCACCGTCTTGGCGTAGCTGGAGGTCGGGATCGCCCCCACGGCGGTGGGGATCACGGTCTCCTGGTTGGTGGAGGTGCCGTTGGAGCGGCGGAGTTCGGTGGTCTCGAACTCGTACTGCTTCCAGGACAGGCCGCCCTTGAAGGTCAGGATGTCGTTGGCCTTCCACTCGCCGTCGAAGGAGACGGTGTCGTAGGTGTTGACCGCCGTCTGCGGCCGCATCCGCACCTGGGTCAGTCGCCAGGCGCTGGGATTGGTCAGGTCGGCGTTTCCGTAGCTGAGCAGCGGGGCCCGGCCCTGGCCGTAGTCGAACCTGTAGCCGTCCACATTGAACTGATCCCAGATGATCGTGGTCTGGATCGGGTTGTCATGGTCGGATTTGGAATGGCCGGCCACGGCGTGGACCTTCAGGCTGTCCGAGAACGAATGGCTGAAGTCCAGGGAGTACTGATTGAAGGTGGTGGTCAGCTCGTCGTAGCGGTCCTCGAGTCGCAGATCGACATCATCGAACGTGCCGGCGGTCATCACCCCGTTGGTGATGGTGGAGGAGACCACATTGGTGTCGGCGATGCCGCAGGACGTGGCGACATTGGCCGCGGTGCAGGCGCCGCCGACGCTGAAGGACGGGGCCTCGAGGAACTGCTCCTCCCGGCTGCCGTCCAGCTTGGCGTAGAGATAGTCGAAGGTCAGCTCGGTGGCGTCCGTCGGCTTCCACTGCAGGGCGAAGGTGGCGCCCAGACGCTCCTGCTCCTGGTCGTAGCGGTCATAACGCGGGAAGCGCGGGTGATAGGCCGCATTGTTGGCCGCCGCGGCCGGATTGACGATGGCGGGCAGGCCCGCGCCGTTCGGCAGGGCGTCGAAGCCCGGCGAGAAGGAGGTGCCCCGCGCCCAGCGCACCGTGGAGGTCCCGACGTCCAGCAGCGAACGCTTGGTGTAGGCCAGGCTGAGCAAGGCCCCGAAGGTCCCGTCGGCCCAGGTGTTGGAGATCATGCCGGCGGCGCGCGGCGAGGAATCCTCCGACAGGGAGTTGTAGCTGGCCTGGGCCGAGGCCACGAACTTGAAGCCGTCATAGTCCAGCGGCCGCGCCGTGCGCAGGTCCACCGTGGCGCCCAGGGAGCCCTCCTCCGTCTCGGCCGCGGCGGTCTTCTGCACGGTGATCGAGTTGAACAGGTCGGCGGCGAAGATGTTGAAGTCGAAGCTGCGGCCGCGGTTGGTGCCGCCCGAGGCGTCGGTGCCGCCGGCCGTGGTCAGGGCCTCCATGCCGTTGATGCGGACCCGGGTGAACTGGGGCCCGAGGCCCCGCACCGAGATTTGACGGCCTTCGCCGGCGTCGCGGGCGAGCGCCACCCCGGAGATCCGCTGGATGGATTCCGAAAGGTTCAGGTCGGGGAACTTGCCGATATCCTCGGCCAGGATGGTGTCCCCCGCCGTGGCGCTGCCGCGCTTCAGTTCCAGGGCCTGTTGCAGGCTGCCCCGGAAGCCGGTGACCACGATCTCCTCGACCTCCGTCTGCTGCGCGAAGGCCGGCGCGGCGAAGGCCATGGCCAGAGCCGCCAGGGACGCGCCACCAAACAGCGCACGCGTTTTCGTCCAAGACCCAGTGCGGACCATCTGTCCCTCCCTGTGCGAAGCCGTCTGCGACGTGACGCCGTCAGACGAAGGGCGCCGATCGGCGCATCCCCGCGTTTCCTCATTTATGACACCGGTGTCATTTGCCGACAAAGGCCCCTGACACCGGTGGCAATGAGAATAGCCATGGTTCTGTCTTATTCGCAAGACCGGTCGCTCGAAACGCGAACAGCCGGCGCCTCAAAGCTTGGCAGTGCGTTGAAAACGCCACGCCGGCCTGGATTTGATGCGACAGGCGTTGGGCGACTCTCCCCTCGCCGGACAGGGCTATCGCACGGGCGCCATGCCACGGCCTCGGGGCGACGACAGCCTACGGACCGAGCGGCGCCGATTGCGGGTCGGGGGCGGCTTCTTCCGGATTGAGGGTCGAGCGGGGGGCGTCGAGGCCCATGGCCTTGGCCAGCTTGACGTCCAGGCCATAGGGGTCGGAGCGGTAGACCACCGCCCCGGCCTCGCCCACGAAGGCGGTGTGGTAGAGCAGCCGCACCGGGATATCGCTCCCCAGCTGGACCACGCCGGTGTCACCGGTGGCCAGCACCGCCTCGAAGCGGTCGGTCACGCCGTAGAGACCGGCCAGGTGGCGCGCGAAATCCACGGCGTTCTCCACCCGCACGCAGCCGTGGCTGCGGTGGCGGGCGGCCCGGGCGAACAGGCTCTTCGACGGCGTGTCGTGCAGATAGATGGCGTAGGGGTTCTGCATGTCGAACTTCACCAGGCCGAGCGCCGCGGTCGGCCCCGGCCGCTGCACCACCCGTCCGTTGGTGACGTACATGTTCTGGCGGCGCAGATAGCCCGCCCCGCGCGGGAAGATCTCGGCCCGGGCGATGCTGGCCGGCACGTTCCAGGGCGGATTGACCACCAGCTGGCTGAAGCTCGATTGCAGGCTGGGAGTCTGGCGGTTGGCGCTGCCCACCACCGTGTGGCCCGACCAGTCGGCCACGCCGTTACGGAAGAAGGTGAAGAAGGCGCCGGCGGTGTTGACGTCGATCCGCGTGGCCGGCGCCTCGCGCCGCAGCCAGCGGCGGCGCTCCAGGTTCAGCACCAGCTGTCGGGCATGGTCGGCGGGTCCGGCGTTGAGCACGGCGATGGTGTCGTTGCCGACCTTGCCGGTGGCCTGCATGCCGTTCTCGGCCTGGATGCGCTTCACGGCCTCGGAGATCGGCGCCGACAGGGTCTGGGAGGCCATGGGCGGGCCGGTGAGATAGCCCAGGTCGTAGAGCCGCTGGGCGATCAGCGGCGCCCGGTAGTCCGTCCCGCCCGGCAGGATGGCGGGCCCGGTCGGGATGGCCGAGGCTGTGGCCTGGCTGATCTGGGTCCGCAGGGCGACATAGGCCGCCGATAGGGCCTGGTACTCGGCGTCCCGCGGCGCCAAGCGGTCGAGCCAGACGGCGAGTTCGCGCCGGTCCAGGGCCTGGGACAGGCCGGCTGCGACGTCCGTGCCCTGGCGCTCCAGGGTGAACAGGCCTTGGGACGCGGCGGCGGGGTCTACCAGGCCGCGGGCCAGACCGTCGGCATAGGTGAGCGCGGCGAGCGTCAGGGCGACCTCGCGGGCGGCGGGATCGCGCGTGGCGGCGGGCAGGAAGGCCGCGCCGTCCAGGCCGTGGCGGATGGCGCCCTCCAGGGCCGCGGAGAAGGCCTTGGCCTGATCCTCGGTCCAGGCCGCGGTCCAGGCGCGCAGGGTGTAGAAGCGCTGCGCCCGCGGATCGACAGCCAGGGCCTGCAGCACCAGGGGGTCGATGATCGGGGCCGGCGCCGGGATCGCGGGGATCGCGGGGATGGGGAACAACTGCGCCCGGGCTGCGGCCGGGCCGGCCAGGCCCAGGCCCAGGGCCCACGCGCCCAGTTGGCGGCGTGTGGCGCGCGCCGGATGATCCGCCTCGTCCCCCGGACGCCCGTCTTTGGCGCCGCCGCCCCCGAACACCATCAATTCCAGCTCACACCTGTACGCTTCAGCTATGGGGCAACGCGCGA
>JAZKBZ010000008.1:0-17629 GCA_040388315.1 Pseudomonadota bacterium | reverse complement strand
CGAGTCCCGCCAGCACCGCCATCCGAAGGCCCGGGGTCATGGGCCACAGGACGGTCAGTCCCGCCACCACCGGCACCAGGGCGATCAGCAGCAGCCAGGTGCGGTAGACGGTGGCGGCGTGGTCGGCCCCGCCGTTGCGGTCGGCCTCCCGGGCCCAGAACCTCGCCATCGCCGCCTCGTTCCAGGTGAAGACGGCGGTGTGGGTCAGGGTCATGACCGAGAAGCCCAGGGCGTAGTCGCCGAACTGGGCCGGGGTCATCAGGCGGGTGAAGGCCACGATTGTGAGCAGGCCCACGACGCCCTGCACGATATTGACGGGCAGATAGCCGACCACCCCTCGCCAGAACATCGTCGCAGCCTCTTCGAAACGCCGGCGACCGGGCCGCCGGGATTGAGGCTCAGCTTGCCCCACAAGGCGGTTTCAAACGGTTAAGGCCGCGGGCCTCAGCGGATGTTCTCGCGATCGCCCAGAAGGCAGGGCAGGGTCATGGCGATGATGTAGAGGTCGAGCAGGAAGGACTGCCGCTCGATGTACTCCACGTCCAGGGCCACCCGGCGCTTCACCAGCTCCGGGGTGTCCACCGGGCCCCGCGAGCCGTGGATGGCGGCCCAGCCGGTCATGCCGGGTTTCATGCGGTGGCGGTGGGCGTATTCGGCCACCAGGCGGGCGGATTCCACGTCGCCAGTCATCATGCCCACCGGATGAGGCCGGGGCCCCACCAGGGACATCTCGCCGGCCAGCACGTTGAAGATCTGCGGCAGCTCGTCCAGCGAGGTCTTGCGGATGAAGCGGCCGACCCGGGTGACGCGGTCGTCGTCGGCCTGGGTCTGGCGGACCTTGGCCTGGGGCGTAGCCTGGACCCGCATGGAGCGGAACTTCCAGACCACGATCTCCTCGTTGTTGAAGCCGTGACGGCGCTGGCGGAACAGGGCGGGGCCGGGGCTGTCGAGCTTGATGGCGAAGGCCACCAGGGCCATGACCGGGGCGGCGACCACCAGGGCCAAGGATCCGACCACAAGATCCTGGAAACGTTTGACAATAACCCGGCGATCATCGAGCGGGGCGCCGGAGATGTGGGCCAGGGGGACGTCGGCGATGCGGCTGATGGCGGCGGCCTCGTGGGCGGCGTCCTCGCCGTCCAGCAACAGGCTGACCTCGTTGGGCAGGACCCGCAGCCGTTCGATCACCTGGCCGACCCGGGCGCGAGCCTGGGAAGGCACCGTGATCACGATGCGGTCGACATAGGGCATGATGCGGTGGGCGACGAGCGCATTGGTGTCGCCCAGTACGGGGACGCCGCGGATGCCGGCCGGGCTGCGGGCGGCGCGGTCGTCGAACACGCCCAGGATATTGGCCTCGCGGCTCAGCAGGGTGGCGACGATCAGCCGCTCGGCCGCGCCGGTGGCGCCGACCACCACGATGTTGGGGGTGAGCCGGCCGCTGGACCGCCAGCGCCGGACGCAGAGCCACCAGACGATGTGCAGGCCGTAGGTTGCCGCGAAGGCCAGCGGGCCCCAGATGGCCATGGCCTGGCCGAGCGCCGCCAGCGGCACGAACGGGATGAGGGCGACGAAGGCTGCGCCCGCGCCGACCGCGAAGGCCCCGCTGAGGCGGGCGAGATGGTAGGCTAGGCCCTCGCGGCGGCCAAATCCGTAGGCGCGGAACACCGAGAGGGCGAGGAGAACCGCCAGCGCCCCAGCGCAGGTCACCGAGAGGGCCGCGGCGCCGATCGCCCCCAGGCCATGGGCCGCCAGGCCGGCGAGGATCAGCACGACCGCGTCGCCGCCCTGGAACATGCGGGCCACCACCCGGCCCTGCAGGCGGGCGCGGGTCGGAATCAGGGCCTTGGGACGGAACGGACCGCGGCGGTCGGCAGACCCCTCCGACTCCGGCGGCGGCAGGTCGGGCGCTTCGGCGCGGCGATCGGCTTCAGCCTCGACTCCGGCCTCGGATCGGGCCTTGCGCTGGAACTGGACGATCGAAGACATGGAGCGGGGGCCACGCACACGGAATTGGGTCGCTGCAATGTGACGCAGGGGTCTGATCGTCGGGTTAACGACGCATCAGGTTCGTTGAACGCCAAGCGATTCGCGGGGCCCGTGCGGAAAGCGTCCGACTCGATTGCCAGCCGCATTCGAAACCGCTATCCGTCCCGGCCTTGATGGTGACGTGGCCGAGTGGCTTAAGGCAACGGTTTGCTAAATCGTCATACGTGAAAGCGTATCCAGGGTTCGAATCCCTGCGTCACCGCCAAGACCCTTCCCCTCATTTCTTCACGCACAGCCACCGCGCGCGGTGGAAGTTGCCGACATTGTCGACCCACCCGGTGACCTTGGGGCTGACCAGGTTGCGGTTCACCACGAAATAGACCGGCACGATGGCCTCATCGTTGAGCATCAGCTGCTCGGCCTGCTGCAGGATGCCGGCGCGCCGCTGTGCGTCGGGTTCGTTGTCGGCCTGGCGCAGCAGGGCGTCATAGGCCGGGTTCTTGTAGTCGCCGTAGTTCTGCCCCCCGGTGTCGGACTTCATCAGGCCCAGGAAGGTCACCGGATCGTTGAAGTCGGCGAACCAGCTCATGGCGCCGATCCCGAAGTCGCGGTTGCGGTAGGCGGCGAAGGCGATCTGGCCCTCGTTCTGCACGATCCTGGCGTCCACCCCGATGCTGGCCCAGTCGGCCTGGACGGCGCTGGCCAGCAGGATGGTGTCGGGGCTGTTACCGATCTTCAGCTCGAAGCTCAGGGGGTGGCTCGGCCCATAGCCCGCCTGGGCCAGCAGCCGCTTGGCCTCGGCCTGGCGCTCGGCGAGCGACTTGCGCGCCCATACCGTCTGCGGGCCCTGGGCGTAGCCCGCCGTGCCCGGCGGCACGAAGGCGTAGGCCGGCAGCTGCCCCGCCCGCATCAGCTTATTGGTGATGAACTCACGGTCGACGGCCTCCGACAGGGCCCGGCGGACGCGGATGTCGCGGAAGGCCGCGATCTCCCGGGTGTTGAAGGAGAGATAGGCGGTGGCCAGCGAGTTCTTGGCCCGCACATAGTCGGGCATGGTCTGCCGCAGGCGGCCGATCCGGTTGGACTGGAACGAGGTGTTCACATCCAGCTCGCCGCGCTGGATGCGCCGCTCGGCCATCACCGAGTCCGGGGTCGGGAAATAGTCGATGCGGTCCACGCAGACATTGGCCGCGTCGTAGAAGTTGGGGTTCTTCACCACCTCGATGTGGTCCCCTAGCGCCCAGCTCATCAGCTTGTAGGGGCCGTTGGAGACATAGCGGCCGGGCTTGACCCAGGCGTCGCCCCATTTCTCCACCGCATGCTTGGGCACCGGGAAGAAGCTCTGGTGCTTCAGCAGTTCCGGCAGATAGGGGGCGGGGTGCTCCAGGGTCAGTTCCAGGGTGCGCGCATCGATGGCCCGCGCCCCCACCGCGGTCAGGGGCGCCTTGCCCTCGTTCACCGCCTGGCCGTTCTTCAGCAGGTAGACGAGGTAGGCGTAGATCGAGGCGGTCTTGGGATCGAGGATGCGCCGATAGGCGTAGACGAAGTCGTCGGCGGTCACCGGAACCCCGTCCGACCACTTGGCGTCGCGCAGGTGGAAGGTCCAGGTCAGGCCGTCGGGGCTGGTCTCCCAGGAGGTGGCCATGGCCGGGATCGGCGAGCCGTCCGGGGCGTCGGTGGTCAGGCCGAAGATCAGGTCGGCGATGATGGTGAACTCGTCCACCAGGTTGCTGGTCTGCGGATCCAGCGAGCCGGCCTCGTTATTGCTGCCATAGGCCAGGCAGACCTCGCCGGCGGGGCAGGGCGGTCGGCTGACCTTGGCCTGGCAGGCGCTCAGCAGCAGCGCCGCCACGCCGAGGCTGGCCATCAGGATGGGGCGGAGACTCGTGGCGTTCATGCCTAGTCGTCCCATCGCGCGGCAGGCCTGTCGAGGGCGGGCGAAAAACCGCGTGCGTCCCCGGCGGCGCGCGCTATGTCGGTTCCACAGAGCCGCGAGAGCCTGCGGGAGGGGACGATGAGCTATTCCGAGAAGCAGTTCCGATTCGACGGCGCCGACGGCGTCTCCATCGCCGGCTTCCGCTGGGCTGACGAGAGCGTGGGGCCCCGCGCCGTCCTGCAGATCGCCCACGGCATGGGCGAGCACGCCCGCCGGTATCCCGAGCCCCTGATCCCGATCATGGCCGACGGCTTCGTCCTCTATGCCGACGACCATCGCGGCCACGGCTACACCGCGCCCTCCAAGGAAGCCCTGGGCGACTTCGGGGAGAACGGCGCGGAGCTGGTGGTGGAGGATATCGCCCGCCTGACCGACCTGGCGCGAGCCGAGAATCCCGGCCTGCCGCTAATCCTCCTGGGCCACAGCCTGGGGTCCTTCTTCGCTCAGGCCTACGCCTTCGACCATGCCGACAAGATCGACGGCCTGGTGCTGTCGGGCACGGCGGCCTTCGGCGACCGCACGGGGCCGGCCAAGAAGCTGGACGAGATGAACTCCGACGGGCCCAAGCCGCGCACCCCCTATGACTGGCTGTCACGGGACGAGGCCGAGGTGGACAAGTACATCGCCGACCCCCTGTGCGGTTTCTCCCGCCAGCCCAGCGCGGCCGAGAGCTTCGCCCGGGTCAGCGCCCGTCTGCGCGACGAAGCGGAGATCGCCAAGATTCCCAAGGACCTGCCTCTCTACATCTTCGTGGGGGACAGGGACCCCATCAACCGGGAGCTGGAGTTGCTGCATCCGCTGGTGGACCGCTACAAGGCCGCGGGCCTGAAGAACCTCGAGGTGAAGGTCTATGAGGGCGGCCGTCACGAGATGCTGAACGAAACCAACCGCGACGAGGTCGTGGCCGACCTGCTGACCTGGCTGCGAGGGACGGTGGGCCGCTAGGCGCGGCAGGCCCTTTCGGGGGTCTCACAGGCCATGACGTCGGAGGCGTCGTCGACGTCCATGATCTTCAGCAGGCGGATGCGCGCGCGGTTCACCCGACTCTTGATGGTGCCCACCGCGCAGCCGCAGATGCTGGCGGCCTCCTCGTAGGAGAGCCCCGCCGCCCCCACCAGGATCAGTGCCTCGCGATGCTCATCGGGCAGCAGCTTCAGGGCGTCCTGCATGGCGTGCATGGCCACGCTCCATTCCTGGGTTGGGGCCGACCTGAGCGTTCCGGCATATTCGCCCTGTTCGTCGCGCACCTCGCGGCGGCGGCGGATGACCTGGGTGTAGTAGGTGTTGCGCAGGATCGTGAACAGCCAGGCCCGCAGGTTGGTGCCGTCCTCGAACTTGTCGCGGTTGGTCCAGGCCTTGATCAGGGTGTCCTGCACCAAGTCGTCGGCGTCGGATCCATTGTGGCTCAAGGACCAGGCGAAGGCCCGCAGCGCCGGGATCATGCGCACGATGTCGTCGCGCCAAGTCTCGCCGGACATGGGTTTCCTCGATCGGCCCCGCCGTCAGTTGGGAAGGCGATGTTCACCGCCGCGCCCCGTCGGTCACTCAACGCGGGCAGACTCCATCTGTTCCGCCTTGCGGTTGAGCGCGTGGGCCCCAATCTAGGGAACGAAGAACGACCTTCGGTCGTTGACGGAAACCTGGGGGCAGGCTTCCTCGTGGTTCGCGCCGCGACATCTCACACGCGTTCAATTCGAAGGAGTATCCATGGCGCCCTCCGATGACGCAGGCCCGTTGCCCGCGCCGCTCCGCAGCGTCCTTGGCCAGTCGGTGGGGCGGTATCATCGCATCCGCCAGGCCACCGAGGATCTCGTGCGGTTCCTGTCCAGCGAGGACATGGCCGCCCAGTCAATGCCGGACGCCAGCCCCGCCAAGTGGCACCTGGCCCATACCAGCTGGTTCTTCGAGACCTTCATGCTCGCGCCGAACCTGCCGGGCTACCGCCCCTTCGACCCCCGCTACGCCTATCTGTTCAATTCCTATTACGAGGCCCTGGGCCCGCGGCAGCCGCGGCCCGAGCGCGGCCTGCTGACCCGTCCGTCCCGCGACGAGGTCCTGGCCTACCGGGCCCATGTGGACGAGGCGATCCACGACCTGCTGTCCACGGGAACGCCGGGCTTGGCCGAGCTGTTGGACCTGGGCCTGGCCCATGAGGAGCAGCATCAGGAGTTGATCCTGATGGACATCCTCCATCTCTTCGCCCAGTCGCCCCTGAAGCCCGCCTATTCCCCCACCACCGCCCTGCCGGTGAGCGGCGATCCGGGGCCGGCCGGGACGGTCGCCTTCGACGGTGGTCTGGTGGAGATCGGCCATGGCGGCGAAGGCTTCGCCTTCGACAACGAGGGGCCGCGCCACCAGGTCTTCCTGCAACCCTTCAAGCTAGCCGACCGGCTGGTGACCAACGGCGAGTGGCTGGCCTTCATGGCTGACGGCGGCTACGCCCGTCCGGAGCTGTGGCTGGCCGAGGGCTGGGCCCAGGTCCAGGCCCAGGACTGGCGCGCGCCGCTCTACTGGCAGGAGGCCGCCCACGGCTGGCTGGCCATGACCCTGCAGGGCCTGCGCGCCGTCGCGCCCCACGCCCCGGTCACCCACATCAGCTTCTACGAGGCCGACGCCTACGCCACCTGGGCCGGCGCCCGCCTGCCCACCGAGGCCGAATGGGAGCACGCCGCGGCGGGCCTGCCCATCGCCGGCAACTTCATGGGCTCGGGCCAGCTCGGCCCCGCCGCGACCCAGGCCGGGCAGGGGCTGCGCCAGATGTTCGGCGACGTCTGGGAATGGACCCGCAGCGCCTATTCCCCCTATCCGGGCTTCCATCCGACCGCCGGCGCGGTGGGGGAGTACAACGGCAAGTTCATGATCGGCCAGATGGTGCTGCGCGGCGGCTGTTGCGCCACGCCGGAGCACCACGTGCGGGCCACCTACCGCAACTTCTTCCACCCGCAGCAGCGCTGGATGTTCTCGGGCCTGCGCCTGGCCTGGGACGGCGAGCCCAAGCGCGCCGTGGCGCAGGACAACAGCTTCGCCGCCGACGTGCTGGCGGGGCTGGCCAAGCCGCAGAAGTCGATCCCGGCCAAGTACTTCTACGACGCCGAGGGCTCGCGCCTGTTCGAGGCGATCTGCGACCTGCCGGAATACTATCCCACCCGCACCGAGGCCGCCCTGCTGCGCGCCAAGGCCGGAGAGATGGCCGCCGCGATCCCGGCCGGCGCGGCCCTGGTGGAGTTCGGTAGCGGGGCCAGCACAAAGACCCGTCTCCTGCTCGACGCCGCGCCGCAGCTGGCGGCCTATGTCCCCATCGACATCAGCAAGGACGCCCTGGACGCGGCGGCGCAGGCCATAGGCCGCGACTATCCCGGTCTGTTGGTGGCGCCCCTGGTGGATGACTTCACCACGGCGCTCAGTCTACCGTCGGCTGTGGCGGGCATGACGAGCGTCGGCTTCTTCCCTGGCTCCACCATCGGCAATTTCCGCCCCGACGAGGCGACCGCCTTCCTGGCCGGCGCGCGCCGCCTGCTGGGCCATGGCGCGGCCTTCCTGGTGGGGATGGACATCGTCAAGGACGAGGCGACCCTGGTGGCGGCCTATGACGACGCCCAGGGCGTCACGGCGGCCTTCAACCTCAACCTTCTGACCCGCATCAATCGCGAGCTCGACGGCGATTTCGACCTGGGCGCCTTCCGCCACCGCGCGGTGTGGAACGCCCAGGAGAGCCGGATGGAGATGCACCTGGTGAGCACGCGGGCCCAGTCCGTGTCGGTGGCGGGGCGCAGCTTCGCCTTCGCGGCCGGCGAAACCCTGCACACCGAGAACTCCTACAAGTTCACGGTCGATGGGTTCGGAAAGCTGGCGGCGGCGGCGGGGTGGCGGCTGGAGCAGCGCTGGGAAAGCGCGGCGCCGAGCTTCGCCATGGTGCTGCTGAGGGCCTAGAGCGGCCGGAGGGCCGGCGAGGCGTCTCTTCCTCATGGCGCGTGAAGAAACGGCTCCGAGGGGGATCGGAGCCGCGCCTTGTCTTAGTCGAGAGTGGGGGCGGTCAGCCTTCCAGCGGGCCGCGGGTGCGACCGCCGCCGCGGGAAGATTCGCCGCCCTTTCGGCCGGCCGAGGCCGCGAGGTCGCGGTCCTTGGCGAAGCTGCGTTTCTCGCCCGGCACGCTGGCGCCGCCCTTGCGGGCGATCTCACGCCGGCGCTCGGGGTTCATGGCGGCGAATCCGCGACGGGACTTCGGCTTGGCGTTGGGATCGAGGTCCATGGGGCTACTCCTGATGATGCGTGCGTGCCGGGGAGGCGGTTGGGGGCCGCTTCACGTACGGTTACGCTCAGGCAAACCCTCAAGATGCAGGAGAGGTTGCGCGGAAAGTTGCGTCTTATTCGCGGCGCAGGGCCTCGATGGGGTCCAGCCGGGCCGCTCGCCAGGACGGATAGGCCCCGAACACCAGGCCCACCAGGCTGGAGAAACCCAGGGCCACGGGCCCGGCCCACACGGGGATTGCGGCCGGCCAGGACCCGATCCTGGCGATGGCGATCGCCCCCAGGACGCCGATCAAGAGACCCAGGAGTCCCCCCACCAACGATAGCGTGATCGACTCCAGGGCGAACTGAATGAGGATGTCGGAGCGCTTGGCGCCGACGGCCATGCGCAGGCCGATCTCACGGGTCCGCTCGGTCACCGCCACCAGCATGATGTTCATGATCCCCACGCCGCCCACCACCAGGGAGACCCCGGCCACGGCGGCCAGCAGGACGGTGAAGGTGCCGATGGCCGCCTGGGAGGCCGCCAGGATCGAGGCCATGTTCTGGGTGGAGAAGTCGTCGTCGTCCCCCTGGCGGATGCGGTGGATCTCCCGCAGCAGGTTGGTGGTGTCCTCCTGCACCCGGTCCAGGACCTCGGCGTCGGCGGCCTTCACGTAGATGGTCTGGACGGTGTCGCCTCGGGCGCGGCGGCCGACGATGCGCGAGCGCACCGCCTCCAGTGGGCCCAGCAGCACGTCGTCCTGGTCCTGGCCGAAACTGGACTGGCCCTTGGGCGCCAGGACTCCGATCACCTCGAAGGGGACGCTGCGCACCCGCACGCGCTTGCCGATGGGGTCGGCGTCGCCCCAGAGCTGGGTGGCGACGGTAGGGCCGATCACCACCACCTTCTTGCCCTGGCGGGCCTCGCGGTCGTCGAACATCCGGCCCTGGGCGATCTCCAGATCGCGGGCGATGAGATAGGGCGGGGTGACGCCCTCGATGCGGCTGTTCCAGTTGGCGCCGTCGGCGGTGAGCTGGGCCTGGCCGCGGACCACGGGGGCCACGGCGGCGACGCCCTCCACCTGCTTGCCGATGGCCTCGGCGTCGGCGTCGGTGAGGGTCTGGCTGGACCCCGCCGCTCCACGCACCAGGCCGCCGCCGGGGCCCATGGCGCCGCCGCGGGCGGCTCCGGGACTGACGATGATCAGGTTGGAGCCGAGGCCGGCGATGGTGCTGGTGACCCTCTGCTGGGCCCCCAGGCCGATGGAGGTCATCATCACGACGGCCGCCACCCCGATCACCACCCCCAGCGAGGTGAGGACCGAGCGCATGGGGTGGGCGACGATGGCGCCGGTGGCGAAGCGCAGGAGTTCGATGGACTTCATGCGGCGGCGTCCCGTTCGTCGCTGACGATCAGGCCGTCGCGGAAGGAGACGCGGCGGCGCGCGGCGGCGGCCACGTCCAGGTCGTGAGTGACCAGGATCAGGGTCAGGCCGCCGGCGTTGAGCTCCTTGAACAGGGCCAGGACCTCCAGGCCGGTCTGGGTGTCCAGGGCGCCGGTGGGTTCGTCGGCCAGCAGCAGGTCGGGGGAGTTGGCGAGCGCCCGGGCGATGGCCACCCGCTGCTGCTGGCCGCCGGAGAGCTGGGTGGGGCGGTGACCCTTGCGGGGGCCCAGGCCCACCCGGTCGAGCATGGCCGCCGCGCGCTCACGGCGTTCGCGGGGCTCCAGGCCCGCATAGATCATCGGCAGCTCGACGTTCTGCAGGGCGGTGAGACGGGGCAGGAGCTGGAAGGACTGGAAGACGAAGCCGATCCGCCGGCGGCGGAAGCTCGCCAGCTCGTCGTCGCCGAAGCTGCCCACGTCCTCGCCATCGAACAGGTAGGACCCGCTGGTGGGGCGGTCGAGGCCCCCCAGGATGTTCATCAGCGAGGACTTGCCCGAGCCCGAGGGCCCGATGACGGCGACGTTCTCGCCGCGCGCGATGCTCAAGGTGACGCCGGCCAGGGCCGCCACCTCTTCCTCGCCCATGACGTAGACCTTGCGCAGGTCCTTGATTTCGATCATCGGCCGCGCTTCACGTCCGGGGCCGGCCGGAGCCGCCTGCGAAGGGCGAGGCGGCCTTGACCTTGGGCTTGGGCCCGCCGCCGGTGATCACCTGGTCGCCGGCCTTCAGGGACGGACTGCGGATCTCTGTGAAGGAGCCGTCGGTGACCCCCACCCGCACGGGGACGGGGACCGGCTTATCGTCGCGCAGCACATAGACCACGCCCCCGGTCATGCCGCCCGCGCCGCGGCCCTGGGCCATCGTGGCGCGCAGGACGGCGAGCTTCTGCTTCTGATCGGGGCGCAGCAGGGGTTCCAGCCTGGCCATGGCCGCCTCGGTGTTCTTGCGCATGGTCTCGCGCATGGCGCTGCGGTCGCCGCCGGCGCTGGCGAAGGCCGCGGCGGTCTTGGTGCGCAGGTCCGCCTCGACGGGCGCCCAGGCCTTCTGTTGGGCGGCGTCCAGGTCCAGCTGCTGGACCAGACGGGCCGCGCCCATGCCGCCGCGCTGACCGCCGCCGCCCTGGGCCCGCTGGCCGCCGCCGAAGCCTCCGCCCATGCCGGGCGGGCCGAAGCCCCCGGCGGGACGGGCGGCCTGGGCGTTGGCGCTGGCCGGCTGCCAGCGCAGGGCCGCGGCCGGGACCTTCATGACGCCGGCCTTCTGTTCGATGACGATGTCGGCGTTGGCGGTCATGCCGGGCAGGAGATTGCCCCTGGGATTGTCGGCCTCGGCCATCACCGTATAGGCCACCACATTCTGGTCGGTGACCGGCTGCTTGCGGACCTGGCTGACGATGCCGGTGAAGTTGTCATCCGGGAAGGCGTCGACGGTGAACTTGACGGCCTGGCCCTCCTTGACCTGGCCGATGTCGGCCTCGTCGACGGAGATCTTCACCTGCACCTTGGACAGGTCCTGGGCGATACGGAACAGCACCGGGGCCGACAGGCTGGCGGCCACGGTCTGGCCGGGCTCGATCTGGCGGTCGACGATCACCCCGTCGATGGGGGCCACCACCACGGTGCGCGACAGGTCCACCCGCGTGCTGCGCAGGGCCGCCTGGCTCTGGCCCACCCGGGCGCGGGCGGCCTCGACGCTGGCCGCGGCGGCGCGGTAGGTCGCCTGGGACTGGTCGAGGACCGAGGGGGCGTAGAACCCCTTCTCCACCAGGATCTTCTTGCGATTGTAGTCAGCCTGGGCGTTGGCGGCCTGGGCCTGGGCCTGGCGCACCGCCGCCGCGCCGGCGGCGATGTCGGCCTGACCCTGGGCGACGCGGGATTCGTAGGTCTGGGGATCGAGGATGGCCAGTGTCTGGCCGGCCTTCACCTCGTCGTTGAAGTCCACCAGCACCTGGCGGATCTGGCCGGAGATCTGCGAGCCTACCTCCACCGTCACCAGAGCCTCCAGCGTGCCCGAGGCCGAGACCGAGCGGGTGATGGCTCCCTGGTCCACCGCCGCGGTGCGGTAGGGGTCCTTGGGTTCGTCCTTCTTGAGCACCCGGCAGCCGACCACGGTCAACAGCGCCAGGAGCAGCACCGCCAGTCCGATCATGACCGGGCGAGGCAGCCGCATCCTGGAGGGTCGGGTCGGGTTCGGGCTCAAGGGGTGTCTCCGCGACGCAGGGGCATGCACGTTAGGAAAGTCCGGCTGAACCGGAGATGACCTGCCCGGTGCAAGACCAGACAGGCGTTACGCGACAATTTCAGCCCCGCTTCCGAGTCTTGCGACGCGGCAACATTGAGCTAGAGCGGCAACTGCACCCGCGCGGTCAGGCCGCCCCCGGCGCGGTTGACCATCACCACGTCGCCGCCGTGGCCGCGGGCCACCGAACGGACCACCGCCAGGCCCAGGCCGATGCCGCCCGTCTGGCGGCTGCGGGAGGGTTCGCGGCGGTAGAAGGGCTCGAACACCCGCTCGGCGTCCTGCGGGGGAATGCCCGGACCGTCGTCCTCGATCTCGACGATGGCGCTGGCGGCCTCGCGATAGACCCGCGCCCGGGCGCGGCCGCCGAATTTCACGGCGTTCTCCAGCAGGTTGGTGAACAGGCGGCGCAGGGCCACGGGGTCGCCCTCGATCACCACCTTGTCGCCACGCTCCACCTCGGTGTCGAAGCCGGTCTCGGCCATCTCGTCGCAGACGCTCTCCAGCAGGGAGGAGAGCTCCAGGGGCGTGCGGTCGGCAGGCCGGCTGGCGTCGCGCACGAAGGTCAGGGCCGCGGCGATCATCTCCTCCATCTGGTCGATGTCGGCGGCCATCTTGGCCCGCGTCTCCTCCGGCGCGTTCTCGATGCGGAAGCGCAGGCGGGTCAGCGGGGTGCGCAGGTCGTGGGCGATGGCGCCGACCATCGCGGTTCTATCCTCGACGTAGCGCCGCAGCCGGTCCTGCATGTCGTTGAAGGCGCGCACGGCGACATTGATCTCCGCCGTCCCCTTCAAGGAGACCGGCAGGCGGGCGCCGCGCGGGTCGCGGCCCAGCTGTTCAGCGGCGTCGGCGAACATCTGGAACGGCTGGGCGAGCCTGCGCGCGAAGATGTAGGCCACCGGCGCCAGGGCGAGGCCCGAGAGCAGCAGCCACAGCACGATGCGGCGCTGCCAGGGATCCAGGCCCAGGCCAGGGGTCGGACGAACCATGTCCCATCGCCCGTCGGGACGCTGGACCGCCACGTCGAAGGGGGCGATCAGGAAATGCTCCTCGCGCTCGCCCCCGGCTCGGGCCATGCGGTCGCGGATGATGCGAAAGACCCGGCGGTCGGAGACCGGCAGGCGGGACGGCGCGGAGATCACCACCCGGTCCGCCGTGACTCCGAACTCCCGGGCCAGCTCCGCGCGGATCTGCGGCACCGTGCGCCCCTCCATGGCCGGGGATGGCGGTTTGGCCACGATCTTCAGCTCCAGCGGCCGCCGCTCGGTGAAGGCCGGGGCGGCGCCGCGGAAGGTCTGCACCACTTCGCTCAGCCGATAGAAGTCCGGCGCCGGCGGCGGCAGGTTGAAGATCATGAACAGGCTGATGGCCTGCGAGGCCACCAGGCTGATGCCGATCAGGGTCAGCAGCCGGGCGAACAGCGACGCGGTCGGCCGCCCCGACCACGCGCTCGTCATGTCCGCTTCACCTTGGCGGTGAACATGTAGCCTTCGTTGCGGATGGTGCGGATCAGGTCGGTGCCGCCGCCGCCGTCGTCCAGCTTGCGGCGCAGGCGGCTGATCTGGACGTCGATGGCGCGGTCGAAGGCGTCGGAATCAGGCCCGCGGGCGAAGTCCAGCAGCTGGTCGCGGGTCAGGACCCGCTGGGGCCGCTCGACGAAGGCGCGCAGCAGGGAGAACTCCCCGGAGGAGAGGTTCACCACCACGCCGGGTGGGGAGCGAAGCTCGCGCCGCACCAGGTCCAGTCGCCAGCCGGCGAACTCGCAGCCGGCGCCGACGCCGTTGGAGGCGCCCCGCTGCTCGGCCCGCCGCAACACGGCGCGGACCCGGGCCAGCAGCTCGCGGGGGTTGCAGGGCTTGGCCAGGTAGTCGTCGGCGCCCAGCTCCAGGCCGACGATCCGGTCGGTGTCCTCGCCCATGGCCGAGAGCATGATGATCGGCGGGCCTTCGCCGCTCAGCCGTCGGGCGATGGACAGGCCGTCCTCGCCGGGCAGCATGACGTCCAGCACGATCAGGTCGACGGGTCCCCGCTCCAGGGCCTGCTCCATCTCGCGCGCGTCGCCGGCGGTGTCGACGAGATAGCCGTGCTTGCCCAGGAAGTCGGAGACGACGTCGAGAATGCCGGGGTCGTCATCGACCATCAGGATGCGGGCGGTCGCGGGGACCTGGTCGGTACTGGGTTCCATTCGCGCCATTTTCAGCCCTCCGCGTAACGCACAGATTTCACGACTGAAATCGCTAATCCCCGGCCAGCACGTCGTCGGCGACGAAGGGGTTGGTCCGCCGCTCGATCCCGAACTTCGACATCGGCCCGTGGCCGGAGACGAAGGCCACGTCGTCGCCGAGCGGCCACAGCTTGCCGGTGATGGAGTCGATCAGCTGCTGGTGGTTCCCGCGCGGGAAGTCGCTGCGCCCCACCGAGCCCTGGAACAGCACGTCCCCCACCTGGGCGAAACGGGCCTCGCGATGGAAGAAGACCACGTGGCCCGGGGTGTGACCCGGGCAGTGATAGACCTCGAACTGCGTCTCGCCGAGGGTGACCACATCGCCGTCCGCCAGCCAGCGGTCTGGGGTGAAGCCCTTGGCCTCGGGCATGCCCCACTTGGCGCCGCTGGCCTCCATCTGGTCGATCCAGAATGCGTCATCGGGATGGGGCCCCTCGATGGGGACGCCGGTGGCGGCCTTCAGGGCCGCCGTGCCCCCGGCGTGGTCCAGGTGGCCGTGGGTGATCCAGATCTTCTCCAGGGTCAGGTCGTGGGCCTTCAACGCCTCCAGCAGGCGCGGGACCTCGCCGCCCGGATCGATGATGGCCGCCCTTTTGGTCTTCACGCACCAGACGATGGTGCAGTTCTGCTGGAGCGGGGTCACCGGCGCGATGAGGGCGCGGATCGGCGGGGAAGGGGAAGGGGCGTTCATGTCGGCCCTATGATCGGGGCTCGCGGCCCATAAGAAAAGGCCCGGGATACGATCCCGGGCCTCGCCTTGGACTTGGGCTTAGTGCGAGCCGGGCGGCGGCGCGCCGGGCATCGGCGGAACCGATTCCGGCGGTGCGTCGGGCGACAGCTCGGGCACCTCGACGATGCCGCGGGCCATGTGGCTGTTGCGGAAACCGTAGAGGAAATAGACCACCAGGCCGATGGCCGCCCAGATCACAAACAGCAGCTGGGTTTCCCTCGACAGGCTGAAGAACAGATAGATGCAGCCGGCCGCGGCTAGGGGCGCGACGATCATCACCGCCGGCGTGCGGAACGGCCGCTTGCGGTTGGGATCGGTCTTGCGCAGCACCATCACCGCGATGGCCACCATGGCGAAGGCGAACAGGGTGCCGGAGTTGGAGATATCGGCCAGCACCCCCACCGGGAAGAAGGCCGCGAAGGCCGAGACGCAGACGCCCGTGATGATGGTGATCACATGCGGCGTGTGGAACTTCGGGTGGACCTTGGACAGCACCGCCGGCAGGAGGCCGTCACGGCTCATAACGAAGAAGATTCGGGTCTGGCCGAACATCATCATCAGGATGACCGAGGGCAGGGCCAGGCCGGCCGCGAGGCCGAGCAGGTTGCCGATCTGGGGCCAGCCGATCTTGCGCAGGGTCCAGGCGAGCGCCTCCTTGGAGCAGACGACATGGTCGCCGGCGAGCGCGCCGCAGGCGGCGGTCATCTCGGGGCTGCCGGGCCGCAGGCCCAGGCCCGCGGAGTCCATCACCGGCTGGGCGCCGACCGTGCCGATCACGCCCGAGGCCACCAGGATGTAGAAGATGGTGCAGACCCCCAGCGAGCCGATCAGGCCGATGGGCATGTTCCTCTGGGGATTCTTGGTCTCCTCGGCCGCGGTGGAGACCGCGTCGAAGCCCACATAGGCGAAGAAGATCGAGGCCGCCGCCGCCGAGATCCCGGCCATGCCGAGGGGGGCGAAGGGTTCGAAGTTCTCCATCTTCATCACCGGCAGGGCCAGGACGCAGAAGAGGGTCAGGGCCGCGACCTTGATGGCCACCAGGATCGCGTTGACGGTCGCCGATTCCCGGGTGCCGATCACCAGCAGCCAGGTCACCAGCAGGGCGATGCCCGCCGCCGGCAGGTTGACGATCCCACCGTCCATCGGTCCCAGGACCAGGGCGTTGGGAATGTCGATACTGAAGGCGTTCTCGATCAGGCCGACCACATAGCCGGACCAGCCCACCGAGACCGCGCCGGCGGCGACGGCGTATTCCAGGATCAGGGCCCAACCCACCATCCAGGCCACCATCTCGCCCATGACGGCGTAGCTGTAGGTGTAGGCCGAGCCCGAGACCGGCACCATGGCCGACATCTCGGAGTAGCAGAGCGCGGCGACCGCGCAGACGAAGCCCGCGATGACGAAGGCGGCGATCATGCCGGGGCCCGCCTTCTGGGCGGCCTCGGCGGTCAGCACGAAGATCCCGGTGCCGATGATGGCGCCGATCCCCAGCATGGTCAGCTGGAACGCCCCCAGGGATCGGTGAAGTGATTTCTTTTCAGCGGTCGCGAGGATCGCGTCGAGCGGCTTTACACGCCACATATTCCCTCCCAGTCGCGGCGGTCCCCCCGCCGCGCGAATTAAGCTTGCCGGACCGTGCGGTCTGCTCACCCAGCGGTCAAGCGGCAAGGCTTGGCGCGGCCCCTGCGCGCGGATAGACCCCCTCCATGCTGCCTGTTGAGGAAATCGTGCCTGACTTGCAGGCGGCGCTGGTGGAAAACACCTCCGCCGTCCTGGTGGCGCCGCCGGGCGCCGGCAAGACCACCCTGGTTCCCCTGCGCCTGCTCGATGCGCCGTGGCTGGCGGGGGCCAAGATCATCATGCTGGAGCCCCGCCGCCTGGCCGCCCGGGCCGCGGCCGAGCGCATGGCCAAGACCCTGGGCGAGCGGGTGGGGGAGACCGTCGGCTACCGGGTGCGGATGCAGTCCCGCGTCTCGGCTAGGACCCGCATCGAGGTGGTGACCGAAGGGGTGTTCAGCCGGATGATTCTCGGCGACCCGACCTTGGAGGGCGTCGGCCTGGTGATCTTCGACGAGTTCCACGAGCGCAGCCTCGACGCCGACCTCGGCCTGGCCCTGGCCCGCGACGCCCAGGGTCTGCTGCGGGAGGACCTGCGCCTGCTGGTGATGTCGGCCACCCTGGACGGGGCCGCCGTCGCCCGCCTGCTGGACGCCCCGGTCATCGAAAGCCAGGGCCGGGCCTATCCCGTCGAAACCCGCTATCTCGGCCGTGACGACCGCCTGCGGCTGGAGGACCGCGCCGTCCGCGCCGTCGAGCGGGCTCTCGCCGAGGAGACCGGCAGCATCCTGGTCTTCCTGCCGGGGCAGGGGGAGATCCGCCGCGCCGCCGACCTGCTGGCCGAGCGGGTCCGGCGTCCCGACGTGCTGATCGCCCCCCTCTACGGAGCCCTCGACCCGGCCGACCAGGATCGCGCCATCTCGCCGCCGCCGGCCGGCGTGCGCAAGGTGGTGCTGGCCACCTCGATCGCCGAGACCAGTCTGACCATCGAGGGGGTCCGGGTCGTGATCGATTCCGGCGTCGCCCGCGTGCCCCGCTTCGACCCCGCCAGCGGCCTGACCCGTCTGGCCACCGTCCGCGTCAGCCGCGCCGCGGCCGACCAGCGCCGGGGCCGGGCGGGCCGCACCGAGCCCGGCGTCGCCTACCGCCTGTGGGACGAGGCCGAGACCCGGGCGCTTCCGGCCTATGCCGACCCGGAAATCCTCGACGCCGACCTCTCGGGCCTGGCCCTGGACCTGGCCCGCTGGGGGGCCAAGGATGTGAGCACCCTGGCATTCCTGGAC
>JAZKBZ010000007.1:1572-11823 GCA_040388315.1 Pseudomonadota bacterium | reverse complement strand
TGGATCCATCTGAAACGGATAGACAGGCTCATCGTCCAATATTTAGAGCGTGACGGGCGCCTCAACCGGTATCCACTTGCGGCTGTCACGCTCTAAGAGTCATCCAAACGGCGTTCGTTAAGTTGACGCCTGCGTCATTTTTCTGCATGGGGCTGTTATGAGTTCATCGGCTGCACATGTCGTGGTGCTCGGGGCCGGCCATGCCGGGGGTTCCCTCGTGGCGCTTTTGCGCCAGTACGGCTTTGCCGGCGCCATCACCATGGTGGGGGATGAGCCCATCGCCCCCTATCAGCGGCCGCCCTTGTCCAAGGCCTGGCTGAAGGGCGAGGCCGACGCCGACTCCCTGGCGCTCAAGCCCCTGGAGTTCTACGCCGAGAACCAGATCGACTTCCGCCCCGGCGTCTCGGCCGTGAAGCTGAGGCGGTCCGACAAGGTGGTCGAGCTCTCCGACGGCTCGAGCCTGTCCTACGACATCCTGGTGATCGCCACCGGCATGCGGCCCAACAGGCTGCCGGTTCCCGGCGCCGAGCTGGAGGGCGTGCTCTCCCTGCGCACCGCCGCCGACGCCGAGGCGCTGAAGGCCCACCTGAAGCCCGGCGCCCATCTGGCCATCATCGGCGGCGGCTATATCGGCCTGGAGGTGGCGGCCTCGGCCCGCGCCCTGGGGTCGGCGGCCACCGTCATCGAGCGCGAGAGCCGCATCCTAGCCCGCAGCGCCTGCGAGGCGCTGTCGACCTTCTTCGCCGACTATCACCGGGCCCGGGGCGTGAAATTCGAGCTGGGCGCCGGGGTCGACAGCCTGACCGGGGCGGGCGGCAAGGTCACCGGGGTGAAGCTCGCCGACGGCCGGACGATCCCCGCCGACGTGGTGCTGGTGGGCGTGGGCGGCAAGCCCAATGACGAACTGGCCGCGCAGGCCGGGCTGGAGACCGCCCGCGGCGTCGTGGTGGACCTGGAGGCGCGCACCAGCGACCCGTCGGTCTTCGCCATCGGCGACGTCAGCCACCGGCCGATGCCCCATTATGACCGGATGTTCGGCCCCGAGAGCGTGCCCAGCGCCCTGGAACAGGCCAAGCAGGCCGCGGCCGCCATCACCGGCCGCCCGGCGCCGACGCCGGAGGTGCCATGGAACTGGTCGGACCAGTACGACCTGAAGCTCCAGATCGCGGGCCTGCCCTTCGACGCCGACAAGATCCTGGTGCGGGGCGACCCGGCCACGGCTAGGTTCGCCATCTTCCATCTGAAGGGCGACCTGATCCAATCCGTCGAGGCGGTCAACGCCCCGCCGGAATACATGATGGGCCGCCAGCTCATCGGGAACCGAAAGCCCGTCAATCTTGACAAGCTTGCGGACCCATCCATTTCAATGAAAGAGGTCGCCGCCTAAGGCGGGCGAAGGGGAGTAAATGGCCAAGATCACCTATATCGAGAACAACGGAACCGAACACGTCATCGACGTGAAGCCGGGCCTGTCGGTGATGGAAGGCGCGGTGAAGAATAACATCCCGGGCATCGACGCCGACTGCGGCGGCGCCTGCGCCTGCGCCACCTGCCACGTCTATGTGGACGACGCCTGGAAGGACAAGACCGGGACGTCCTCGGCCATGGAGGAATCCATGCTCGACTTCGCCGAGAACGTGGAGCCGAACAGCCGGCTCTCCTGCCAGATCAAGGTCACCGAGGAACTGGACGGCCTGATCGTCCGGATGCCGGAAAGCCAGCACTAGACACCCAACGTCATCCCGGACGGCCTGCAAGGCCGATCCGGGACCCAGGGGGATTGAGTGCGGCCCCTGGGTCCCGGCTCTCCGCTGCGCTACGGCCGGGATGACGATCTTTGAGGTGGCCGCGCCGCCAGAAAAAAGCCGCCGTCTGCGGGTCGCAGCGGCGGCTTGAATCTGTGTCCCGAAGCTACAGCTCCGGGTCGGGGCTCTTTAGCTAAGCGGCCAGGCGCGGGGCGCAGAGGCGGTCGAGCGCGCCCATCAGGGTCGACATGGCGCTCGACGGCCGGATCTCGTCTTCCTCGTAGGAGCCCTCGGCCAGGATCAGGGCCAGGCGGTCGCGGGCGCGGCTGACGCGGCTCTTGATGGTGCCGATGGCGGCGCCGCAGATCGCGGCGACCTCCTCATAGGACAGGCCGCCGGCGCCGATCATGATCAGGGCCTCGCGCTGGTCGTCGGGCAGCATGGCCAGGGCCCGGCGGACCTCGTCCAGCTCCAGGGTGGCGATGGGGTTGGAAACGGCCACCAGGGTGCGTTCGGCGGTTTCCGGGTCGAGCTGGGTCGAGCGCCACGAGCGGCGCTTGTCTGAATAGAACTGGTTGCGCAGGATCATGAAGGTCCAGGCCTTCATGTTGGTGCCCGGCTGGTAGCTGGCCCGGTTGTTCCAGGCGCGCAGCAGGGCGTCCTGGGCCAAGTCGTCGGCCTCGACGGCGTTGCGGCACAGGGAGTGCGCGAAGGCCCGCATGTGGGGGATGAGCCCGGTGAGCTCGCTCATGAAGTCCTTGTCGGCGGGGATCGTCGTCGCGGTCATGAAACACCCTCTGGAACGCGTAATCGGAAGGGGTCTGAACATGGCCCCCGAAATTCAAACGCGGTCGCGGGCGATAAGCTCCGCCGTTTGGAAAAGAATCTTGGCCGTAGGGGTGGGGCGGGGTGCGACCCCCGTCATCCCGGGCGACCCGCAGGGGAGACACGGGACCCAGGGGGTTTGAATGCGGCCCCTGGGTCCCGGCTCTCCGCTTCGCTACGGCCGGGATGACGCCATGGGTTTGCCGGACAGATCGCCAGTCTCCCCAAGGGGGAAGGACGAGCGAGAAATATCGTTCTTATTTTGTTCTTTTCCGCCTTCGCGGTTATCCTCGCGCCCATGGTTCCCGCCTATCCCCGCAAGGAGATGATGGTCCGCGTCTGCGCGGCGGTGGAGAAGGGCTGGCGGCTGGAGCAGCTGGGGCGGCGGCCGGACTTCCCCAGCCGGCAGACGATCTATCGCTGGACCCTGGAGGACCCCGTCTTCGCGCAGCAGATGAAGTACGCCCGCGAGTGGCGCTACGGCATGAAGGTCAGCGCCACGGCCGGGCCGGTGTTCGATCCCGAACGGGCCGAGGCCTTCCCGATGGACGTGCGGCGGGGACATGCTGTGCGCGACCTGGTGCGTCGGCCCGAGTGGCCGAACCGGGATCGCTTCAATCGCTGGAAATCCGAGCGACCCGAGTTCGTGGCCGCTCTCGCCGAGGCCGTGGCGCTCGCGGCCCGGATGCGACCGCGCAAGTGGGAGTTCTATGAGGAGGCCATCGCCGACAAGATCATCCAGCGGGTGGCCTCGGGCGAGACGATGGCGGAGATCGAAGCGGCCAAGGGTCTGCCGGGCAAGGTGGATATCCGGCGGTGGAAGCGGCTGCGGCCGGATTTCGCCAAGGCCCTGAGACTGGCGCAGCGCGGCGGCCAGATGCGCCGAAGCGCCAAGCCGTCTCGCCTGACCCCGGCCCTGTTCGATCACATCCTCACCCAGATGACGTCCGGCGCCTCCCTGCGTCAGGTCGCCCAGGCGCCCGGCATGCCCCACTACGTCACCCTGATGGCCTGGCAGCGCAGCGACCCGGACTTCGCCAAGATGCTGGCCTGGGCGCGGGACGAGGGGCGCTGGGCGCGCGGCGCGGAGAAGGTGGAAAGGGCCGATGCGCTGGCGGGGGCGACTGTCACAAGTCGACCGCGCTAGGCAAACACCTGTTAGATGAAGCGCACTGGCGGCTTAGGCGGCGGACCAAGTGATGGATCGACCGCACCTTTTCCTCGACCCGGCGCTCCTGGCGCCTCCTTCACCGTTGCGGCGATCCGGTTGTAGAGCTGCGCGCGCAGATCATTGGGCGTCTTCCACACGATGTGCGCGAACTGGCGGGTATCGAAGTGCAAATGCGGCATCCGATCCTCGCGGCAGGTGAAGATCACCTCCATGCCTAAGCCATGCGCCAGCCCAGCCTCATAGTAGACGCCACCGCGTGGATTGGGCTGGAATTTCCCTTTGACCTCGATGCCGCCGCACGTGAAGTCCGCAACTAAGAAGCGAGATTTTTTGATTTCGGCGACGATGGCATCATCGATCTTGCCGTTGTGTTCAAGGGTGTCGATGCGGAATGGATCATATCCCGCGTCACGAATGGCCGGCGCGAAGCCCAGCCGCCAAGCGTTCTGCATCTCCGAGTCGAACCACATCGCGACGAATGCTTGGCGCGTATCGGCTCCGCCAGTCTCCAGAGCTTCCAATTCCGCCAGACCCTTGGCGGTGAGTTCTCCAAAGCTATTCGCCCAGGTGAAATACCCATCGGCTGCAATTGTGTGCAGGATCGCGATCGCTTCCTTTGAGGTTCTCGCGCCCAGCCAGGCAAATATCCGTTGGGGATGCAAAGGGTCGGCTTGATCGCCATCGTACGTGTCTTGGAGGAAGAATTTCCGGCCCGCGATGTAGTCTATTGAGAGCAGCAGTCTGAAAAACCGCTCCCGCTTCTCGCTGAACCGAAGGGGTCGGCTCTTTGCAGCAGCCTCAAGGACCTCGGTGGTGACAAGCGGTGCGTTATCGCCGAAACGGCGCTGATCAACGAGCCACGTGGTGAGCAACGCCGCCTGCGTGGGCTCCAGATCAGGCATATCATCATAAGTTTCCCGGGATATCCGGTACTCCCCGCCAGTTCTCACCGAAAACAGCCTCGCCCCGTCGCCTTCGAGAGAGCCTCTAAGGATGGCAGCGTCCGTCTTCCAGATCGGACAGGCAACTTGTTTGGACATTCGGTTTCTCCGCAAAGAACCCTATTCGAAGCAGACTAGAGTGGCACCCTTGTCGCAGCGTCCCCAACTGGCATCTCGAACACCAGCAACCCCGGCTGATCCAGCGGCAGTTGCGCCACGACCTCGCCCTGCGGATCGAGCACCGCCGTCGGCCCCCAGGCGACCCGCCCGTCGCGTTCGCCGGTGACGTCGGCGGAGATCAGCCAGAGGCCGGTCTCGCGGCAGCGGTCGCCGCGGGCGGGGTTGTGGCGGTCGCGCCAGTGCTCGGCGGTGGCCCGCGCCATCATGTTGTTGGCGGGGCAGACCAGCAGGGCGGCGCCGGTCTCGGCCACCTTGCGCGCCGCGTCGGGGAAGTTGGTGTCGTAGCAGATGTTGACGCCGAACCGGACGCCGCCGGCCTCGAAGGCGGGGGCGTCGGCTCCGGGGGTGAAGAGCTGTTCGCGGCCCAGCAGGTGGGTCTTGCGGTAGCGGCCCAGCAGCACGCCGTGGCGGATCACGGCGGCGGTGTTGAAGAGGCGGTCGCCGTCTTCCTCGATGAGGCCGAGGGCGATCGTGGGGCCGGTCTGGGGCAGGCGGGCGAGGAGGGCCGCGAAGGCCGGGGAGGCGAGGTCCAGGGCATGGCGGCGGGCCAAGGGCTCCTCGGTGAGGTACCCCTGGAGGTAGCCTTCCGGGAAGACCAGCAGCTCGGCGCCCTGGACGGTCGCCTCGGCGATGACGCCGGCGGCATAGGTCAGGGCCGCGTCGACGTCCTCGCGGAACTCAGGCGTCTGGGCGGCGGCGATGCGGGGCATTGGTCTATGGCGGTGGGATTCGGGGCGAGGCCTCACCCCATCCGCTCATCCCGGCGAAGGCCGGGCCCCAGGTGAAAACCACTTCCTTCTCGTTGGGAAACCGAGGCCGGGTCGGGATCAACTCGGACGGTCGGAGAGGAATCTGGGTCCCGGCCTTCGCCGGGATGAGCGGAATTGGGGGATGAGCGCTTACACGCTCACCACCCGCTGGGCGTTCTTGGTGAGGACCTGTTCGGCCTGGCGCATGATGTTGGCCACCATCTCGGCGCAGGTGGGGATGTCGTGGATCAGGCCCTGGCTCTGGCCCACGGTCCAGATGCCACCGTCGGTGTCGCCCGCGCCCATCACATTGGTCCGTCCACGAACACCGGCCACCAGGTGGCGCACGTCCTCGATGGTCTTGGTGGAGTCCTGCTGGATCGCCACGACCTCTTCCGACACCGCGTTGCGGGCCACGCGGCTGGTGTTGCGCAGGGTGCGGTTGGTCAGCAGGGTGTCGCGCTCGGTGTTCTCGACGATCTTCTTCTTCACGTTCTCATGGATGGCGCACTCCTGGGTGGCCATGAAGCGGGTGCCCATGTTGACGCCCTCGGCGCCCAGCATCAGGGCCGCGGCCAGGCTGCGGCCGTCGGCCATGCCGCCCGAGGCGATCACGGGCACGTCGCCCAGGGCGTCCACCGTGGCCGGCAGCAGGACGATCAGGCCGACGTCGTCCTCGCCCGGGTGACCGGCGCACTCGAAGCCGTCGATGGAGACGATATCCACGCCGTGGCGCGCGGCGGTGACCGCGTGGCGGACCGAGGTGCACTTGTGGATCACCTTCACCCCGGCCTCCTTGAAGGCGGGCAGGTGGTCGGTGGGGTTGCGGCCGGCGGTCTCGACGATCTTGATGCCGCTCTCGATGATGGCCTCGCGGTACTCGTCGTAGGGAATCTTGTTCAGGGACGGCAGCAGGGTGAGGTTCACCCCGAACGGCTTGTCCGTCAGGCTGCGGCACAGCTCGATTTCCTCGAGCAGCTCCTGCTTGTTGCTGGAATGGTGGGCGGTGATGAAGCCCAGCGCGCCGGCGTTGGCGACGGCGGCCACCAGGCGGGCGTAGCCGACGCCGGTCATGCCCCCCATGACGATCGGCGTCTCGACGCCGAACATCTCCGTGATCCTGGTCCTGATCATGTCTCGTCCCCTGCTGTGTGATTTCTGGTTGGGGCCAGACTAGCAGGGGTGGCGGGGACTTTAGAAGCCCAGCTCGGGATGGCCCGCCGCGCCCTGGGCCTGTTCGGGGAGGTGGCAGGTGAAGGTGGCGCCGGCGCCGGGCTCGCTCTCCAGGGCCACCCAGCCGCCGTGCAGCTCCACCAGGGACTTCACCAGGGCCAGGCCCAGGCCCGGGCCGCCGCGCTCGCGGCCGATGAAGCGGTCGAAGATGTGGGCCTGGACGTGGAAGGGGATGCCGCGGCCGGTGTCGGTGACCTGCAGCTGGATCTCGCCGAGCGCCCGGCGGGCCGAGATGGTGACGATCCCCTCCGGCGGGGTCTGGCGGATGGCGTTCTCGCAGAGGTGGTCGAGGGTCTGGGCCAGGCGTTTGATGTCGCCGCGGATGACGCCGATGTCGTCGGGATATTCCACCTTCACGACGACCTGGGCGGCGGCGGCCTCGTCGGCGCGGCGCGCGGCGGCGTCGTTGAGCAGCTTGGCGACGTGGACGTCCTCCAGGTCCAGCGCCATCTCGTCGGCGTCGATCTGGGCCATGTCCAGGACGTCGTCGATGGAGCGGGCAAGCTGGGTGGCGGCCGAGCGGACGGCGGCGGCGTGGCCGCGGCCGCGCTCCGACAGGTTCTCGCCGGAGCGCTCCAGCAGCTCGGAATAGCCGATGATGGTGGTGAGCGGGGTGCGCAGCTCATAGGAGACATTGCCCACGAAGTCGCGCTTCAGCCGCTCGGTCTCGGCGAGCGCCGCGGAGCGGTCGGCCAGAGCGCTCTCCAGCTTGCGGGCGTCGGTGACGTCGCCAAAGGCGATCAGGGTCGCGCCGTCGGGCAGGGGGCGCGACTGGTAGACCACGATGCGGCTGTCGGAGGTCTTCACCTCGCCGGAGATGGGCGCGCGGGCGGCGGGGTCGGTGTCGGCCACCCGGCCCTTCAGCTCGCGCCAGAAGCCCATGTCGTGCAGGCGCGGCACGCAGAGCTCGACGACCCCCTCGAAGTCGTGGGCCTGGTCCAGCTGCTGGGGGGTGATGTTCCAGAAGCGCTCGAAGGCCTCGTTGTGCAGGCGCAGGCGGCCGTCGGCGCCGAACACCGCCACGGCGTCGTTGAGCTTGTCCAGGGTGGCCTGCTGCACCTGGATCAGCGCGTTGTACTGGGCTTTCAGCCGCAGCTCGCCGGTGATGTCGGAGAACAGCAGGACGATGCCGCCGAGCGGGTGGACCTGGCGGCCGACCTTCAGGGTGCGGCCGTCGGGGATGGACCACATGTCGTCGGGGGAGGCGTCCAGGGCCTCGTAGCGGTCCAGCTCGGCGGCCTTCCACTTGGTGTAGTCGGCGGTCTCGGGCAGGCGGCGGCGCTGGCGCAGGCGGTCGAGGATCTCCGAATGGGTCGGGCGCTCGGCCAGCCAGGCCGGCTCCAGGCCCCAGAGCTCGGCGAAGGCGGTGTTGTGGAAGATCAGCCGCTTGGTCTTGGAGAAGATGGCGACCGCGTCGGCGATGTGGTTCAGGGTCTCGTCGTGGGCCTCGACGTGGCGCTTCAGCGCCTCGCGCATCTCCTCGGTCTCGGTGACGTCCTCGGTCCAGACCCCGACCCCGCCGCCCTCCAGGGGCTGGGCTGTGACCTGGAAGGCGCGACGGCGGCCCGCGAAGCTGGACCAGCGCATGGTCTCGCGCTTCTGGCCCAGATTGGCGGCCTCGGCGGCCAGCGCGTCGGCGGCCTTGTCGAAGCTGACGTCGCGCTTGGCGGCCTCGTCCAGGCTGGCGGCGTCGACGGCGGCCAGCCAGGCGGCGTTGACCCAGACCGGGCTGCCGTCGGCCGCGGCGATCCAGGCCGGCGTCTGGCGGGCGTCCAGGAAGGCGGCGAAGCGCGGGGCCGTCGGCAGGCCCGCATCCTCCCCCACCACGGCCGAGAGCCGCAGCCAGGCCAGGGCGCCCGCGGCCCGGCCCTCGACGGCCACCATGCCGCCGTGACCGCGGACCTCGAAGGCGCAGGCCTCGCCGCGTTCGAACAGGGCCCGCAGCCGCCGGGCATGGTCGGGGTCGGCCCGCATCAGGGCGGCGACGACGTGCTGCGGATCGGCGTCGGAGAGGCCCAGGGCGGCGATGCAGGCGGCCAGGCTCTCCTCGCCCGAGGCCAGCAGGGCGTGGCCGTCCTCCACCGCCAGCAGGGCCGAATCGAAGGCCTCGGCCGAGGCCTGGGCGGCCTCGGCGCCGGCCTGCAGCGCAGCGATGGTGGCGCGCAGGGCGTCGATCCGGCGGTCGGACTGGCGGCGTTGGGCCAGCGCCCACAGCGTCGCGCAGATGGCGAGCAGCACCGCGCCGGCGGCGGCGGCCAGGATCAGGTCCAGCTCGCTCATCGCGTCCCCCGCGACGCCGGTGCTTTTGCCTGTCGAATCATCAGGATCGAACATAGGCGCTCAGACGGTCTTCGGCGATAATCCAGCCATGACCGCGATCCTCTATCCGGTGGCCGCCGACGCCGAGGCCGCCCTGAAGGCGCCCATCGCCCGCAGCGCGCGCGAACGCGAGGCCGCGGGCGCGGCGGGCGAGGCGGTGGTCTTCGTCACCGAGCCGGTGGGGCCGCCCTATGCCAGCCGCGAGGCGGCGCTGGACGCCCATGCCGGCAGGATCGAGGACGAGCGGCCGGGCCACGTCCTGACCCTGGTTCCCGAGGACCGCTATTGCCGGCTGGCGGAGGTGATCGAGGGCCGCCCGCCGGTCCCGGTCCAGCCGGTGCTGGCCGACGGCCGCCGCTGGCCCGCCCCCAGGCCCGCGCCCAAGACCGCCTGGCGGCTGCAGGTGAGCTACTGGCGGCTGGCCTCGGCGATCCCGCAGGCGCAGGGGCCGCAGGCGCGCCAGGCCCGCAAGCAGGCCCGCGAACCCCTCGATTACCAGGCCTTGAGCGCCCTGGCCCGCCAGCCCATGCGGGCGGTCAAGCCGCAGCAGCCCCTGGATATCGGACTGTTCGAGACACGGCCCCCCGAGGCGCCCCATATCATCATGCCCGATGAGTAGCCTCGCCCCCTCCCTCGACGACCTGGCCGCCCTGGCGGAGGCCGCCTTCGCCGCCCTGCCCGACGGGTTCCGGGCCATGACCGGCGACGTGATCTTCCGGGTCGACGATTTCGCCAGCGCCGAGGTGCTGGCCGAGCTGGGGATCGAGGACGCCTTCGAACTGACCGGCCTCTATCAGGGGGTCGACATCGGCCGCCGCTCCACCTTCGACCCCGCCCCGCAGCCCTCGATGGTCTTCCTCTACCGCCGGCCGATCCTCGACGAGTGGGTCGACCGAGGCGACGTCACGCTGGAGGAGCTGGTGACCCACGTCCTGGTCCACGAGATCGGCCACCACTTCGGCCTCTCCGACGACGACATCGACGGCATCGAGGCCGCCGACTGAGGCGGCCCGCGCGGCGCGAGCGCGGCAATCGGTCGCGAGGCCGCCGACCCCGCGGCCCCGGGGATTATCGAGAGTCTTAAGGTC
>JAZKBZ010000007.1:0-1530 GCA_040388315.1 Pseudomonadota bacterium | reverse complement strand
TGGGTTGCGGCGGGACAAGGGGTCTCGTGGGCGGCCCCGAGGAGCGTGATTGTGTCAGAGCTGACTTCGGCGCCGACGGGCGCAGAGGCGTCGATCCCGTCCCGGAGTCGACCGCTGGTGATCCTGCACGTGGACGACGATCCGACCAACCGATACGTCGTGCGGGAGATCCTGACGGCGTTCGGCCATGAGGCGGTCTCGGCGGCCAGCGGCCCCGAGGGCCTGGAACAGCTGGCGCGACTGGCCTTCGACCTGGTGCTGATGGACATCCACATGCCCGGCATGGGCGGCCTGGAGGCGGTGGACAAGCTGCGACGGACGCCCGGGCTGAACCGGGGGATCTCGGTGATCGCGCTCACCGCCGACACGACCTCGCGCACTCGGGACGACTATCTGCGGCTGGGCTTCGACGACCTGGTGCACAAACCGATCGCCATCGAGGTGTTCCGCGACGCCGTGGAGCGCGCCGCGGTGTTCGAACACCAGGTGGTGCCCCTCCCGAGCGCCCGGCCCGCCTGACCGGGCCCCTTCGGCCCCGCCGGGGCGGCGTCGATGGCGTCGCGTCGCGGCTCGTCAGAACCTACCCCGTCATCCCGGCCGCAGCGAAGCGGAGAGCCGGGACCCAGGGGCCGCATCCGGTCACCTGGGTCCCGGGTCTCCCCTGCGGGTCGTCCGGGATGACGCTGTAGGTTTGGGCCCCGCCCCAGCCAGCCTTACCGCCGAATTAAGAAAATGACGCCCCCGTCAACTTCCTTGACTCGCCCGCGGTCTCTTGAGAGGGTCGCGGCCAAGAGGAAACCCTGGCGCGCCAGCGTGCGCGCCCATGCCCCAAGTCCAGGAGACGACCCATGGCCGCCGACGGCAACATCACCAAGGACATCATCTACGAGGCCGTGGCGCCCGACGACTTCGAGGCCATGCTGGACCTTGACCGCTACGGCAATCGCTCGACGGCCTTCGACAAGATCATCTCGGCCACCCACGACCATTTCTGGGATCCGCTCGACAAGAAGTACATCGACTTCGACGAGCCCTTCGACATGGAAAACGAGATGCTCCTGCCGGAGAACATGATCATCTCGCTGGGCACCGACTACGTGTCCAACCACCTCAGCGACTGGAAGACCCGCGTGCGGTTCGCCAACCAGTCGGCCCTGCGCTCCTTCTCCTCGATCCTGCACGGCGAACAGGGGGCGCTGAACCTGTCGGCCAGCCTGTGCCACGTGCTGCTGGACCAGGGGGCGCAGGAATACGCCGCCAACCAGACCCGCGAGGAAGCCCGTCACGTCACGGCCTTCGCCAAGTACATCAAGGCCCGCTGGGGCCGGCCGATCGAGTGCAGCAAGGTGCTGCAGGACCTGCTGGTGGACATCATCGGCAGCCCCGAGGTCTACAAGAAGATCATCGGCATGCAGATGCTGGTGGAGGGCCTGGCCATGGGCGCCTTCGCCACCTTCTTCAACAATATCAACGACCCGCTCGGCAAGAAGCTGATGCAGCTGGTGATGACCGACGAGGCCTTCCACCACA
>JAZKBZ010000006.1:12684-27645 GCA_040388315.1 Pseudomonadota bacterium | reverse complement strand
CCTTGCGCGTCGGCCAGGGCCTGGACCGCGGCGCGCAGGGCGGGCTTGGGCCGGCCGCGCCGGGCGATGGCGGCCTCCAGCAACGCCCGCAGCCGGGCGATCCCGGCGGCGTCCAGCGCCGGCAGCAGGATATCCACCAGGCGCACGAAGATCTCATTCTCGTCCGTCTCCAGGGCCTGGAAGGCGCGTTCGGCGAGGGCGGTCGTCGAGCCCCCGGCTCTCACCGCGATGGGCCCCAGGTCCTCCACGGCGGCCAGGAACACCGCCTCCACCTCGCCCTTGTCGTCCTTGGTGAGGGACAGCACGCCCTCGGCCATGTCGACGAACCGCCAGAGAAATTCCAGCGCCAGGGCCGGGTTCTCCTGCGCCATCTTGCCCGCGATCATCGCGCGCTGGAGCTCCAGGTCGCGGACGAATTCCTTGTACTTGCGCCAGTGGACGCGGGAGCGGCGGGTCTCGATGGCCGCCAGCCGCTTGGCGACCTCGGAGGCCAGGTCCTGCGCGCCCACCTCCCCGGCCAGCTCCATGCGCAGGCGCCGCTTGATGCTGGGCTGGGCCTCGGCGACGTCCATCAGGATCTCGGCCAGCCGCGCGGCGCCCAGGTCGGCCAGGTTGGCCGCCGTGACGGTCTTGCGGGAACCCGGACGCTTCACCAAAAAACTCTCTCCCTGGCCGCCCCTCGCCTCGACCCGGAACCGCCGGCCCGCGCCATCAGTCCAGGCGCCGACCTGCTAGCCTTCGCGAAGGATTAGCCGAAGGCGTTGGGGTCTGGCCCGATCCGGCCGTCGGCCGCCTGGAGGCCCGCGATGGCCTTCAGGTCCTCGGCGTCCAGGGCGAAGTCGAAGACCTGGAAGTTCGCCACGATGCGGGCCGGGGTCACCGACTTGGGAATGACGGTCAGACCCAGGTCCACATGCCAGCGGATGATCACCTGGGCCGGAGTCTTGCCGTGCTTGGCGGCGATCTGTCCGATCACCGGATCGTCCAGCAGCCGGCCCTGGCCCAGCGGACTCCAGGAGGTGGTGGCGATCCCCTTGCTGGCATGGAAGGCCCGCAATTCGGCCTGCTGCCAGCGGGGGTGCAGCTCGATCTGGTTGGCGGCCGGGGTCACCCCGGTCTCGCCGATGATCCGCTCCAGGTGGGGGATGGCGAAGTTGGAGACACCGATGGACTTGGCCCGCCCCTCCTCGCGCAGGCGGATCAGGGCCTTCCAGCTCTCCAGATAGAGGTTCTGGGTGGGGGCCGGCCAGTGGATCAGGTAGAGATCGACATAGTCCATGCCCAGTCGCGACAGGCTCTTGTCGAAGGCCGCCAGGGCCGCGTCATAGCCCTGGTTCTCGTTCCACAGCTTGGTGGTGACGAAGAGCTTGTCTCGGGCCACGCCCGAACGCTTCACCCCTTCGCCCACGCCGGGCTCGTTGCGATAGGCCGCGGCGGTGTCGATGGCCAGGTAGCCGGCGGCCAGCGCCGTGGCCACGGTGTCGGCGGTGGTCTCGGCCGGGCTCTGCCAGACCCCCAGCCCGACCTGGGGCATCAGCCGGCCGTCATTGAGCGTCAGGAAGGTCTGGTCGGTCATGGAAGCTCCGGGCTGGCGAGGGGACCGTCCAGACATAGGCCGTGTCGCCCGCCGTCCAAGGGCCTAATCCACCGCCACCGTATAGTTCAGGGCCAGGCGTCCGCCGTCCGGATAGATGGTCTGGCCGGTCATGTAGGAGGCGTCGTCGCTGGCCAGGAACACCGCCACCTTGCCGATCTCCGAGGGCTCGCCGAACCGCTTCATAGGCGTGCGCGACAGCACCCGGCGTCGCGCGTCCTCGTTCTCCATCACGTCCTTGAGGATGTCGGTGGAGATGGTGCCCGGCCCGATGGCGTTGACCCGCACCCCATAGGGCGCGAGCGCCAGGGCCATGGACTTGGTGAGCTGGGATATCCCGCCCTTGGAGGCCACGTAGGCGAGCTGGTTGGGGATGGCCAGGACCGCGTTGATCGAGGACATGTTGATGATCGTTCCCTTGATCTTGGCGTCCACCATGTGGCGGGCCACGGTCTGGCCGATCACGAAGGGCGCCCGCAGATTGACCGCCATCACCCGGTCGAAGTCGGCCAGGTCGCAGTCCAGGATGTCGCCGGGCGCCAGGATGCCGGCGTTGTTCACCAGGATGTCGATCCGCCCCAGCAGGGCCGCCGAGCGGATCACCGCCTTCTGGGCCGCGGCGGCGTCGGCGACGTCGCAGGGCACGGCGTGGACCTTGCGGCCGCTCTGCTTGGCCAGGTCCTTGGCCGCGGCGGCCAGCCTCTTCTCATCGATGTCCATCAGGGCCAGGTCGCAGCCCTCGGCGGCGAAGGCCTGGGCGCAGGCCAGGCCGATGCCGCCCGCCGCGCCCGTGATCAGGGCCGCGCGCCCCGCCAGACGATCCCCCATCACCAGACGCCGGTGTTGGGCATGGAGGCCCAGGGCTCGGCCGGCGCCTTGGCCGGCCCCGCCTGCAGCAACTCCACCGAGATGCCGTCCGGCGAGCGGACGAAGGCCATGTGGCCGTCCCGCGGCGGCCGGTTGATGGTCACACCGCCCGCTTGTAGCCGAGCGCACGTCTCGTAGATGTCGTCCACCGCATAGGCCAGGTGACCGAAATTGCGGCCGCCCTGATAGTCCTCGGGGTCCCAGTTGTAGGTCAGCTCGACGGTGGGGGCGCGGCTGGCCTTGGCCATCTCCTCGTCGCCGGGGGCGCACAGGAAGACCAGGGTGAAGCGTCCGCCCTGGTTCTCGACGCGGGAGACTTCCTTCAGCCCCAGCTTGTCGCAGTAGAAGGAAAGCGAGGCGTCGAGGTCGGTCACGCGGACCATGGTGTGCAGGTATCTCAAGACGTCTCCTTATCGTTCAACCCTGGATAGCACCCAAGGCTCAGCTTGAGCCGGGGGGCACGTGCGTGCCGATCCTGCGGCTTCACGGGCACAATATGCGGCCATACATCATCCTGTCCGCGATTTCATTTGCGCTCGTAGAACGGTGGCATCAAAAGCCACTGCAACCTATCTACATAGGACTGCGGGGTGGGCGGCCGATTCATGTGTGGTCGCCGAATGACTGCTGCGCTCGGGGAAACGGCTGTATGCGCGTCAAATCTTCTTACCTTTTCGCGGGCGGAATCTTGCTCGTGGCCGCGTTGTATTTCCTGATCGGCTCGCTGTTCGGCGGGGGCGAGAAGAAGGACGGCGCCGAGGCCAAGACCACGGCCGCCGCCACCCTCCCATCGGTCCAGGTCGTCCTGACGCCCGAGAGCGTGCACGAGTACACGGTGGTGATCCGCGGCCGCACCGAGTCGGCGCGCACGGTTTCGGTCAAGTCCGAGAGTCCCGGCACGGTAGCCGCCACCCCCGCCACCGAGGGTAGTTTCGTCGCCAAGGGCGCGGTGCTCTGCCGCCTGAACGTCGACGCCCGCCAGGCGACCCTGGACCAGGCCCGCGCCGCCCTGCGCTCGCGCCAGCTGACCCAGCAGGCCTCCGTCGAGCTGGCCAAGAAGGGCTATCGTTCCCAGACCCAGGTCCTGCAGGACCAGGCCAATCTCGACAACGCCGCGGCCCTGGTTCGCCAGGCCGAGATCGGCATCGAGCAGATGAGCATCCGCGCGCCCTTCTCCGGGGTCTTCGACAAGCGCGAGGCCGAGATCGGCGCCTATCTGTCGCCGGGCCAGGCTTGCGGCACCATGATCGAGCTCAATCCGCTGCTGATCGTCGGCGACCTACCCGAGACCGACGCCGGCAAGCTGCGCGTCGGCGCCCCGGCCACCGCCACCCTGCTCTCGGGCGAGCGCCTGTCGGGCCGCGTCCGCTACGTGGCCCGCGACGCCGACCCTCAGACCCGCACCTACCATGTGGAGGTCGCCGCCGCGAACCCCAACATGGCCGCCCGCTCGGGGCTCTCGGCCACTGTCCGCATCTCGGCCGGGGCGGGCCCGGCCCACCAGGTTCCGGTGTCGTCCCTGGTGCTGGACTCCGCCGGCCGCCAGGGCGTGCGATACGTCGAGGCCAACAATCAGGTGGTCTTCGCCCCGGTCACGGTGATCGAGGAAACCCCCGGCGGCGTCTGGGTCGCGGGGCTCCGCGGCCCGGTGCGCGTCATCACGGTCGGCCAGTCCTACGTGGCCGAAGGTCAGAAGGTTCGGGTCGCCAGCGCGCGCTAAGCCGCGCCCGCGCCCCTGGAGATAGAGACGATGATCGGACCCTTGATCGACGGCGCGATAAAACGGCGCAAGGTCGTGCTGGGCGTCACCCTGATCGCCAGCATTTTCGGCTTCCTGGCCTACAACGCGATGCCGCGGGAATCCAACCCCGACATCACCATCCCCTACGTCTCGGTGGTGGTGCCCTATCCGGGGGTCAGCCCGGAGGACGCCGAGCGGCTGCTGGTCAAGCCCATGGAGACCGAGCTTCAGAGCATCGAGGGCCTGAAGCAGATGAACGCCGTCGCCCGCCAGGGCATGGCCATCGTCAATCTCGAGTTCGAGGCCGACTTCAACAAGGACAAGGTCCTTGAGGACGTCCGCGCCAAGGTCGACCTGGCCCGGGGCAAGTTCCCCCCCGACGCCGAGGAGCCGATCATCGAGGAGGCCAACTTCTCCGGCGACCCCGTCATCGGCATCGTGCTGTCGGGCGCGGCGCCCGAGCGCGAGCTGGTGCGGATCTCGCGGGACCTGCAGGACCGCCTGGAGGCCACGCCCGGGGTGCTGGAGGCCAGCCTCAGCGGCGGCCGCGAGGAGTTCCTCGAGGTCACCGTCGATCCCATGCGGATGGAGGCCTACAACGTCACCACCGGCGAGCTGGCCCAGGTGATCAGCCGCAACAACCAGCTGGTGCGCGGTCAAGGTCCCCGGGGTGGTGGAGAAGCCGGAGGACATCCTCTCCCTGCCCATCAAGAAGAACGGCGACCGCCTGATCACCGTCGGCGACATCGGCGACGTGCGGCGCACCTTCAAGGAAGCCTCCTATATCAGCCGCTTCAACGGCCAGCCCGCCTACTCCCTCGACGTCTCCAAACGCTCCGGCGCCAACGTCCTGGAGACGGTCAAGAAGGTCCGGGCCGTGGTGGCCGAGGAGCAGAAGCGCTGGCCCGAGACGGTCAAGGTCTCCTACATCTTCGACGAGAGCGACTTCATCGGCCGCACCCTGATCGTGCTGGAAAGCGGCCTGATGTCGGCCACCCTGCTGGTGATGATGATCATCGTCGCCAGTCTCGGAATCCGTCAGGGCCTGATGGTGGGGCTGGCGATCCCGGCCTGCTTCATGCTGGCCTTCCTGATGCTCAACGCCATGCACGTGACCCTCAACCAGATGGTCATGTTCGGCATGGTGCTGGCGGTCGGCATCCTGGTGGACGGCGGCATCGTGGTGGTGGAGTACGCCGACCGCAAGATGGCCGAGGGCATGCCCAAGGGCGAGGCCTTCGCCGCCGCCGGCAAGCGCATGTTCTGGCCGGTGCTGAACGGCACCCTGACGACGCTCTGCGCCTTCATCCCCTTCATGTTCTGGAACTCGATCGCCGGGAAGTTCATGAGCTTCCTGCCGCTGACCCTGTTCTTCGTGCTGGGCGCCTCGATCTTCGTGGCCCTGATCTTCACCCCGGCCCTGGGCTCAATCGTCGCCCGCAAGGCGGCCGTGGACGCCGAGCACCTGGCCGAGATCGAGAAGTCCGAGCGGGGCGACCCGCGCGAGATGACCGGCTTCATGGGCTGGTACGCCCGCAACATCAGCTTCCTCGGCCAGCATCCCTTCCGGGTGATGGCCGCGACCCTGGTGATCATCTTCGGCGTCTTCTACTGGTTCGGCCACACCAAGCACCGGACCGAGTTCTTCCTCGACCAGGACCCGGAGTTCGTGGCCGTCTACGTCAAGGCGCGCGGCAACATGTCCCCCGAGGCCCAGGACAAGCTCGTGCGTCAGGTCGAGGCGAAGCTGCAGGGCGTCAAGGGCGTCAACTCCATCTTCGTCCGCAGCGGCTCGGCCAGCAGCGGCGGCGGCCCCAACGCCCCGCCCAACGACACCATCGGCCGCATCAGCGTCGACTTCCAGGACTACGAGGACCGCAAGGCCTTGGGCCTGCGCGGCAAGGACATCGCCAACGAGGTGCGCAAGCGCGTCACCGACATTCCCGGCATGCAGGTCGAGGTCCGAGAACCCCAGGGCGGCCCCCCCACCGGCAAGGACGTGCAGGTCGAACTGCGCGGCAACGACCCCGTGGCGCTGAACAAGGCCGCCGACATGGTCAAGGCCAAGCTGGCCGCCGATCCCCAGCTCTTCGAGCTGGAGGACAACCGCACCTCGCCGGGCATCGAGTGGAACCTCGCCGTCGACCGCGAGGCCGCCGGCCGCTACGGCGTCGACGTGCTCACCGTCGGCCAGGCGATCCAGTACACCACCGGCGGCGTGCTGGTGGGCCGCTTCCGCCCCGACGACGCCGAGGACGAGCTGGACATCCGGGTGCGCTTCACGCCGGAGGGCCGCAACGTGGCGGCCTTCGAGAACATGAAGATCTCCACGGCCCTGGGCCCGGTGCCCGCCAGCTACTTCATCAAGCGCGTCCCGGCCCAGCAGGTGACAAACATCCAGCGCCGCGACAGCCAGCGCCTGGTGATCGTCCAGGCCAACGCCGTCGAGGGCGTCGCCGCCAACCAGAAGATCGCCCAGCTCAAGCCCTGGCTGGAGAAGGCGCCCATCGACCCCTCCGTGCGCTGGAAGTTCACCGGCGCCGACGAGGAGGGCCAGAAGGCCGCGGTCTTCTTCATGACCGCCATGTCCGTCTCCCTGTTCATGATGGGCGTGATCCTGCTGTGGCAGTTCAACAGCTTCTACGGCGTGCTGGTGACCCTCTCGGCCGTGGCGCTGTCCACCGTCGGCGTGTTGCTGGGGGTGCAGATCAACCTGCTGCACACCTTCGACTACATCTCGGTGATCATGCTGGGGACCGGGGTCGTGGCCCTGGCCGGGGTCGTGGTGGGCCACAACATCGTGCTGGTGGACACCTACTACCAACTCCGCCGCTCGGGCTACGAGGCCGACGACGCCGCCGTCCGCGCCGCCGCCCAGCGGTTCCGGCCGGTGATGCTCACCACCCTGGTGACGGTGGTGGGCCTGCTGCCGCTGATGTTCCAGATCCACCCGAACTTCCACAACGCCCATATCGAGTACAAGGCGCCGGGGTCGGAGTGGTGGGTGCAGCTGTCCGGGGCGGTGGTCTGGGGCCTGTCCTTCGCCACCCTGTTGACCCTGATCCTGACCCCGGTCCTGCTGGCCGCGCCCAAGGTCATGGCCCGCCGCTTCGGCTGGCTGTGGGCCCGCACGCTCGGACCGCGCTTTGGCCGCAGGACGCCCCGGGATCGGCATCTGGTCTTCGGCGACGACGACGTGCCCAAGGCCGCCGAGTAGGCTGCGGTTGCCTGAGGCGTAATCGTCCACTATACGGGACGAATGACGACTATAGTGGACGACACCGGCGCCCGCATCGCCGCGCGCCTGCGCCTGGAGCGTGACGCCCGCGGCTGGTCCCTTGCCGAGGTCGCCGAACGCTCCGGCGTGGCCAAGGCCACGATCAGCAAGATCGAGCGCGAGGAGATGAGCCCCACGGCCGTCATCCTGGTGCGGCTGGCCGGTGCCTTCGACCTGACCCTGGCGGGCCTGCTGCTGCGGGCCGAGGGCCAGGAGGACCGGCTGTCGCGGGCCGCCGACCAGCCCACCTGGCGCGATCCGGAGACCGGCTACCTCCGCCGCCAGGTCTTCAGCCGACCCGACCATCCGGTGGAGCTGGTGAGCGTCGACATGCCCCCGGGGCGGAAAGTCACCCTGCCCGCTTCGTCCTACGCCCGCATCCGCCAGGTGGTCTGGGTCCAGGCCGGGGAGCTGACCATCCACGAGGGCGGCGAGCGCCACCGCCTGGCCGCCGGCGACGCCCTGGGCTTCGGCCCGCCGGGCGAGGTCACGATCGCCAACGAGACCGCCGCCCCCTGCGCCTATGTCGTCGCCCTGGCCCGGAGCTGACATGTTCGACATCCGCCCCCTCGGCCCCGAGGCCCGGTCCCTGCTCCGCGACCTGCTCATCGAGGTGGTGGCCGGCGGCGCCTCTGTCAGCTTCATGCATCCCCTGTCGGAGACCGACTCCGCCGCCTTCTGGGACGCCGCCCTGGCCGCCGCCGCCAAGGGCGAGCGGGTCATCCTCGGCGCCTGGGACGGCGAGGTCCTGGCCGGCACGGTGACCCTGCTGCTGGACTGCCCGCCCAACCAGCCGCACCGGGGCGAGATCGCCAAGCTGATGGTCCGCGAGGGCTGCCGCGGCCGAGGGATCGCCGCGGCCCTGATGCGCGCGGCCGAGGCCCTCGCCCGCCAGCGCGGCCGCACCCTGCTGGTGCTCGACACCGCCACCGATGGCGGCGCCTCGGGGCTCTATGAGGGCCTGGGCTATGTCCGCGCCGGCGAAATCCCCGACTATGCGCTCAAGCCCCACGGCGGGCTCAGCGGGACGATCCTCTACTGGAAGAGGATCGCCCCCTAGAACATGCCGTCCGGCGCCGGCGGCGTCTTGCGCGGCCGGACGAACATCACCCCGGGATAGGCCTTCAGCGGCGCCATCGTCTCACCGCGCCAGGTCCAGTCGGCCATCTCGCTCACCCCGCTGTGGTAGCGCGGCTCGCGGCCCGTCCGTTCGGCGAACAGGGCGCGGGGGATGTTGACCATCTTCGGTGAGCGGGGCCGCTCATAGAACAGCGGCGTGCCGCAGGTCCCGCAGAAGCTGCGCGCCGTCCCCAGCTCGGGGTCCTCGTAGCGGCGGATGTGGTCCTCGCCGGTCAGGATGCGGAACCGGCTGCGCCAGCTCCCCACATAGGTGGCGTAGGCCGCTCCCTGGGCGTGGCGGCTGGCCGGCGAATGGTCGTGCCAGGCCCAGACCGCCGGCACGTCGATCTCCAGCCTGACCGCCCCGCACACGCACCGCCCGATCGACTGGACCGCGGAGGCCTTGGGCTTGGGGGTCTTGGGCGCGCTAGCGGGCTTGCGCATCGGCCGACGCCTCCCGGACCGCGCAGGGCCGCGTCCCGACGCCATAGGACGGCCCCCACACCCGTCGTCCCTGCCCGACCCGGATGCGGTCGCCCAGATTGCAGCCATGGCCCCCGGAGAGCCGCACCGTGATTTGGCGGTCCGCCACCTGGATGTGGGCCACCGGATAGGTCCCCTCCTCGGTCTCGCCGACGCCAAACCCCGTGACCCGCCCCTCCAGCTCCACATTGGGTCCCATGCGTGGCAACGCGACAGCCGCCAGGATGAGGAGGATGAGCGCGCCAAGCGCGACGCCGATCCCACCCTGGTGTTGAGCAAGCCAGAACCGGATCAGCGTTGATCGCCTAGCCTTGGCCATTTCCGGCTCCTACTGCTCCCGCGTCTGCCGCCGCCAAAGGGCCGCATATTCCCCGGCCTTCTCAAGCAATTCGGAGTGGGTGCCCCGCTCCACGATCTTGCCCCGCCGCAGCACCACGATCTGGTCGGCGTCGACGATGGTGGAGAGGCGGTGGGCCACCACCAGGGTGGTGCGGCCGGCGCGGACCTTGCGCAGGGTGGCCTGGATCGCCTCCTCGGTGCGGCCGTCCAGGGCGCTGGTGGCCTCGTCGAGGATCAGCACCCGGGGATTGGCCAGCAGGGCCCGGGCGATCCCCACCCGCTGGCGCTCGCCGCCCGACAGCTTCAGGCCGCGCTCGCCGACCATGGTGGACATGCCGTTGGGCAGGCCGTCGATGAACGGCCCCAGCTCGGCGTCCTCGGCGGCCTTGCGCACCTCGTCCGGCGTCGCGTCGGGCCGGGCGAAGCCGATATTGGCGTAGACCGTGTCGTTGAACAGGGCCACGTCCTGCGGCACCAGGGCCACGGCCCGGCGCAGGGAGGTCTGGCGCACCTGGCGCAGGTCCATGCCGTCGATCGTCACCCGTCCCGCCTGGGGATCGATCAGCCGCAGAGCCAGGCGCACCGCCGTGGTCTTGCCGGCGCCCGAGGGCCCGACGATGGCCGTGGTGGTCCCCGGCGGGGCGTGGAAGCTGACCTCCTTCAAGCCGCTGGAGCGGGCGTCGTGCTGGAAGGTCACGCCCTCGAAGGCCACGTCGGCGCCATGCACGGCCGAGGGCGGCAGGTCGGCGGCGTCGGCGGCGTCGGTGATGTCGGGCTTCAGGGCCGTCAGGCTGACCATCTGCTCCATGTCGATGAAGGCCTGGCGGATCTCCCGATAGTTGAAGCCCAGCATGTTCAGGGGCTGGTAGATGCCGGTCAGCAGCAGGATGGCGGTGGTGACGTCGCCGATCCGCATGCGGCCCTCGATCACCTCCAGCCCGGCCAGCACCGTCATCAGGGCCAGACCGATGGTCAGGATTACCGCCTGCACGGCGTTGAGCAGGGAGAGCGAGGTGTTGGCCTTCACCGAGGCGACGACATAGTCGCCCATGGCGTCCTCGTACTGGGCCACGGTGCGGGTCTCCGACCCGAAGGTCTTGACCGTCTCGTAGTTCATCATGGCGTCCACCGAGAGGCCCGCCGAGCGGCTGTCGGCCTCGTTCAGCTCGCGCCGGTGGCTGAGCCGCCAGTCGGTGATCTTGAAGGTCACCACGGTGTAGATGACGATGGTGGCGAAGGTGGTCGCCGCGAACCGCCAGTCCAGCCGCAGGACCATCACCACCAGGGCCATCACCAGCTCGACGGCCGTGGGGCCGAGGTTGAACACCACGCTGCGGATCAGGAAGTCGGTGGAGCGCGAGCCGCGGTCGATGATCCGCGCCAGCATCCCGGTCTGCTTGCCCTGGTGGAAGTCCAGGGACAGGGCCAGGGCATGGGCGAAGGTCTCCACCGCGGCCTTGGCCATGGTGGACTGCGACACGGTGGTGAAGATGGCGTCGCGCAGATAGGGGGCGCAGGAGGACACCAGCCTCAGGCCCGCGAAGGCCAGGGCCAGGACCACGAAGTCCGCGCCGATGGCCACGGCCTGCCCGGCGGTGGGCGACAGGGTGTTGATGGCGTCCCCCAGCATCACCGGGGCGGTGACGCCGGCCAGCTTGCCCACGAAGACCGTCCCCAGCGCCACCGGAATCCGCCAGGACAGGCCCTTGGCGCCCGAGCGCAGGACCAGCCGGCCGAGGTCGGCCATCGAGGCCCAGAAGCTGAACTTCACCGAGGGCGGCGACACCGCCCCGGGGCTTGCGAACCGCCGGACACCGCCGGCGTGCATGAATGACACCTTGAGAACGCTCCGTTCGAGAGCGCGGCGGCCGAAATCCGGACGTCACGCGATAGGCGAAAATTCTGAGATCAATTGAGGATCACTGTGGACTGGACCCCGCCGCCCGGCGTCATCCAGTCCACCCGCAAACCCGCGGGCGTGGCGCTGCTTCGAAATGGCCCGTCGACCAGGGCGGCCGCGGGCGAGGTGTCGATTGTCGCCGAATTCTCGGCCCCGTCGCTGAAAATCTTGAGGGTGTGGTCGCCGGGCGCCAGGGGCTGGCTCAGCGAGATGGCGAACCGGCCCGCCGCATTGGCCCGGCCATCGGCGCTCTGGCGGCCGTCGGCGCGCACCGTGATGGTGGCGCTGGGCGGCGCCGCGCCGGAGACTACCGCGGCCCCCTCCCGGTCGAAGTCGAAGGCGGTGATCGCCAGTCCCGGCGCCGCCCCCACCCGCACCGCCCCGGCGCCCGAGCGCAGCAGGTAGCCGCGGCCGTCGGGGGTCAGCAGCAGATAGCCCTCCGCCTGGACCGTGCGGGTCCCCTGGGTGGAGGAAAGGCCAAACAGCCGCGGCTGGGCCGCCGCCGGGACCACCAGTCGCCAGACGCCCTTGTCGTCGGCCTCGGCGGCCATGGCCGCGCCATCGGGGCTCGCCAGGCGGACGGGCGCCCCGGCTGGCGCCCTGCCGGTCAGGGTCAGACCCGCGGGCCCGGCCTCGACCCGCGTCACCATGGCCGGGACCACATAGCCGGCGGCCTGGGCGGCGGGCTCCTTCCTGGGCGCGATGGGAACCCGCGGCGCCTCGGCGTCGCACGCGGTCAGCAGCAGGACTGCGACGATAGGAATCGGGACGCGGACCACGGCTTGCTTGAAACTCCTTAACCCAGACCCTAGCTAATCGGCCCCGCGCGCCGAACATGTCAGCAGCGTGCGCCCTTGAGTCCTTTTCCGGAGCTTACCGCCCATGGGGCAAGACCTCGCCCCCCTTTCGAGCGCCTGCGTGTTCTGCGGCTCCTCCGACGCCGCCGATCCCCAGCTGCTGGCCGACGCCGCCGACCTGGGCCGGGCGATGGCGGCCGCCCGGCTGAAGCTGATCTATGGCGGCGGCGGGGTCGGGCTGATGGGCGCCTGCGCCATCGCCGCCCACCAGGCCGGCGGCGAAGTGCTGGGGGTGATTCCCCACTTCCTGAAGGAGCGCGAGCGCCGCCTGGACGTGGTGGAAACCATCGTCGTGTCCTCCATGCACGAGCGCAAGCAGATCATGTTCGATCGCGCCGACAGCTTCATCGTCCTGCCGGGGGGCATCGGCACCCTGGAGGAGATCGTCGAGCTGCTCTCCTGGCGGCGCCTCGACCTGCACGCCAAGCCGGTGGTCTTCTACAGCCCCGGCGGCTTCTGGGAGCCCCTGTTCGCCCTCTTCCAGCACACCGTGGACCACCGCCTGACGCCGGCGCAGTTCATGGACAGCTGGATCTCCGTCGACCGCGTCGAGGACATCATCCCGGCGCTCAGCGGCGTGCGGCCCGCCGAGCCGGTCCCGGAGAGCGTCGTCCTGCGGATGACCTGACAAGGTTCTGGCCCTCCCCGCGCGGAATTGGCTAATCTCCACCGACCGATCAATGGGAGCGCCCATGTTCAGCAAACGCCAGGCCCCCTCCGCCCGCGACAGCGGGTTTGATCTCCTGCAGCACGAAATGGCCGGCGAGGCCGCCGCCGCCCTGGGCCGCATCGGCGGCAAGATGGAAAAGGCGCTCGCCGCCCTGCGCGCCTACGACGCCGGCGAGGACCAGACCGAGCCCCGCGACGTCCTGGTCAAGGCCGCCGCCAAGGCGACCTGGATGTTCTTCGTCCAGCGCGAGGCGCTCGGCCTGCGTGACCAGCGCCCCGTCATCGCCCACCACCAGATCCCTCGCGAGGTCCTGCGCCGGCTGGGGGCGAGCTAGGCCGCGCCGAGCTCCACTGCATCCTCGCCGACGCCTGAAGGTGGCGAACGCGGTGGGTTAGAGTTCTAGTCCCTGGGCGCCTTCACGGTTCCGATCACCACCGCCGTGGGCGCCGAACCGCCTCGCAGTCCGGCGATGTAGTTCAGTTCCCCCAGCGCCCTGCCGTTGCCGGGCTCCAAGACCAGGGAGGCGTTGTAGTCCGCCTCGGCGAGGTCGAGCTTGTTCAGTTCGACATAGGAGAACGCCCGGGCGCGCAGGACGCGGGCGCGGTCCCGATCCGCGCCCTTGTCGGTCATTTCCGACAGCATCGTCACCAAGCCGCTGTCGTTGGTTGAATTCGAAACGCCCTCCAGCCAGGTGGAGTACATCGCGATGGCCTCCTCCAGCCGCTTGAGCAGCAGCAGCGAGATCCCCCGCTCCGTCACCAGCTTGCTGTCGCCGGGCCGCAGGGCGTAGCCCCTGTCCAGCGCGGCCAGGGCCTTCTCCGGCGCCTTGACCTCGTTCCAATAGACACCGGCCAGCAGGGCCGCGTTCGGGTAGGTGTCCGGGCAGCGCACCGCCTGCGCGCTGCGGTGTTCAGACGCCGCCGTGACCATCAGCATCAGGGTCAGTGAACTCGCCTTGTCATCGGCGATCCCGCGGATGCGGTAGACCTTCCCCACCTGCTCGATCTGCGGATAGCTCGCCGGGGCGTGGGAGAGCACCTCTTCCAGGGCCGGGACCATGGTCGCGAGCGCCGCAGGGGCCTTGTACTCAAGCGCGCTGTCCAAAATCTTCTGGTCGTTGCGCGCCTGGGCGTCACCGCAGGTCGCGGGCATGTTGGCCAGGGCCAGGCCCGGGCAGACCAAACCCACCGCCACGGCCAAGGGCGCGGCCCGGCGGATGTATCGGCCGAGGACCATGGCGTTTTCCTTCCCTGCGCGGGCGGCGCCTTCACGTTCGCCACGACAACCTACGATAACGGTGGGCCTGCGGAACGCAACTGGCCCTCAGTCGGGGTCGAGGGCCTTGCTCATATCGACCCGCACCGCGTCGCCGATCGGCTCTTCGCCGTCGATACGGTAGCCGAGGCGGCGGTAGAGGGTGATGTTCTCCTCGAACCGCTGGTTGGTGTAGAGCCGCAGCCGCCGGTAGCCGAGGGCCCGCGCGACCGCCTCGGCCTGCGCCATCAGCCGGGTCCCGAGGCCCCTGCCCTGACGGACTGGCGACACGGCCACGTTCTCGATCAGCAGATGGTCGCCCGCGTCGATCGTCTCGATCAGGGCCGCCAGCTCGCCGTCGACGTAGAGCAGGTCGAAGCGGTGATTGCGCACGGCGGCTTCATAGTCGGCGCCCATCGGCTTGGGCTCGCGCCCGATCAGCGGGACCCACTTGGCGTAGGCCGCCCGCGTCAGGTCCCGGATCGCCGTGGCGTCCGCCGGCGCCGCCGTCCTGAGGGTGATCTCGTCCATCTCAGTAGGATCTCTGCTTCAGGCCCCAGCGCCCGTCCTCAAGGGTCACGATCCACAGGTTCTGGTGGCGGCTGATCTGAGTCCCGTCGGCCCGGTCGCGGGAATAGTCCACCAGCAGGTGGACCTTCCGAGCGCCCGCCAGGACCACCTGCTTGGCGTGATAGGTGCTGCGCGCCCAGCCCGTGGCCGCCAGCTCGTCGAAATAGGTCGGCGAGACCTGCCCCGGCGTCTTCCAGATCACCAGCGTCTCGTCGGCCAGGATCAGGTGCGGGAAGTGCAGGGTCGCGTCCATGCCCGCCGGATCGCGGGCGTTGAACCGCTCGGTGAAG
>JAZKBZ010000006.1:11991-12674 GCA_040388315.1 Pseudomonadota bacterium | reverse complement strand
TGTCGCATTGGATGCACGTGCCTTGGTGGGCCATCCGATCACGCGCCTAGCAACATCATCCCGCTCGTACTTCAGCTCTCGTGACAGCACCTCGAGTGCATCGATGTCCGCTTCGGTGATGGTGCGCGGTGGTTCACACAGGAAGTGCGTGCGGTCGCTACTGATTCGCTCATGGCAGCTCGCGCAGTAGGTGGTGATCTCAGGCGCCAACCGGGCGTTGAACCGCTCGGTGAAGGCCTCGATACAGGCCAGGGCGGCGGCGGCCGCCTCGGCTTCTTCCACGCCTACTTCCGTTGGCTGCGCGCCAGGGCCGCCTTGGCCCGTTGCAGGTCGTCGGCGCGGGCGATGGAGGCGGCGATGTCGCGGTCCGGGGCCGGGGCCAGGCCCTGAGCCTGGCGATAGAGGGCCAGAGCCCGCACGAAGTCGCCGTTGCTCTCGGCGCAGACCCCCAGGTCATAGATCGTGTCCAGGTTGCCCGGCGCGGCGGTGTTGACGCTGCCCCACAGGCGGCAGGCCTCCCCCATGTTCCCGGCCGACGCGGCCTTCACCGCGGCGGTGAAGGACGGCTTGATCTCCGGCGGCAGGCCCACGCCCTTGGTCTTCAGGGTGGCGTCGAGGGTGGTGTTGTAGGGGGCGATGTCGCGGCGGATGTCGGCCAGGATCTCCCGCTGGGCGTCGGTCAC
>JAZKBZ010000006.1:1012-11981 GCA_040388315.1 Pseudomonadota bacterium | reverse complement strand
GGCCAGGTCGCCGGTCGACGGCGTCTGGGGCGCACACCAGGAGGTCTCCCGCCGCGCCCGCTTCTGGCTGGAATAGACCACCCGGCCATTGGCCACGCTCACCAGGCTCGGCGTCACCATCAGGTCCACGCTCCGGCGCCAGCAGGGCACGGGGAAGGACTTGTATTCCTTGCACTTGTCCCCGTCCCAGCGGACGCAGCGGCTCTCGCTGCCCTGGTAGGTCGAGGTGTTGAAATCGGTGCCCACCGTGCCGTAAATCACCCCTTGCGCGCCCACCGAGCGGCCATAGGGCGCCGCCGAGCCGGGGTCGCGGGGACCGCCGGTGGCCACCACGGTGAAATAGGGCCGCCCGTCGAAGGTGGCGGAGAACAGTTCGGCCTGCAGGGCCGACTGGAACTCGGGTCCGCCATAGCCGTCGAAGCCCGCCACCGCGATGCGGCGGATGTCGGTGGTCTCGGCGTAGCGGGCCGGGAAGCGGGCGCTGATGCCCACCGTGGTGGCGCAGCCGGCGGTCAGCAGCAGGGCGGCGCAGGCCAGACCCCGCGCGATGATCCTGAAGTCCATGGTCTCAAGCCCCGAGTTCGTTAACCCCGACGATAACAGCAGAGCTTGCGAATTCAACCACAGGTTCGGCGGAGGGGAGCGGTGGCGCGGCGTCCAAGGTCAGCGCGGCACGCTCCTCTCCCGCTTGCGGGAGAGGTCGGGTGAGGGCTCTTTCTGCAGGTCCGTTGTCGCCCCGGCGCCGAGACGCGCAGCTTCGCCGCGCGCCCCCTCACCCGTCCTCTCCCCCTGAAGAAGGGGGCGAGGAGGCGTTATTGCGTCACCACGTCCCGGAACCCGTTGACGATGGGGTAGCGCCGGTCGCGGCCGAAGGCGCGGGGGCCGATCTTGACCCCCGGCGCGGCCTGGCGGCGCTTGTATTCGGAATTGTACAGCAGGCGCTGCACCCGCTCGACGGTGGCCGGCGCATGGCCGCGGGCGACGATCTCGTCGAGGGTCGCCTCCTCCTCCACCAGGCCGTGCAGGATGGCGTCCAGCTCGGCGTATTCCGGGAGGCTGTCCTGGTCCTTCTGGTCGGGCCTCAGCTCGGCCGAGGGCGCCTTGGTGAGGATCCGCTCGGGGATCGGCGAGACGGCCACCCCGAAGGGATCGTGGGCGTTGCGCCATTCGCAGACCTCGTAGACCTGCGTCTTGTAGACGTCCTTCAGCACGTTGAAGCCGCCGCACATGTCGCCGTAGAGGGTGGCGTAGCCGACCGCCATCTCGCTCTTGTTGCCGGTGGTCAGCAGCATGGAGCCCAGCTTGTTGGAGAGCGCCATCAGGGCCAGGCCCCGGGTGCGGGCCTGTATGTTCTCCTCGGTGAGGTCCGGCGCCCGGCCCTCATAGAGCGGGGTCAGCATCTCCGCGAAGGCGTCCACCGCCGGCGAGATGGCGATCTCGTCCAGCCGCACCCCCAGACGCCCGGCGCAGGCCGCCGCGTCGTCCAGGCTGTCCTGGCTGGTGTAGCGCGACGGCAGCATGAAGCAGCGCACCCGGTCGGGACCCAGGGCGTCGGCGGCCACCACCGCGACGATGGCGGAGTCCACCCCGCCGGAAAGTCCAAGCAGAACACCGGGGAAGCCGGACTTGTTCACATAGTCCCTCAGGCCCAGCACCATGGCCCGATAGACCTCTTCGGGGCCGGAGACCCAATCTGTCATGGGGGCCTCGACGCAGATCCAGACCCCGTCGTCGGCCTTCTCCCAGACGGAGATCGCCAGGTGCTCCTCGAACATCGGCAGGCGCATCACCACCTCGCCGCGGGCCGAGAGCGCGAAGGAGCCGCCGTCGAAGACCAGCTCGTCCTGGCCCCCCACCTCGTTGACATAGACCAGCGGCAGGCCGGTTTCCCGCACCCGGGCCGTGGCCACGTCCATCCGCTCGGTCTCGGCCAGCCGGCGGAAGGGCGAGCCGTTGGGGACCAGCAGGATCTCGGCGCCCTTGGCCTTGAGGTCGGCGCAGACGCCCGGCGCCCAGATGTCCTCGCAGATCGGGACCCCGAACTTGACGCCCTTCCATTCGAAGATCGACGGGCCGAGGCCCGGCTCGAACACCCGCTTCTCATCGAAGACCCCGTAATTGGGCAGGTCGCACTTGAAGGCCACGCCCTTGATCTCGCCCTCGGCCAGGAAGGCCAGCGCATTGCGCGGCTTGGCGCCGCGGTGCTCGGCCGGCCAGATCAGCCCCACCAGGGCCGCGCAGCTGTCCTTGGTGGCGAGCGCCAGCCGCTCGACGGCGGCCTTGCCCGCGGCCCATAGGGCGGGTTTCAGGGCCAGGTCCTCGGGCGGATAGCCGGTCAGGAACAGTTCGGAGAACAGGGCGATGTCGGCCCCGGCCGCGTGGGCCTGCGCCAACCGCTCGCGGGCGAGGGCCTCGTTGGCGGCGATGGCCCCCACGGTGGGATTGGCCTGGATGGCGGCGATGACGAGACGATGGGTCATGCCCCGTCATGTAGCCGCGCCGCCCGCCCCTCGCCACCCCGGAAAGCTAGGCTGGGAGCACGTCAGGCGGAAGTGGATACCGGTTCCGCCGCCCGACGTGCTCCAATGTTTTAAATCCAGACCCTGACCGTTTCAGATGGGTCCATCTGAGACGGTCAGGGTCTGGACGGCCCCAACGTCAGCCGTGGCATGGAATCGTCGCCATCGACCCAGGAGACCGCCATGTCCGATCCCGCCGCCGACGCCTATGCCGGGGTGTCCGACACCCTCCCCCGCGCCATGGCCCTGCCGCGGCAAGCCTTCGCCGACCCGGCGGTGTTCGAGGCCGAGCAGGCCCGCGTGTTCCGCACCGGCTGGCTGCCCGTCGCCCGCGAGAGCGCGCTGGCGCAGCCCGGCGCCTATCGCTCGGTGGACCTGGCCGGCGTTCCCCTGGTGGTCACCCGCGACACCGGCGGGCAGATCCACGTCCTGTCCCGCGTCTGCCGTCACCGGGGCATGCCGGTGGTGGAGGGTTCCGGCGTGGCCAAGGCGCTGACCTGCCCCTACCACCTGTGGCGCTACGGTCTGGACGGCCGCCTGGCCGCCGCCCCGGGCATGGAGCGCTCCGACGCCTTCGACCGCGACGAGTGCGCTCTCCCCGCCATCGCCACGGCCCATTGGGGCGGCTGGATCTTCGCCAATCTCGACGGCCAGGCCGCGCCGCTCGCGCCCCAGGTCGCGCCCCTGGCGCAGCGCCTGGCGGCCATCGACCCGGCCAGCCTGGTGACCGCCGACATCATCAGCCTGCAGTCGCCCTGGAACTGGAAACTGATGGTGGAGAACTTCCTGGAGTCCTACCACCACATCGGCCCCCACGCCGGCAGCCTGCAGCAGAGCAATCCGGGGCTCGGAACCTACGAGGGCCTGGGGGGCGACCTCTTCACGGTGCTGGAGAACCCGCCCGCCGACGACACCCACGGCCCCTTCGTGGTGGCCGCCATCTTCCCGCTGACCCTGATGTTCTTCACCGAGGGCCCCGAGCCCCTGGGGGTCTGGTACGAGCTGGAGGCCATCACCCACGAAGGCTTCCGCCTGAACATCCACCTGCTGACGCGGCCGGACTTCGCCGCCAGCCCCGAGATGGTCGCCTATTACCGCGACCAGGTCATGGCCATCCACGCCGAGGACATCCCGGCCTGCGAGGGCGCCCAGAGGGGTGTCGCCAGCCCGCTGTACGCGCCGGGGCCGCTGAGCCACCTGGAGGCCTGCCTCTGGCGCTTCCACCGGTTCCTGAACACCAGCTTCGGAGGCTAAGGGCCTAATTTAACCAATTCGCTTCCCCATCGCGTCATCCCGGCCGCAGCGTAGCCCTCGGGTCCGACCGCTTGGTCGGCCCAAGGATAAACTCCGAGTCGGGACCGCGAAGCGGCGGCGCGAAGCAGCCACCCAAGGGCCCCAAGCAACCCCCCTGGGTCCCGGGTCTCCCCTGCGGGTCGCCCGGGATGACGGGTGCTTGTTCTCAAAACCCACCGTGATCCCGGCGCGCCTGCGCGCGCTACCTTCTCCCGCAAGGGGAGAAGGATAGGTCAGTCGCGACCCAGGCTCGTCAGAGCCCCTCGCCTCACTCAGTCGTCGCGGTGAACGCGTTCCCGGCGCTCGTGGCGTTCCTGCGCCTCGAGGCTGAGGGTGGCGATCGGCCGCGCGTCGAGACGGGCGACCCCGATGGGCTCACCGGTGTCTTCGCAATAGCCGTAGGAACCGTCCTCGATCCGACGCAGCGCTTCGTCGATCTTGGAGATCAACTTACGCTGGCGATCGCGGGTCCGGAGTTCCAAGGCTCGGTCGGTCTCCGACGTCGCCCGGTCCGCCAGGTCCGGATGGTTCTCGGTTTCGCTTTGAAGGTGGACAAGGGTCTCGCGGGATTCCCGCAGGATATCCTCTTTCCACGCGTTGAGCTTCTGCTTGAAGTAGTCAAGCTGACGCTCGTTCATGAAGGGCTCATCCTCGGAAGGTTGATAGCCCGGCTTGTCAGCCATCACTGCGGCTGTGCTCATTTACGCCTCACGCCCCCTTGAGTAACGCCCCTTAGACACGCGGGCCGCTTATACCAAAACGAATTCACGATACAACGCGGCTCGCTCGTCGCGGACGATTAAGCCGCAGCCTTCGCGCACTCAAGTTTGGCCAACTCAACGGCGGCCCGGGTTTCGATCTCGTTTAGAACGCCTTCCAGGCCAACGTCCTCGGTGCCTTCCCGCTCGTCGCGGATGGCGATTCGCAGGCGATCGAGCTGGTCGGCGGACATCTCGCCCGACAGCAGGCTCACCTTCACATCGTCGAGAACATCCAGAATCCGGCCCGCGCGGCGCACGGCGCGGCGCTTGCGCTCCAGCGGGCCGCCCATCTCCTGCAACGCTAGGATGGCGTCCACGTTCATGACGCCCGACAGGCCCGAGGCCCGCGCCAACTGGGCCGGCGCCGGGGCCGCCTCGGCGGTGGGCAGTCGGAAGCCCGCGCCGTCGCCAGCCGCCCGCGCCTTTCCAGGCCCGCTCGCCGATCCAACGCCGCTTGTTCCGTTGACCTTCATGGGTGAGTCGAACTCTTGACCTGACGTTTCGCCCCCAGTCATCGCCCCGGCATGCTTAGGGTATGGTTAATGCCGGGCAAATTCTGCCGCGGCGCCCCGGCCTGCCGCGCCGGCTTCCGACACAACCGCTGGAATCCTTGGGGTTTTTCCGCAAGCTCCTCTGGCACGTCCGTCGCAAGGGCCAGGGGAGCCTATTTCCGTTCGCCCCCGGGGTTTCATGCGTCGACCGCTTCGCCTCTTCAGCGCCGTCCTGCTCGCCGCGGCCCTGGCCGCCGGCCCGTCCTTCGCCCGGTCGCGGATCAAGGACATCGTCGAGTTCGAGGGCGTCCGCGAGAACATGCTGGTGGGCTACGGCCTGGTGGTGGGCCTGAACGGCACGGGCGACAGCCTGCGCAACGCCCCCTTCACCAAGCAGAGCCTGGAGGCGATGCTGGAGCGCCTGGGGGTCAACACCCGCGACGCCAACCTCAACACCAAGAACGTGGCCGCCGTCATGGTCACGGCCAAGCTGCCGGCCTTCGTGGCCACCGGCTCCCCCATCGACGCCAGCGTCTCGGCGCTGGGCGACGCCAAGAGCCTGCAGGGCGGCACCCTGCTGGTGACCCCGCTGCTGGGCGCCGACGGCCAGGCCTACGCCGTGGGCCAGGGCACGGTGCAGACCGGCTCGGTCTCCGCCGGCGGCGCCTCCGGCTCCTCCATCTCCAAGGGCGTCCCCACCGCCGGCCGCATCGCCTCGGGCGCCATCGTCGAGCGCGAGATCGGCTTCCAGCTGGCCAGCATGGCCCAGCTGCGCATGACCCTGCGCAATCCCGACTTCACCACGGCCAAGCGCATCGCCGACGTGATCAACGCCAAGTTCCCCGGCTGCGCCCGGGCCGACAACCCCACCATCGTCACCATCCAGCCCGCGCCGGGCACGAACATGGTGGGCTTCATCTCCCAGATCGAGAACCTCACCGTCGATCCCGACGACGCCGCCAAGGTGGTGATCGACGAGGTGGCCGGGGTCGTGGTCATGGGCGAGAACGTGCGCATCTCCACCGTCGCCATCGCCCAGGGCAACCTGACCATCAGCGTCCAGGAAAACCCCGCCGTCAGCCAGCCGGCCCCCTTCAGCCAGGGCCGCACCACCGTGGTCCCGCAGTCGGGGGTCTCGGTGGACGAGGAGAAGGGCAAGAAGCTGATCACCCTGCGCGAGGGCGCCTCGCTCTCCACCCTGGTGGCCGGCCTCAACGCCCTCGGCGTCACCCCGCGGGACATGATCTCCATCCTGCAGGCCATCAAGGCCGCCGGCGCCCTGCAAGCCGACATCGAGGTCATGTGATGGCCGACATCGCCGCCCCCGCCGTAAACCTGCCGCCCTCGCCTGCGCCCATGAGCGCGGCCGAACTGTCCAAGCGCGGCCAGATCGCCAAGACCGCCAAGGACTTCGAGAGCTCGTTCCTCTCGGTGATGCTGGGTTCGATGTTCAAGGACGTGAACATCTCCGAGCCCTTCGGCGGCGGTCACGGCGAGGACGCCTTCAAGTCCTTCATGACGGAGGCCATGGCCAAGCAGGTCGTGAAGTCCGGCGGCGTCGGCATCTCCGACGACGTCGCCAAGGAAATGCTGAAGCTTCAAGGTTTGAGTTAGGAAATCACGATGGCCCTTTCCGCCATGGACGCCGCCGATCGCGTCGAGCAGCTGGTGATCCTCACCGAGCGCCTCACCGAGCTGATCCTGCAGGAGGCCCAGGCCTTCGAGCAGCACCGACCCCAGGACGCCATGGCCCTCATCGAGGAGACCTCGCGGCTGGCCAATATCTACCGCCACGAGTCGGCCCGCGTCCGCGCCGATCCCACCATGGTGGCCGCCGCGCCGCTGGCCCAGCGCACCCGGCTGATCCGCGCCACCGAGGCCTTCGACAGCGTGCTGGCCCGCCAGGGCCGCGCGCTCGACGCCGCCCGCACGGTCACCGAGGGCCTGGTCAAGACCATCGCCAACGAGGTCGCCGCCCAGCGCAACACCGGCGCCGGCTACGGCCCCAAGGCCGCCCCCTCCGCGCCCGGCTCGGCCAGCGCCATCACCCTCAACAAGCGCGCCTAGAGCCCTTTCCGATCTGATCGCTTCAATCAGATCGGATAAAAAGGGCGCTAATTCAAAAGATTAGAGGCCGGGTCGCGCGCGCGCGTCAGGCTCCGCAGCAGCCGGGCGAGCTGCGCCTGGCTGTAGGGCTTGGGCAGGCGCGGCACGTCCTCTCCCACCCCCGGCGGCAGCTCGGCATAGCCGGTGGCCAGGAGGATGGGCAGGTCCGGGCGGCGGGCGCGGATCTCCTGCGCCAGCTGCAGACCGGTCATGTGCGGCATGGCGTGGTCGGTGATCACCAGGTCCACCGGGTGCTCCCCCAGGGCCTGAAGGGCCTCGAAGGCCGAGGAGACCGCGATGACCCGATGCCCCAGGTCCTCCAGCATGGCCACGGTGTTCATCAGCACCAGGCCGTCGTCGTCCACCGCCAGCACCACCAGGGCCCGCGACGACGCATCGTCGGCCGAGAGGGGCGCTTCGGGGGCGCCCGGCGTCGCCAGGGCGTCGGCCCGCCGCAGCCACAGCTCCACCTGGGTGCCATGCCCCGGCCGGCTGTTGAGCACCAGGCGTCCGCCCGACTGCTCGGCCAGGCCGTAGACCATCGGCAGGCCCAGGCCCGTCCCCTTGCCCACCCCCTTGGTGGTGTAGAAGGGCTCGGCGGCCCGGGCGAGCGTGTCCTCGTCCATCCCGGTTCCGGTGTCGGTCACCGCCAGCCGCACATAGGCGCCGGCCGGCAGCCCGACCTCGGAGGCCGGCCCCAGGGTCTCCTCCGAGGCCTTGATGGTGATCCGCCCGCCCTCGGGCATGGCGTCGCGGGCGTTGACCACCAGGTTGAGCAGCACCGTCTCCAGCTGGTTGGCGTCGGTCAGCACCGGCGGCAGTCCGGGCGGGAAGCGCGAGGTCAGCTCGATGTCGGGGCCGAGCGACCGCTCCAGCAGGCCGGTCATGCCCGCCACCAGGGCCGGCAGGTCCACCCCCTCCAGCTTCAGGTCCTGCTTGCGCGCGAAGGCCAGCATCCGCTGGGTCAGGGCCGCGCCGCGCTGGGCGCCGTGGACCGCGTTCTCCAGCAGGGAAAGCGCCTTGGGATCGTCCGGCAGCCGCTTCCTCAGCAGCTCCAGGCTGCCCATCACCGCCATCAGCAGGTTGTTGAAGTCGTGCGCCACGCCGCCGGTGAGCTGGCCGATGGCGTCCTGCTTCTGGGATTGCAGCAGCGCCTGGCGGGCCTGGTCCAGGGCGCGCTGGGCGTCGCGGCGCTCGGTGATGTCGCGGGTGATCTTCGCATAGCCGATCACCGCCCCGGCCTCGTCGCGGATGGCGTCGATCACCACGTGGGCCCAGAAGCGGCCGCCGTCCTTGCGCACCCGCCAGCCCTCCTTCTCGAAGCGGCCCACGGCGGCGGCGGTCGCCAGGGCCGCCTGCGGATCCCCGGCGGCGCGGTCGTGCTCGGTGTAGAAGACGCCGAAGTGCTCGCCGATGATCTCGTCGGGCAGGTAGCCCTTGATCCGCTGGGCCCCGGCGTTCCAGCTGCTCACCAGCCCGCCGCAGTCCAGCATGTAGATGGCGTAGTCGGTGACCCCCTGGACCAGCAGCCGGAACTGCTCCTCGCTGCGCTTCAGACTCTCCTGGGCGATCTTCCGCTCGGTGAGGTCGCGGGTGATCTTGGCGAAGCCGATCAGCTGGCCGGCCGGGTCGCGGATGGCGTCGATCACCACGTGGGCCCAGAACCGGCCGCCGTCCTTGCGGACCCGCCAGCCCTCGTTCTCGTAGCGGCCGGTCGCCGCGGCGGTGGCCAGGGCCCGTTGCGGAGCCCCGGCCTCCTGGTCGGCCTGGCTGTAGAAGCGGGTGAAGGACTGGCCGATGATCTCGGCGGCCTCATAGCCCTTGAAGCGGCGCGCGCCCGGGTTCCAGCTGGTGACCCGGCCGGTGGGGTCCAGCATGTAGATGGCGTAGTCGGTTATGGCGTCGACCAGCAGCCGGTAGCGGCCGTCGTCGCTCAGGGACGTGCTGGAATTGCTCGGTCTTGCCATCTCACCCCGGTGCGCCACAGGGTGTCACCCGCGATGACGCAACAACGCCCCCGTCACGGCCAAGTTCCCCCAACCCGGCCCCGTGCGGGGGGGAATTAGGGCGTAGTCGCCGCCCCGCGCAAGCCCCGCGCGCGGTCGTCAGGCGGCGCTCAGGCGGCGGCCACCACCAGGTCGCGCAGGGTGTTGCGCTGGATCTTGCCCATCAGGTTGCGCGGGATGGCGTCGAGCCGCATCAGCCGCGGCGGCCGCTTCAGGGTGTCGGTGAAGATCGCCTCGAGGGGCGCGATTTCGAAGTCCGCCTCGCAGACATAGGCCACGTGCGGCGCGTCCAGCCCCTGTTCGTCGGGGGCGGCGAAGGCCGCGGCGTCGAGGATGCCGGGCAGCCTCAGCACCAGGCCCTCCAGCTTGGAGGCCACCACCTTGGCGCCGCCGATGTTCATCAGGTCGTCCACCCGGCCCAGCACCTGCAGCCGCCCCTCCGCCGTCAGGACGCCGACGTCGCGGGGATAGAACCAGCCGTCCTTGAAGAATTCCGCCGTGCCCACGGGATCGTCCAGATAGCCCTCCACCACCTGGTCGCCGCCGATCCGCAGCTCGCCGATCCCGCCCGGCGGCAGGACCTCGCCCCTGTCGTCCAGCACCTCCACCCGGGCCCAGGGGTTGAGATAGCCCGCGGAGTCCTCGGCGCCCTCCAGGCTGTCGACATGGCCCACCGTGACGCTGCCGGTCTCCGTGGCCCCATAGGTCAGGATGATGTAGGGCGACAGCCGGCGCCGGCATTCCTGCGCCAGCGGCTTGGACAGCGAGCCGCCGGCGATGCCGACGATCAGCTCGGGGTCGGGGGCGTAGTCCTCCGGCAGGCTGCGCAGCAGCACCTGCAGGTGGTAGGGCGAGGTGATCATCAGGTCGATCTCCAGGTCCTTCAGGGTCTGGGCCCAGGTCCCGCGCGGATCGTGGCTGCACAGGGTCCCGGCCCGGGTCCAGCACAGGAAGGCCAGCTGGATCCCCGCCAGCGACCCCACCCCGATGTCGGAGATCCCCCGCGGACTGCGGGCCGGGGCGAACACCTGGGTCACCGCGGTCTCCGCCACCCGGCGGTCCATCATCGCCCGGGTCAGCAGGATCTTCTTGACCTCTCCCGTCGTCCCCGAGGTGGCCAGGATGCGGAAGCCGTCCTCGCCGCGCCGCGGCCGGTCGCCGGCCCAGGTGGGGGAATAGTGCTGCAGGCCGTCCAGCCAGGCCTGGTCGATCCGGTGGACCGGCACGCCCAGGGCGTTGTCGGGGACGTCGCGGGCGAACAGCACATGGGCCCCGATCAGCCGCAGATCGTCGGCCACCCCGCGCAGGGGGCTGGCGGCCGCGGTCATCACCCCGGCGGTCACCTTCTGGACCACGGTGCTCGTCTGCGTGTTGCTGTCGCCGCGCAGCATGGCGTCGAGGTTGATCCGCGTGTAGCGCTTGCCGCGACGGACGGGGCCGTAGAGCTTCAGGTCGGCCTCGGACTCCAATCTCCGGGCCCACGGGAGTAGACAATCCTGCACCGCCTCGATCCCCTGATGCTCGATGTTGTTGTTCGTGCTGCGCCGCAGGTCGCCCACCTTGTGCGGCGGCACGCGGTAGTATCGGCAGATGTCCTCGCCTTGGAATTGACGGCTCTCCAGGAACTGCGCATCGGTGTGCGGGATGCTGATCGGGTTGAACTTGACGCCACCCGAGAGGACCACGACGCGCCCCGCGTTGGCCTTGCCGGAATACGCCTCCTCGAAGCCACGCCGGAACTCGGCGCGCTGCTCCTTGTTGACGCCCGCGATCTTGAGCGCGAAGCCCATGTT
>JAZKBZ010000006.1:0-1002 GCA_040388315.1 Pseudomonadota bacterium | reverse complement strand
CTTCCCGAAGAAGTTGGCGCCGAACGCTTCGGTGCTGGTGCCCAGCTTGATCGCGCGAGCGGCCATCTCCAGGACGCTGTAGCCGACGATGCCGTCGTCACCCATGCCCTTGACGTGGAACATTTGCGATGGCAGAAGGATGGTGTTCTTGACGCCCGTCCCGTTCTCCACCTCGTAGATCAGTTGCCCGCTCTCGGTGCGGTCGGGGCAGACGCGGTCGCTGCTGATCGGCCACAGCCATTGCGGCCGGCCGGCGCCGGTGCGCTCGATCTCGGCGTAACCGTTGCCGGCGGTCAGGGCGTGCTTGAGCAGCACCTCGCGGCCGGCGAACGCCGTCATCTCGGGGTTGAATTGCAGGTCGAGGAGCCATGCCTCGTTGTCCTCGATCGGCATCCGCGAGCGACCGTCCTCGGACAATTCGTAGACGTGCCAGGACGGGGCGGCGAGGGATTGCGCGATGAACTGCACGCACGCCCAGACGTAGCTGTACTTCAGCGCCTGATCGGCATCGCTGCGGTTCGCTTCGTAGTCGTCGCCGCGGCCGAGCCAGTGCCAGGCGTAGGCGGCGGCGGAGTGGCGGCCCTGCTGGCCGTCGTCGGGCGCCGTGACGCGCGCCTCGATCGTGTACGGGCTGCCCGGGGTGGCGAAGAACTGATAACTGCTGTTCACTTGTGGCCCTCCAGGCTCACCAGATTTCCACGCCGGGAACGTACTCGGGCGGCGCCAGCATGGCGCGACCCAATGCCATTATCAGCGCAACGCACCCGTCGATGCGGTCGGCCGACTTGGCCTTGTTCGGCTTGACGTTGCCGCTCGGGTCAGTGTCGGCCGCCAGGTTGGCGGCGTTCCACCTTAGCACCGGATTGCCGCCATGATGGAAGCCGTTGCACAGCACCAGCCGTTCCAGTTCCTTCGACGGCGGCGACATCGAGGCGTAGCCCTGCCCGAACAGCACGATCGGCAGGCCTTCCTGCTGCAGCTTCACCGCCGTCTCGGTGGCGT
>JAZKBZ010000005.1:0-7017 GCA_040388315.1 Pseudomonadota bacterium | reverse complement strand
CGGCGGCCATGCCGGCGCAGTCGCCGACGTTGTCGCCCACGTTGTCGGCGATGGTCGCGGCGTTGCGCGGGTCATCTTCGGGAATGCCGGCCTCGACCTTGCCCACCATGTCGCCGCCGACGTCAGCGCCCTTGGTGAAGATACCGCCGCCCAGACGGGCGAAGATGGAGATCAGCGAGGCGCCGAAGCCCAGCGAGACCAGGCCGTCGATGACATGGCGGTCGGCCGGGGCCAGGCCCTGCACCTGGGTCAGGAAGGCGTAGTAGCCCGCGACCAGGAGGCCGGTGATGGCGCCCGAGGTGAAGGCGAGCTTGAGGCCCTTGGCCAGGCTCTCCGACGCGGCCTGCGCCGTGCGCACGTTGGCGCGTACCGAGATCAGCATGCCGGCGAAGCCTGCGGCGCCCGAGAGCACCGCGCCGATCAGGAACCCGGCCGCCGAATACGAGCCGATCAGGAAGAACAGCGCGATCAGGACGACGACGCCCACGATCGAAATGGCGGTGTATTGGCGCTTCAGATAGGCCTGCGCGCCTTCCTGAATGGCGGCGGCGATCTCTTGCATCCTCGCGTTCCCGGGAGATTCCCGGAGCAGCGCAACGGTCTGGAAGATGCCGTACAGCACCGCCAGAACGCCGGCGCCGATCACCAGCTCAAGCGTTAAACTCATTATCTGAAAGCCCCTTTTGCAATTGCGCGGAGGGGGGACGACGCCAGCCTTAGGCGCGCGCGTCGGTGTGTTCCCGGCCCCATGGTGTTTCCCCAGTTGGAGCGTCTTGTGGCGACGCTCCTCTTATTTGAGAGGGTGAAAGTGCCAAAACTGATGCGCCGAAGCAACGGCGCGTTGGAATTGGCTGCTCAAGGCCGGGAATCGGTCCGCGCGCCCCAGGTCAAGGGGTCGGGCAGGCCGGTCCGCTTCTTGGGCGACTGCTCGAGGATGGTGACGCCCTTGACGTCCTTGGCCCCGCCGATGGCGACGGCCTCCCGCAGCAGGCTGGCCTTCAGCTTGGCCTCATCGATCTTCGTGTAGTCGGTGGCCAGGGTGAAGGGCGTGCGATGCCCGGCGCGCACCAGGGCGTCGCGGAAATAGGGCTCCCGCGTACGCAGCTTGCCGGTGTTGGCCATGGCCGAGAGCTGAATCCGCACCGAGACGAAGACGTAGTTCACCAAGACGCCGCGCGCCACCACCGGCAGGGCCACGGGCGCCAGGTCGACATACTGGCCGACCTCGGCCTTGCCTCCGCTGGGCTTGGGTTTCTCCGACGCCCTGGCGGGTCCGGCGAGCAGACCGAGGGTGGCGGCGGCGAGGAAGGCGCGGCGAAGCATGGCGCCACCCTGGGCCAATATGGTTTCCGGAAGCTTGCGACGGCCTCAGCCGTGCCGCCAGCCCCCAGGGCCGGCCTCGAGCGCCGCGCCGCCGGCCCGGACTTCGACCCCCTCGCCCTCCACGACCTCGCCGATCACCGTCAGGCCCAGCAGGGCGGGCTGGTCGGACGGAGCGGTGCAGACGATTTCGTAGTCGTCCCCGCCTGTGGCCAGCCGCAACCGGGCGGCGGCGGGATCGTCCTGGGTGGCCAGCCAGGCGTGTGCCGGCCCCGACAACGGCATGCGGTCGAGATCCAGCCGCATGCCGACCCCGCTGGCCTTGGCGATATGGCCGGCGTCGGCGATCAGGCCGTCGGACACGTCGGCCGCAGCGCTGGCGTGGGCGCGCAGGGCCTCTCGAAGGTCCAGCCGGGGCGTCGGCAGCCGGTGGCCCTCCGGCAGCCAGCGGCGGTCCAGCTCGCCCCAACCCGGACCCCAGTCCAGCCAGCCGTCGCCGATGGGGCCGCTCACCAGAACGAGGTCGCCGGCCTTGGCCCCGGCCCGACGGATCATCTTGCCCGTCGGGACCCAGCCCAGCAGGGTCATGCAGACCGTCAGCGGCCCCGGCGTCGACACCGTGTCGCCCCCCAGCAGGATCACCCCGAAGACCTGGCCATCCTCGTCCAGGCCGCGCGCGAAGGCCTGGCGCTGGTCCCAGCCGAACTCGGCCGGCCAGGCGGTCATCAGCAGATAGCCGTAGGGTTCGGCGCCCTTGGCCGCGAGATCGGAGAGATTGGCCCGCATCAGCCGCCGCGCGACGATGTCGGGCGGATCATCGGGCTGGAAGTGCACCCCGGCCACCAGGGCGTCCTTGGTGACCACCAGGTCGAAGCCCGGGCGGGAGGGGATGACGGCGGCGTCGTCCAACAGATCGAGCGCCTCGGCCGCGCCGCGGGTCAGCGGGCGGAACAGCCGGGCGATCTGTTCGAATTCATCCGGCGCGGACATCCTGCGCCACCTTGTCGAGGGCGCCGTTGACGAAGCCCGGCTCGGGCCCTTCGAAGAAGGACTTGGCCAGTTCGACATACTCGTCGATCACCACCTCGACCGGCACGTCGCCGCGGTGGGACAGCTCGTAGGCGCCCGAGCGCAGGATGGCGCGCACGGTGGCGTCCAGCCGCTCCAGCCGCCAGCCGGCGGCCAGGCGCTTGACCACGGCGGCGTCGATCTCCCGCTGGGTCTCCACCACGCCGCGCACCAGCTCGGCGAAGAAGGCCTCGTCGGCGGCCGCCAGGGGGTCGCCCTCCCCGTCGCCCTCGATGCCGCGGTCGAAGCGGTGGTCGGTGAACTCGCGGATCACCGCCTCGACGCCGACGCCGGAGACTTCCATCTGGTAGAGGGCCTGGACGGCGGCGAGACGCGCCACCGAGCGGGCCTGCTTGGGCTTGCTCATCGCGCCTGCCCGCCCATCAGCTGGCTCTTGAGGGAGATCATGGTCAGGGCCGCGCGGGCCGCGCCGCCACCCTTGTCGCCCTGGCTGGCGCGGGCGCGGGCCCAGGCCTGCTCCTCGTCCTCGACGGTGAGGATGCCGTTGCCGATCGCCAGGCGGCGGCCGACGGCCAGGTCCATCAGGCCGCGGGCCGATTCGTTGGAGACGATCTCGAAGTGATAGGTCTCGCCGCGGATCACCGTGCCGAGCGCCACATAGCCGTCATAGCGCACGCCGGTGGCGCCGCCTTCCTCGGCGAGCGCGATGGCGCCGGGGATTTCCAGGGCGCCGGGGACGCTGACGACGTCGTACTCCGCGCCATGGGCCTCGATCACGTCCGTGGCGGCCTTGAGCAGCTCATCGGCCAGGTCGGAATAGAAGCGCGCCTCGACGACGAGGATGCGAATTTTCTCTTCGAGCATGGGTTCTTTCCGGACGGCGACCTGTCTAGAGCGCGTCAGGGCTAAGTGGAGGCCGGTTAGCCCGTCCGACGCGCTCTATACTTTGAATTAGAGCCTTTTGAACGGATCAGATGATTCCATCTGATCCTAAAAGGCTCTGGCCGCTCCCTTTAGGCTGTTTCTCGCCAGCGGGCGAGATACCGGGCCAGCATGTCGATCTCGAGATTGACCCGGGAGCCCACTTCCAGGGTTCCCAGGGTGGTGACGTCCCAGGTGTGGGGGATCAGGTTCACCCCGAAGACGTCGTCCTCCACCTCGTTCACCGTCAGGGAGACCCCCTCGACGGTGATGGAGCCCTTCGGGGCGATGAAGCGATGCAGGGGGCGGGGAACGCGGACCTTCACCCGGTGGCTGCCGCCCTCGCTCTCGATGGAGATCACCTCGCCGATCCCGTCGACATGGCCCGAGACGATGTGGCCGCCGAGCTCGTCGCCCACCCGGGCGGCGCGCTCCAGATTGACCGGGCGGCCTTCCTTCCAGTCCGACAGGGTGGTCAGCGACAAGGTTTCGCCGGAGACCTCGACGGCGAACCAGCCGTCGGCCTTCTCCACCACGGTCAGGCAGCAGCCCGCATGGCTGATGGACGCGCCGATATCGACGGTGGAGAGATCGAACTTCGTCTCGATCTCGAACCTGAGGTCGCGGTTGGTTTCGCGGACGGCGCGGACGCGGCCCACATCGGTGACGATGCCGGTGAACATTCAGATCCTCTCGTAGCGTTCCCACACATCGGGACCCAGCACCTGAAGATCAACCCGCCTGAGCTTCGGCGCGTCGGAAAGCGCCTGGATGGCCAGGGCGCCGATCCCCGGCCGGCCCTCCCCGCCGATGATGAGGGGCGCGCGGAACCACTCCAGGGCGTCCACCAGGCCGTAGCGCAGGAAGCTGGCGGCCACCTGCCCCCCGCCCTCGACGAACAGCCGCGACAGGCCCTCGGCGGCCAGGGTGCGGACAACGTCGTGAAGTTCGGGTCGCGCCTCGCCCACGGCGTGGACCTGCAGGACGCGCACGCCGGCATGGGTCAGGCGCGGCTCCGGGGGCGTGGTGGCGATCAGATAGGTCGGGATGTCCCGGGCCGTGGCGACCAGCTTGCAGCCATCGGCCAGCCGCTGGCGGCTGTCCAGCACCACCCGGGCGGGCTGAGGGCCGTGGTAGTTCGGCAGGCGGACAGTCAGCTCGGGATCGTCGGCGAGCGCCGTCTCGACGCCGACGACGACGGCGTCATGCTCGGCGCGCAGGCGGTGCACGATTTCACGCGACTCCGGTCCCGTGATCCAGCGGCTCTCCCCCGTCGCCGTGGCGATCCGACCATCGAGAGAAGTGGCGAGCTTGAGGGTGACCGGCACGGGTCAGGTCTCGTCGTCGACCTGTTCGCTCAGGCCCTCTTCTCCCAGGAAGGTCGCGAACTCGCCGGCCTCGCGGAAGTCGCGATAGACCGAGGCGTAGCGGACATAGGCTACGTCATCGAGGGCCTTGAGCTGCTTCATCACCATCTCACCCACCGCCGAGGAGGGCAGCTCGGTCTCCCCCATGCTCTCCAGCTGGCGGACGATGGTGGAGATCATCTTCTCGATCCGCTCGGGCTCGATGGGGCGCTTGCGGGTGGCGATGGCGATCGAACGGGCCAGCTTGTCCCGCTCGAAGGGGGTGCGCCGGCCAGACCGCTTCAGGATGGTCAGTTCGCGAAGCTGCACCCGCTCGAAGGTGGTGAAACGGCCCCCGCATTCGGGGCACAGCCGCCGGCGCCGGATGGCCGCGCCGTCTTCCGACGGGCGGCTGTCCTTCACCTGGCTTTCGAGATGACCGCAGAACGGGCAGCGCATGATCTAGCCCTTCCGGCCAATCCAACCCCTATTAGAGGGATTAGCTGTAGATCGGGAAGCGTTTCGTCAAGGTCAGGACCTCGCCACGCACCTTGGCTTCAATGGCGGAATTGTCGCCGCCGGCCGCGACGCCGTCGAGAACCTCGCCGATCCATTTGCCCACCTGGCGGAATTCGGCGGGCCCAAAGCCCCGCGTCGTGCCCGCCGGCGTCCCCACGCGCAGGCCCGAGGTCTGCATCGGGGGAAGCGGGTCGAAGGGGATACCGTTCTTGTTGGTGGTGATGCCGGCCCGCTCCAGGGCGATCTCGGCGTCGGCGCCCGAGACGTTCTTGGGCGTCAGGTCCACCAGCATCAGGTGGCTGTCGGTGCCCCCCGAGACGATCTTGAAGCCCGCCGCCTGCAGGCTGTCGGCCAGGGCGCGCGCATTGTCGATGACCTGGCGGGCATAGAGCTTGAACTCCGGGCGAAGGGCCTCGCCGAAGGCCACGGCCTTGCCGGCGATCACGTGCATCAGGGGCCCGCCCTGCAGGCCGGGGAAGACGGCCGAGTCGATCTTCTTGGCCCACTTCTTGGAGTTGGTGAGGATCATGCCGCCGCGGGGACCGCGCAGGGTCTTGTGCGTCGTCGTGGTGACGATGTGGGCGTGGGGGAACGGGTTGGGATAGGCGCCGCCCGCCACCAGGCCGGCATAGTGGGCGATGTCCACCATCAGCAGAGCCTCGACGCTGTCGGCGATCTCGCGGAAGCGGGCGAAGTCGATGGCCCGCGAATAGGCCGAGCCGCCGGCGATGATCACCTTGGGCTTTTCGGCCAGGGCCACCTCGGCGGCCTGGTCGTAGTCGATCATGTGATCCTGCTGGCGCACGCCATAGGCCACCGGACGGAACCACTTACCCGACTGGTTGACGCTCTTGCCGTGGGTCAGGTGGCCGCCGGCGGCCAGGTCCATGCCCATGAAGGTGTCGCCCGGGCTCATGGTCGCCATGAACACCGCCTGGTTGGCCTGGCTGCCCGAGTGCGGCTGCACATTGGCGTATTCGCAGCCGAACAACTGCTTGGCCCGGTCGATGGCGATCTGCTCGACCTCGTCCACCACCTCGCAACCGCCGTAGTAACGTTTGCCGGGATAGCCCTCGGCGTACTTGTTGGTCAGGACGGACCCCTGCGCCTCCAGCACGGCGCGGGAGACGATGTTTTCCGAGGCGATCAGTTCGATCTGATCCTGCTGGCGCTTCAGCTCCCGGGTGAGGACGCTGGAGACGTCCGGATCGCTCTCGGCGACCGGGGCGGTGAAGAAGGCGTCGATGAAATTGGCGGCTTGGGCGGTCATGGGTGGGCCTTTCGGGAATCTGGGGAGGACGGGCCTGGGCGGCTCTTTAGCGCCTTGGGCGCTGGGGACCAAATGCTGGGAACGAAGTCGGGGAACGGACGTTGACGCCTCACCGGAGGTGCACGAGCGATCTTGCCCCTGACGGAACAGTCCGGTTTGTACCCAGGGGGCGCGTGATGAGTATCGACAGGGAAGCCGAGGAAGGGTCGGGGGAGGAAGTCTTGTCCCTGGCCACGGACATCGTCTCGGCCTTCATCAGCCGCAACAGCGTGGCGCAGAACGACCTGCCCGATCTGATCCGCTCGGTGCACCAGGCCCTTTCGGGTCTCGGCCAGGCGGCCGTCGCCCTGCCCGAGGAACGGCCCAAGCCGGCGGTTCCCATCAGCAAGTCGGTGCAGCACGATTTCATCGTCTGCCTGGAAGACGGCAAGAAGCTGAAGATGCTGAAGCGCTACCTGCGCTCGCGCTTCGACCTCAGCCCGGATGACTATCGTCGTCGGTGGGGATTGCCGCCGGACTATCCGATGGTGGCGCCGGCCTATGCGGCGCGGCGCTCGGACTTCGCAAAGCAGATCGGCCTGGGCCGAGGCGTGCGACGGCGGAGTTGAGAGG
>JAZKBZ010000004.1:21687-23008 GCA_040388315.1 Pseudomonadota bacterium | reverse complement strand
ACGCCCACAAGCAGTACCTGGAAGACCTGATGAAGGGCGACGGCGACGCCGCCGAGAAGCATCTGGAATTCTACGACGAGTACCTGTCGGTCCTGGACCTGCCCGAGGAGTTCTATCTCCAGACGGTGGACTACGTGTTCCAGTCGTACCTGCTGCCCAAGGGCGAGCTGACCCATCGCGGCCGGCCGGTGCAGCCGGGCAAGATCACCGACATCGGCCTGCTGACGGTCGAGGGCGAAAACGACGACATCTCCGGCATCGGCCAGACCCAGGCCGCCCACACCCTCTGCTCGGGCCTGCCGGACGAATTCAAGCAGGACTACGTCCAACCCCATGTGGGCCACTATGGCGTGTTCAACGGCCGCCGGTTCCGCGAGGAGATCTATCCCCGGGTGCGGGCCTTCATCCGCAAGTCCGAAGCCGGGTTCGAAAAGGCCCGCGACGCCGCCAACGCCGCTTAAGGGGCTCTCTTTGCTTTCGAGCGTGACGGGCGCCGAAACCGGCGTCCACTTTCGGCTGTCACGCTCAAGGGCTCCCGCTTCGCGAAAAGCAGCTTAGATAGGGGCCATGTCCCTGTTCGGTCGCCCCTTGGCCGATGGCGACCGGCTTGACGTGGCCGGGGCCGTCGTCCGCCTGAAAGTCCACAGCCGCGCCCGCCGCGTCTCCCTGCGGCTGGACCGCACCCGGCGCGAGGTGGTGGCCACCGCCCCCTCGGTGCGCCGCCTGCCCGAGGCCGCGGCCTTCGCCACCGAGCGGGCCGCCTGGATCGCCGCCCGCCTGGCCGAACTGCCCCAGGGCCAGTCCATCGCGCCGGGGATCACCATCACCCTGTTCGGCCAGCCCTGCCGGCTGGAGGCCGCCAGTCATCCGGCGCGCCACTTCCCCGCCAGCGAGACCGAGCCGGCCCGCATCGCCGCCCGCGGCGAGGGGGAGACCTATTCCCGCGCCGTGGTGCGGATGCTGAAGAGGCAGGCCCTGACGGTCTTCGCCGAGCGCACCGCCTTCTATTGCGACCAGCTGGGGGCCAAGATGCCGGCGGTGACCGTGATGGACGCCCGCGGCCGCTGGGGCTCCTGCCGCCCGAGCCTGCCGGGCAAGCCGGCCTCGATCCGCTACAGCTGGCGCCTGGCGCTCGCCCCCTTCGAGGTGGCCGACTATGTCGTGGCCCACGAATGCGCCCACCTGCTGGAGCTCAATCACGGACCCCGCTTCTGGGGCCATGTGAAGGCCCTGGTGGGGGACGAGCGTCCGCATCGCGCGTGGCTGCGGGCGCAGCCGAAGCCAACACAGTGCGGCGTCTGTCCCTGGTCGAGCGTAGGCT
>JAZKBZ010000004.1:3139-21677 GCA_040388315.1 Pseudomonadota bacterium | reverse complement strand
TAGGGGCGACGTCCCTTCTACGCTTTCGGGGTCGCGCTTCGGTTGGAACTAACGCCGCTCATCCCGGCGAAGGCCGGGACCCAGGTGAAACCCACTCCGATCTCAGACCCATTCGGGGGCGAAGGTGGACGGCCTGCCGTCGCTCTGGATGAATCTGGGTCCCGGCCTTCGCCGGGATGAGCGGATGAGGTGAGGCCGGCGCGACCCCTGATCCGGCCCGGTTCTAGAACGGAATGTCTTCCGCGGGCGCCCTCTCGGCCGGGGCCTCGGCCTTGGCGGCCGGGCCATTGCCCGACAGCAGGTCGCCGATGGGATCGGAGGGCGGGGCCTCCACCGCCGGCGGCGCCACGACCCCGCCGGGAATGGCCTGGGTCTTGAGGCGCGGCAGGGCCGCGGTCATGAAGTCGCGCCAGATGCCGGCCGGGGCGCCGCCGCCGGTGACCTTCTTCATGGGGGTGTTGTCGTCGCGGCCCACCCAGACGGCGGTGACGAAGCCGCCGGTGTAGCCGACGAACCAGGCGTCGCGGTAGTCGCTGGTGGTGCCGGTCTTGCCGGCGATGTCGAAGCCCGTGACGCGGGCCTTGGTCCCGGTGCCGCTGGTGATCACCTGGCGCATCATCTGGTTCATGTACTGCAGGGCGGGCGAGCCGATCACCGCCCGGCGCTCGGCCTTGTCGACGCCGTGGTCGTACAGGACCTTGCCGCTGGCGGTGCGGATCCGCTCGATGCCGTAACCCTTGGCCAGGAAGCCGCCGTTGGAGAAGGGGGCGTAGGCCTGGGCCATCTCCATGGGGCTGACCTCGACGGCGCCCAGCGCCATGGAGGGGTCGAGCTGGATGTGGGAGGTGATCCCCAGCCGGCGCGCGGTGGCCGCCACATTGCCGGTGCCCACCTCGTTGGCCAGGCGCGCGGCCACGGTGTTGATGGATTGGGCGAGCGCCGTCTGCAGGCTCATCGGCCCCAGGAAGCGGTTGGTGTAGTTCTTCGGCTCCCAGGTCCCGATCTTCAGGGGTTCGTCCACCACCGGCGTGGCCGGGGTGCGGCCCTGTTCCATGGCGGTCAGATAGACGAAGGGCTTGAAGGAGGAGCCGGCCTGGCGCTGGGCCATGGTGGCGCGGTCGAACTGGCTGTCGGCGTAGGAGGAGCCGCCCACATAGGCGCGGATGCGGCCCTCGCCGTCGATGGCGACCAGCGCGCCCTGGCCGACGCCCTGGGCCTTGGAGGCCTCCACCCCGCGGCGCAGAGCCTGCTCGGCGGCGGTCTGGATCGGGAGGTCCAGGGTGGTCTCCACCACCAGGTCCTCGGTGGGTTCTCCCACCAGGGAGCGGACCTGATCGTCCACCCAGTCGGTGAAGTACTGGGCCCGCTGGTTGGCCAGCACCGGGTTGACGCGAACCGGTGTCTTGAAGGCCTCGGCTCGCTGCTCGGGCGTGATGGCGTGGTTGCGCACCATCTCGTCGAGCACGATGGTGGCCCGCCGGGCCGCCCGGTCGGTGGCCGAGACCGGCGAATAGCGCGAGGGCCCCTTCATCATCCCGGCCAGCAGGGCGCTCTCGCCGATGGTCAGCTGGGAGGCGGGCTTGTTGAAGTAGCGCTGGGCGGCGGCCTCGATGCCATAGGCCCCGGCGCCGAAATAGACCCGGTTCAGGTAGAGGGAGAGGATCTCCTTCTTGGTGAACTTGGCCTCCAGCCAGACCGCCAGGATCAGTTCCTGGGCCTTGCGGCGATAGGTCTGGTTGGCGGTGAGGAAGAGGTTGCGCGCCAGCTGCTGGGTGATGGTCGAGCCGCCCCGCAGCGGCCCGCCGTGGTGAGTCACATTATAAAGTGTGGAGCGGATGATGCCCCAGGGGTTGAAACCCCAGTGCCAGTAGAACCAGCGGTCCTCGATGGCGATGAAGGCCTTGGGCACGTAGGGCGGCAGCTTGTCGAGGTCGACGGGAGGCGCGTACTGGCTGCCGCGCACGGCCACCAGGGCGCCCGACCGGTCCAGATAGGAGATCGAGGGCTGGCGCTTGACGTCGTAGAGCTTGGAGGTGTCGGGCAGGTCGACGGCGAAGACCGCGAAGAAGGCCACCAGGAAGATCAGGCCCCAGACCCCGATCACAGCGCTCCAGTAGAGAACCGCCTGGGCAGGGGTGCGAGGGGCCCGGCGGGGACCTGGCGACTGCGCATTGGCCATAGAGTCTGAAGTCCTAAGTTCGTCGCCCCGTCCGGGCGACTGATAGCTCAGCCACACCAAACACGCGACAAGATTGACGGGGTATGAATGGGGCGTGGGTGAGGCGGCCGCGCGGGCTTGACGACCGCGCTCCAAAATGCGAATGCGAATTTACATTCATATTATGGAGAAGGGTCATGGGGCGGGTGGTGACAAGTAACGAGCGGGTCGGGCGGCCGGGATCGGCCGCTGCGGGCGCCTGGGTCGATCTGGCGATCGTCCTGGCCCTGGGCGCGCTGCTGATGGGCTTCAACACCTCCGAGGCCGCCGGCGGCGACCTGGTGGCGCGGCTGATCGTGCCGGGTCGGATGCTGCTGATCTGCCTGGTGGCCACGGTGCTGCTGGCGCGGCGCGGCGAGACCTGGGGCGCGGTGGGGGCGGCCTGGCCCAGCTCCATCCCGCGGACCGCCCTGCTGGTGGTGGGGGGCTACCTCGCCGTGGGGGCGGTGGCCGCCGCCGTGACCGCCCTGGTGTTCCCGGCCCTGGGGATCGCCTCCAAGGCGGCCGGCGCCCTGCCCGGCCTCAAGGGCGACCCAGCCGAATACGCCTACTGGCTGGCGGTGTCCTGGAGCTCGGCGGCCCTCGGGGAGGAGCTGCTGTTCCGGGGCTTCATCGCCGCGCGGCTGCGGCGCGCCCTCGGCGGCGCCGCCTGGGCCGGCCTGGCGGCCGTGGTGGGCCAGGCGGCGCTGTTTGGCCTGGCCCACGCCTATCAGGGGGCGGGGGGCGCGCTGCTGGCCGGCGGCGCGGGGCTGGTCCTGGGGGGCGTCTGGCTGGCCGGGCGGCGCAACCTGGCGGCCTGCATGATCCTGCACGCCCTGATCGACACCATCAGCCTGACGGCGGTATTCCTGGGGGCCGTCCCAGGAGCCGCATGACGTGACCGATACGCCCCCCGCCCGGCGCGGACTGATCCCGCCCCAGCAGCGGCGGAGCGAGCAGACCCTGGCGCGGATTCTCCAGGGGGCGATGTCGCTGATGGCCACCCGCGGCCTGGCGGCGATCTCCATGGAGGAGGTGGCCGCCGCCGCCGGGGTGTCGGTGGGAACCCTCTACCGGCGCTTCAAGAGCCGGGAGGACCTGGTGGCCGAGATGCTGCGGGATCTCCAGCTGCGGCAACTCGCGGTCCTGGAGACCGAGCTGGAGGCCGACCGCTGGGCGGGCGTGGGCCTGGAGGCGCGGCTGGACTGGATCGTGGCGCGCCAGGCCGAGGCCGCCGCCCGGGCGCCGGGCTTCATCCGCATCATCTTCGCCAGCCTGACGACCCGCGAGGGGGAGGCCGACGCGGAGACCACGCGGCTCAACGACCGGACCACCGACCTGCTGGCCCGCTGGCTACTGGCCTGCGAGGACGAGATCGGGGCCCCCGACCCGGAGGCGACGGCGCGGGTGGCCGTGGCCCAGCTCTCCATCTCCCTGAACCTGGCCAGGCTCTATCCGGCGAGCTTCTCGCCACTGCCGCCGGAGACCGTGGTCCCGCTGCTGAAGCGCGCGGCGCTCCTGGCCCTGCGGGGCGACCCACAAGCCTGACGCGCGCGGCGGGGACCCCTGCAATTCTGCATAGCGGGGTTGCGAAAAAAGCGATTGCCGGCGATCTTAACAGTGTTATCTTAGCGATGCTTAGTTCAGGGCGCGCCAAGGGTGGGGATACCCGCGGCGATCCACGGCCTGAACGGCCAGGTTCCCTCCGGGGATCTGTTTTCTCCCCGAAACCCTGGAGGGCTCCTATGAAGCTCCAAACCCTTTCGGCCGCCTGCGCGGCCCTCGTCACCCTGTCCTTCGCCGGCGCCGCCTTCGCGGCCGAACCGGTCACCGTCAAGCTCCAGGCCCCCCTGGCCGCCAAGGCCAAGTTCATCGCCGGCGGCGCGGTCTTCCTCTGCGAGGCCGACGCCTGCGTCGCCTCGGCCCCCTCCTCGCAGACCTTCGCCGCGTCGACCTGCAAGAGCGTGGCGAAGAACGTGGGCGCGGTGACCTCCTTCGGCATCGGCGGCAAGACCCTGGACGCCGACAAGCTGGGCGCCTGCAACGCCGTGGCCGCCTCGCCCACCCAGCTGGCCAACCGCTAAACCTCTACGATGCGGGATGGGCGGGCTCTCAAGCCCGTCCCGCGTCGCCCAGACCAGGCGCCTCCGGGCGCCCGAGGGCTCCCGGCGCAGCCTCCCAGCCGCTCCAAATTTATGTCGAGCCTGAACTTGAGGGCGCCGGAGATGCCTCGGCGCCCTTTTCTTTTGCGCTGCACCCCGTAGAAGGGCGCACACATGACCGACACCCTCAGACAAGAGACCGCCTTCCCGGCCGGTCCCGCCGGCTCGGCCGCGCTGCTGGAGCCCTTGCTGGCCCAGGCCGCGGGGCCCGGCGCTGAGCCGGTCTCGCTCACCCTCGACTATGGACGGAGCGTCGCCGCCGGCGATCCCGTCACCGTGGAGGCCTGGGTCGACCGGGCCACCCGCACCCTGGTCTTCGCCCACGCCCGCCTGGTGGGCGAGAACGGCGTTCTCGCGGCCAGTGGTTCGGCGGTGTTCCGCAGGGACGCGGCCCCGGCGGAGCAGGTTAAATGAGCGCAGCGGGCTCTATAGGGTCCGGTTTGGTTGCGGCCTGGAAAGTCGCGTGCTATCAGGCGCGCGGCTTCGGGCCAGGGGGCTACTCAGGTCTCGACGGCCAATGTGCTTTTCCAAGCGCTTTCAAGCCTTTAGGCCGCGGTGAGGGACACCTTATTCGCGGCTTTCGACACGCACGGGCGGACAAATAAGTGGCGGACGATTCCAGGACTTCGAATGTGGGCGGCAGATATGCTCAGGCCCTCTTCGATCTCGCGACCGAAGACAGGAACCTGGCGGCCGTCGAGGCCGACCTGAAGGCGCTGAAGAAGATGCGCGCCGACTCAAAGGACTTCCGCACCCTGCTGGCCTCTCCGGCCTTCAGCGCCGAGGATAAGGGCCGCGCCGTCGCCGCCCTGGCCGCCAAGGCCAAGTTCAATTCCACGACCAAGAAGTTTCTGGGCCTGATGGCCGCCAACGGACGCCTCGCGGCGCTGCCGGCGGCGATCGAGGCCTTCGAGGGACTCTCGGCCAAGGCCCGCGGCGTCGTCGCGGCCACCGTCACCACCGCGGTCGCCCTGACCGCGGCCCAGGCCAAGGGCGTCGCAGCCTCGCTGCGCACCGCGCTTGGCAAGGACCCTGAAATCGAGACCCGTGTCGATCCGTCCATCCTGGGCGGCATCAAGGTGCGGGTCGGCTCGCGACTGTTCGATGCTTCACTTCGTTCGAAGCTCGATTCCCTCAAGTTCGCCCTGAAGAGAGCGTAAGAAGACATGGATATCCGCGCCGCCGAAATTTCGGCCATCCTCAAGTCGCAGATCGCCAATTTCGGCGAAGAGGCTGACGTTTCCGACGTCGGTCAGGTGCTGTCCGTCGGTGACGGCATCGCCCGCGTCTTCGGTCTGGACAATGTCCAGGCCGGTGAAATGGTCGAGTTCCCGAAAGCCGGGGTGAAGGGCATGGCCCTGAACCTCGAACGCGACAACGTCGGGGTCGTGATCTTCGGCGACGACCGCGCCATCTCAGAAGGCGACGAAGTCCGCCGCCTCTCGGAAATCGTGGACGTGCCGGTGGGCCGTGGCCTGCTGGGCCGCGTCGTCAACCCGCTGGGCGAGCCCATCGACGGCAAGGGCCCGCTCACCAACGTGGCCGAGCGCCGCCGGGTGGACGTCAAGGCTCCGGGCATCATCCCGCGCAAGTCGGTGCACGAGCCGGTGCAGACCGGCCTGAAGGCCATCGACAGCCTGATCCCCGTCGGCCGCGGCCAGCGCGAGCTGATCATCGGTGACCGTCAGACCGGCAAGACCGCCGTGGCGATCGACACCATCCTGAACCAGAAGTCGATCAACGCCGGCGACGACGAGAGCGCCAAGCTCTACTGCATCTACGTCGCCATCGGTCAGAAGCGCTCCACCGTCGCCCAGATCGTCAAGACCCTCGAGGAGCGCGGCGCGCTCGACTACACCATCGTGGTCGCCGCCACCGCCTCCGAGCCCGCCCCGCTGCAGTTCCTGGCCCCGTTCTCGGGTTGCGCCATGGGCGAGTGGTTCCGCGACAACGGCATGCACGCCGTCATCATCTATGACGACCTTTCCAAGCAGGCCGTCGCCTATCGTCAGATGTCCCTGCTGCTGCGCCGCCCGCCGGGCCGCGAAGCCTATCCGGGCGACGTGTTCTACCTGCATAGCCGCCTGCTGGAACGCGCCGCGAAGCTGAATGAAGACAACGGTTCGGGCTCGCTGACGGCTTTGCCGATCATCGAAACCCAGGCCAACGACGTGTCGGCCTACATCCCGACCAACGTGATCTCGATCACCGACGGCCAGATCTTCCTGGAAACCGACCTGTTCTTCCAGGGCATCCGCCCGGCCGTGAACGTGGGCGCGAGCGTGAGCCGCGTGGGCTCCTCGGCCCAGATCAAGGCGATGAAGACCGCCGCCGGCCCCATCAAGAGCGAGCTCGCCCAGTACCGCGAGCTGGCCGCCTTCGCCAAGTTCGGCTCCGACCTGGACGCCACCACCCAGCGCCAGCTGGCCCGGGGCGAGCGCCTGACCGAGCTCCTGAAGCAGCCGCAATACGCGCCGCTGACGGTCGAGGAGCAGGTCGCCGTGATCTATGCCGGCACGCGGGGCTATCTCGACACCATCCCGACCAACCAGGTCGGCCGGTTCGAGACCGAGCTGCTGAGCAACCTGCACGCCAAGCACCAGAAGGTCCTGGACACCATCCGGACCTCCAAGGAGCTCAAGGCCGACACCGAGCAGGCCCTGAAGGACGCGCTCGCCGCCTTCGTCAGCACCTTCGCCTGACGAGACGATGAGCCCCGAGCCCAAAGCGCTGCGCGCCTGGTCCGGCGAGTTCGGCGATCGGTACACGGAGCGGAATTCCGCCTCGGCCGACGCCGTCCGCGGCCGCGCGCGCGTCTGGGCGCAGGTGCTCTCCAAGATGGAGGGCGACGCGCCGCGGAGCGCCATCGAGGTGGGCCCCAACCTGGGCATCAACCTGCGGGCCATCCCGGCGGTCTCGGGCATGGAGCTTTGGGCGCTTGAGCCCAACGCCTCGGCCCGGGCCAAGATCGTCGAGGACGGCGTCCTGCCGGCCGAGCGGGTGTTCGAGGGCTTCGGCCACGAGATCCCCATGGCCGACAAGGCCGTCGACCTGGCCTTCACGACGGGCGTGCTGATCCACGTGGACCCCAGCCTGCTCGACGCGACGATGCGGGAGATCCACCGGGTCGCCGCCAAGTATGTCTTTTGCGCCGAGTACTTTTCGCCGAAGCCGGAGGCCGTTCCCTATCGCGGGGAAACCGACCTCCTGTTCAAGAACGACTTCGGCGGCCTCTATTTGGATATGTTTCCCGACCTCGTGCTGGTCGATTACGGCTTCTTCTGGAAACGGACGACCGTGATGGACGACAGCACCTGGTGGTTGTTTAGAAAGGTCTGAGGCGAGAAATGGCTAGCCTCAAGGAAATGCGCGACCAGATCAAAAGCGTGGAATCCACGCAGAAGATCACGCGCGCGATGCAGATGGTGGCCGCGGCGAAGATGCGCCGCGCGACCGATGCGGCCCAGAACGCCCGGCCCTACGCCCAGCGCATGGCCGCGGTGATCGCCAACCTGGCGGCGGGCGTTTCCGGCGACGGCGCGCCCAAGCTGCTGGTGGGCACGGGCCGTCAGGACCGCCACCTGGTGGTGGTGACCAGTTCCGACCGCGGCCTGGCCGGCGGCTTCAACTCCTCGATCATCCGCGCCGCGCGCGACAAGGTCGTGGCCCTGCTGGCCGAGGGCAAGGACGTCAAGATCATCACGGTGGGCAAGAAGGCGCGCGACCAGTTCCGCCGCGTCTACGGCGACCGCTTCGTGGCCACCTTCGAGGCCGGCGTGCCCGGCCTGGCCACGGCCCAGCCGGTGGCCGACAAGATCACCGAGCTGTTCGAGACCGGACAGGTCGACGTCGTGACCCTGGTCTTCAGCCGCTACAAGTCAGTGGTCGTCCAGACCCCGACCCTGACCCAGCTGATCCCCGCCCAGGTGGTCGGCGCCGCCGCCACCATCGACCTCAAGGGCGCGGCCTACGAGTACGAGCCCGACGAGGAGACCATCCTCGAGACCCTGCTGCCCCGGAACCTCACGGTCCAGGTGCTGTCGGCGATGCTCGAAAACCAGGCCGGGTTCTACGCCGCCCAGATGGCGGCCATGGACAACGCCACCCGCAACGCGGGCGACATGATCGCCGCCCTCAACCTGAAGAAAAACCGTACACGCCAGGCGCAGATCACCAAGGAGCTGATCGAGATCATCTCCGGCGCCGAAGCGCTCTAAACCGAAAGAGTCTGAACAATGGCTACGACCCCTAAGGCTCCCGCCAAGAAGCCCGCTGCTCCGAAGGCGACCGCTGCGCCGAAGGCTGCTGCTGCGAAGGCTACGAAGGCTCCCGCCGCCGCCAAGAAGTCCGCCGCGCCGAGCGCCGCCACGGGCCGCATCTCGCAGATCATCGGCGCCGTCGTCGACGTCGTGTTCGAAGGCCAGCTGCCGGCGATCATGAACGCGCTGGAAACCACCAACTTCGACCAACGGACGGGCGCGCCCTTCCGTCTGGTGTTGGAAGTGGCTCAGCACCTCGGCCAGAACACCGTGCGCACGATCGCCATGGACACCACCGAGGGTCTGACCCGCGGCGCTCCGGTGACCGACACCGGTCGCGCGATCACCGTGCCGGTCGGCCCGGCCACGCTCGGCCGCATCATGAACGTCATCGGCGATCCGATCGACGAAGCCGGCCCGATCGTCACCGACTTCTACGCCCCGATCCACCGCGAGGCCCCGTCCTTCGCCGAGCAATCGACGTCGGCCGAAATCCTCGTCACCGGCATTAAGGTCGTCGACCTGCTCTGCCCCTACACCAAGGGCGGCAAGATCGGCCTGTTCGGCGGCGCCGGCGTGGGCAAGACCGTGACCATGCAGGAGCTGATCAACAACATCGCCAAGGCCTACGGCGGCTACTCGGTGCTGGCCGGCGTCGGCGAGCGCACCCGCGAAGGTAACGACCTCTATCACGAGATGATCGAGAGCAACGTCAACAAGCCCGGCGGCGGCGAAGGCTCCAAGTGCACCCTGGTCTACGGCCAGATGAACGAGCCCCCCGGCGCGCGGGCCCGCGTCGCCCTGACCGGCCTAGCCCAGGCCGAGTACTTCCGCGACGAAGAGGGCAAGGACGTGCTGCTCTTCATCGACAACATCTTCCGCTTCACCCAGGCCGGCTCCGAAGTGTCCGCCCTGCTGGGCCGCATCCCCTCGGCCGTGGGCTATCAGCCCACCCTGGCCACCGAGATGGGCAACCTGCAGGAACGCATCACCTCGACTTCCAAGGGTTCGATCACCTCGGTCCAGGCCATCTACGTGCCCGCCGACGACCTGACCGACCCGGCGCCCGCCGCCTCCTTCGCCCACCTGGACGCCACCACCGTGCTCTCGCGCGACATCGCCGCCCAGGCCATCTTCCCGGCCGTGGACCCGCTGGACTCCACCAGCCGGATCATGGACCCGCTGGTGATCGGCGAGGAGCACTACAACGTCGCCCGTCGCGTCCAGGAAACCCTGCAGGCCTACAAGGCCCTGAAGGACATCATCGCCATCCTGGGCATGGACGAGCTGTCGGAAGAGGACAAGCTGACGGTCGCCCGCGCCCGGAAGATCTCCAAGTTCCTGGCCCAGCCGCTGCACGTGGCCGAGCAGTTCACCAACATGCCGGGCATCTTCGTCAGCCTGGAAGACACCATCCGCTCCTTCAAGGCGGTGGTGGACGGTGAGTTCGACCACCTGCCGGAAGCCGCCTTCTATAACGTCGGCTCCATCGAAGACGCGGTGGCCAAGGCCGAACAACTCGCTTCGGAAGCCTAGGCGCCATGGCCGGCAAGCTGCATTTCTCCCTGGTCTCGCCCGAGCGTGAGCTGTTCTCGGGCGAGGTCGACCAGGTCGACGCGCCCGGGTCCGAAGGCGACTTCGGCGTGCTCGCCGGCCATGCGCCCTTCATGACGACCCTCAAGACGGGCCGCGTGAAGGTGTTCAACGACGGCCGAGTCCAGGCCTTCGACGTGCAGGGCGGGTTCGCCGACGTGACGCCCGATGGCCTGACCATCCTGGCCGAGCAGGCTGTCGAGGCTGCAATCTAGGCAGCGCCTCGCCTTGGCCGTATTCCCGCGCTAGGGGGCTTGCGAGGGACGGCCACTTTGAGTGTGATAGATCGCAAGTCAGGGGACCCGTCTATGCGTACCGCCATCATCAGTCTGATCGCCGCCGGCTTGGCCACTTCGGCCGCCGCCCAAACCGCCGCTCCGGCGACCGCTCCGGCGACAACGCCCGAGGCGGCTGCTCCGGCTGCGGCTCCCGAGGCGCCGCCGGCCGCGGCTCCGGCTCCGGCTCCGGCCCCCGAGCCCGAGAAGGTCTATGCGATCCCCACCACCGGTGAGATCGGCCAGATCATCGATGTCATCAACCGCGTCTGCGTGCCCCTGGTGCGCGGCGGCGACATCGCCCAGCTGGCCAGCAAGGCCATGGGCTTCAAGGTCAACAAGCGGGACGGGACCTACACCCAGACCCTGCAGGTCAAGCCCTACACCCTGACCGTCTTCGCGCCGGGCTCCAACAAGGACGTCTGCCGGATCGCGCTCAACTACACCCTGGGCGGCGAGAAGCCGATCATCGTGGGCTTGAACATCTTCTCCCTGCTGCACCAGCCCGAGCTGCTCCAGCAGCGCAACGACTACGTGCCGGCCACCGACTACAAGCGCATCACCAACTCGTGGGAATACTTCACCGACCACGAGTCCATCGGCCTGGTCTTCCTGCAGCTGAAGAAGCCGGACGGCTCCTCGGTCTCGGCCAAGTGGGACATGGGCGAAGTGCTCTATTCGGAACGCAAGTTCTAGGCGTCCGCGCCTCCACATCGCTATGAGTTCAGGCGCTGGAGACGACTCCAGCGCCTTTCTCTTTTCCGGGACGGCCCGGTCTTGGGAGGACAGCCATGGCCTGGCTCATCCTGTTCGTCGCCGGTCTGTGTGAAATCGGCTGGGCCGTCGGCCTGAAATACACCGAAGGCTTCACCCGGCCCTGGCCCACCGTGCTCACCGGGGTGAGCCTGATCGCCTCCATGGCCCTGCTGGGGATCGCGGTGAAGTCCTTGCCGCTGGGGACCGCCTATGCGGTTTGGACTGGGATCGGGGCGGTGGGGACGGTGATCCTCGGCATCGTGCTGTTCAAGGAGCCGGTGACCGTGGCGCGGCTGGTGAGCGTGGGCCTGATCCTGGCGGGGATTGCGGGCCTCAAGCTGTTCGCCCGGGGCTAGGGCCCCCCTCATTGAATGGACGGGGTGCCCCCCCTTCTCCCCTTGCGGGAGAAGGTGTCAGCGAAGCTGACGGATGAGGGGTCGCGCTCCCCTCTCCTTGGCTTTGGCGGGGCGCTCGCCGGACAGGTCTATCGACCCCTCATCCGACCCTGCTCCGCAGGGCCACCTTCTCCCGCAAGGGGAGAAGGATGTCAGAGAGCGACAGCTGTCGGGTCATGCCGACCCTAGGCCGGGTCGCGGACCTTGACCTGGGCCAGCCAGTCCCAGGCGGCGCTGGCCACGTCCTGCCAGCCGCTCTCCCCCAGCAGCCAGTGGCTCATGCCGGGCATCTCGCGATACTCGGCGCCCAGGCGCGCGGCGGTCTGGCGGGCGGTCATGGGCGGGTGGACGACGTCGCGCTGGCCCACCATCACCAGGCAGGGAACCTCAAGGGCCCCGACGCCGACGCTGGTGGTCATGAAGGGGTCCAGCCACCAGTTGAGCGCCTCCCACAGGGCCCGGCCACTCTCCGGACGCAGGCGCTGGACGGCGGCCTCCCGCTCAGGCTTGGGCATGCGGTCGAGGCTGTAGGTGCGCATCAGGGTGCGGTCGGGGCTGATGCTGTGGGACCAGGCGGCCCCCACCATCAGGCCGAAGGCGGTGACCGCCTCCTCCATGGAGGAGCCTGCCACGCCCCAGGGCGGGGAGGGGGCCAGCAGGATCAGGGCCTTGACCGGGGCGCGGCGCACGGCCAGCTGGCAGACCAGGCCCCCCAGGGAGTGGCCGATCAGGATCGGCGGCTCGGCCAGGCTGGCGCAGAAGTCGGCGATGTCCTTCGCGTAGACGTTCATGGAGACCCCGGCGACGGCCTCGGCGCGATCGCCCTCGGCGTGGCCCCTCAGGTCCGGGGTGTGGACGGTGTGGCCGGCGGCCTCGAAGGGCGCGCGGAAGGCCTCGAAGGCCCAGCCGCCGCAGAAGGCGCCATGCACCATGACTATCGGCGCGGCCAAGGCATCCCCTTCACGTCTTCCATAGAGGCGGGACTATAGCGATCTGACCGCGCAGCGCCCGTGGCATCACGCCGCGCGGCCGGACAATCCCGCGAAATCGTGGAAGGCGGCCACGACCGCCTCATAGGTGGCCTTCTTGAAGGGCACCACCAGGCCAGGCGCCTCGGCCAGGCTGCCCCAGCGCCAGTCGTCGAACTCCGGGTGGCCGTGGCCCAGCAGGTCGATCTCGTCCTCCTCGCCGTCGAAGCGCAGGGCGAACCAGACCTGGCGCTGGCCCTTCCAGCCCTTGGCGATCTTGCTGCCGTTGTGGCCAGGGGGGAAGTCGTAGGCCATCCAGCCGTCCGTGCGGCCCAAGAGCGTGGTGGTGACCACGCCCGTCTCCTCGGCCAGCTCGCGCCGGGCGGCCTCGTAGAGATCCTCGCCGGCGTCGACGCCGCCTTGCGGGAACTGCCAGTTATAGGGCTCCGGCGTATTGACCCGCCGCCCCAGCCAGACGCGGCCGTCGGGGTGGAACAACACCACCCCGACATTGGGACGATAGGCGGTCAGATCGTTCATCGGTTCGCGGTCACCTGCGGGTGGTCAGCGCCGAGGCCGGCGCCAACTGGTAGCCCCTAGACTCCACCGATTGCGCCCATTGCGCCACCTGGTTCAACGTCACGGGGTAGGCGAATCCCGATCCCAGGGCTTGGCCGTGTTGCAGGGCGCCGGCCTCCAGGGACAGCAGCTGCTGGTCGATGGCCTCGACGGAGAGTTGATCGTCGACGATGCGGTCGGCCGAGGCTCGGGGCAGGCCGCCGCCGCGCTTGGCCGCCGAGCCGTCGTCGATGAAGGCCAGGCCGCGGCCGCGCAGGGCGCCGGTGAAGGCGCCCATGGCGGTGTCGGAGCCCACGAATCGGGAGCCGAGATAGTTGGTGACCCCGAAATAGCCGGTGGCGCGGCTGAGCAGCCATTCCAGCTTCTTCACCGTCTCCTGGCCCTGGGCCTGGGCCATCAGGGTATAGGGGCCCGGATCGTTGTCGGGATAGTCCACCGGCTCCATCGGCGCCTCCAGCAGCACCTCGTGGCCGTTGGCGCGGGCCAGGTCGATCCAGCCCTGCAGGCCGTCGGAATAGGGCACGAAGGACAGCGTGATCTCCGGCGGCAGGGTCTCGATGGCCTGGCGGGTGGCGGTGGCGTTGAGGCCCAGGCCGCCGATCACCAGGCCGACCTTGGGCCGGCCGTTGCTGGTGAAGGGCCGGGCATAGGCCTCGGCCGGGGTGCGGCCGTTGGGCGCGATGATCGGCAGCAGGCCGCCGGAGCCCTGGGCGGTGAGACCGGCGATGGGGGCGGCCGGCAGGGGATCGGCGGCGTGGAAGGCCTGGCCGCCGGGCAGGGTGATCACCGCCTGGCCGCCAAAGGCGCCGTCCGGGCCGATGGGGGTCGCCGAGAGGCGGAAGATGTCGGTGCTCAGCGTCGCGCCGCCGGGGTGATCGGCGATCAGGGCCTCGCGCCAGCCGGGGGACGCGGCCATGGCCGCCACCTTGGCCAGGCTGATGCGGACCACCGGGGTCCCGGCCTTGGGATCGCCCATCAGGGCGATGAGGACCAGGACGGCGGTCATGAACAGGAAGGCCGCGCCGCCGGCGCCGACATAGGGGTTGGCCAGGGCCTTGGCGAAGATCTCCGGCACGCCGGCCCCAGGGGCGGGCGCGGCGGCGACTGTCACGAGCTTTTTCTTGGAAAACATAGGTCTGACCACACAAGGCTCCAGGGGGGAGCCTGCGCGATCATGGTTAATGAACGGCTACTTTCCCCCGCGCCGCAGCATGGCGCGGGGTCGCAGTCGCCCTATTTGGCGACGGGCTTGGGTTCAAGCTTGGGCAGCTTGGAGACCACCTCGGCCATCTTGGCGGTGGGCTTGGGCAGCTTGGGCGTGGCGGCCACCGAGCCGTAGCGCAGGACGTCCTTGGCCCGGGCGAGCTGGAAGTCGCCGGTGGTGGTGTTGAAGGCCTCCGGCGGCGCCTCGGCCGGCTCGTGGGCGCCGACGCGGGTCTTGCCCTCCTCGGCGTTCAGCGCGTTGCGGAAGGAGGCCTCGCTGAACTGGAAGGCGCGGTTGGCGATGGCCTGGGCCTCGTCGCGGGTCTCGGCCACCTCCAGGTCCGGCTGGATGCCGGTCTTCTGGATGGAGCGGCCGGCCGGGGTGTAGTAGCGGGCCGTGGTGAGCTTGAGCGCGCCGTCCATGCCGCCGCGCAGGGGGATCACGGTCTGGACCGAACCCTTGCCGAAGCTGGTGAGGCCCACCAGTTCCGCGCGCTTGCGGTCCTGCAGGGCGCCGGCGACGATCTCGGCGGCCGAGGCCGAGCCGGAATTGATCAGCACCACCACCGGCAGGCCGCCCGTGGCGTCGCCGGGGCGGGCGTTGTAGCGCTCGACGTCGCGGGGATCGCGGCCGCGCTGGGAGACGATCTCGCCGCCGTCCAGGAACAGGTCGGAGATGCCGACCGCCTGGTCGAGCAGGCCGCCGGGATTGTTGCGCAGGTCCAGGATGATCCCCTTGAGCTTGGGGTTCTTGGCCCGCAGGTCGGCGATGGCGGCTTCCGCCTCGTCGGTGGTCTTCTCGTTGAAGGCCGAGACCCGCAGATAGCCGTAGTCGCCCTCGAGCTTGGCGGTGGCGGACTTGGGCTTGATCACCTCGCGGATCAGCTTGACGTCGAAGGGATCGGTCTTCTCGCGGGCGATGGTCAGGGTGACCGCCTCGCCCGGCTTGCCGCGCATCTGCTTGACCGCGTCATTGACCGACAGGCCCAGCACGCTCTCGCCGTTGACGGCGGTGATGAAGTCGCCGGCCTTGACGCCGGCCTTGAAGGCGGGTGTGCCGTCCATGGGCGAGATCACCTTGACCACGCCGTCCTCGCTGGTGACCTCGATGCCGAGCCCGCCGTACTCCCCGCGCGTCTGATCGCGCATGTCGTCGAAGCTCTCGGGGTTCAGGTAGCCGGAGTGGGGATCGAGCGAGGTCAGCATGCCGTCAATGGCCGCCTCGATGAGCTTCTTGTCGTCGACCTCGGTGACGTACTGCCGCTCGACGGTGTCCAACACGTCGCCGAACAGTTCGAGCATTTTGTAGGTCTTGGCTCGCGGCTGGGCCGAGGCCAGGGCCTGCTGGCTCACATAGGCCATCGAGCCCGCCCCGAGGACGAAGGCCGAAACACCGATCAACAGATACTTGCGCATAGATTGGCCCTAGGGCTCCCTTGCGGCGGAATTGAGCCGCTTAACCGCTTCACGTCCCCACCCGAACCCACCAGTTCGAAGTCGTCTCTTATCCGACAGCCGGTCTCAGGCCGGTCGTGTCCCTTATCCAACGCCCCGGATTGACCGGCGCGCCGCGTTCCCGGACCTCCAGATAGAGTTCAGCGGGCGATTGTCGCCCATCCGCCATCCATCCGACAGGCGCGCCCGCCGCGACGGATTGTCCGACGCTGACGTTCGTCCGGTCCAGACCAGCCAACACCAGATGGTATCCACCGGCCAATCTTAAGATCAAGATGACACCCCAACCCTTTACCGGGCCCACATATTGGACAAGTCCGGCGTCCGGCGCCGCCACTTTCGCCCCGGAGGACGCCTGGATGGTCAAGCCGTTGGCGCGGCCGCCGCCGGGCAGGACCTGGCCAAAGCGCCGGCTGACGGGCCCTTGGGCGGGCATCAGCAGCTGTTTGGGCGGGGTGACCACCCCGTCGTCGGGCTCGGGCAGGCGCGCGCGGGCGCCGGGGGGCTGGATCATGCGCGCCTCGGCCAGCTGGCTGTCGGCGGTGAACAGGGCCTCGCTGGCCACGGCGGCCAGGCGGCGCTGGCGGGCGATCTCCCCGGCCTCCACCGCATAGAGGGTGGCGCGGCGCTGCAGCTCGGGCGTGATGGCCTTGACCAGGATGGCGGCGCGGACCGCGGCCACGGCGTCGTCGGGGCTCACCAGCAGGGCCGGCGGGGGATCGCGGCGCAACTGCTCCAGCACGGTCAGCAGGCGGGCCAGGCGGTTGCGGTTGCGGCCCTGCTCGGCGGTGAGCACGGTCTCGCGGACGTTGAGGCTCTCAAGCTTGGCCCGCTCGCTCACCGCCGCCACGGCCACGACCCCGGCCGCGAGGCTGGCCAGGGCGCCGATGACGAAGGCGGGACGGAGGATCGTCAAGGAGGGTTCAATCGCGATGATAGGGGCCGCCGGCCAGGATGGTGACCGCCCGATAGATCTGTTCGGCCAGCATGGCGCGGGCCAGGGCGTGGGGCCAGGTCTGGGGCCCGAAGGCGAGCTTGCCGTTCGCTGACGCGGCCAGGGCGGGATCGAGGCCATCGGCCCCGCCGATCAGGAAGACCAGCCGCCGCACCCCCTGGTCGCGCAGCTTGGCGATCTCGGCGGCGAAGTCCCGCGAGGCGCGCGCGGTCCCCCGCTCGTCGCAGGCGATGACGTGGGCGTCGGCGAGATGCGGCCGCAGGACCTCGGCCTCGGCGGCCTTGCCGGGCTTCCTGGCCTCGACCTCGACCACCTCGACCGGGCCGAGACCCAGCGCGCGGCCGGCCGCGGTGGCGCGGTCCACATAGAGCTTCACCAGCTCGACCTCGGGGGAACGGGCCAGACGCCCGACCGCCAGGATCGTCAGCTTCAAGTGAAGGCGATGTGGGCCGAGTCCACCGACCAGATCTTCTCGATGTTGTAGAAGGAGCGGACCTCGGGACGGAACAGGTGGATGATCACGTCGCCGGTGTCGATCAGCACCCAGTCGCAGTGGGGCATGCCTTCCACGCGCACCTTGCCGTAGCCCTCGTCCTTGAGGGCGCGCAGCAGGTGGTCGGCCATGGCGCCGACGTGACGATGCGAACGGCCGGAGGCGACGATCAATCCGTCGGCCACGGCGCTCTTACCCTTCAGGTCGATGAACACGACATCCTGGGCTTTGTCGTCGTCGAGACGGGCCAGGATAAGGTCTTCCAAAGCGCTGATGCGACTCTGGGGATCGGTGGAAACTTCGGCGGAAACCGGGGTCTCGTGCGCTCTGGGCGCAGGGTCAGGGCTCAGCGGGGTAGCTCCTTTTTTGCCTCGCTAAAAGGCCTCATATCATGATTGCGGGGCCAGGGGCAGTCCCGCGTGTCATCACGATCTTGAGCCGCCCATCCGCTCGCGCAGGGCGGTGGAGGACAGGAAGTTCAGCGGGCCCGTCAGGAAGACCCAGCGGGGCGGCCGGGCGGTGGCCAGGGTCGAGGCCTGGGAGGCCGGGCGCCGCGCGTGGGCGAACCTGCGGGCGGCCGGGGAGAAGCGGCTTTTCAGCGAGATCCAGGGCCGGGAGACCACCGCCACCGGAGCCCCGCCCATGATCTGGGTCCAGCCGCGCCAGCGGTGGAAGCTGGCCAGGCTGTCGGCCCCCATGATCCAGACGAACTTCACGCCGGGAAACCGCGCCTTGAGGACCCGCAGGGTGTCGATGGTGTAGGTCGACCCGATAGCGGTCTCGGCGTCGGAAACGATCATGGCCCGGCCGCGGGCGACCTTGCGCACGCCGGCCATCCGCTCGGCGAGGCTGGCGGTCTCCTTGTTGGACTTCAGCGGGTTCTGCGGCGAGACCAGCCAGATCACCCGGTCGAGCTTCAGCCGCTTGCGGGCGGTCTCGGCCACGTGGGCGTGGCCCTGGTGAACCGGATTGAACGAACCCCCATAGAGACCCACCCGCATCCCGCGCGTGAGCGTGAAGCCCAGGCGCAGGGTCGCGGGGCGGCCGGCCTCAGGGACGCGCCGGGCGGGTCCCGCGAACCACATGGTCTCTGCTCTGGATCAAAACCGCTTGCCCGTATCGGGGTTGCGGTCGAGGTTGATGTCGGTCTGGCGGACCCGGGCGCGGACGGTGAAGACCCCGTCCCCGGCCAGGACTCCGCCGCGGGCGAACAGACGGCCATGCTCCCAGTTGGAGAGGCCGAGCTCG
>JAZKBZ010000004.1:0-3118 GCA_040388315.1 Pseudomonadota bacterium | reverse complement strand
CCGTCCACCCAGCGGGTGAAGCCGTCCCCGGTGAAGGGGGCGTCGATGGCGGCGTAGAAGCGGTCCTGGGCCTGGGTGTCTTCCGAGATCAGGCTGGCGGCGAAGCGGGGGCTGTGGCGGTTGAAGAGGGCGACGGCCTCCTCGACGCTGTCGACCACCACCAGGGTGACCTCCGGGGTTTCCTCCCATTCCCATTCGCGGCCGAGGTCGGTCAGGGCGAGCCGCTCCACCAGGGGCTCCTCGCAGTCGCCCTGGGCGCGGGCGACGGTGACCCGGGCCTCGCGCCAGGCGGCGGGGACATAGGCTTCCGAGCCCTCCGCCACGTGCAGCTTGGCGCCCCGGCGGCGTTGGCCGGCGGCCTCCAGGGCGCGCAGGAAGACCGGCGCCAGTTCCTCGGCCCGCTCGCGGACGATGGCGCAGACGTTGAGGGTGTTGCAGACCTTGCGGTCCAGGGAGTGATAGGCGGCGGCCTCGAAGCGGGCGGGGTCGGCGGCGGGGCCGGCCACCATCCAGGCGCCGCCCGTGCCGTGCAGGCTGACCGGGGTTCCGGCTTGGCGGGCGATGGCGCCGAGCTGGGCCACGGCGGGGCCGGAGCCCCGCGCCACGGCGAGCGCCAGGCGGGGATCGGAGAACATGGCCCAGCCGGCGGCGTGCTCGGCGTTGTCCACCAGGGCCGCGGCCCCGGCGGGCAGGCCCGCGGCGGCCAGGGCCGGATCCAGGGCGTGGGCGACGATGGCGCGGGCCGTGCCCAGCGCGTCGGAGCCGATGCGGAAGACCACGGTGTTGCCGGTGCGCAGGACGCCGGTGGCGTCGGCGAAGACGTTGGGGCGGCCCTCGAAGACGAAGCCCACGACCCCCAGGGGCGCCATGACCTGCTCGACGCTCCAGCCCGGGTGGGTGACCGTTTCAAGCACCTTGCCGCGGGCGGCGGGCGCGTCGCGCCAGGCCTGGAGCCCTGAGATCATGTCGGCCCGCAGGGCAGGGCTCACCGCCAGGCGGGTGGTGGAGCGGCCGCGGGCCTGGGCGCGGGCGACGTCGGCGGCGTTGGCCGCGGCGATCTCGGCCCAGATCGTGTCGTCGGCGAGACTGGCGGCGAAGGCCTCGAAGAAGGCGGTGATGGCCGCGTCGTCGACGGCGCCCATCTGCTGGAAGGCGCTCGCGGCGCGGCCGACGGCGGCCTCGGCGATGGCCTGGACGGCGGCCGGGACGTGCAGCAGGTCACCGCTATCCTGCACCACCACCAGCCGGTCGCCGGGGCGGAAGGCCTGGGCGAGGGTCTCGGAGACATAGGCGACGCGGTCGCCGCCATAGGGGATGGCCATGCCCGGCGCGAGCGCGGTCAGCCGGCCGGTCGCCGCCTCCGCCCTGCCTGTCGCCGCCCCGTCGTCCACGTCGCCTCCCATATGCTCAGGATGAGCCTTAGTAAGCACCTTTGCCAGAGGCGGCAATTGAGCGTGCTTTCCTAGTCGGCGGTCGCCTCGGTCGGGGCGTGGCCCAGGGCCAGGTCGTCGGCGTGGATCACCGGGCCGGAGGTGTAGCCCAGGGCCGCCTCGATGGCGTCGGACTTCAGGCCCAGGATGGCCAGGGCGTCGGCGCTGTCGTAGCGGGTCAGGCCGCGGCCGATCTCGCGGCCGGCCTGGTCGCGGACGATGACCGCCTCGCCCTTCTCGAACCGGCCCTCGACGTCGCGCAGGCCCGCGGCCAGCAGGCTCTTGCCGGTGGAAAGCGCCCGGGCGGCGCCTGAGTCCACCACCAGGGTCCCGGCCGGGGCCAGGGTCCCGGAGATCCAGGCCTTGTAGGCGGCCTTGGCGCTGAGCGCGGGTTCGATGACGGTGGCGGGTTCGCCGGCCTCAAGGGCGGCCAGGGGCGAGGGGCGGCGGCCCAGGGTGATGACGGTGGCGCAGCCGGCCGACTGGGCCATGCGGGCCGCGGCGATCTTGGTGGCCATGCCGCCGGTGCCGACCCCGGCGCTGGCGTTGGCGCCTCCGGCCATGGCCTCGATCTCCGGGGTCAGGTGGGTGATGCGGGCGAGGTGCTTCGCGCTGGGATCGCGGCGAGGATCGGCGGTGTAGAGGCCGTCGATGTCCGACAGCAGGACGAGCACGTCGGCGCCGATCATCTGGGCCACGCGGGCGGCCAGGCGGTCGTTGTCGCCGTAGCGGATCTCCTCGGTGACCACGGTGTCGTTCTCGTTGACGACGGGCACGACGCCCAGGTCCAGCAGGGTCTCGACAGTGGCGCGCGCATTGAGCCAGCGGTGGCGGACCTCGGTGTCATCACGGGTCAGCAGCACCTGGGCGGCGGCGATGTCGTGGGGTTCGAGGGCCTCTTCCCAGGCCCGCATCAGGGCCGACTGGCCGGCGGCGGCGGCGGCCTGTTTCTCCGGCAGGGTGAGGGACCGCTTGGCCAGCATCAGCCGGCGGCGGCCGAGCGCCACGGCGCCGGAGGAGACCACCAGCACCTGTTGGCCCCGTGCCCGCATGCGGGCGACATCGGCGGCGAAGGCGGCCAGCCACAGGCTGTCGGCCGTGCCGTCCTCGCCCACCAGCAGGGCCGAGCCGACCTTGACGACGACCCGGCGGGCCCGCTCGATCCCGCTCACGGCTTCCAGCCCACTTCGTCCTCGCCGCCCTTGCCGACCGCAGCGGCGGCCTTGCGGTCGCGCACCAGGGCGTAGGCCTCGCGCAGGATCTCGACGACCCCCTTGCCGGAGACCGCCGAAACCAGGCGGACCGGCACGCCGGCGGCCTCCGACAGCGCCTCGCGCTGCATCTCCACGGTGCTCTCGTCCAGGGCGTCGATCTTGTTGAGGGCCAGGATCTCAGTCTTGTCGCCGAGCTCCTCGCCATAGGCCTCCAGCTCGTGGCGCACGGTGGTCCAGGCCTCCACCACGTCGGTCTGGGTGGCGTCCACCAGGTGGATCAGGACGGCGGTGCGCTCCACATGGCCCAGGAAGCGGACGCCCAGGCCCGCGCCCTCCGAGGCGCCCTCGATCAGGCCGGGGATGTCGGCCAGCACGAACCGCTCCTCCGCCGACAGGTCGACCACGCCCAGGTTGGGCGTCAGGGTGGTGAAGGGATAGTCGGCGATCTTGGGCCGCGCATTGGAGTTGGACGCC
>JAZKBZ010000003.1:31188-51975 GCA_040388315.1 Pseudomonadota bacterium | reverse complement strand
CCCCCAGCAGGGCGTCATAGGGCACCCGGACGTTGTTGTAGCGGACATAGCCTTCGGTGCCGCCGCCGATCTCGCCGCCACCGCCGACCGCCACGTTGCGGATGATCTCCACGCCAGGCGTGTCGGTGGGCACCAGGAAGATCGAGGTGCGGCGATAGGGGTCCTTGGCGTCCGGATCGGTGATCGCATAGAGCACCAGGACCTTGGAATAGCGGGCGTTGGTGGAGAACCACTTCTCGCCGTTGATCACCCACTCATTGCCGTCGAGAACCGCGCGGGTCTTGAAGGTGAGCGGGTCGGAGCCGCCGGTGGGCTCGGACATCGAGAAGGCCGAGCGGATATCGCCGTTGAGCAGCGGCCAGAGATACTGCTCCTTCTGCTTCTCGGTGCCGTAGTGGGCGATGATCTCGGCGTTGCCGGTGTCGGGCGCCTGGCAGCCGAAGACGGTGGGAGCCAGGCCGTTGCGGCCGAGCTTCTCGTTCATCAGGCCGAGCTTCAGCTGGCCAAAGCCCTGGCCGCCCAGTTCGGGACCCAGGTGGCAGGCCCACAGGCCCTGGTCCTTCACCTTCTGCTGCAGCGGCTTGATGAACTTCTCGCGGCCGAGCGGACCATGGACGGCCATGCCCAGATGGCTCAGAGGCTCGACCTCCTCGCGCATGAAGTCCTCGATCCAGTCCAGCTTCTTCTGGAACTCCGGGTCGGTCTCAAAATCCCAAGCCATCTATGGCCTCCCATGTCGCCGCGGGTTGCGGCCAATTTTTCCTAAAACCGGTATGGCGTAGAGCGACGCCGACGTAAAATTCCGCGACCGGACAGGCCCTTAGGCCGCCGGTCATATCGGCATTATCAAACGCCTGTTCGAGTTACGCAACGGCGCCTGTTACGCATTTTCGGGAAATTCTTCGCCCCGCCCTCCTGGTCGGACGCGGGGCGGGCGAACTTGCTGTTGAAACCGACCGCCGGCTCCGGGCACGGTGGGCGGGCCCATCCTCACCAAGGACCCGACCCATGACCCGGCCCGAGAAATTCGGCTTCTCCAGCGAGCGCCTCGGCAAGCTCGATCGCTTCCTGGCCGGCCGCTATGTCGAGCCGGGCCGCATCCCCTGCGCCCAGGTCCAGGTCGTCCGCCGCGGCGAACTGGTCCACGAGACCCTGCTGGGCCAGGCCGACCGTGAGCGCGGCAAGGCCGTCGCCACCGACACCGTCTTCCGCATCTATTCGATGACCAAGCCCATCACGAGCCTGGCCTTCATGATGCTGGTGGAGGAGGGCCTGGTGGCCCTGGACGATCCGGTGACCCGCTTCATCCCGGAGTGGAAGCACCTGGGGGTCTTCGCCGCCGGGACCGGTCCTTACATGACCACGCCGCCCGCCCGGCCCATGCAGATGATCGACCTGCTGCGCCACACCTCGGGCCTGACCTACGGCTTCCAGAACCGCGGCAATGTCGACGCCGCCTACCGCAAGCTGAAGATCGCCGAGACCACCGGCCCCCTGGACATGGACGGCTTCGTCGCCGCGTTGGCCAAGCTGCCCCTGGAGTTCTCGCCCGGGGAGGCCTGGAACTACTCGATCTCCACCGACGTCCTGGGGGTGCTGGTGGAGCGGATCTCCGGCATGCCGTTCCAGAGCTTCCTGCAGGGCCGCATCTTCGATCCGCTGAAGATGACCGACACCGGGTTCCAGGTTCGGGAGGACCAGCGTCCACGTTTCGCCGCCTGCTACAACGCCACGCCCTCCGGCGGCCTTTCCCTGCAGGACGATCCGGAGACCAGCCCCTATCTGCAGGCGCCGGTCTTCCACTCCGGCGGCGGCGGCCTGGTCTCCACGGCCAAGGACTACATGGCCTTCTGCAGGATGCTGGCGAACGGCGGGGTGCTGGACGGCCAGAGGTTGATCGCCCCCAAGACCCTGAAGCTGATGGCCTCGAACCACCTGCCCGACGGCCAGGACCTGACAGACCTCTCGCGGTCCCTGTTCTCGGAGGCCACCAACGCCGGGGTGGGCTTCGGCCTCGGCTTCGCCGTCACCTTCGATCCGGTGAAGGCCATGCTGACCTCCAGCCCGGGCGAGTACTATTGGGGCGGCGCGGCCTCGACGGCCTTCTGGGTCGATCCGGTGGAGGATATCCAGGTGGTATTCATGACCCAGGTCCTGCCGTCCTCCACCTATCCTATTCGGCGGGAGCTTCGGACCTTGGTCTATTCGGCCCTGGTGGAGCCGTAACCTCCGGCTGGCCGGCCTCGGCCACCACCTCGGCGGCCTCGCTCTCCTCCAGGCCGCCGGGCGGGCTCATGCCGGTGTCCGGCGCGTCCCCGTGCGGGGTGAACTTCATCAGGCGGGCCTTGCGCCACGGGCCCCAGCGGAACCAGGCCGCGGCCAGGATGCAGGAGACGACACTGCCGAGCGGGAAGCTCCACCAGATGGCGTCGGCGCCGATATAGGGCATCAGCAGCTTGGCGAAGGGCACGCGGACCACCCACAGCGAGATGATCATCGCAAACAGCGGCGGCCAGACCGAACCGGTGGCCCGCACGATCCCCGACAGGATGAAGGACACCCCGAACGGGATGAAGCCCCACAGCGCATAGGCGTTGATGTGCATGGCGATGGCGTGGGACGGGCTGCCGGCCGGCAGGAAGAGATGCAGGATGATCGGCTCGACCAGATAGATCGCCGCCACCGGCCCCGCGCTGAGCAGGGCCGCGTAGAGCGAGCCGATCCCCGCGATCTTGTCGACCCGGTCCATCCGGCCCGCGCCGACGTTCTGGGCGGCCATGGAGGAGACCGCCGCGCCCAGCGCCATGGCCGGCATCTGCACATAGGTCCAGAGCTGGGTCGCCGCGCCATAGGCCGCCGCGGTGTGGGAGCCGTAGGTGTTGACCATGCTGATCATCAGCACCGCCGCCCCGGAGATCACCAGCATCTGGAAGGCCATGGGCATGCCCTTGACCGCGATGGTCTTGAGAATCTCCCACTCCGGCTTGAGCAGCTTCCACTCGTCCCGGCGCAGCACCAGGATCGACTTGGTCCGGTAGAGATAGACCAGCATGGCGGCGAGCGTGATGGTCTGGCTGGTGAGTGTGGCCATGGCCGAGCCGGCGATGCCCATGCGCGGGGCTGGGCCGAAGCCGGTGATCAGCAGCGGGTTGAGGATGACGTCCATCCCCACCGCGAACAGCGAGAAGTAGAAGGGGGTCTTGGAGTCCCCCGTCCCCCGCTGCGCCATCATGACGAAGGAGAAGAAGTACATGAACGGCATGGCCAGGAAGATCACCCGCAGATAGGTGATGGCGTCCCCCACGGCGTCCGGCGGCGTGCCCATGGCGTGCAGGATGGTGGGGGTCAGCAGCCAGCCTCCCGCCCCCACCGAGACCGAAAGGGCGATGAAGAAGGTGGTCGCGGTGCCGATCACCCGCTTGACCATGGCCCGGTCGCCGGCCCCGATCGACTGGCCGATCAGCAGGTTGGCTGACATGCTGACCCCGAAGGCGGCGCCCAGCATCAGGAACAGGATGATGTTGGCGTTGGAGGTGGCGGTCAGCGCCGCCTCCCCCAGGACGTGGCTGACCCAGATGGCGTTGGCCGAGCCGTTCAGGGATTGCAGGATGTTGGAGCCCATCACCGGCAGGGCGAACATGATCAGGGTCTTGCCGATGGGGCCGGTGGTCAGGTCCTGGCCGCCGCCGGGTCCGAAGCGTCCGCCGCCGGAGGGAGGGCCTGAGCCGCGCCCGCCGGTGGGGGCCCCAACAGGCCCGTCGCTTGAACTTGAAACCACAGCCATCCCCAAGGCGCGACAGGCGCCGCCCGCCTGCGACTGGTCCCCGAAAATGCGGGGGCGCGGCGACATCCCCGAAAATGCGAGGGGCGAGTAGGCAGACTGTAGGCGCCCCGTCCCATCGCCTCAAGCACGGCCCTTGCGAAAAAGCGTCACGCATCGCGCGATTTGAGCCGAAGGCGATCTCCTGTTAGAGGCACGTCCTGCGGGAATTGACGTGGCAAGACCGCCGCCATCGCTTACGAAAGACTCCATGAAAATCCTTGTTACGGGCGGCGCCGGGTTCATCGGGTCGGCGGTCGTGAGACGGGCCGTGGCGGACGGCCATGAGGTGGTGAACCTCGACGTCCTGGCCTATTCGGCCAATCTGGAGAATGTCGCCGAGGTCTCGGCCTCGCCGCTCTACGCCTTCGAGCAGGCCGACATCTGCGACGCCGCCGCCGTCCAGGCCATCTTCGCCAGGCACCGCCCCGATGCGGTGATGCATCTGGCCGCCGAGAGCCACAACGACCGGGCCATCGACGGTCCCCTGGACTTCGTGCGCACCAATGTCTTGGGCACCGCGGTCCTGCTGGAGGCCGCCCGGGCCTATTGGACCAGCCTGGAGCCTGCGAAGAAGGCGACCTTCCGCTTTCACCACGTCTCCACCGACGAGGTGTTCGGAGCGCTGGGAGAGGACGGGGCCTTCACCGAGGACACCCCCTACGATCCCAACTCACCCTATTCGGCCAGCAAGGCCGGCGCCGACCACCTGGTGCGGGCCTGGAACCGGACCTTCGGCCTGCCGGCGGTGATCACCAACTGCGCCAACAACTACGGCCCCTTCCAGTTTCCCGAGAAGCTGATCCCGACGGTGGTGCTGCGCGCCATGGAGGGCAAGACCATCCCGGTCTATGGCGACGGCCGCCAGGTGCGCGACTGGCTGCACGTAGACGACCACGCCGACGCCCTGCTGACCGTCCTGCAGAGGGGCCGGCTGGGGGAGACCTATTGCGTGGGCGGCGACTCCAACCTGCGCAATATCGAGGTGATCAAGATCCTCTGCGCCCACCTGGACAAGCTGGCCCCGGCCAACGTGCCGCACGCCGAGCGGATCACCTTCGTGGCCGACCGTCCGGGCCACGACTTCCGCTACTCCATCGACGCCAGCAAGCTGGCCAACGAACTGGGCTGGGCGCCCAAGACCGACCTGGCCGCCGGCCTGGAGGACACCGTCCGCTGGTACGTCGAGAACCGCGCCTGGTGGGAGGCCATCCGCGAGCGCGGCTTCCAGTCCGAGCGCCTGGGCCTCGCCACGGCATGACCACGACGATCCTGCAGTTCGGCGCCACCGGGCAGCTGGCCCGGGAGATGATGCTCCGTTCCAGCGGTGGGGTGGCGATCAAGGCCCTGTCCCGCGCTGATGTGGACGTCACCGACGCCGAGGCCGTGGCCCGCGCCATCGGCGAGGCGCCGGAGGTCGACCTGGTGTTCAACGCCACGGCCTATGCCGCTGTCGACAAGGCGCAAAGCGAGCCCGACCTGGCCCATGCGGTGAACGCGCGGGCTCCCGAGGCCATGGCCCGGGCCTGCCAGGCCCGCGGCGTACCCCTGATCCACATCTCCACCGACATGGTGTTCGACGGGGAGAAGGCCGGCGCCTATGTCGAGACCGACGCCACCAACCCCCTGCACGTCTACGGCGCCTCCAAGCTGGCCGGCGAGCAGGCGGTGCTGGAAAACTGCGACCGCGCCCTGGTGGCCCGGGTCTCCTGGCTGTTCTCGGCCTTCGGGCAGAACTTCCTGCAGATGATGCTGAAGCTGGGCGCCACCCAGCCCCTGCTGAGGGTGGTGGACGACCAGCGCGCCTGCCCCACCGCCAGCGGCGACGTGGCCGGCTTCATGCTCAGCCAGGCCCAACGCCTGTCGCGCCTGTCCGCCGACGCCCCCGAATGGGGGCTGCTGCACCTGGTCAATGACGGGGTCGCCACACGCTATCAGATGGCCCAGGCGATCTTCGAACTGGCCTGGCCCGACCGCCCCCCGCCCGCCATGCAACCGGTGCCCACCAGCGCCTTTCCGACCCCGGCGCGCCGCGCGCTCAATTGCGAACTGGACACAGCGAAGCTTCGCAGCGTCTTTGGCTTGACGCTGCGCCCGTGGCGCGAGGCGCTGGAGGACACCATCGAAGACCTGAACCTGGCCGCGGTGAACGCATGAGGCGCGGCATCATCCTGGCCGGCGGCTCGGGCACGCGCCTGCACCCCCTGACGCTCGCGGTCTCCAAGCAACTGCTGCCCGTCTACGACAAGCCGATGATCTATTATCCGCTGTCGGTCCTGCTGCTGGCCGGGGTGCGCGAGATCCTGATCATCACCACGCCGGAGGACCAGTCGGGCTTCAAGCGTCTGCTTGGGGACGGGTCGCAGCTGGGCGTGCGGTTCGAGTACATCGTCCAGCCGACCCCCGGCGGCCTGGCCGAGGCCTATATCCTGGGCGAGGACTTCGTGGGCGGCGAGCCCAGCGTGATGATCCTGGGCGACAACATCTTCTTCGGCCAGAACTTCAGCCAGATGCTGCGCTCGGCCGACGCCCGGACCCGCGGCGCAACGGTGTTCGGCTACACGGTGCAGGACCCGGAGCGCTACGGCGTGGTGGAGCTGGGCGCCGACGGCCGGGCCCTGGGCATCGAGGAGAAGCCTGCCCACCCGAAGTCCAATTACGCGGTCACCGGCCTCTATTTCTACGACAGCCGCGCCTCGATTTTCGCCAAGACCCTGGAGCGCTCAACCCGCGGGGAGCTGGAGATCACCGCCCTGAACCAGATCTACCTGGAGGAAGGCGACCTGCACGTCGAGCTGCTGGGCCGCGGCTTCGCCTGGGAGGACGCCGGCACCCACGACAGCCTGATCCAGGCGGGCGAACTGATCCGCACCTTCGAGCAACGGCAGGGGCTGCGGATCGGCTGCATCGAGGAGATCGCCTTCCGCCAAGGCTGGATCGACAACGCCCAGCTCGCCGAGCTCGGCCGCATCCAGGCCAAGAGCGAATACGGCCGCTATCTGCGCGAGCTGGCCGAACGGCCGCGGGGCTCCGAGGAACCGGCCGAGTAACTAGGCGAGCCGGCTGCGGGCGCGGCCGTAGGCCAGGTAGACCACCACGCCGACGACGTTCCAGACGGCGAAGAAGATCATCGTCTTGGCCGACAGGCTGGTGAACAGATAGACGCAGCCCAGCACCCCGGCCGGGCCGATCACCCAGACCAGCGGCGTCTTGAAGGCGCGCGGCAGGTCGGGGGCCGAGCGCCGCAGGACCAGGACCGCGATGGTGGTGGCGATGAAGGCCGCGAGCGTCCCGGCATTGGCCAGGGCGGCGATCTCCGACAGGGGCATGGCGCCGGCGATCACCGCGGCGATCACCCCGGTCAGGATGGTGACGCGGCTGGGCACCCCGCGCGGAGTGACGGCCGCGAGCCAGCGGGGCAGCAGGCCGTCCCTGGCCATGGCGAAGAACACCCGGCTCTGGCCAAACATGAAGACCATGATCACCGTCGGCATGGCGATCACCGCGGCCCCGGCGACCCAGGCGGCGGCCTGCGGCTGGCCGAGCTGCTTCAGCACGAAGGCGAGCGGGGCGGGATCCTTGGAGAAGACGTCATAGGGCGAGGCGCCCAGGGCGCAGGCGGCCACCACCATGTAGATCACGGTGCAGACCAGCATCGAGCCGACGATGCCGATGGTCAGGTCGCGGCTGGGGTTCTTGGCCTCCTCCGCCGCCGTGGAGATGGCGTCGAAGCCATAGAAGGCGAAGAAGATGATCGCCGCGGCGCCCATCATCCCGTACTTCGCGCCGTCCGCCTCATGGGCCCCGAAGCCGAAGGGGGCGAAGGGGGTGAAGTGGCTGGCGTCGAAGTGGGGCAGGGTCAGGGCCACGAAGCCGGCCAGGGCTGCCAGCTTCACGCAGACCAGAATGAAGTTCACCGTCGCGCTCTCGCGGGTGCCCACCAGCAGCATGCCGGTGACGGCCAACGCGATGAAGACCGCCGGCAGGTTGACCAGGCCGCCCGCCTCGGGTCCGGCCAGCAGGGCCTTGGGCACGGCCCAGTGGGCCTGTTCGATGAGGCCGGAGGCATAGCCCGACCAGCCCACCGACACCGCGCTGCAGACCAGGGTGTATTCGAGGATCAGGCTCCAGCCGATCACCCAGGCCACCAGCTCGCCCAGGGTGGCGTAGGTGTAGGAATAGGCGCTGCCCGCGTGGGGCATCAGGCTGGCCATCTCGGCGTAGCAGAGGGCCGCGCAGGCGCAGACCGCCCCGGCCACGGCGAAGGACAGGATCACCGCCGGCCCCGCCAGGCCCGCGGCCACCCCGGTCAGGGTGTAGATCCCGGTGCCGATGATGGCGCCGATGCCCAGAGCCATCAGGTGGGGCCAGCTGAGGGTGGCCTTCAGCCGGTGCTCGCCCTCGGCGTGGACGTGCGGCTCAATCGCCTTGCGGCGTGTGATGAAGCTCATGAGCCGTCCCCCTCGCGTCAGCAGCGGGGCGAGCATGGGGCGCCCCGGCGGCGGGCTGCAAGGGCTTGGCAGAGACCCGCCCCGGCGCCAGCTTGGCGCCTCGCTTGAAGGAGGCCTCCCATGCGCCACGCCCTGTTCGCCCTGGTGGTTCTGCTGTTCGCCGGACCGGCCCTGGCCGACGACCGGCCGCTGGAGGCCGTGGTGGCCGACTACGAGGCCTATGCGCTGGCCGACGATCCCATCACCGCCGGCGGCCAGGGGGATCGCGCGGCCCTGTCGCGCCTGCCCGACGTGACGCCGGCCGCCGACGCGGCCCGGGCCAAGGCGCTGAAGACCTTCCAGTCGCGGCTGGCCGGCATCGACGCCGCCGGCCTCTCGACCGAGGCGCGGCTGAACCGCGCCTTCCTGGCCTGGACCCTGGACCGCCAGCTGCAGAGTCTCTCCTTCGACGAGGCCCGCATGCCGTTCAATTCGGACGGCGGATTCCACCAGACCCTGGGTTATCTGGCGGCCACCACCCCGATCCGTTCCAGCGCCGACGCCAGGGCCTGGCTCGACCGGCTGAACGCCATTCCGGCCTATTACGCCGCCAACATCGCCAACGCCCGGCGCGGGGTGAAAAGCGGCTTCACCCAGCCGCGCGGGACCAATGACCAGGTCCTGGCCCGCGCCCGGGAGATGGCCGCCGCCGCCGTGGAGGGCGACGTTCTGCTGACCCCCTTCCGCGACCTGCCGCCGGCGATCCCCGCCGCCGAGCAGGCGGCCCTGCGGGCCCAGGCCCTGGCGGTGGTGCGCGACAAGGTCCGCCCCGCCCAGCGCGACTTCGTTGCCTTCCTGGAAAAGGAATACCTGCCCGCCAGCCGCAAATCCCTGGCGGCCCGCAGCCTGCCCAACGGGGAACGCTACTACCGCTGGCTGGTCGCCGACCACACCACGACGAAGATGACCCCCGACGAGATCCACGCAGCGGGACTGGCGGAGGTGGCGCGGATCCGGGCGGAGATGGACGGGGTGATCGCCGAGACCGGCTTCAAGGGGAACTTCAAGGCCTTCCTGGCCATGCTGCGGTCCGATCCGCGGTTCTACGCAAAGTCGCGGGAGGACCTGCTGGAGAAGGCCTCGCGGGTCGCCAAGCGAATCGACGACAAGCTGCCGGGCTGGTTCGGCACCCTGCCGCGCCTGACCTATGGCGTGCGGCCGGTGCCCGAGGACATCGAGGCCAACTACACCACCGGCCGCTACTTCACCGGCAGCCCGGCCCAGGGCGTGGCCGGCGGCTACATGGTCAACACCGCAAAGCTCGACCAGCGGCCGCTCTACGAGCTGCCGGCGCTCACCCTGCACGAGGCGGTCCCCGGCCATCACCTGCAGATCGCGCTGGGCCAGGAGCTCCAGGGCGTGCCCACCTTCCGCCGCGAGGCCGGGGTCACCGCCTTCACCGAGGGCTGGGGCCTCTATGCCGAGAAGCTAGGCGGGGAGATGGGAATCTATCGCGACCCCTATGAGCGGTTCGGGCGCCTGTCCTACGAGATGTGGCGCGCCTGCCGTCTGGTGGCCGACACCGGCATCCATTGGAAGGGCTGGAGCCTCGACCAGGCCCGGGCCTGCTTCACCGACAACACCGCCCTGTCGCCGCTCAATATCGAGGTGGAGCTGGCCCGCTACGTATCCTGGCCAGGGCAGGCCCTGGCCTACAAGGTGGGCGAGATGAAGATCGTCCAGCTGCGGTCCAAGGCCCAGGCCGCCCTGGGCGACCGCTTCGACATCCGCCGCTTCCACGACGCGGTCCTGCTGGCCGGTCCCCTGCCCCTGGATCTGCTGGAAACTCGAATCGACGGCTGGATCGCGGCGGAGCGGGCGCGCTGAAACCATTTCTCGCGCTCCAACGTTCGATAGGCGACATTAGGTCGCCGGGACATTCACGATGAATCGGCGCACGACTTACGAAGCTTAGCTGCACCCCCCGAACCAAGCAGCAGCGGAGGAAATATCGATGGCGACAGCCTTCCCCGGCCACGCGTCCCGGCGTCCCAGTCTTTACAGGCTGGCCTTGGTAGTGGGCTTCCTCGGCCTGAACGCCGTCTTCTGGTATCTGGCCGTGAAGGCCATCGCCTTCGTGGGTCTGCTCGCGACCCTCTGAACTCCCTGGCCTAGTCGGGCCAGAGTTCCTGAACATCGCCCTTGCGGTTCAACACCCGCACGGCCCGCTTGACCACCGTCAGCAGGCGCTCTTTGCGCGCCGGCTCGTCATAGGTCATGGCGCCCTTGGCGAGGCCCTCCAGCAGGAAGCGGCCAAGGTCGCGGCTGGTCTGGAAGCGAGGATCCTCGCCGGCCTGCGCCAAGGCCAGGAACCGGTCGCCCACCTGGGCCCGGTCGAAGGCGCTCTGGGCGGCGGCCAGGCGCACCCGCAGCATCGGGTCGGTGCGCGCGGCGGTCTCCAGCTCGGCGAAGGCCACGAAGGGCGCCTCGTGCAGCAGGGCCCAATAGGCGTCGATGGCGTGTTCCGAGGCGTCGACGCCGGGGGCGGAAGGCGCCGAGGCGGCCTGCTCGAACAGCCGGGCCCGCTCCACCTCGATATGGGCCACGGCGGCCTCCACCAGTTCTTCGCGACTGGCGAAGTGATAGAGCATCGCGCCCCGAGTCAGGTTCGCGGCGTCCGCGATCATGGCGTTGGTGGCGGCGTGATAGCCGACCTCGGCGAACAGCCGCATGGCGGCGTCCAGGATGCGTGCGCGGGTACGCCGAGACTTCGGCGTCTCCTTCGCAGGATAGGTACGGGCGTCCATCGGGACCTAATTGGGGAGACCTGGGGAGGGTCGGCCTGACCAATCCCTTACCCTCAAAGGCCCCGCTTCGAAAGAGGCGCAATCGGTTTCATGAGAGTGACATGCAATCAGCCTAACCGGCAGGCGTTGGCTGCTCACCAGGGGGTCCTCGATGGCCGATTTCGGAATCCGGCGTTATCGCACCGTGTTCATTTCCGACGTCCATCTAGGGACCAGGGGATGCCAAGCCGAGTTGCTGCTCGATTTCATCCGCCACATCGAGTGCGACAACCTCTATCTGGTGGGCGACATCATCGACGGCTGGAAGCTGCGCTCGGGCTGGCACTGGCCCCAGAGCCACAACGACGTGGTGCAGAAGATCCTGCGCCTGGCCCGCAAGGGGGTGAACGTCATCTACGTGCCGGGCAACCATGACGACCGGGTCCGGGAGTTCACCGGGGTCCATTTCGGCGGGGTGGTGGTGGCCCGCGACGCCATCCACGAGACCGCCGACGGCAAGCGCTTCCTGGTGACCCACGGGGACGAGTTCGACGGGGTGGTGCAGCACGCCCGCTGGCTGGCCATCCTGGGAGACTATTCCTACCGGGCCCTGCTGGCGACCAACACCCTGTTCAACCGCGCCCGGCGGCGCCTCGGCTTCGGCTACTGGAGCCTGTCGGCCTATCTGAAGACCCGGGTGAAGAACGCCCTGCAGTTCGTGGAGAACTTCGAGGCCGCAGTGGCCGACGAGGCTCGCCGGCGCGGGGTGGACGGCGTGATCTGCGGCCACATCCACAAGGCAGAGATGCGCGACATCGACGGGATCGTCTATATCAATGACGGTGACTGGGTGGAGAGCTGTTCAGCCCTTGTCGAACACCCGGACGGACGGCTGGAAATCCTGGAGTGGGCGAAGATCCGGTCCTGGTCGGCCATCACGCGCACCATCGATACGGTCGACGAGGCGATCCTCGAACCCGTTGCCGCGTAACACGGTTCTTGACAGTGAACCCCGGCTGGTGACAGTGCGACTGTCATGACGATACCCCCAACTCGCTATGTCTCCAATTTGCGCGATCGCCAGAAGGCCGAGACGCACGATCAGATCCTGCGGGCGGTCGCCACGCGCCTGGAGTCGGGCGGACTGGAGGAGCTCAGCTTCGCCGAGATCGCCGCCGAGGCCAAGGTGGGCGAGCGCACCGTCTATCGCCACTTCCCCACCCGCGAAGCCCTGATGGGCGCCTTCTGGGCCTGGCTGCAGACCCAGGCCCTGACCCCGCCCCGGCCCTCGCGGGCCCGGGTGCGCGACGCCATCACCGCCCCGCGCGACAGCCTCAAGCCGATGCGCATCATGGTGGTGACCGACGCCTGGGAGCCGCAGGTGAACGGGGTGGTCCGCACGCTCACCCGGGTCATCAAGGAGATGCGGGAGATGGGCCACACGGTCGAGGTGATCAGCCCCGACCAGTTCAAGACCTTCCCCCTGCCCACCTATGCCGAGATCAAGGTGGCTGTCGGCACCTACGAGCCGGTGCAGGAGCGGTTCAAGGCCTTCGAGCCAGAAGCCATCCACATCGCCACCGAGGGGCCCCTGGGCCTGGCCGCGCGGCGCATCTGCGTGGAGTGGAAGCTGCCCTTCACCACCAGCTACCACACCCGTTTCCCGGAGTATGTCTCGGCCCGCCTGCCCCTGCCGCTGGCCGCCGGCTACGCCTACATGAAGTGGTTCCACAAGCCATCGGGCCGGCTGATGGTGGCCACGCCGACCATGCGCGACGAGCTGGAGCACCACGGCTTCCGCAACATCACCGCCTGGTCCCGCGGGGTCGACACCGAGGCCTTTCATCCGCGCGCGCCCGGCGAGCCCGACGTCTATGAAGGCCTGACGCGGCCGATCTTCCTGTCGGTGGGCCGGGTGGCGGTGGAGAAGAACATCGAGGCCTTCCTGGGCCTGGACCTGCCCGGCACCAAGGTAGTGGTGGGCGACGGCCCCCAGACCGATGAACTGAAGGCCAAGTACCCGGAGGTGGTGTTCCGTGGCTTCAAGATGGGCGAGGAGCTGGCGGCCCACTTCGCCTGCGCCGACGTCTTCGTCTTCCCCTCGCTCACCGACACCTTCGGCCTGGTGATCCTGGAGGCCATGGCCACGGGCACGCCCGTGGCGGCCTATCCGGCGCCGGGGCCCATCGACATCATCCCCGGCAGCGACGCCGGGGTGCTGGCCGGCAGCGCCACCGAGGGCCTGCGCGAGGCCTGCCTGGAGGCGTTGAAGCTGGATCGCAGGAAGGTGCGCGCCTTCGCCGAGGGCTTCTCCTGGCGCGCCTGCGCCGAGGACTTCGTGCGCAACCTGCAGCCCTATCCCGAGCCAGAGAAGACGCGGTTCTGGCGACGCCTGCGTCGTCTGGCCCGCGTGCGTCGCCGCCGGCCGGAAGCGGCCTAAATCTTCCCCGCAGCCACGCGGCGCACGGCCGCGCCGGCCTCGTACCAGCCCTTGCTGGCGTTCACGATGGCCACCACCGAGAGCATGACCGGCACCTCGATCAGGACCCCGACCACCGTGGCCAGGGCCGCGCCGGAGGTGAAGCCGAACAGGCTGATGGCCGCGGCCACCGCCAGCTCGAAGAAGTTGCTGGCGCCGATCAGGGCCGAGGGGCCGGCCACGCAGTGGGCCTCGCCGGCGGCGCGGTTCAGCAGATAGGCCAGGCCGGAGTTGAAATAGACCTGGATGGTGATCGGGACCGCCAGCAGGGCGATGATGGCGGGCTGGGCGATGATCTGCTCCCCCTGGAAGCCGAACAGCAGCACCAGCGTGGCCAGCAGGGCGGTGAGCGACACCGGTCCGATGCGGTCGAGCACCCGCTTGAGGCCCGCCTCTCCCCCTCGCCGCAGCAGGGCGGCGCGCAGGCCCTGGGCCAGGATCACCGGCGCGACGATGTAGAGACCCACCGAGAGCAGCAGGGTCTCCCAGGGCACGGTGATGGCCGAGAGACCCAGTAGCAGGCCGACGATCGGGGCGAAGGCCACCACCATGATGGCGTCGTTCAGAGCCACCTGGCTGAGGGTGAAGTTGGGCTCGCCGCGGGTGAGGTTGCTCCAGACGAAGACCATGGCCGTGCAGGGGGCCGCCGCCAGGATGATCAGGCCGGCGATGTAGGAATTGATCTCTCCCGCCGGCAGCCAGGGCCGGAACAGGTAGCCGATGAAGAGGGCGCCAAGGGCGGCCATGGAGAAGGGCTTCACCGCCCAGTTGATGAACAGGGTGACGCCGATGCCCCGCCAGTGGCGGCCCACCTGGCGCATGGCGCCGAAGTCGACCTTCATCAGCATGGGGATGATCATCAGCCAGATCAGACCGGCCACCGGCAGGTTGACGCGGGCCAGCTCCAGGCCGCCGATCGCCCGGAAGACCTCGGGGAAGACCTGTCCCAGGGCCACGCCGGCGACGATGCACAGGGCCACCCAGAGGGTCAGGAAGCGCTCGAAGGCGGACATGGGCGCCGGCGCGGCCGTCGGCGCGGGGGAGGTTGAAGTCAAGGGAGGGGTTCCTGTCGGGGACGAGAGGCGAGGCGGTCAGGCCGGCTTGGGCTCGCCCTGGGTCTTGCCGATCTCGTTCAGGCGCTTCTGCAGCGACATGCTGTCGAGCGAGGCGAGCGGCAGGTTGACGAAGATGTTGATGCGGTTGTTCAGCATCCGGTAGGCGTCGGCGAAAGCGACGGCCTTCTCCGCCTCGGTCCCCTCCACGGCCGCCGGATCGGGCAGGCCCCAATGGGCGCTCATCGGCTGGCCCGGCCAGATCGGGCAGACCTCGCCGGCGGCGTTGTCACAGACCGTAAAGACGAAATCGAGCTCCGGCGCGTCGGGATTGGTGGTCCGCGAGAACTCGTCCCAGGGCTTGGAGCGCAGACCCTCGGTCGGATAGTTCAGCTTCTCCAGCAGGGCCAGGGCGTGGGGATTGACCTGTCCCGCCGGCATGGAGCCGGCCGACCAGGCCTTGAACTTGCCCGCGCCGACCCGGTTCATGATCGATTCGGCCAGGATCGAGCGGGCCGAATTCCCCGTGCAGAGGAAGAGCACATTGAGCGGCTTGGCGGAGGTCATCAGACGGTCTCCAGGGTCGCGGCGTCCTCGGCGGCGCAGCAGGCGGCCCGGTCGAGGATCGCCGACAGCGGCGCGCAGACCTGCGGGGATCCCGCGCAGCAATCCTCCAGCAGGAAGCCGATCAGGCGGCTCATGGCGCCGTAGTCGGCGGTGTAGATGATCGAGCGGCCCTCGCGCCGCGACTGGACGAGGCCCGCGTGGCTCAAGAGGTTGAGGTTGGCCGAGAGGCTGCTGGGGGGCACCTCGAGGCGGCGCGCGATCTCGCCGGCCGGCAGGCCCTCGGCGCCGGCCTTGATGAGCAGGCGAAAGACTTCCAGGCGGCCTTCATGGGCCAGGGCGGAGAGGCTGGCGATAGCGGGCTTGAGTTCCATGATTTGATAATAGTCGAAATATGCGACAGTTGCGAGACGCGGCGCAAAAGGAAAGCGCCGCGGTCCCGAGGGACCGCGGCGCTCTTGGCTTCTCCGACTTGAGGGGGCTCAGGAAGCCGGGCGCGCCATGGGGGTAAGCTTCTCGGCGGCAGCCTGCTGGCCGGCGTGCTGGCCGGCGGGCAGCGGGATCAGACCGCGGCTCTGCAGATAGCCGCCCCGGCCGGTGGCCGCGTCGGAAACGAACTCGTTGAGGAAGTCCTGCAGGCCCTGCGTCACGCCGACGTGGGACTTCTTCACATAGATGTAGAGCGAACGGGACAGGGGATAGGAACCGTCAGAGATGGAGCTGGCCGAGGGCTTCACGCCGTTGACGCTGGCGCCCTTGATCTTGTCCATGTTCTCTTCGAGGTAGGACCAGCCGAACACGCCCAGCGAACCCGGCGTCTTGGTCAGGGTGCCGACGATGGCGTTGTCGTTCTCACCGGCATCCACCCAGCCGTCCTTGCGGAGCGGGTCAACCAGTTCCTTGAACTTCTTCTCGTTGTTGGAACGCAGTTCGTCAGCGGTGGGGAATTTGCGCGCGCCTTCCTCGATGGCCAGCTCGACGAAGGCGTCGCGGGTGCCCGAAGTGGGCGGCGGGCCATAGACGTTGATGCGGTTGCCGGGCAGGCCGGCGCCGATCTCATCCCAGGTCGTGTAGGGGTTCTTCACGAACTTGCCCTGGCGCAGCACGTTGGCGGCCAAGCCGAGATAGAGATGCTCGCGCTTGAAGTTGTAGTCGGCGCCATCCTTGTCGGTGGCCACGACGATGCCGTCGAAGCCGATCTTGATCTGGACGATGTCCTTCACGCCCTTGGCGGCGCAGGCGTCGAACTCGGACTTCTTCATCGGGCGCGAGGCGTTGGCGATGTCCGGGAAAGCGTCGCCGACGCCGCCGCAGAACAGCTTGATGCCGCCGCCGGTGCCCAGGCTCTCGACCTTGGGGGACTTCTTGCCGGTCTTCTTGGCGTAATTCTCGGCCACGCGGGTGGCGAAGGGGAAGACTGTGGAGGAACCGGCCGCCCAGACATAGTCGCGGGCGGCGTAGGCCGGCGCGCCGAAGGCCAGGGTCGCCGACGCCGCGGCGCAGGCCAGGAGGGCTTTCTTAGCCATTGAGATCTTCACGGGAGATGTCTCCGATTGGAGGATGGGCGACCCGATGGGCCGCCCAACCGAGGGATGTCTTAGAAGTCGAACTGGGCGCGGACCTGGAAGGTGTTGACGTCGACGTCGGCGCCGACGGCCGGGTTGTCGTTTTGAGCCATGCTGTAATTGGCCATGAACCGGACGTAGGGGTGCGGGTACCAGTTGGCGCCCAGGGTCACGGCCGAGTACTCACCGGCCCCGACCACGTCGGTCAGATCGACATTGTCGTAGCGCACGGCGAGCTCAAGCGCGCCCATGCCGCCGCTGGTCACCGGATTGAGGACCTTGGTGCGGTTGAATTCGCCCTTGTTGGCCTCGTAGCGGCGCATCTCGCCGGTGGGGAACCAGCTACCGTAGACATAGAAGGCTTTCAGATCGGCGTCGGCGTTGGCGGGCCGATCAACGGAGATGTTCGCGTACTCGCCCTGGAGAGAGAAGTTCTTGTGGACCAGAGCGCCTTCCAGCCCGATCTGGGTGTCACGAACGCCAATGGCGCCGGTCGAGGCGTATTGAGCCCCGTAGGCGGTGTTGTTGCGGACCGCGTAGTTGAAGTTGGCCTGGTCTTCGCGATTTCGGTAACGCGCCCAGACCCCGAGGTGCAGCTTGGTCTCGTCCAGGTCGATCGGCGCGAAGGTGAAGCGGCCGTTGACGCCGAACACTTCCTTCGAACCGGTGGCCGAATTGGTCGCCACATCGGCGGAGTTGATGCTGTCGCCGGAGGCGGCGATCGCGGCCGTCCAGTTCTGGCCATTCGTCTTCGCCTGGATGTTCATGACCCGGCCGACGTTCAGGACGTCGTTGTAGGGGCCGCGTTCCATGAAGGTCGTGTAGCGCGAGGACGTAATGTTCTCGAGCGAGACGGTCTTGAAGTTGCCGACCAGGATCGAGGTGGTGTCGGTCGGCTTGTACTCGAGGATGAGGTCTTCCCACTCGGCGGCGCCGCGGGCCAGCTGCACTTCGGCCTTGTAGGCCCAGTTGGCGTTCCACGTGCCTTCAACCCCGAGCCGCGCGGTGCGGATACGCGAATTGCTGGCGGCGAAGTCGACGCCCGTCTGGCGATCCACATCCTGATAGATGTAGTCGAAATAGGTGCGGCCGCGGACCTTGAAGGTCAGGGTGTCATTGGTCCATTGCGGCGCGCCCTTCCAGGCGACCGTGGTGTCCTGGGCGTTGGCGGCGCCAGCGGCAAGCATGGCGACGCTGAGCGCCACCCCGGCGCAGAGCGAGGTCTTGAACGTCATTTCTTCGGATCCTTGTGGAGCTTATCCCCGTGCCTCTTCAGGCTAGGGGCGGCTTAACGAGGTCCCGTGACGCTTCGGCCAAGTTTACGTGACGGTCTGACGCCGGAACGATGACGGCTTGGCTTGGGTTTTGTGACATGCCGTCCGTGGACGGAGAAAACTACAGCAGGCGGGCGCGGATCGTCTGGCTGAGCATGTCGATCAGGGTGACCGCCACGACGATGACGATGGCGATGGCCGAGACCTGCGGATAATTGAATCCATTCAAGGATTCGAACAGGGTCTGGCCGATCCCGCCGGCGCCGATCAGGCCGAGGACCGTCGCCGAGCGCGAATTCGATTCGAACCGGTAGAGGGCGTAGGAACTCCACAGGGGGGCGACCTGGGGGATGACCCCCCAGATGACTTCCTGCAGGGGTGTGGCGCCTGTGGCGCGCACCCCCTCGACGGGTCCCCGGTCGATGGACTCCACGGCCTCCGAGAACAGCTTGGCCAGCACGCCGCCGGTGTTCAGCGCCAGGGCCATGACGCCCGCGAAGGGGCCCAGGCCCACGGCGACGATGAACAGCAGGCCGATCACCAAGTCCGGAATCGAGCGCAGCAGGTTCATCAAGAGGCGCATGGGCTGCTGCAGCCAGGGCGGGGAAATGTTGCGGGCGCAGACCAGGCCGAAGGGAATGGCCAGGAACACCGCCAGGCAGGTGCCCCACAGCGCGATCTGCACCGTTAGCCACATCTGCGAGACATAGAGCTTCCAGTCGGTGAAGTCGGGGCGCAGCAGGTCGCGGCCGAACTGCTGCATGTTCTCCGAATTGCTGAACAACAGCGGCAGGCGGCTGATCTCCACCGGGCCGAAGCTGATCACCAGGAAGGCGATGACCCCGCCCCAGACCAGGATGTCGGGCGCGCGCTGGGCCAGGGAGCGGGTCGGCGGCCGCAGGGCGGCGCTTTGCGGGGCGATGGCGGTCATCAGACGTCCGGATTGACGGCGCGGCGCTGGGCGGCCTTGGCGCGGATGTCGTCGAAGGCGGCCTGGGCTTTGGCGATCTTGGCGGCGTCGCCGCCGCGCTTGGCGTCGGCCAGGGCCTCGGAGGCTTCCATCTCGCGGATGGGGTCGAGATAGGTGTCGTCGGCCGGGCGGAAGCCGCCATAGGCCAGACCCTTGAGCACCTCGCGCTGCTTGTCGGCCCGCGGGCCGGTTCCGGTCCCGTAGGTCAGGAAGAACTGCCGCATCTTCTCGCGGATGGCCGGGTCGAGGTCCTTGCGGGCGACGATGGAGGATTCCGGCAGGGGCGGCGAGTTCCAGATCACCTCGATCTTGGCGGCGACCTCGGGATTCTCGCGGCCGGCGAAGACCAGGCCGACGGAATTGTTGGTGGCCACGTCCAGCACGCCGTTGGCGACGGAGAAGACATTGGTCTGATGGCTGGCCGAGCGCACGCCCTTGAAGCAGGTGGCCGGCTCGATGCCGCGCGGCGTGAACAGATAGGTCATGGGGGCCAGGGTGCCGGAGGTCGACTTGGCGTCCCCCAGGCCGAAGGAGTAGCGCTTGCCGCACTTGAGCACGTCATCAAGGGTAATGCCGCTGCCCTTCTTCACGATCAGCACTGAGGTGTAGGAATCGGCGCCGCCGGAATCCACCACCCGGCCCAGCACCTCGCCATTAGCCCGCCGCACGGCCTCCAGGGCCGGCAGGGCGGAGAACCAGCCGACCTGGACCTGGTTGAAGCGCATGGCCTCGATCAGGGATGTGTAGTTGGTGGCGAAATAGGGCTTCACCTTGACCCCGATCTGCTCGGACATGTCGTCCAGCAGGGGCTGCCACAGGGGCTGCATCGAGGCCTGGTTCTCGGCCGAGAGGATCGAGAAGGTGATCTCGGTCGGCGGCCCCTTCTTCTCCGGCGGCTTCTGGCCGCAGGCGGCGAGCGCCACGGCGACGGCGAGGCCGGTCAGAATGTGGCGACGGATCATTTCGGCGCTCCTTCCCAGAAGGCGTCTTCGAATTCGGGGCCGTAGATATCGATCAGCCGCGCACGGTCCAGACCGTCGATCGGACCGTCATAGACCACCTTGCCCGCCTTCAGGGCCACGACCCGCTTGCAGTAGCGCAGGGCGTAGTCGACCTGGTGCAGGGTGACGACCACGGTCAGGCCGTCCACGGCGTTCAGGTCCGCCAGCAGCTCCATGACCTTGCGGGCGGAGACGGGGTCGAGGGAGGCCACCGGCTCGTCGGCCAGGATGATCTTGGCCTTCTGCACCAGGGCGCGCGCGATGGCGCCGCGCTGCTGCTGGCCGCCGGAGAGCGTGTTGGCGCGCTGGCCGGCATAGTCGGCGACCCCCACGCGGGAGAGGGCCGCCATGACCGCGTCCTGGGTCTCCCGGGGCCACAGGCCCAGGGTCCCGCGCAGCATGGGGATGCGGCCCAGCGATCCCAGGGCGACATTGGTGAACAGCGAGAGCCGGCCCACCAGGTTGAACTGCTGGAAGATGAAGCCGACGCGGATGCGGGTGTCGCGGACCTTGCGGCTGATCTTGCCGCCGGCCTGGACCGGGCCGCCGAAGGCCTCGATGACGCCGGCGCCCGGATCGATGGTCTGCAGGCCGCTTATGGAGCGCAGCAGGGTCGACTTGCCCGAGCCGGACGGGCCGATCAGGGCGATCATCTCGCCCCGAGCCACACTGAGGGACACGCCGTCGAGCGCCTTGCGAGGGCCAAAGCTCTTCGAGGCGTTCCGTACGGACAGAACGGCGGCGTCAGTCATGAATGCAGAAGTTCCAAGGTCGGCGCACGCAGGGGCGGAGACGCGTCATCGCCGACCGCTGCAACGTCGGTATCACTTTTGGAAAGTATCGCAT
>JAZKBZ010000003.1:28502-31178 GCA_040388315.1 Pseudomonadota bacterium | reverse complement strand
ACCGCTGCGACGACTTCATGACACGCCGGCCCGCGTCCGGTCTAGCATCCGTTAACGCGGTCACGCGTCGCGGGAGCGGGCGGGGCAGGAATGACCCCAAGGCGGGCGATTCAGGCCCTGCGGGACTGTCACAAAACCCTGCGGGGCGGCCCCTCACCAAGCCTTGGCCCCGTCAGGGTTTGCGCGCGATTCACCGCAGCGGAATCAAACCGCTTTACACAGGGGTGATATGCCCCTATTTCACCGCGCTCCGGCGGACCCGAAGTCCTCAAAAGCGCTGCTAACGCCGGCTAGGTTCAACAATCCGTTGGGGGTTACGTGAATTGCACACGTATCATACGCCCCTGGACCTGGTCCGTCAGCGGTCCCCGGAACGTCCTGTCGCAATAGCGCGACCTGACGCGGTGGCTGTGGCGGCGCGCTGGTTCCAGGAAAATTTCCGAGGCGACGTCTTCTACGCTGTCAAAGCGAATCCCTCGCCGTGGGTCATCGAGACCCTGGCGGCCAATGGGGTGACCTCGTTCGATGTGGCCTCGATCCCGGAGATCGAGCTGGTGAGCCAGTTCGCCCCCGGCTCGCGCATGGCCTTCATGCATCCGGTCAAGAGCCGGTCGGCCATCTCCCAGGCCTATTTCGATCATGGGGTCCGCACCTTCGCGCTGGATACGCACGAAGAGCTGGCCAAGATCCTGGACGCCACCGGCGGCGCCAAGGACCTGAACCTGATCGTGCGCCTGGCGGTCGCCGCCGAGGGCGCGGCCTACTCGCTCTCGGGCAAGTTCGGGGTCGACGCCTTCGAGGCCCCGGCCCTGCTGCTGGCCGCCCGTCGGGCGACCCAGGACCTGATGGGCGTCTCCTTCCATGTCGGCAGCCAGTGCATGCGTCCCACCGCCTACCAGGCGGCCATGACCCAGGCCTCCCGCGCCCTGGTCCGCGCCGGCGTCTTCGCCGACGTGGTGGACGTGGGCGGCGGCTTCCCCTCGGTCTATCCGGGCATGGTTCCGCCGGCGCTGGCAGACTATGTGGACTCCATCGACCGCGGCTTCGCCGAGATGATGGTGCATGAGACCACCGAGCTGTGGTGCGAACCCGGCCGGGCCCTGGTGGCCGAAGGCTCCTCGATCCTCACCAAGGTCGAGCTGCGCAAGGGCGACGCCCTCTATCTGAACGACGGGTCCTACGGCTCGCTGTTCGATGCGGCGCACACCAAGTGGCCCTTTCCGGTCAAGCTGATCCGCAACGTGGACGGCGAGGCCCAGGAGGTCGAAGGCGCCCTGAAGCCCTATCGCTTCTGGGGTCCCACCTGCGATTCCCTGGACCACATGCCCGGCCCCTTCTGGCTGCCCGAGGACATCCGCGAGGGTGACTATGTCGAGATCGGCATGCTGGGCGCCTATGGGGTGGCGATGAACACCCGCTTCAATGGCTTCGGCGACGCCGAGACCATCGAGTGCGAGGACGCGCCCATGGCCTCCATGTTCGGCCTGGCCCGGCGTTCGATCCCGGTGCCGAAGTCCGACACCGCCAACGTCGTCAAGCTGTCACGGGCGCGCGGGAAGAAGCGTCGGCGGAAATAACCCCGCCGCTCAGGTGTTGTTGGTCCAGCCGGTCGCTCCGTCCCGGCTGGGCTCCTTTTTCATGGACGGGCGCTCAAACTCTAAAGGATCAAGAGAATGAACGCTGACGTTCAGAACACCAACCGCAAGGCCGAGCTGCTCTCGACCACCGTCGAGCACGTGGCCATCGACCAGTATGACGCCCGGCCCATCATCGATTCGATGCGGCAGATGAGCTTCACCAGCCGCGACACCGCGCGCGCCGCCGACATCCTGACCATGGCCCTGGAGGACAAGGGCTGCTCCACCTGGCTGACGCTGGCCGGCTCCACCAGCGCCGGCGGCTGCATGCACATCTACCGCGACATGCTGAAGTTCGGCCTGATCGATTGCGTGGTCTCCACCGGCGCCTCGATCGTGGACATGGATTTCTTCGAGGCCCTGGGTTTCAAGCACTACCAGTCCAAGCCCCAGGACCCGGTCGACGACCGCGACCTGCGCGCCCTCTATATCGACCGCATCTACGACACCTATATCGACGAGGAAGAGCTCCAGAACTGCGACGAGACCATCTTCCAGCTCTGCAACGCCCTGGAGCCGCGCCCCTATTCGAGCCGCGAGTTCATCTGGGAGATGGGCAAGTGGCTGGCCGAGGGCGGCGCCAAGAAGAAGGGCTCGCTGATCGAGACCGCCTACGAGCTCGACATTCCGATCTTCTGCCCGGCCTTCACCGACTCTTCGGCCGGCTTCGGCCTGGTGAAGCACCAGGTGGAGAACATGAAGGCGGGCAAGCCCTACCTCACCATCGACTCGGTGGCCGACTTCCGTGAGCTGACCGACATCAAGATCGCGGCCGGCACGACGGGCCTGTTCATGGTGGGCGGCGGGGTTCCCAAGAACTTCGCCCAGGACACCGTGGTCTGCGCCGAGATCCTCGGCCACGAGGTGGACATGCACAAGTACGCCATCCAGATCACCGTGGCCGACGTACGCGACGGCGCCTGCTCGTCCTCGACGCTCAAGGAGGCCTGCTCCTGGGGCAAGGTCGACGTCACCTGGGAACAGATGGTGTTCGCCGAGGCCAGCACCGTGGTCCCGCTGATCGCCTCGGACGCCTGGC
>JAZKBZ010000003.1:0-28492 GCA_040388315.1 Pseudomonadota bacterium | reverse complement strand
TATTCGCAATAGATCCGCACCTTGGTCCGGTCCTGGTCGACGTCGACCGTCAGGTCGTTGAGCTGTTCCACCAGCTCCTCCAGGTTTTCCGGCTTCAGGCTGTTGATGTCGAAGGGCACGCCGTGCTGGCGCATGGCCTCGTTGACCTTGTCCCGGGCCTGGGGCGGGATGATGCTGGAGAGCCGCACCCCGGCCCGCAGCAGGTTCATCGGCACCCGGACATTGACCTTGGTGGGACCGCCGTGACCCTCGTCGGTGTCGACGGCGACCCGCAGGTATTTCGGCGCGGCCTTGGCCGCCGGAGCGCCCTCGGGCGCGCGAGGACCAGCGCCTCGCTCCAGGGCGGCGATCAGGCGTTCGGCCTCGTCGGGCGTGACCTTGCCTTCCGACAGCATCTGCAGGATCGAGCGGCGATCTTCGCTCATGGCGGTCTCTCCTAGAGGATCTTCAGGTGGACATTGGCCCCGTCGGTATCGACGTCGACCTGTGTGCCGCTGAGCGCCATCAGCACCCGGCCGACGCCGAGCATGGCCATGGCCGGATTGACCCCGAAGGGCCGGGGCAGCAGGACGGCGATCCCCATGATCAGCATCAGCAGGGGCGCCAGCAGGATCAGCAGCGGAGTCACGGGCAGCCACAGATTGATCTCGCGCCGGGGGCCCGGCTTGCGCACCCGCGGCACGGTGCGCCAGCGCAACCGCTCGGCGCGCTCGCGCATGACGGTGAGGCCGCGGGGCGCCTTGCGGCGCTCCGGATTGGCCACCTCGGTGGGCTGGACAGACGTGGGAACCGGACTCACGTGACGGCCTCCAATTCGGCGATGGCGTCCTGGGCGCTAATCTCGCCCCGGCTCAGCCGCTCCAGCACCTCGGCCCGGGAGGGCCGGGGCGCGACGTCGAAGACATCCAGGCTGGCGGCGATGCGGTTCAGCCGGGCCTTTACGGTCGGGTAGCTGACCCCGAACACCTGCTCCATCTCCTTGATGGAGCCGTGGCTGCGCAGGAAGGCGGCGACGAAAATCTGATCCTCCGCCGAAAGCCTGGCCAGCTGAGGCGGCTCGAAGGCGCCCTCGATGGCGATGTCGCGGTCGGCCAGCCGAACCCGCTCCACCACCAGCGGCGCGCCGCCGGTGAGCTGGGTCAAGGCCTGCCAATCCTGGACTTTCGCTGGGCTCACGGGTTCCTCGCCTCGGGTTTCAAAAAAGGTATCTCAAGAAAATTGAGTTTTCAACTGCAATATCTTGAGAAAATCAATTTCATGATCGGGCGTTGCGTCCGCCGGCCGCCCGCGCATGATGGGACAACGACATACGGAGTGAGACGGATGAGCCGTGTACTGATCGCCTTGAGCCTGACGGGCGCCCTGGCCGTCGCCGGATGCGCCATGATCCGGCCCGCGCCCGCGCCCGCCCCGGCCCCGCGCGCCCTGCCCACCGGCTATCTCACCGCCCAGACCTGGCCCGACGCGGCGGTCATCCTGCCCCCCGCCCCGGCCACCGGCTCGCCGCGGGAGGCCCAGGACCAGGCGGTCTACAAGGCCAGCCGCGCCCTGGAGGGCTCGCCGCGCTGGTCGCTGGCTCAGAACGACGTCCCCTCCCTGCCAGCCAACATGCTCACCGACTTCAGCTGCGCGATGGACGTCCAACTCTCCCCCCAGACCACGCCCAGGCTGATGGCCATGCTGAGCCGGATGGGGATCGACGCCAGCCGTCAGGTCTCCAGCGTCAAGGACGTCTTCAAGCGCAAGCGGCCCTATCTGATCGCCGGCGAGGGAAACATCTGCGCGCCCAAGAGCGACTCCCTGGCCGCCAGCCCCGACTATCCCTCCGGCCACGCCACCTGGGGCTGGGGCGTGGCCCTGATCCTGGCCGAGATCGCGCCGGACCGGGCGACCCCGATCCTGACCCGCGGCCGGGCATTCGGCGAGAGCCGGGTGGTCTGCGGGGTGCACAGCGTCAGCGCCATCGAGGCCGGGCGCACCAATGGGGCGGCCCTGGTGGCCACCTGGCACGGCGACCCCGCTTTCCGCGCCGACCTCGAAGCCGTTCGGGCCGAGATCGAGGCCGTGCGCAAGGCCGGCGCAAAGCCCGAGGCCGGCGCCTGCAAGGTGGAGGCGGAGCTGACCGCCAAGACCCTCTGGTAAGCTAGATTCCCGCGTACCACTCGTAGCCGCGGTCCTCCCAGAAGCCGCCCTTGCCGCGCCCGATCTGGGCGAAGTCGGAAACGGCCTCGATCCGCATGACGTACTTGGCGTGCTTGTAGCCGAGTTGGCGCTCGACCCGCAGGCGCAGGGGCGCGCCATGGGCGACGGGCAGGACCTTGCCGTTCATCTCGTAGGCCAGGATGGTCTGGGGGTGGTAGGCGTCGATCAGGTCGATGCTCTCATAGTACTGGCCCGAGCCGTCGAGGGTCATTTCCAGGCTGTCAGCGCAGTGGAAGACGATATAGCGGGCCGTGTCCTTCAGACCGGCCAGGTCCAGCAACGGCCCCAGGCGCGCGCCCTTCCACTTGCCGATGCTCGACCAGCCCTCGACGCAGTCGTGCCGGGTGATCTGGGTGCGGGAGGTGAGCGCCCGGATCTCGGCCAAGGTCAGGGACAGGGGCCTGTCCACCAGGCCGTCCACCACTAGGCGGTAGTCCTTGAAGCCGGTTTCCAGCAGGGCCCGATATTCGTCGTCCGAGGGGCTGATGGAGCCGTTGGCGCGAAAATCGCGGGCGATGTCGGCCTCGGAGAACTCCTGGGCCAGGGCCTTGCGGCTGATCAACAGCCGGTGGGCCCGGCGGGTCAAGCCCTCGGCGCTCTGCAGCACAGCCTGGACGCGGAGGTTGTCGTTGACCTTGTTGCAGCCGGTGAGCCAGAGGCCCGCGGCGCCGGCCGCCGCGCCCTTCAGCCAGCCGCGGCGGGTGTCGGCGGCGCTCATTGGGCGTCTCCTTCGACTTCGATGGCGTAGCGGCCGGTGATCATCGACCGCAGATTGTTCCAGACGCCCGAGAGCAGGACCATGGCCAGGTGGACCAGGACGAAGGCCACGATCAGGCCCGCGCACAGGAAGTGGATCGTCCGCGCCGACTGACGGCCGCCGAACAGGGCCGGCAGCCAGGGCTGGCCGGCGTCCACCGCAGGCGACATGGTCAGGCCCGTCAGCACCATCAGCGGCAGGACGATCAGCACGATCCCGCCATAGGCCAGTTTCTGCAGGGCGTTATAGCTCCGGGCCTCCTCGCCCTTGGCGAACCGCAGCCGGGCGTGATCGGTCACCTCCCGCCAGAGATGGCGCGGGGCCAGCTGGTGGCGGGTGGGCAGCAGGTCGCGCCGGATGTGGCCGTTGAGGATGTTGGCGGAGAGATAGACCAGGCCGTTGAGGACGAAGAGCCAGGCGAAGAAGAAGTGCCAATGGCGCCCGTCCGCCAGGCTGCGATAGCCCGGGGCCGTGGCCCAGGCCGGGAAGCCGCGAGGCTCGCGCATCCCGGGCTTGCCGGAATAGCCCAGCAGGCCCGTGGTCTCGATCCTGAGGGACCCGATCTGGGTGACCCCGATCATGTCGCCGCCCTTCTCCCTCGCCGTCATCGAGACCCAGGGCTCGGCGAAGGTGGACTTCTGGCCCCAATAGAGGGCCGGATGGGCGTTGAAGATCTGCAGGCCGCTCATCAACAGCAGGGTGAGCGCCAACACGTTGATCCAGTGGGTGATCCGCGTGACCGCCGCGTGGCGATAGACCAGCACCTTCATCGGCGGCGGTTCGGACATGATCGCGTTCCCTCCCAGGCGCCCTTGAGCTTGGCACACCGCCGATGGGTCGGCGACGCCCATCGTCGGCCCGAGCCTGAGCGTGAAGACGAATTCGCCCGCCGCCCCCTGTTGGTTACACCGCCGCTCCCATAAGTTCGCGCCAACAACGGGGGATGGGTGCGTGAGCGAAGGCGTCGAGGTCTGGGGCGGAGGGGTCAACACCTGGGAATGCGACGAGATGGGGCACCTGAACGTCCGGTTCTGGGTGGCCAAGTCGCTGGAGGGCCTGGCGGGCCTAGCCGCCCAGCTGGGCATGCCGCGCGCCTTCACGCAGGGCGCCGTCTCCACCCTGGTGGTGCGCGAGCAGCACATACGCTTCCTGCGCGAGGCGCGGCCCGGCGCCTGCCTGATCATGACCGGCGGGGTGGTGGAGATGGGCGAGACCGACGCCCGCCTGCTGCTGGTGATCCGTCACCTCTCCGGCGAGCCCGCCGCCACCTTCCAGGTCGTGGTGGCCCACGCCACCGGCGATGACCTGCGGCCCTTTCCCTGGCCGGCTCGCATCCGGGCCAGGGCGCAGGCCCTGAAGGTGGATATCCCGGCCTTCGCCGCGGCCCGCAGCATCGACCTGTCGCCGGTGGTTCCCATGGCGGGCCTCGGCAAGGCCCTGGCCCTGGACCTGACCCGGATCGGCATGGGGGTGATCCAGCCTACCGAGTGCGACGTATTCGGCCGCATGCGGGGCGAGATGTTCATCGGTCGGGTGTCGGACGGGGTCAGCCGGCTGTTCGGCGAGACCCGTCCCGGACCCGCGCCGATCGAGGGCGAGGCGCCAAAACGCATCGGCGGGGCGGTGCTGGAATATCGGGTGCTGCACCTGGACTGGCCGCAGGCGGGGGACTCCATCGAGCTGCGCTCAGGCTTCGCCGGCTGCGACAGCCGCACCCGCCGCGTCGTGCACTGGATGGTCGATCCCGTCAGCGGCCGGGCCTGGGCCAGCGCCGAGGCCGTCGTGATCAGCTTCGACCTCGATGCCCGCAAGGTGGTGGACATCACGCCGGAGGCCCAGGCCGCCTACATGGCCCAGGTGACGCCGGGCCTAGGCCTCTAGGACCGCCGCGCGCAGGGCCCTCGCCACGACATCGGGCCGCTCCATGGGCAGGAAGTGGCTGGTCCCCGGCACGGTCTCCAGGGTGATGCGGCCCGAGGCCGTCAGTTCGGCTTCATGCCCCTCCACCCGGCAGGTGGAGCCGTGCTCGGCGCGGAAGATGGTGATGGGGGCGGTGGAGCGGGCGAAGGCGTCCCAGGTGTCGTGGGCCTGGGAGGTGAAGTTCGAGGCCTCCCATTCCGGAGCGCAGGTCAGCTCCACCTCGCCGTCCGGGCGGTCGCGGAAGCCATCGGCCACGTAGTCGGCCAGCATGACCGGGGTCCAGCTCTTGAAGGCGCCGCGGCCGGTATAGGCTTCGATCACCGCCGCCCGGCTCGGGAAGACCGAGCGGCGGCGCAGGGCCCCCTGCACCAGGGGCGATTCGATCGGCTCCCCGGCGCGGCGGGCGGCGATCATCTCCGGCGCCAGGACCACCGGATCGAACATCACCAGGCGCTTGACCCGGTCCGGGGCCTCGGCGCTGGCCAGGATGCTGGCGGTTCCGCCCATGGAGTGTCCGGCCATGACCAGGTTCTTCAAGTCCAGGGCGGCCATGAAGGCCAGCAGGTCGTCACGCAGATTATACCAGGAGTTGCGCCCCTCGATGTCCGGCGGAAGTCCGGACCGGCCATGGCCCCGCTGGTCCACCGCCAGGATGCGGAACTCCGCGGCCAGCGGCGCCAGGATGCTGGCGTAGGTGCGGGCGTTGAAGCCGTTGGCGTGGGTGAAGAGGATGTCCACCGGCCGCCCGGAGGGCCCGAAATCCAGCGCCGACATCGTTCCGCCCCGCTCAGGCAGATCGATCCGCACCGGGCGAGGCTCGCCCGCGACCGCAGCATTCATGGGAACTCTCCTCCGACCGGCTCCATATAGCCGCTGTTACGCCCTCGGCCAGAGCTAAGCCTTCACGCGAGGCGTGATCGCCAAACCGGGGAATCTCAAGGGCTTGCGGGGCCTGCGGCGAAAAGTGATCACGAGAGCGTGAATTAAAGCCTTGCCCTCGCCGCGAACCACGGCATATTCCTCTCTCGCGCTTGCGGCGTTTCCCATTCGGGGGGCGAGTCGGGCGCTTCATTACTCCGTTTCCTAGGGGACCAGCCACATGACCTCCGAACTGCTTCGCAAGCTCCTCGTCGCCGGCGCCGCCGTCGCCGCCATCTCCGTCGCCGCCTGCGGCAAGCCCGCTGAAAAGGCCGCCGACGCCGCTGCTGAAGCGACCGACGCCGCCGCGACCGCGACCGACGCCGCCGCCACCGCGACCGACGCCGCCGCCACCGCCACTGCCGACGCCGCCGCCGCTGCTCCGGCCGCCGACGCCGCCGCCGCTGCCGCCGCTGCTGCTCCGGCCGCCGCCGAAGCCGCTGCTCCGGCCGCTGCCGCCGCCGAAGCCGCCAAGAAGTAAGCTTCGAGCGCACAAGCGTTCTACGAAGGGCCGTCCTCCGGGGCGGCCCTTTTGTTTTCGCCTGATCAAATTGAGGTGAAGCTCAGCCTTGCCCTCGACGCGAACCCAGGCATATTCCCCCTGTTGGGGCCTTCCCGAAGGGGGGCGCCTCGTTGGGTGCTTTCAACCATCAATATCTAAGGATCTGGGACATGACCTCCGCCATTCTCCGCAAGCTGCTCGTCGCCGGCGCCGCCGTCGCCGCTCTCTCCGCCGCCGCCTGCTCCAAGCCCGCTGAAAAGACCGAAGCCCCGGCCGCTGAATCGGCCGCCACCGCCGCCGACGCCGCCGCCACCGCGACCGACGCCGCCGCCACCGCCGCTGACGCCGCCGCCGACGCCGCCGCTGCTCCGGCCGCCGCTGACGCCGCCGCCATGGCCGCTGCTCCGGCCGCCGCCGAAGCCGCCGCTCCGGCCGCCGCCGCCGCCGAAGCCGCGAAGCACTAAGCTTCTCGACGCATCTGCGTCTAGGAAGGGCCGTCCCCCCGGGGGCGGCCCTTTTCCGTTTCAGGTCCCATGAGCGACGCAGCCCCCCCTTCCCCCCTGGTCTGGGCCGATGACGGCCAGCCGCGCTCGCGCCTCTACGGGGACATCTATTTCTCGACCGAGAACGGCCTGGCGGAGTCCCGCGCCGTCTTCCTGGCCGGCTGCGGCCTGCCGCAAGCCTGGCGGGGGCGGAGCCGATTCGTGGTGGGCGAGCTGGGCTTCGGCACCGGCCTGAACATCCTGGCCCTGCTGGACCTGTGGCGAAACACCGCAGAGCCGGGCGCCCACCTGCACATCTTCAGCCTCGAGGCCCACCCGCTGTCGGCCGACGAGGCCCGCCGGGCGCTGGCCGCCTGGCCCGAACTCGCCGACATCGCCCAGCTGCTGACCGACCGCTGGCCCGGCCGGGCGCGAGGGTTCCATCGGGTCGACCTGCCCGAGGTCTCCGCCACCCTGGATCTGGCGGTGATGGACGCCCACCAGGCCCTGGAGGGCTGGGGTGGCCGGGCCGACGCCTGGTTCCTCGACGGCTTCTCCCCGGCCCTCAACCCCGGAATGTGGGACGAGCCCCTGCTGGCCCTGGTGGCGGCGCGCTCGGCCCCCGGCGCCCGGGCGGCCACCTTCACCGTTGCCGGGGCGGTGCGGCGGGGCCTGCAGGCGGCGGGGTTCTCGATGGAGAAGCGCCCCGGCCACGGCCGCAAGCGTGAGCGCCTGGAGGCCCGGCTGCCCGGCGAGGCCGTGGAGATCCCGCGACAGAGGGTCGCGGTGGTGGGCGCCGGCATCGCCGGGGCCAGCGCCGTCCACGCCCTGCGCGCCCTGGGTTGCGAAGCCCTGCTGATCGAGGCGCAGGCCCCAGGCGCCGGCGCCTCCGGCAATCCGGCCGCCCTGGTGACGCCCCGCCTCGATGCGGGACTCGGCCCCCTGGCCGCGCTCTTCGCCCAGGCCCTGGACCGGGCCCGGCGGCTCTACGCTGACACGCCGGACGCCATCCTCTCCCAGGGGGTCCTGCAGCTGGCCGAGGGTCCCAGGGACCTGGAGCGGTTCGGCAAGATCGCCGCCAGCGACCTCTTCGAGGCCGGCGCCCTGGCGATGCGCCCAGCCCTCGCCGCCGCCGACCTGCTGGGGGAGCCGGTTCCCGCCGCCCTGGACCTTACCGGCGCCCTGGTGGTCGAGCCCGCGGCCATCCTGGCCGCCTGGTGCGGCGAGGTCGTGCGGGCGCGCGTCGCGGTCCTCAGCCGGGGGGACGGGGTCTGGATCCTCACCGACGCGCAGGGGCGGACCCTGGCCGAGGCCGAGACGGTGATCCTGGCCACCGGGCATCAGGCCCTGTGGCCGCATCCGGAGCTGCGACCGGTGCGCGGCCAGGCCAGCTGGACGCAGGACGGGGAGACGATCCACGCCGCGGCCTGGGGCGGCTATGTCCTGCCCACCCGCGACGGCCTGCTGTTCGGCGCCACCCACGACCGCGACGAGGTGACCGCGGAGGTCCGGACAGCCGACCACGACCGCAACCGAGCCACCCTGGCCGCCGCCCTGCCCGAACTGGCGGCCCGCATCGCCCAGGCGCCCCTAGCGGGCCGCGCGGCGGTGCGCGCCACCACCGCCGACCGCCTGCCCCTGGCCGGCGCAGCGCCGGGAGCGGAACCGGGCCTCTTCCTGCTGGGCGGCTTCGGGTCGCGGGGATTTTGCGCCGCCCCCCTGCTGGCCGAGCACGTGGTGGCCCTGGCCCTGGGCGCGCCCTCGCCCCTGCCAGCCGACCTGGCCGAACTGGTGGATCCGAGCCGCTTCGCCCGCCGCGCCGCCCGCCGGAGCCGCAATTCAGCCTCAGGGCCCGCGACATGATGGCACAAGGACGGTCGATGCGGAGGTCCAGGTCATGAAGATCATTTCCCTATCCGTCGCCGCGGCGGCCCTGGCCCTGGCGGGCGCTCAGGCCACGGCGGAGCCCAAGCCGGCGAAACCGGCCAAGAGCTGCTTCTCGGCCCACGATGTCTCCAACTTCGCGGTGGTGGACGACCGGACGGTGAACATCCGGGTGGGGGTCAAGGACGTCTATCGCCTGGACCTGCTGGGGGTCTGCCCCGATATCGACGGGCAGAACAAGATCGCCATCAAGTCCCGCGGTTCATCCTTCATCTGTTCGCCCCTCGACGCCACCATCCTCGCCGCCGGACCCTTCGGCCGGCTGCAGCGGTGCGAGGTGAAGCAGGTGCGCAAGCTGACGCCGGAGGAGATTCTGGCGCTGCCCTCCCGCGAGCGGCCCTGACAAAAAGAGGGCGCCGTCCGGCGGACGACGCCCTCTGTTGCATTGGATGCACCGGCGGCGGAACGACCGCCGCCGGTCAGGCGTCGCCGCCTAGAAGTTCTTCTTCAGACCCACCTTAAATACCCGGCCCAGCGGGTTCCCGTTGGTGACGTCGTAGTTGTAGTAGCTCTGGGCGAAGGGCGGGTCGGTATCCAGGATGTTCTGGACACTGAGGGTCGCCGTGGTCTCCCAGGGCAGTTCGACCCGCAGGTTCAGGTCGTGCTGCCAGTAGTCGTCCAGCTTTCCGACGCTCTGGTAGGTTCCGGTGCCATAGTTGTAGCGGCAGTCGGCGGTCGTGCCGGCTCCGGCATCACCCGGACAGACAGTGCCGGCGACGGTCGTACCCTCACGATAGAGCAGCTGGTAGCGCAGGTTCCAGTTTTCCCCGGCGACATTGATGAAGGCCGAGGCCCGGGTCTTCGGGAACGAGTAGAACTCGCCGATCAGCTCATGCTTGCCGGCCCGGTCGATCGCCGGAGCGATCACCACGGACGAGTCTTCCAGCAGGGTGGTCGCGCCGCGCTTGTATTCCTTCGTCAGGGTGGCTTCGGCGCCCACGGTCACCTGGGTGTCGTAGAAATCCATCCCGAAGAAGTTGTCGAAGTCGTATTGGGCGCGAAGGTCGAAGCCGGACGTCTTGGTGTTCTGGCCGTTGACGATCTTGATCGTCGCCTGCAGCACATTGGCCTGGGTGGTGCAGACAGGATTGCCGCCGACATTCACGAAGCGCGCCGCGAAGGCGGGCTTGGCGCAGTTGGTGGCGTTGAGGGCGCCGAGCAACCCGCCTGCATCCTCGACGATCAGTTCCTTCTTGAAGTCGAAGGTCCAATAGTCGACCGAGGCGGTGAAGCCACCGGCCGTGACGATGGCTCCGAGGTTACCCGTGGTCGCGGTCTCGGGCTCGAGGAACGGGTTGTTCTCCGTCACGACGGCGCGGTAGGAACCCGCGATATTGCGGACACCCTTGCTGCTGCCGGGCGTCAGAGCATTTGCGCCTGGCGCGCGGAAGGTCGTGCCGGCCGAACCGCGGAAGGCCAACCAGTCCGTCGCCTGCCAGCGACCCGAAATCCGCGGATTGGTGGTGGAACCGACATTGCCGCCGAAATCTTCGTGGCGCACGGCGCCGCTGATCTCGAGGTTTTCGAGCACCGGAAGCTTAACCTCGGCGAAGACCGCGCCGACCCGGCGGTCGACGTCACCGTCGGCTTGGGCTCCGAAGAACACGAACGGACCGGTGGGGTTGGCGCATTGGCCCTGCTGGCCGTCGATGGAGTCGACGCAAGGCGTGGCCTGCACGTCGCCCAGATCGGACCAGTCGTCCAGGATGCGGTTGTAGCGATACTGCGCCCCCGCCGCCCAGGCGATGTTGCCGCCGCCCAGCGCGATGTTGGTTTCCTTGTTGATCACCGCGTCGAACACCAGGATCTGGTTGGTCGCCACATTGGTATAGGAGCCGTACAGCCAGGCCTTCATCGCCGGGTCATTGGCGACCGCGGCGTTATAGAAGGGGTTGGTGTTCCCATTGACGGCGCTGGTGGCGATGCCATTGGTGAAGGGATTGAGGTACTTACAGGCCCCAACGCCCGGCGTGCCGGTGTTGTAGTTGCAGCCCTCGCCGCCCAGGCCATTGAAGGCCCGCTGAATGCGGTTCACCAGCAAGTCGTTGGTGGTGACGTCGCTCTTGTTTTCCATGAAGGTCAGGGCCGTATCCCAGCCGATGCCGTCAAGTAGGCCACCGTTGAACCTGCCGTTGAACCCGGCGGACACCCGGTACTGGGTCTGCGCGATCTGCTGGTAGTCGGCGCCGTCCGAATTCAGCGGATGGCCCTCGACACCGATCAGGCGCCAAGACGTCTGGCTGGTGGCGACGCCGCCGGCCATGGCCGCGCACTGCGCCGCTGTCAGGGGAGCGGCGCAAGCCGTGCGCAGGGCGATCAGACCGGGGTTGGAAGCCGGCACGAAGAAGCGTGTCTGGTTGTTGTAGCCGGGAGCCGCCGTGGATCCAGATGTGTTGGCGGTCGGGAACTGGGTGGTGAGGTTGGCGGGCGAGAGGCGCTGATCGGGCACATCGTTGCGATTCCAGGCGATTTCACCGTGGAAGCGGATGTCGTCGCTCAGGTCGAAGTTGACCTCGCCGTAGAGCTGATAGTGATGCTCTTCGTTCACCAGATCGTTGAAATTGCTGAACTGGTAGCGGCAAAGGGCGCCGCCGGAGGTCACGGGCTTCAGCGTGCCCGAGAGTTCCTGCGAACCAAGGACGTTACAGCCATTGTCTCGGAAGATGGGGGTCGTGCCAGCAGCGTTGGTATAGACGCCCGGGCTCGCCGATCCCGACCAGCCGCCGTAGAAGACCGATTCAAACGGACGGACCGCGTAGTCGCGATCCTGCGCGTCGAGCCGCCCGCGGGCGCGGTAACCCGCCGTCAGCAGGACGTTGCCGCTATCGAAGATCTTGCCGTAGGCGATGCTGGCGTCCCAGTCGCCGCCGTCGGAGTCCTGGATGAAGGCGTAGTTGCCATTGACCTCGAAGCCGTCGAGGTCCTTGCGGGTGATGAAGTTCACCACGCCGGCCACGGCGTCCGAGCCGTAGGTGGCGGCCGCGCCGTCCTTCAGGATTTCAATGCGGCCGATGGCGGCCGTGGGCATGAAGTTCAGGTCCTGACCACCACCTTGGAAGGCGGCGGCGGTGGTGTCGGCCAGGCGTCGGCCGTTCATCAGCACCAGGGTGCGGGACGAGCCGAGGCCCCGCAGGTTGATCGAGGCGGTGCCCGCGCCGCCGTTGTAGCGGTTGCTCTCGCCAAGCGAGGACTGGGCGGCGGTAAGGGTCTTGACCAGCTGGACGACGCTGGGCGCGCCCTGCTTGGCCAGTTCCTGGGTTCCGATGACGTCGACCGGCTGAGCGGCCTTTTCCGAGGTCCCGGCGATGAATGAGCCGGTGACCACAACCTCTTCGACCGTGGTCGTTGCGTTCTGCGCGGAGGCGGCTCCCGCCGCTCCGAGGGCCAATGCCAGGGACAGCATCGAACCGCCACAGAAATATCTGCTCTTGAAAATCAACTTGGTTTCCCCCTTGAGAGTCGCCCTTTTTGGACCGGGCGAATTTCTGACTCAGATGAATAAAAAGATCATCGGACGTGTATGGGTCCCGCGCCAGAATTTTCTCTCCACTGAAACATAACGACGTTACGTGTTGCGGCGCACAGTGGTGATCCTGGTGATCAATGATCACGTGCGCCTATTGAAACAAGGGGTTGCGCGACCCCGGTCCGCCCCGGGGCCGGACCCGAGGCCAGGTTTCCCTTGCGCAACATGGGCGCGATCGCTTTGCGGAACGCCGATACGCCACTGGGGCGTGCATACCCGACCTTCGAGACTGACGGGCGGCCGGGCTTGGTTGCGGCGCAGCATTCGACAACGACGGGTGTTGCAAGAAAGACGCGCCCGGGAGGGATATTTTCGCCGCCCTTCCCTAGCGTGATGGCGGCGCGGGCCCGTGCGTCCGCGAGGGCCCGCCGAAGGCCAGCCCCGGGCAGGCTCAGGGGCCGGGCCGCGCCCAAAAGAAAACGCCGCCCTCATGAGAGGGCGGCGTCCAGGTCTTGTCCGTCGGGCCGGAGCCCAAGCGGGGTCTTAGAAGCGCTTCTTGATCCCAACCGTCCAGACGCGGCCCAGCGGGTTTCCGCTGCCGGGGTCGTAGCTGTACTGGGTGCCGATCGCGAACGGCGGCTCCTTGTCCAACAGGTTCATCACCGACAGGGTGAGCGCCGTGTCCCACGGCAGTTCGGCCCGGTAGGTCAGGTCGGTCTGCCAGTACTCGTCGATCTTGGTGGTGGATTTCACCGCCGCGGCGATGTTGATCGAGTTGGGTTCGATCTGGGTGGAGGAGGAGACGTGCCGGACCTGCAGACGCAGGTTCTGACCGCCGTTCGACCAGTTCACATAGGCGTTGGCCCGCAGGCGGTTGTAGCCGGTGAAGATGGAGGCGCGGTAGGTGCCCGCCCGCTTCACGACGCCGTCCGCGATCTTGTAGCCTTCGATCGAGTAGGACTCTTCGTCATAGTTCAGCAGGTAGGTGCCGTCGAAGCCGGTGCTCAGGTCGCCCCCGAACAGTTCGCCGACCTGCAGGTTGGCCTGGAAGTCGATGCCATCCGTCGTCACCTTGCCGCCGTTGATATAAGAGGTGCGGTAGGAAAGGACCGAGGGCCGTCCGCCGGCGCAGCCGGCCGGATCGAAGGTGAACCGGGCCGCCAAGGCTGCGATGTTGCAGTTGTTGGCCACGTTCGGCTGGATTCGATTGCCTGCCGGCGTCGTCGGGAACATCAGGTTCAGCAGGTCGAGGGTGGCTTCCGAGGTCAGGGCGTCCTCGAAGTCGAAGTTCCAGTAGTCGACCGTGGCGTCGAAGGCGCCGAACTTGACCACGGCGCCGACGCTGTAGGTGAGCGCCGTTTCCGGGGCCAGGTCCGGGTTGCCGTAGAGGTCGTTGGCCCGATAGGTGCCCGAGGCGTTGGTCAGCCCGCGCGCGAAGTTCGTCGTGGTGATCGTCGCCGCCGGCGCACGGTAGGTGGTGGAGACCGAACCGCGCAGGGCGAGCCAGTCCATGGCCTGCCAACGCAGGGCGGCCTTCGGATTGAAGGTGTCGCCCTGGCCTTGGTAGTACTCGTAGCGGGCGGCAATCGTGCCTTCGAGATTGTCGGTGATCGGCAGGCGGACTTCGAAGAAGCCGGCGCCGATCTTCCGCTCCACGTCATAGGGACGCAGGTTGGCGTTGAACAGGAACGGACCGTTGGCCGTGGTCGGGCAGTACGGAGACCCGTCGCCGAACGGCGGAGAGTCGACGCAAGGCGTGGCGTTGGCGTCGTAGACCACGTCCGGATCCTGAATCTGCCGGTCGTAGCGGAACTGACCGCCGGCGGCCCAGGAGATGTTGTCCGAACCCCAGAGCTTGAAGGGGCTCTCGCCGTTGAAGACGATGTCGGCCACGAACAGCTTGGTGGAGATCTCGTTGCGCTGCTCCTCCTCCATCCAGTCGAAGACGGCGCCGCGGTTGGCGACGGAGTCGTTCAGGCCGGCGATCGTCGAGCTTGAGCCCACATAGTAGGGGTTGGCCGGCACGTTCGACAGGCTCTGCTGAATCGCGTTGGTGAAGGGGTTGAAGTAGAAGCAACCCAGAGCCGCGTTGCCCGCGTTGGTGGTGAAGTTGGCGGTTTCCGCCGCGGTGCACTGATCCGGATTGCCCGCCCGGCTGCCGTAGCCGCGAAGGCCGAGCTGCAGGCGGTTCACCGAAGTGTCCTGCAGATTATAATTGTAGTCCTGCTCTTGATAGGTGAGCCCGAAATCCCAGCCGACGCCGTTCTCGAACTTGCCCTTGAACCCGCCCGCGACGCGGAAGGTGTCGACCTTGTACGAGTAATGGCTGTGCTTATCGCCGGTATAGGGGTTGCCGGCGAAGCCGAGGGGACGCCAGGCCGTCTGGCTGCCGGTCACGCCATATAGGGCGGCGTTGGCGGCGCCGGCCTGAGCCGTCGCGAGGCCGGTGGCGCAGGACGCGGCGTCCACGCCATAGGGCAGGACCGCGCCCGAGCAGTTCGCCGTGGCGATCTGGCCCAGCAGCGCGATCAGGCCCGGGTTGGTGTTGGGGATGTAGAAACGCGACTGCTCGCCCGTGCCGGTGGCCGGATAGGGTGAGACGCCGCCACCAGCCGAGGCGCCGGAGGCGAGGATCGGGGCCGGGAACTGGTTGGGACCGGTGATGGCCCAGCTCTGGTTCGGGGTGTTGTGCGAGGCGTAGAGCACCTCGACATTACCTTCGATGTTGTCGGTGACGTCGACCGTCAGCTTGCCGTAGAGCTGATAATGATCCTCGTCCTCCACCAGGTTGTCGAAGCTCGTGTACTGGAAGTTGCACGACGTCGCGCTGACGATGGTGGTGGTCAGGATGTAGGGCGCGCCGCCGTTGGCGGCGCAGCCGATGTCGGGCAGGGCGCCGCCGAAGCTGGCGGCGGTGAAGCCCGTGTTCGGCGAACCGACCGGAGCCGTGGTGGCTACGTTGTACTGGCCCGGGTTGCCGGTGCCGGCCCAGCCGCCCAGCGGGTTTTCCAGATAGCCGGTGGCGCCGGTGCGCAGGGCCCAGTCGCGTTCCTTGACCGACATTTCCGAGCGGTGACGGTAGCCGCCGGTCAGCAGCAGGTTGGCGCGCTCACCCTTGTAACCGTAGGCGATGCTGCCTTCGTAGTCGCCGGCCGAACCCTTGATGCCCTGGTAATTGGCGTTGAGTTCGAAGCCCTGCAGATCGTTGCGGGTGATGAAGTTGACCACGCCGCCGATGGCGTCGGAGCCGTAGGTGGCCGCCGCGCCGTCCTTCAGGACTTCCACGCGGCCGATGGCGGCGGTGGGCAGCAGGTTGATGTCCACCGAGGAGATGGCCTGGGGCGAGGTCGGCAGACGCCGGCCGTTGAACAGCACCAGGGTGCGCGAGCCGGTGACCGCGGAGTTCAGGTTGCGAAGGTTGATGGTCGCCGCGCCCGAGCCGGAGCCGAAGCGGTTGTTCTCACCAATGACCGCGCCCGAGGAGGGGATGGTCTTGATGAACTGAACCATGCTGGGCGAGCCGCGGTTCGCGAGCTCCTTGGCGCCGATCACATCGACCGGAAGGGCCGCGTCTTCGGGCGTGCCGGCGATGAAGGAGCCCGTGACCACGACCTCCTCGACGACGGTCTCATTGTCCTGGGCGACGGCGGCGCTGGAGAGCCCCATCGTCAGGGCGACGGCCAGAATCGAGCCACCGCAGAAATACCTGCTTTTTGACATCTATGTTTCCTTTCCCCCTCAAACGGCCTGCCCCCAGTTGAAATGCACGGGGGCTGAGCGGCCGAAGAGTGAAGCCATCATCGGGCGTCTCGCCCGTCAGCGCCAGAGCGGGGTCGGCAATGTTTCAGGTTCGAAATAGCCGCGCCTCGGCGCTAAGCTTTTGACATAACAGACAAATATTTGGCGCGCCAACATACCGGAAACAGGAAATGTCAAAGTTGACGGGTAGGTCAGGTCTATCGGCTTGGTTTCGCTCGGATTTTCCAGGCCGCCCAAGCCGGTAACGACGTTCGGATCGTGCCGGTCTTTCGAAAAACTTCAGGCCTTCGGGCGAAAGAGGCCTCAGTGTCGAATAAGGCGGTGTTGCAACACCGCCTCACCTGCGGGAAAAAGCCGCGCCGCGCGAATTCCCACCTGACGCCGCGTCAGTTCGCGCCACTTTTCGGCCCCCAATTGTCCGCCGACGAACCGCCCGTCAGGCGCGCGCGGCGACCCTGGAGCGTGACAGTCTGAAGTGGATGCCGGTTCAGGCGCCCGTCACGCCCTAACCCTAGGACGACGAGCCTGTTTCTCCATTTCAGATGAGCCATCTGAAACCGGCAGCCTCTCGGGCCGCCGGGGCGGCGTCTGGCGTCGCGGTCGATGTCTGGGAAAAACGGATGGTGGACGTGACAGGGATTGAACCTGTGACCCCCTCGATGTCAACGAGGTGCTCTCCCGCTGAGCTACACGTCCAGACCGTCAGGTCTCCCTTTCGGGAGCGGAGGCGGCGGTATAATGGAGGGTCGTTTCGGGTGCAAGCGCGGCCTTTACGCCGCCATCATCCGTTCGACCTCGGTGACGATCTCCCGCAGGTGGATTGGCTTGGAGAGCACCTTGGCGCCGGGGGGCGCGCTTTCACCCGCGGCCAGCGCCACGGCGGCGAAGCCGGTGATGAACATGATGCGCAGGCCCGGGTGCTTGGCGGCGGCCAGGCGGGCCACCTCGATCCCGTCCATGCCCGGCATGACGATGTCGGTGAGCAGCAGGTCCCAGTCCTGGTCGAGGACGGCGGCGGCCTCCTCGCCGTCGGCGCAGGCGGTCACGTCATAGCCGGCGCGCTCCAGGGCGCGGCTGAGGAAGCCACGCAGGGAATCGTCGTCTTCGGCCAACAGGATCCGGGGCATGGGTGTTCCGCGCGAGTGGTCAAGAAGCGCTCATCATAGAGGCTGAGGTGTAAACTCGCGATGAACCATCGCGGATGCACGCCGCTGATCGTTTGACCGTCCGCGGGGGACGCCCTCATATGACCCTCGATGACCGCCTGCGAGCCTCTTGTCGCCAAGGATGTCGCGCCCAAGCCGGCGCCGGCCTTCGACATCTGGCGCGCCGCGCTGGACGGCGCCCCGGCCCCCACGCCCCTGGTCTTCGCCTCGCCCCACTCCGGGCGCCTCTATCCCGAGGACATGATGGCCGCCACGGCGCTGGACGCCATCGCCATCCGGCGGTCGGAGGACGCCTTCGTCGACGAGTTGATCTCACCGGCCCCCGACCTGGGCGCCGCGGTGATCGCCGCGCGGCTGGCGCGGGCCTATATCGACGTCAACCGCGAGGCCTTCGAACTCGACCCGGCCATGTTCGCCGACGAGCTGCCGGACTTCGCCCGTGGCCGCTCGGCCCGGGTGGCCGCGGGCCTGGGCGCCATCGCCCGAGTGGTTTCCGAGGGCCAGGAGATTTACGCCCGCAAGCTCACCTTCGCCGAGGCGCGCGGCCGGATCGAGCGCGCGCACGCCCCCTATCACGCGGCCCTGGCCCGCCTGCTGGGGGAGGCCCACGCCGCCCACGGCTTCGCGATCCTGGTGGACTGGCACTCCATGCCCGCCGCCGCGGCCCGCTCGGGCGGGGGCGCCTGCGACATGGTGCTGGGCGACCGCTTCGGCGCGGCCTGCGCGCCCCTGGTGACCCAGAGGGTGGAGCGGGAGCTGGTGGCCATGGGCTACCGCGTGGCCCGCAACGCCCCCTATGCGGGAGGCTACACCACCGAACACTATGGTCGCCCGGCCCGCCGGACCCACGCCCTGCAGATCGAGATCAGCCGCGGGCTCTATCTGGACGAGGCGCGCCTGACGCCCACCGAGGGTTTCGACAAGCTGAAGAGCGATCTGAAGCAGCTCACCGCCATGCTGGCGGGGGCCGACTGGAGCGGATTGAGGATCGCCTAGGGCGCCGCGATCCCGGCCAGCCCCGCGCCGTTTCCTCCGGCTCCTTGGCGCGCCTGGGCCTCAGGCCAAAAAAAAGCCGGACCCGAGGGCCCGGCAGTTCATTAGGGAGGAAACGCCCAGGAAGGGCAGAGGCGTCAGCGACGCCTCACAATTCGACTTATAGAGTGCGACGCACAAAAGGCCAAGCGAAATCGTGCTTTGCCCATCACATTTTCCGCACACTCTGAAAAATCGCGTTACAAATCAGTGAGATTTTGGCCGCCATACCGCGCGCTCAGAATGCTGCACCGCACAATCATAAAATAGCGATGTTCGGCGCTGCGGCGAGAAGGTGCTGGCTAATTGCCTATTCGTCGCCTAAAAGCGCGCGCTTCCCCAAATAGGGCGTTCAAAAGCCAAATCAATGTCGCTCCGCAACATCGCCATCATCGCCCACGTCGACCACGGCAAGACGACGCTCGTGGACCAGCTTCTGGCCCAGTCCGGGGTCTTCCGAGCCAATGAGGCGACGGTCGAGCGCGCCATGGACTCCAACGACCAGGAGCGCGAGCGCGGGATCACCATCCTGGCCAAGTGCACCAGCGTGCTTTGGCATGGCGAGGCGGGCGACACCCGCATCAACATCATCGACACGCCCGGCCACGCCGACTTCGGCGGCGAGGTGGAGCGCATCCTCGGCATGGTGGATGGCTGCGTCATCCTGGTGGACGCCGAAGAGGGCGTCATGCCCCAGACCAAGTTCGTCCTGGGCAAGGCCCTGAAGATGGGCCTGAAGCCGATCCTCTGCCTCAACAAGGTCGACCGGCCGCACGCCGATCCCGACCGCATCCTGAACGACGCTTTCGACCTGTTCGCCGCCATGGGCGCGACGGACGAGCAGCTGGATTTCCCGCACATCTACGCGTCCGGCAAGAACGGCTGGGCGACGCTGGACATGGCCAAGCCCAACGACAACCTGGCCCCCCTGTTCGACCTGATCGTGCGCCACGTGCCCGAGCCGGCCGTGGTCGAAAACAAGGATAAGCCCTTCCAGATCCTGTCGGTGCTGATCGAGAATGACCCGTTCCTGGGCCGCCTGCTGACCGGCCGCATCCAGTCGGGCAAGGCCACGCCCGGCATGGCGATCCACGCCCTGTCGCTGGACGGCAAGGAAGTCGAGCGCGGCCGCATCACCAAGGTGCTTGCCTTCCGCGGCCTGAAGCGCCAGCCGATCGAGGATGCGGAGGCCGGCGACATCGTCGCCATCGCGGGTCTGTCCAAGGCTACCGTGGCCGACACGCTTTGCGCGATGGAGGTCACCGAGGCCCTGCCGGCCCAGCCCATCGACCCGCCGACCATCTCCATGACCGTCTCGGTGAACGACAGCCCGCTGGCCGGCCGCGAAGGCGACAAGGTCCAGAGCCGCGTCATCCGCGACCGCCTGCTTAAGGAAGCCCAGTCCAACGTCGCCATCCGGGTGACCGAGACCCCCGACAAGGACGCCTATGAGGTGGCCGGGCGGGGCGAACTGCAGCTGGGCGTGCTGATCGAAGGCATGCGCCGCGAGGGCTTCGAGCTCTCCATCAGCCGCCCGCGGGTGGTCTACCAGATCGATCCGGAGACCGGACAGCGCCTGGAGCCCATCGAGGACGTGATGATCGACGTCGATGACGAGTACAGCGGCATCGTCATCGAGAAGCTCTCCATCCGGAAGGCCGAACTGAAGGACATGGGCCCCTCGGGCGCCGGCAAGACCCGCATCAGCCTGATGTCCCCGTCGCGGTCGCTGATCGGCTATCAGGGCGAGTTCCTCACCGACACCCGCGGCTCGGGCGTGCTGAACCGCGTGTTCAGCCACTACGAGCCCTACAAGGGGCCCATCGACGCCGGTCGTAAGGGCGTGCTGGTCTCCAACTCCGACGGCGAGACCGCGGCCTTCGCCCTGTGGAACCTGGAGGACCGCGGCACCATGTTCGTTGGCGCCGGCGAGAAGACCTATCAGGGCATGATCATCGGCGAGAACAGCCGCCTGGACGATCTCGACGTCAATCCGATGAAGGCCAAGCAGCTCACCAACGTCCGGGCCTCGGGCAAGGACGAGGCCGTACGCCTCACCCCGCCGCGCCGCCTGACCCTCGAGCAGGCCATCGCCTATATCGAGGAAGACGAGCTGGTCGAGGTGACGCCCAAGTCGATCCGGCTGCGCAAGCAGGTGCTGAACCCCAGCATGCGGAAGCGCCGCGCCAAGGAAGAGTAGACGCTCCATGGCGCGCGACCCGATCGAGCTTTCGGGCGCTGACCGCCAGGGCGCGCGCGAGCGCGCCTTCCGTCTGCTGGCGGCCACCGTCGGCGCGCTCTTCCTGACCTTCGCCAGCCTCGGCGGGATCTTCCTCTGGTACGACAGCGCCGCGCGCTCGGTCAGCCACACCCACCAGGTGCGCAGCGGCATCAGCGATGTCCTGCAGGCCCTGAGCGACGCCGAATCGGCGCAGCACGCCTATGTGCTCACCGGCGACCGGATGTTCGTCGCCCAGGTCAATGCGTCCCGCGCCAAGGCCGAGCACGACCTGCAGGCCGTCACGGCCCTCACCGAGGACAATGGCGACCAGCAGGCCCGCCTGCAGGTCCTGCGGACCCAGATGGCCAAGCGGCTGTCGGTGATCGACCAGACCATGGCCGCCCGCGCCGCCGGCGCGCCGGTGGCCGCCATCCGTATCATCCGCCGGGGCGAGGGCATCGCCGCCATGGCCGAGATCCGCCGCCTGGTGGCCGAACTCGACCGCACCGAGGCGAACCTGGAGGCCCAGCGCGCCGAGCGCGCGAGCGCCATCCGCATCCTGGTGCTGCTGACCCTGGCGGGCTTCGCCGGCCTCCTGGCCGGGCTGTTCATCCGGGCCCTGAGGGACATCAACCTGGACCGCGAGGCCGAGGCCGACACCGCCGAGCGGCTCCGCGCCCTGCTGGCCGACCGGACCCTGTTGCTGGACGAGGTGAACCACCGGGTGAAGAACTCCCTGCAGCAGATCGCCAGCGTGGTGCGGCTGCAGTCCCGGGCCTCGGAGCACGCCGACACCCGCGAGGCCCTGGACAAGACCCTGACCCGCATCATGGCCGTGGGGCGGGTGCATGAGCAGCTCTACAAGGCCGGGGGCCAGATCGGCCTGTTCGACGCCGGCGCCTATGCCGAGGCCCTGGCCCGCGAACTGGTGGAGTCGATGGGCGCCGAGAACATCGTCCTGGAGACCGAGGTCGAGCCGATCCTGCTCGACGTGCGTCAGGCGGGGCCCCTGGCGCTCATCCTGAACGAGTTGATCACCAACGCCCTGAAATACGGTTGCCCGACGGATCGGACGCCGCGCATACAGGTGACGTTCGGAACAGACGGGGACGACTACCGTTTGAGCGTGTCCGACAACGGGGCCGGCCTGCCCAAGGGCTTCACCCCCAAGAAGACCAAGAGCTTGGGCATGAGGGCGATCGACGCGCTGGCCCGGCAGCTGGCCGGGCGTTTCGAAATTGAAGATGCGGAGGTCGGCGCGCGTTTTTCAGTCGTCTTCCCGAAGAGTACCGTATGACCATGCGCATTATGGTTGTTGAAGACGACGCCCTGATCGCCCTCGACATCGTCAGCCTGCTCGAGGACCTGGGCCACGAGGTCGTCGCCGAAGCCGCCGACGCCTACACCGCCTGGGAAATGGCCGAGGAAGACAGGCCCGACCTGGCCCTGGTGGACATCCGCCTGGCCAGGAACACCGACGGCGGCAAGCTGGCGCAGAAGCTCTACGCCAAGCTGGGTGTCCGCTCCCTGTTCGTCTCGGGATCGATCACCGAGGACTTCCGCCGCGCCATGGCGGCCATCGACCCGATCGGTTTCCTCGGCAAGCCGGTGACCCGCCGCACCCTGGGCGACGCGCTGGCCGCCGTCCACTAGCCGAGCGGCCCGTGCCGCAGGCGGCATGGCTCACGGTCATCTTGGCCACCTCGAAACCGCCATCGGCCAGGATCCGGCCTGAGGGGTCGTCCAGCACCTCCCGGTCCTTGGGCTCGATGGCGAAATGTTTGGCGATCCACGCCTCGTTCAGCCGCTTCCAGGCTTCACCATGACGGGGTTGGAAGGCGATGATCCGCATGGGCTCAATATCCCCATCGAACCTATGCTAGGCAACGGTCGTCCCAGGAGCGCGCATGGTCCATCCCGTCTTCGCCAACCTTCCGACCACCGTGTTCGAGGAGATGTCAGGCCTCGCCCGCGAGCTGGGCGCGATCAATCTGGGACAGGGATTCCCCGACGATCCCGGGCCGCTGGCGATCCGCCAGAAGGCCGCCGACGAGGTGCTGAACGGTTACAACCAGTACCCGCCCATGGCCGGCCTGCCGCAGCTGCGCGAGGCTGTCGCCGGCCACTACGCCCGCTCCCAGGGCCTGGACCTGGACTGGAGGACCGAGGTCACCATCACCTCGGGCGCCACCGAGGCCCTGGCGGCGACCTTCCTGGCCCTGGTCCAGCCGGGCGACGAGGTGGTGGTGTTCCAGCCGGTCTATGACGCCTATCTGCCGCTGATCCGACGGGCCGGGGGGACGCCGAAACTGGTGCGGCTGGCGCCGCCGCACTGGCGGTTCGACCGGGCCATGCTGGAGGCCGCCTTCACCGAGAAGACCCGCTTCGTGGTGCTCAACAATCCCATCAATCCGGCCGGCCTGGTGCTGCCGCGGGAGGACCTGGAGCTGCTGGCGGAGGTCTGCCTGGCCCACGACGTCATCGCCATCTGCGACGAGGTCTGGGAGCAGGTGATCTTCGATGGGCGGGTGCATATCCCCTTGATGAGCCTGCCGAAAATGCGCGAGCGCACGGTGAAGATCGGCTCGGCGGGGAAGATGTTCGGCCTGACCGGATGGAAGGTGGGCTTCCTCTGCGCGGCCCCGGAGCTGACCCAGGCCCTGGCCCGGGCCCACCAGTTCCTGACCTTCACCACCCCGCCCAACCTGCAGGCCGCCGTGGCCTTCGGGCTGGAGCAGCCGGGCGACTGGTTCACCACCATGCCGGCCGGACTGCAGCGGTCGCGGGACCGGCTGAGCGAGGGTCTGGTCCGGGAGGGGTTCGCGGTGCTGCCGAGCCAGGGGACCTACTTCCTCAATGTGGACCTGGCCGCCTCGGGGATCGTGGAGGCCGACCGGGCCTTCGCCCTGCGGGCGGTGCGGGAGGCCGGGGTGGCGGCGATCCCGGTCTCGGCCCTCTATGAGCAGGACCCGGTCACCAGCATCCTGCGGCTGTGCTTCTCCAAGGGGGACGCGACCCTGGATGGGGGGATCGAGCGGCTGGCCCGGGCGCGGGAGCTGTCGCGGAAGGCCCGCGGCTGACACACATGTCGGTCGTCGCGGATGGAGGAAAACGCTCTTTCGCGCGCCTGACCGCCATCCCTTGCCCCGCCTGGGTTTGCGGGCCGACAGACCGACCGACACGCGCCGACATGTGACCCTCGGATTGACGACATTGCCAAGAATGATATCTTGCATTGCAAGATGACAGACAATGACAGACCCGAAGCCGACGCCCGCCGCGCCCAACTCCTCAAGGGGGTGGCGGAGCTGGCCCTGCTGAGCCTGCTGGACGAGGGGCCGCAGTACGGCCTGGAGCTGCTGGACCGGCTGCGGGCCGACGCCGGCGTCGACCTGGCGGAGGGCACCATCTACCCCCTGCTGCACCGGCTGCAGAAGGCCGGTCTGATGGCCTCGGAGTGGCGGATCGAGCAGGACGGCGCCCGGCCGCGCAAATACTACGCCCTCACAGATCTCGGCCGGGCCGAGCTGGCCAGCCAGCTCGTCGAATGGTGCCGGCTGAGCGCGTCCCTCAACCCCTTCCTCGACCGACGGACCCTTCGATGAGCCCTAACCCATCCCCGGAGATCGCCCACTGGCTGCGGCGCCTGAGCTGGTCGCTGGCCGCCATCCCCGCCCCCGAGCGCGAGGACATCGTGGCCGAGATCGCCGACCACCTGAACCAGCGCGCCCAGGCCGGACAGGCGCCGACCGAGATCCTGGCGGGGTTCGGGACACCGGAGGCCTATGGGCGCCGGTTCCTGGACGACTTCGAGCTGTCGGGCGCCCTGGGCTCGCAGCGCTCCGGGGACCTGGCCGCCGCCATCCTGCGCCGGGCGCACCGCAGCCTGCTGGCCTTCGGCGCGGTGGCGGCGGCCTGCCTGCTGAGCGCCGGCGCCTTCCTGGTGGCGACGACGGCGATCTACAAGGTGATCGACCCCACCCATGCCGGCCTGTGGTCGGGGCGCGCCGGCTTCTTCATCGGGATCATCGACGATCCCGCCAGCGCCCGCGAACTGCTGGGAGTCTGGATCTTCCCGCTGGCGGCGCTGAGCCTGGTCCTGGCCTGGCTGGCGGTGCGGCTGATCCTGGTGGGCGCCCTGCGCCGCATCGCCCGCGATCGGCCCGCCACCACCCTGGAAGGGGCCGCGCGATGAGCCGACGCAAGCTCGCGGCCTATGTGGCCCTGATCTTCGCCCTGAGCTGGAGCCTGCAATTCGCGGTCATCGCCAGGGTGGGCAACCTGGAGTCGCCCGAGGCGGCGCCCTGGCTGCTGGCGACGATGTTCGTCCCGGCCCTGGTCACCCTGACCTTCGTGCGGTTCGACCAGAGCGCCCGCAAGGCGTTCGCCTGGAAGCCGTCCTGGCGGATGCTTCCCCTGATGCTGGTCGCCGTCCTGATCCCCACCCTGATCGCCTTTGGCGTGGTGGCGGCTGTGGAGGCCGCGGGCTGGGGGAACTCGGGCTGGTTCGACTTCGCGAGAACCGGGGTGACCATCTCGGGCGGCCCCTGGCTGCTGGGCAAGGGCGCCCAGGCCTGGCCGATGTTCCTGGCCAATGTGGCGGCCACCGGCGCGGCCTTCGCGGTCATGAACGGCCTGGCAGCCATGGGCGAGGAGGCGGGCTGGCGTGGCCTGCTGCAGGGCCAGCTGATCGCGCGGCTGGGGACCGTGCGGGGGATCGCCCTGCTGGGCCTGATCTGGTCCCTCTGGCACCTGCCCTCCCTGCTGGCGGGCTACAACTTCCCGCAGCATCCGGTGCTGGGCGCCCTGGTGATCTTCCCCATCGAACTGGTGGCGGTGTCCTTCTTCCTCGGCTGGCTGACCCTGAAGTCCGGCAGCTTCTGGGCCGCGGCGGTCGCCCACGGGGCGGGGAACTCCATCGAGGAGGGCGTGGTGAGCAACCTGCAGCTCACCGTGTCGCAGCTGCACGAGGACCTGCTGCGGATGGGGTTCACGGTGCTGGTGGGGCTGGTGTTCTGGGCGCTGGTGCGGCGGCGGGCGACGCCTTAGCCCCCGGCCTCGGCAGGTGGAGCCGCCCGCTCAATCTCCCTGGAAGCGGCCCGGGCGCTTTTCGAAGAAGGCGGCGACGCCCTCGCGGAAGTCGGCCGAGCGGCTGGTGAGCAGGTACTGGTCGCGGTCCATGAAGGTGGCGGCGTGAGCGCCCCCGGCGACGGCGGCGTTGACGGCCTCCTTGGTCATGCGCACCGGCAGGGGCGGCAGGGCGGCGAGCTTGGCGGCCCAGGTCCGGGCCGCGGCCAGGGCCCCCCCGGCCGGCGCCACCTCGTCGCAGAAGCCCCAGTCGAGGCAGGCCTGAGCGTCAGTGGCCTCGCCGAACATCACGAAGCGCTTGGCCCGGGCCGGGCCCACCAGGGCGGTGATGCGCGGCAGGCTGCGCCAGCTCATATTGATGCCGAGCGGAACCTCCGGCAGCCGCAGATAGGCGCCGGCGCCCATGATCCGGAAGTCGCAGGCCACGGCCAGGGCGCAGCCGCCGCCGATGCAGAAGCCCTCGATGGCCACGATCGTCACCGCCTCGATGGCCTCCCAGGCCTCGCACATGTCGGGGCCGGCCATCCCCGCCTCGCGGGTCTCCAGCAGGGTGGGCTTGCGTCGCTCCCCCTGGGCGGCGAGGTCGGCGCCGGCGGAGAAATAGGTCTCCGCCCCGGTGAGGATGATGGCGGTGAGGTCGCTGCGCCGGCGCACGGCGCGCGCAAAGGCGGTGAGCTCCTCCATCAGGGCGGCGTTGAGCGCATTGCGGGCGGCGGGCCGGTTCAGGGCCACCTCGGCGACCACGCCGGCGCGGCGGACGGTCAGGTGCTCCCAGGCGTGGGTGAATGGATCCATGGCGCGCTTCCCTTTTGGGCGAGGATCGCGCGGGGGGCCGGAGGGCGCAAGGATGGGGAGGGCGGTCCGATGCGCACGCCGCCCCGCGCCATCCTCCGTCATCCCGGGCGACCCGCAGGGGAGACCCGGGACCCAGGGGGATTGATCGCGGCCCCTGGGTCCCGGCTCTCCGCTTCGCTGCGGCCGGGATGACGTGGTGGGGTTAGGCGACCGCCCGCCGGTAGAAGATGTCGACGCCCTCGCGGCCCACTTCCTCAAAGCCGAAGCGGGCGTAGAAGCGGTTGGCGGGGCTGCCCCGCAGGACGGTGAGGACCACCGGGCGGCGCGCGGCGTCGGCCTCGGAGAGCAGGGCGGCCATGACGGCGGCGCCCAGGCCCGCGCCCTGGAAGGCGGGATCGAGGTAGAAGTGCTCGATCTCCCACGCGCCCTCGCGGGGGCCGAAGGCGACGCAGCCGGCGAAGGCCTCGCCAACATGGATCAGGCGGGTGTGTTCGGGCCGGAAGCCCTCGACGAAGCGGGCCCGGGCGCGCCGCGGGGTGAAGCGGCCCACCGCCTCCAGGCTCTCGCGCATGGCGGCGATCTTGAGCGCCACGAGGATCTCGAGGTCGGCGGCCGAGGCGGGGCCGAATTGAAAGTCGGGAGCCGCCCCCTCCTCTCTGATCGTCATGGCCGGGCTTGTCCCGGCCACCCATGATCTCCGTGGCGGAGGCTGCTCGCGGCCGCGAGGTTGGCGATATCTGGCGTCACGCGGAGATCATGGGTCCCCGGGACAAGCCCGGGGATGACGATTGTGGTGTGGGGATGACGATGGTGGGGGACGGCGTCCTCAGCTGGTCGACCCGCCGTCGATGACCACGGTCTGGCCGGTCATCCAGGAGCCGGCCTTGGAGGCCAGGAAGACCGCGGCGCCGGCGATGTCGTCGGGTTCGCCCAGGCGGCGCAGGGGGGTGCCGGAGCTGGCGCGGGCCTCGCCGGCCGGGGTGTCCCACAGGGCCTTGGCGAAGTCGGTCTTCACCAGGCCCGGCGCGATGCAGTTGACCCGGATATTGTGGGGCGACAGCTCCTGGGCGAGGTTGCGGGCCAGCTGCATGTCGGCGGCCTTGGAGATGGCGTAGGCGCCGATCACCGAGGTGCCGCGCAGGCCGCCGATCGACGAGATGATGATGATCGCCCCGTCCTTGTTGGCCTTCATCTCCTCGGCCGTCATGTTGATCAGCCAGTTGTTGGCGATGATGTTGTTCTCGAGGATCTTGCGGAACTGCTCGTCGGAGATGCCGCTCATCGGCCCGTAATAGGGGTTCGACGCGGCGTTGCAGACCACGATGTCGATCTTGCCGAAGGCCTTGCGGGTCTCGTCCACCAGCCGCTGGAGATCCTCCTTCGAGGAAATGTTGGCGGGCACGGCGATGGCGGCCCCGGGATGCTTGGCGTTGATCTCGGCGGCGACCTCCTCGCAGGGGCCGGCCTTGCGCGAGGAGATGGTGACCTTGGCGCCGTGCTCGGCCATCCGCTGGGCGATGGCCTTGCCGATCCCGCGCGAGGACCCGGTGATGACGGCGACCTTGCCCGCCAGATCGAACAGCTCACCCATGGTCGTCTCCCGTTAAAACATGTGTTTGGTTTTATGGGGGGCCATTTGCGGGACGGGGCGACGTGGCGTCAAGGGTTGGTGGGGTGGGGTATTTGCCCAGGAGCACCCGGACCCGGGGATGTTGCCAAGCATACTGAACTCAGCGTCCAGTCTGAGGATAGGCGGTCGAAATCAACCCCACAGCGCCAGCAGTTCTGGCTAAGTCAGTTCAGCGCACTGTCGCCGGAATTCAAATGGAAACCCACCGATGACCGGTCGCAAGCATTCTTCCGAGGGTCGAGTGAGGGTCACAGACGCTGCCGCCGAGACCGCGATCCGGGAGAGCCTTGAAACGCTGAAGGTCCTCACCGAGGCTTTTGACACGGGGCGTCACGGCACAGCTTATTCCATGGCGAACGAAGTCGCGAAAATTCTTACATCCAATTCAGTTGCCGTCAGACTTCGTGGAGAACGTCGTTTCAGTGCGCCGTACTTCGAGTTCAGCCCGACCAATATCGCGCCAGAGATGCTTCTAATCGGTGCCAAGATCGACAACACCTCGGAGCCTAGCGCTAGTTTCTGGCCAGTCTTTTACGATAATTGCATTTCTACGCGGCGCATACACTTCAGGGAGTGGTGGAACCGTGACGTGATCTATCGGGCGGGAGCA
>JAZKBZ010000002.1:0-3054 GCA_040388315.1 Pseudomonadota bacterium | reverse complement strand
AGGACGATGAGGATGATCAGGATGGTCGAAAGGGACATGGTTCGGCTCCGGTCTGATCGGGATAACGCGCGCCGGCGGCAAATCGGTCAAGCAAAAGGGCGCCGCCGGTGCACCAGCGACGCCCTTCCGGTAGGGAATGCTCTACCAATTGAGCTAAGGCTCCCCCCGCTTTATTCAGGCCAGGGGATCCTGCAGGACTTGAACCTGCGACCGTCCCAATGGAGCGCTCTACCGATTGAGCTAGGCCTGGATGCCTCCAGGATGCGGACTCGAACCGCGATCTTCTCCCACTAAACGCAAGAGGCCCGCACCTATCCCCAGGCGCGGGCCTCAAGTGCGAATGGGTCGCCGGCCCTCCGAAGCATCGCTGCAGCGGACTCCAGCCGGGGCTGGCTGGATAGCCTGATAGGCCTCAGGTCGCCGGAAGCAGCATCCACCTCGATAGGACGCCTATCGTCCCCAAGCCGAGACAGGGATCGAAGGCGCCGCTCCCACTCAAACGCAAATCGCCCGCCAGGTAGCGACTCCTGGCGGGCGATAAGTACGCAACTGTTCGGAGATCAGGGGGGCTGTCCTTCCGAAGAAGGCGACGTTGGCGCCGCCCGCGGCCAAGGTCAACCGCCCTGGTTCTGCTCCACCCAGTCTTCGATGATCTCCTCGAAGATCTCGGGGCCAAGGACCAGCCGACCGCGATATGGCTCCAGCTTTTCCAGGGCGAAGGACTCGGGGACATCCCACGACAGGGCGATGTGCGGGCGATATTCCGGCCACTTCGATTGCGCGCCGGCGCGGAGGATCTGTTCGTTGCGCCAGACCAGGGCATCGTGGGTGAATTCCAGGACGACGCAGCGGCCACCCGGCCCCATGCGCTCCAGGAGGCGCGCGCCGCCCGGCGGGATCCGCATCCGGCCCTGCGCGTCGCTGTTCCAGTCGCCGGTGATCTTCATCCAGTCGACGGCCTTCTTCGAGTAGATCAGCGTGACGTGCATCGAGGCGCCGGGGACGACATTCGGCAGGCCGACATCGCGCGCCCAGGCCAGCAGATCCCGATAGTTAACGACATCCCGGCGGATGTAGAGCGAGCGCGGCGCGGCATCGCGCACCATGCGGTCGGTGGCCTTCACCTTCGCCTTGATGGTCAGGCCGCCAGGGCCGGCCACCTGGATCTCATGCGCGGGGGATCCGGCGGCCTTCTTCTTCGCCTTGCCGGCTGGCGTGTTCTCATTCGCCGGCGTGACCAGATCCGGGTCTTCGGCGTTCGGATCTTCCGGTTCCTCGAAGGGCAGCAGCCGCCCGGCCTCGGCGTCCTTGATGGCCTGCTCCAGGCCCGGATACACGCCCTGTTCGATCAGCAGGTTCTGATAGCCCTTCGCCAGGGCGGCGCGGGGGATGACGCCGGCCTCCATTTCGATCTTCACGGCGTTGGCGCGGTTCAGCGCGTTGGTGGCCTTGTCGGTGTCCGACAGTTGCCACAGCGGCGCCCACTTCGAGTGGATGTCGGGATCTTCGGCGCCCAAGGTGCTGATGACCAGCAGCGTGTCCAGGCGGCCCAGCAGGGGATCGATATCGACCGCCTGCTTCGACTTGATCATGTCGTAATAATTCTGGAGATCGCCGTCGCCGGTGGCGTTCAAGCCCTTCGGCGCCTGGCCCAGGAAGCGCGTGGCCGGCACATCGGCGGCGGCGCAGACCGCGGCCATGAAGGTCTGGACGACCTCGGGCAGTTGGGCGAAGCGGATCTGCTTCTGTTCCCACTCTTCCTCGCTATCCAGGAGCAGGACGTTGTTGATCGATTGGAGCGTCGCGGCCAGTTGGAAGCGGGCGGTCGTCTGCTCGGCGTATTCCTTCGTCGCCACGCGGGCCATCAGGTTCTTCGTCTTGATGACGTTGACCTTGGCTTCCTGGAGAAGGCTGGCGACGCCCTGGTGGGCCATCGAGGCCTGTTGCACCGCATCGACCACCGCCTGCAGCACGCTATCGCCCCAGACGCGCTCGCCTCGGGATAGCGCAACGCCTTCGCCGGCGTTGGGGACGGCGTTGCCGATGAAGGGGATGACGCGGGACGGGTGGACCTGGACCGATCCGCGCTCGCCGCTGGTCAGGTTCCAGAAGACCGGCTCATCGTAGCCCGGCAGCATGGGATCCATCTGCATGTCGCCGGCTTTCAGCTTGTAGCGGCTGACCACGATGACGTTCTTGAGATCCCCGACGCCCTTGACCGCCAGGGGCTGGCTCAGATCCTGGCCGCCGTCTTCCATGATCAGCGCGGCGCCGCCGAAGAGGCGCGACCACAGGATGGCCTTGTGGACCTTGGCGCGGACCTGGAGCCGCTTTTCCTCGGCCTCCAGCTTCGTGATCTGCTCGGGCTTGGCCTGCCAATAGCGCCACTCCCGCGTCATGTCGAAGGCGGGGATGTCGATCAGCTTCCGGGCGATCCAGTCGCCGCGGTAGGCCGCGATCAGATCCTGCTCGGATAGCTCACCGAAGACGAAGGTGGCGCTGGCGGCCTTATCCCTGCCGAAGACGCCCAGGCTGGACACCAGGTTCTGCAGGGTGTCCCCGAGTCGGAGCTTCATGGGCGCGGCCTTTACATCACGTTGTCGTAGGAGAAGGTCGAGTGGTTCGAAAGCTCATCGATCAGATCGGAGAGCGCGTCGGTGATATCATCGTGGCGGGACGCGGGGAAGGAACAGACCTCGTTGAAGAATTCTTCGTTCCAGTCGCCCCGGACGATGTTGATGAAGCCGAACTCGGCCTGGGCCGCCGCCGGGCGCGCGCGCGCCTCCTTATCGCCGGATCCCGCGACCGGCACGATGTTCAGCGGCCAGCCGGCCAGATAGGTCATGTAGAAGGCGGCCTGTTGCTTCCCGGCCTGGCCTGGATCCTGGGCCATGCGGATATTGCAGACCCGCCCGTCTTGCGTGGCCGTGTTCTTGACGGTGGTGGCGACGCGGCCAGGCGACCAGCGCCCGCGCTCCATGTTGGTGATGAAGAACTGGCCGTCCGAGATCCGCTTGCCCTTGAGGCCGACCGTATAGTCCGGGTCGGCTGACT
>JAZKBZ010000001.1:29163-65141 GCA_040388315.1 Pseudomonadota bacterium | reverse complement strand
CGTGTCGTAGTTCACCGCGTCCATGCCGGTGAGCTGTTTGCGGTCGATGGCGCGCAGGTCCTTCAGGTCCCGGGCGGTGTTGGCCTTGTTCTCGGCCAGGGCGGCGCGGGAGTAGTCCGACAGGTAGGACTTGGTCCAGGCCAGCTCGCCCTTGTCGACGCCCAGATAGGTCGGCAGCTCCGGCGAGCGGCGGAAGCTCTCGGCCATGGACTTGTCGAACCAGGCGTACATCCGGGCCGCCTCGCCGGTGGGAGCCGGGGCGGTGGCGGCCCGCGCCATGCGCGGCAGGGCGGCGGCCAGCCCGAAGGCGGCCGCGGTCGAGAAGAGTTCGCGACGGTTTTGCATGATGGATTCCCCCCGGGGCGTGTGTAACAGGCTTGAGCGCTGTTACGCCGGACGGGGCGCGAGGGGGCGTTAATTCGTCGTAATTCTCACGACTTTCAGTCCAGCGTCCGCCGGTACCGCGCCATGGCCAGCGCCGTGACCACGCAGACGAAGGCCAGCAGGGCCAGCAGCTCGCGCCACATGTCGGTGAGGCTCTGGCCCTTGAGCAGGGCGCCGCGGACCACCCGCAGGAAGTGGGTGACCGGGATCACCTGGCCGATGGCCTGGGCCCAGGCGGGCATGCCCCGGAAGGGGAACATGAAGCCCGAGAGCAGGATCGAGGGCATGATGTAGAAGAAGCTCATCTGCATGGCCTGGAGCTGCGACCGCGCCGCCGTGGAGATCAGGAAGCCAAGCGCCAGGGAGCCCACGATGAACAGGGTCACTCCCAGGGTCAGGCCGATCCAGCCCCCCATCATCGGCACGTGGAACAGCAGCTTGGCGATGACCAGGATGATCACCGCCTGGGCCACCCCGACCAGGACATAGGGGGCCAGTTTTCCAATCATCACCTCAATCGGTTCGACAGGCGTGGCCAGCAGGCTTTCCATGGTGCCCCGCTCGGTCTCGCGGGTGACGCTGAGCGAGGTCATCATGACCAGGGTCATGGAGAGGATCACCCCCAGCAGGCCCGGCACGATATTGTAGGCGGTGACCGCCTCGGGATTGTAGCGGCGGTGGATGACGACCTCGAAGGCCGGCTGGCTGCGGCCCTTGGCGGCCAGGGCGCCCTTGAGGTCGGCGCCGAGCGCCTGGGCGGGCAGGGCCGAGAGCGCCGCCACGGCGCCGCCGGTGGCCGAGGGATCGGTGGCGTCGGCCTCCACCAGGATCTGGGCCTTGTCGCCGCGGGCCACGCGGCGGGTGAAGTCGCCGGGGATGGTGATGGCGAACTGGACATCGCCGCGGCGGATCATCTCGTCCAGCTCGGCCGGCGTGCGGGCCTGGGCTGTGAGGTCGAAATAGGCGCTGTTCTTCAGGCTGGTCAGGATCGAGCGGGCGAACACCGAGTCTTCCTGCACCAGGACGGCGGTGGGCAGGTGGCGGGGCTCGGAATTGATGGCGTAGCCGAACAGCAGCAGCTGGATCACCGGCAGGGCCAGGATCATGGCGTAGGTCAGGCGATCGCGGGTGAGCTGCTTGAACTCCTTGATCAGCACCGCCCAGACCCGGGTCGCCGAAAAGCCGTTCATCGGAAATTGTCCTCCGCGCCTTCCATCAGCTGGATGAAGACGTCCTCCAGGGTGGGGTCGACCTCGGTCCAGCGGAACGGTTCGCGGCGATAGGGGGCGATGGCGGCCTCCAGGGCGGCGCGGTCGGAGCCGCTGACGTGCAGGGCGGCGCCGAAGGGGGCGGCCATCTCCACCCCGGGGCGGGCGGCCAGCTCCGGCGACAGTCGGTCGATGCCCGGGCCTTCGCCGTTAAAGGTCACCAGGTTGGAGCGGGCGACCACCGCCTCGGCCGTGCCGCGGGCGATCAGCCGGCCATAGGCGATGTAGGCGATCTCGTGGCAGCGCTCGGCCTCGTCCATGTAGTGGGTGGAGACCAGCACGGTCAGACCCTCGGCGGAGAGGGCGTGGATCTCGTCCCAGAAGGTGCGGCGGGCCTTGGGGTCGACCCCGGCGGTGGGTTCGTCCAGCAGCAGCAGCTTGGGCTCGTGCAGGGTGGCGGTGGCCAGGGCCAGCCGCTGCTTCCAGCCGCCCGACAGCGTTCCCGCCAGCTGGCCGCGTCGCTCCACCAGGCCGAGGCGCTCCAGGGCGTGGATCACCCGCTCCTTGCGGTGGTCCAGCTCATGGACCCGGGCGGAGAACATCAGGTTCTCCTCCAGGGTCAGGTCCTCATAGAGCGAGAACTTCTGGGTCATGTAACCGGTCTGGCGCTTGATGGCGATGGCCTGGCCGATGATGTCCAGGCCCAGACAGGTCCCCGCGCCGCTGTCAGGGGTGAGCAGGCCGCAGAGCATGCGCAGGGTGGTGGTCTTGCCCGAGCCGTTGGGACCCAGGAAGCCGCAGATCCGCCCGTGCTCCACCTGGATGGAGACGTCCTGGACGACGTGCTTGTCGCCGAAGCTCTTGTTGAGCCCATGGACGTCGATGGCCAGCGTCACCGGGCCGACCCCAGGGGCGTCACGTCCACCGGCTGGCCGGGATTGAGCCGGGCCGAGGGACGGGCCTCCACCATGTAGACCAGCCGGTCGCGGGCCTCGCGACTGTAGATCACCGGCGGGGTGAATTCCGGACGCGGGCTGACGAAGGTGATCCTGGCGCTCAGGTCCTTGGCGCAGCCATCGCAGGCGAAGCGCACGGTCGCGCCGATGCGGTAGGCGGAGAGACTCCGCTCGGGGACGAAGAAGCGCAGCTTGATGCGGTCGTCGGGCAGCAGGGACAGGACCGGCTGATTGGCGCCGGCCCACTCGCCCTTCTGGAAGAAGACGTCCTCCACCCGCGCGTCGGAAGGGGCGACGGGGGCGAGGTCGGAGAGGCGGGCCTCGGCGGCCGAAAGGCCGGCCTGGGCCTGGGCCACCCGGCTGTCGGCGGCCTGGACCTGGCCCTCGCGCGCGCCCAGGGCGGCGGCGTCCCTCTGCCGGCGGGCGGCGACCAGCTGGGCGTTGGCGGTTTGCAGGGCGGCGCGGACGTCGTCCAGGCGGGCGGGCGCATAGATGCCCCGGCGCACCAGGGGCTGGACCCGGCGCATGTCGGCCGCGGCGTCGCGGGCCCGGGCCTCGGCGGCGGCGATATTGGCGTCATAGACGGCCAGTTCGAGGGGGCGCAGCCCCTTGCGGGCGTCCTGGGCCTGGGCTTCCGCGGCGCCCACCTCGGCCTGAGCCTGCTCCCGCTGGGCGGTGAGCTGCTTGGGGTCGACGACGAAGAGGCGGTCGCCGGCCTTCACCCGGTCGCCGCGCTGGACCCGGATCTCGGCCACGGCGCCCGAGACCGGCGCGGCCAGATAGAGCGGCTCGCCCTCCACATAGCCCGAGAGGACAGTCGTGCGGTTCAGGCGCGGCGCCAGGAACAGCGCGCCGACCATGGCCGCGGCGGCCATTAGCAGGACGATGACGAGAAGGCGTTGTTTCATGGGACCATTCCCCGCAGCAGGGTCTCGACGTGTTGGGTGGCCAGGGCGGGCAGGTCGAAGGGCTCGGCCCCAATGGGCAGGAAGGTTTCGCGCCAGATCACCCCCACCAGCAGGGGAGAGATCAGGGAGACGGCGTAGTGGCGCGGGTCGCCGGGGCGGATCTCGCCGCGATCCTGGGCCGCGGCGATGGCGGCGGTCAGGCCCCCCAGGGCCGGGACGATCAGCCGGTCGTGCCAGACCCTGGCCAGCTCCGGGAAGTTCCGGGCCTCGCCGATGACCATCTTCACGATGCCCCCGAGCGGCGTGGCGCCGGCCAGATGGGCGATGAGGCCCACGGCGCCGCGCAGGGTGTCGGGAAAGTTGGGCGCGCCGGCCAGGGCCTGGATGTGGGCCAGGTTGGGGGCGACCCCCTGGTCCACCACGGCGCGGAAGATGTCCTCCTTGGTGGCGAAGTAGAGATAGATCGCCCCCTTGGAGACACCGGCCCGGGCGGCGATGTCGTCCAGGCGGGCGGCGGCGAACCCCTTCTCTGCGAACACCTCGAAGGCCGCGGCGATGATCTCGTCGGGGCGGTCGGCCTTGCGGCGTCGGAACTTGGGCTGGCCGGCGGGAAGGGTGGGGAGCATCGGCGCTCACTAATAACTGACTGGTCAGTTATCAATATGCGCAGTCCGCGGGCATGGCAAGCTTCACCCTGTAGCGCCCAGGCCTCACTGTCCGTGAAAAGACCGATCTGGCGTTGCAGGGGGCTGGCTCGGCCCACGCGAAGGCCTATGAAGCCCGTCCGGGGCGGGGAGCCCCATTCCAATGTTCATGCGCCACCTCATCCTGCTCGCCGCAGCGTCCGTCTGCGGCTGCTCCGCCGTTCCCGCCTCGCCCCCGCATGACGCGCGGGCGCACGCGGTCGTGCGCGTGCTGGACGGCGACACCCTGGTGGTGGACGGTGAGGGGGTGCGCTTGGCCAACATCGACGCCCCGGAACTGCCGCCAGAGGCGCGCTGCTGGGGCGAGGGGGCCCTGGGGGTCCAGGCCGCCGCCAAGGCGCAGGACCTGGTGGCCCACGCCGCCCGCATCGAGCTGGTGCGCGAAGGCCATGACCGCTTCGGCAGGACCCTGGCCCGCGTCACCCTCAACGAGAGTCGCGACCTCGGGGACGCCCTGGTCTTCGCGGGCGTCGCGGCGCGCAAGGGCGAGCGGGCCTGGGACTGGTGCGGCCCGGCCGATTTCCGGCTGGCCGGCGGCCCCGGCTTCGACACCGGCCCGGTGGCCAATCCGCGCTTCATGGCCTGGGTCAGCGCCGAGCAGCTCCCGGCCCTGACGCCGGACGTCGCCAGCCTGATGCTGTCGGCCGAGGACGGCGAGCCCCTCAGCCCGTTCTTCTGAGGCGCGGCCCTCTCTGGGCGGCCTTGGCCGTCACGCCGGCCCATGCCACCGTGGGGTGAGCGGGGCGCCCAAGGCCTGGCCCCCCACGGAGACCAGATGAGCGACCAGGTCCGCAACCTCGCCTTCCACACCCTCTCCGACGAGTGGGCGACCCTGAAGCGGGTGACCTTCGACTATCGCCGCCGCGACGGGACCTGGGAGACCCAGGTGCGCCAGACCTATGACCGCGGCGACGGTGCAGTGATCCTGCCCTACGACCCCGAACGCGGGACCGTGCTGCTGACCCGCCAGTTCCGCATCCCGGCCTATGTCACCGGCCATCCGGAGCCGCTGATTGAGGCCACCGCCGGCCTGCTGGACGCCGACGATCCGGAGACCGCCATCAGGCGCGAGGCCGAGGAGGAGCTGGGCTACCGGTTCTCAGCCGTCACCCCGGTCTTCAAGGTCTATATGAGCCCCGGCAGCGTCACCGAGCAGCTCAGCTTCTTCACCGCCCGCTATTCGCCGGCCGACAAGGTCGGCGCGGGCGGTGGCCACGCCGAGGAGGGCGAGGACATCGAGGTCCTGGAGATGCCCCTGGACCGCGCGCTGGCCCTGGTGGCCGAGGGCGTCATCGTCGACGCCAAGACCATCATGCTGATCCAGCACCTGAAGCTGGCGGAGAGCGCCTAGAACCGCGCGTTGATCCCCACGAAGAACCGGCGGCCCAGGACGTCGAAGCTGGAGGGGTCGGTGTTGGAGTTGGGGTAGCTGGTGAAGTAGGGCGGGTCCTTGTCGCCGATATTGTTGACCCCGGCCCGCAGGGTGACTCGGTCGTCGATCTTCCACGAGCCCGACAGGTCGTAGACGTCGTAGCTCGGCGTATTGACCGCCGTGGCGCTGAAGGTCGGCACGCTGCGGGCGTCGGTCATGGCGCCGATATGCCGCCAGCGCAGGGTGGTCTTCACGGGGCCGACGCTCCAGGTGGCGGCCAGCACCGACTTCCATTCCGGCAGGGCGCCGCCGGAGAGATCGGCGCCGATGGTCCCGGCATAGTCGACGAAGGCCGCGCCCGGCCTCGCCTGACGCTCGAAGCTGTCGAGCTTGGTGACCACTAGGTTGAAGGCCAGCGCCCCGGTGCTCTCCGGGAGGCCGAGATCGGCGAGGTCGAAGCCCCAATCCATCTGGGCGTCGAGGCCAGCGGTCTTCACCGAGGCCAGGTTCACCTGGGTCTGGGCCACGCCGGTGATATTGCCCGAGGCCAGGCGCGTGAACTGCTGGCAGTAGAAGTTGGCGTTGGTGAGCGTCGGGTTGGAGCCGTCGGCGTTGAAGCAGGAGGACAGGATGGTCGGGACCCCGATGGTCCCCACAACGTCGACTGCCTCGATCCTGTAATAGTCCAGGCTGACGCTGAACCGGCGCAGGAAGCGGGCGTCTACCGCCGGCGACCAGACGATCCCGGCGGTGACGCTGTCGGCGGTCTCCTCGGTGAGGTTGGGATTGCCGCCGCCGGTGATCTCCACCTGGGTGGAGGCCTGGTTGAAGCTGTCGATGATCGCCGTGGGCACGCCCTGCGCCAGGCAGAGGGTCTTCACCGCCGCGGCGTTGGCGCCGGTGCGGAAGGAGGAGCGCACGTCGCAGGGATCCCCGGCCGTGGTCCCCGCGCCCGGCGTGCCGACGCCGACGAAACCCAGGGACCGGGGCGAGAACAGCTCGGCGATGTTGGGGGCGCGGACCGCCCGCTGATAGCCGCCGCGCACCAGCAGGCTGGAAACCGGTTTCCAGGTGAGGTCGGCCTTGTAGGCGCTGACCTGGCCGGTGGTGGAATAGTCGGCCACCCGGCCCCCCAGGGTGACGTCCAGGCTCTCGATCAGCGGCAGCTCGGCCAGGATCGGGACCAGCAGCTCGGCATAGATCTCCTTGGAGGTGATATCCCCGCTGACCGGGACCGCCGGGTTGAAGCCGACGATGTCGGGGCCCTGCAGCAGGACGTCGGGGGCATAGTCGAAGTCGTCCCTGCGGTACTGGGCGCCGGCCGAGAACTTCAGCGCTCCCGCGGGCAGGTCGATCAGGCTGCCGGTGGCGTAGCCCTCGACGACCGTCTGCTTGATGGTGGTGGAATTGGTGACCTCGCGGGCGATATAGGCCGCGCAGCCGGGGCTGACCTTGCCGGCCCCGAAGATGTTGAAGCCGCCGCAGAGGGCCGCCCCGCCGTCGACGGCGAAGGTCAGGGTGCGCATGGCCGCCCGGCTGACATTGCCGAACTGGTGCTCGGTGTGGTCCATCTGGCCATAGCTGGCGTAGAGGTCCCATTTCCAGTCTTTGATCAGTAGGGCTCCACGGAGGCCGCCCACCAGCTGAAGGGTCTCATAGGTGTTGTTGGAGAGCCGGCCCCCCACCTCGGTGAAGGCCCGACGCGGATAGAAGTCCGCGGTCGGATTGGCCCGCGAGGCCAGCAGGGTGCGCAGGTCGGTCGGGATGTAGGGGTTGGTCACCGGGACCACGATGTCGGGGCCGGGGAAGGCCCCGTCGCTGGCCGACGCGGGGCCAAGCTGCCGCGAGACGTCATAGGTGGTGTAGCTGGCCGTCCCATAGGCCTCCACAGCGTCGCTCAGGTCGTAGCGGCCGGTGGCGTAGAGGCTCCAGCGCTCCAGGGGCAGGTTCAGGTAGCGGTAGGCGGCGCTGTTGAAGGTGTAGCTGGTGGCCGAGAAGCCGGGGTCGCGGGCGCCCTTGTAGTTGTTGACCGGGGCGGTGGAGAACAGGGTCCCGTCGGCGTTGAAGCTGAGGCTGGCGCCGCGCGCCACGGTCCCGGGCGCGAAGCCATAGGCGCCGAACACCCCGTTCATCGCCGCCTGGCTGGGCAGGTTGGCCGCGCCGCCGGCGTTGGAGGTCGGGTCGAAGCGCCCGTCGGGGATGGTGGCGGCGCCCGAGGGCGTCAGGCCGGTGGTGAGGATCGAATAGCCCACGGCCGCCCAGTCGCGGTCGGCGGCCAGCAGGCCCTCGCGCTTGTCATAGGTGATGGCCGCCGCGAGATTTCCCCGGCCGTCGGCGAGGCTGTGGCCCCAGCCGGCGGAGACCGTCGTCTGGCCGGCGTCGTTGCGGCTGGCGGCCCCGAACTGGGCGTCGACCTGGAAGCCCTCGAAATTGCGCTTCAGCTTGAAGTTCACCACGCCGGCGATGGCGTCCGAGCCATAGACCGCCGAGGCGCCCCCGGTGATGGTCTCCACGCTGTCCACCAGGAAGGTCGGGACGGTGTTGAGGTCCACCACGGCGTTGGGGTTGCCGGCCACCACCCGGCGGCCGTCGATCAGCACCAGGGTTCGGGTGGGCCCCAGGCCCCGCAGGTTAGCGTAGGCCTGGCCAGGGGTGGTGACGAAGTTGGTGGTGTTGGTGCCGGCCCCGTTCGACGGCGTGAACTGGGGCAGCTGGTTGAGGGTGTTCTCGATCGTCACCATGCCCACGGCCGCGATCTGGTCTGCGCCCACCGTGACGATGGGGCTTTCGGAGACGTAGTCCTTGCGCGCGATGCGGCTGCCGGTGACCACGATCTCGGAGACCTCGGCGTCCTGGGCCAGGACCGGGGTGGCGCTGAAGGCCAGGAGGCTCCCCAGGGCGCTGACGCACAGCAGGCCCGATCGCATCGTCGTCATGTGGAATTCCCCTCCCAAACCGAAATCCGAGCCACCCATGCGGGTGATTTGCAGCCCAGGCTAGGGGAAGGGGAAACTCCCCGCCACTGGCGCGGATGGGGGCGAAGTTAATGAGCAAGGGGAACTGTCGGAACGCGCCCGCAACGAATCAGGACCGAATCGGCGACTCCGCCCGATTCAGTGTTTGTTCCCTACAAGGTATTGTATCCCAAGGACTTGCGGACACAAGGCGATCGAAGCGAGGTCGGTGGGGGGTTGTGGTAGGAAAGTGGAATGAAGCAGCCCGAAAGGCGGCTCCGCCTTGACGCCGCCGCTTCCCTTCGACTATATCGCCCGCTCTCGCGCGGGTCCGCTCGCCGTCACTCTTTTCTCGCTTAGGTCTTAAGCCATGTCGCGTCGTTGCGAACTCACCGGTATCGGCCCCATGGTCGGCCACAATGTGAGCCACTCGAATATCAAGACGAAGCGCCGCTTCCTGCCGGCCCTGGCGCCCGCCAGCCTGCAGTCGGACGCGCTGGGTCAGACCTTCAAGCTGCGGATCTCCAACGCGGCCCGCCGCACCCTGGACTTCCGCGGCGGCCTGGACGTCTTCCTGGTCAAGGCCAAGGACGAGCAGCTCTCGCCCCGCGCCCTGAAGATCAAGCGCCAGCTGAAGGCCAAGCTGGCCGCGCAAGCGCCGGCCGCCGCCGCCTAGGCGCAAGCGACATCCAGATTTGAGAAAGGCCGGCGTCACCGCCGGCCTTTTTCTCTTTTACCCGCTCGTCCCGGCGAAGGCCGGGATCCAGGTCGTAGGTCACGACCTGGGCCAGGAATCCGGAGAGCGGTGGATGTATCTGGGTCCCGGCCTTCGCCGGGACGAGCGGATAAAGGTTCTCTACTTCAGCGTCTCATCGAACAGTGCGATCAGTTCGCGCCAGTGGCGCTCGGCGCCCGCCGGATTGTGCACCGGCATGTCGCTGGGCACCCAGCCGTGCTTGCAGCCTTCCCAGATGGAAACCTCGGCGTCGACGCCGGCCTCGCTCAGGGCGGTCTCCAGCCGCGCCTTCTGGGCGTCGTCGAAGCTGCGGTCCTCGATGGCGCCGGCCACCAGCACCTTGGCCTTGATCTTGGGGGCCAGCAGGTGGGGGCTGCGTTCGTCATCGGTGGCCATATTGCCGCCGTGGAAGGAGGCCGCCGCGGCGATGCGGTCGGGATAGGTGCCGGCCGCCCGCAGGGCGATGGAGCCGCCCATGCAGTAGCCGGTGACCCCCACCTTGCCGGGCTTGGCGTCCGGGTCGGCCGCGATGAAGTCGAGGCAGGCCTTGACGTCGGTCATCTGGCGTCCGACGCCTGTGCTCGCCCGCAGCTTGCCGAACAGCTCCACCGCCGCCGGATCGCCGGCCCGGGCCGCGACGATGTCCACCGGCGGATAGGGTCCGGCGCGCCAGAACAGGTCCGGCAGCAGGACATAGTAGCCGGCGGCGGCCAGACGCTCGCCCATCTCGAACAGGGCCGGGCGGATAGCCGGGGCGTCCATCAGGACGATGGCGGCGGGCCAGGGGCCGGCGCCGGTGTCAGGCTTGAAGACGAAGGCGCGGCCGTCGCCCTCGGGGGTGGGGAGGGCGACTTCGGTGCGGCTCATAATGGCGCCTCGCGGGAGTGGGATGAGAAAAGGTGGGAGCCGGCTTTCCGCCCGCATCCCGCGCAAATTCAATGTTTCTGCGGCTTCCAGTCGAAGGCCAGCAGCAGGGTCTTCTGGGACTTTGAAAAGTTGTCGTCGGAAATCAGGTAGAAACGGGTCGTGCCGTCCTTGTTGGGGACCGCCGAGACGCCTTCGATATTGTCCACGCTGAGGGGCCGGGCCAGGTCCAGGCGGGCCACCTCGCCGGCGGGGCCAAGAATCTTCAGGGTGATGCGGCTGCCCTGCAGCGGGTCCCAGGCACGGAACAGCCAGGCGGTGGCGCCGCCCGCCAGCCGGTTGATCGCCACCACGCCGAATTCGACGGGCTTCTGCAGGGTCGGGCCCTTGATGCAAGGGCTGCTGACCTTGCAGGTCCAGGTCTCGCCGGAGTCCTCCCCCGCCGTCACATAGGCGTCGGGGCCGGCGGCGGGATCGGCGGCCAGCGCCTCCATGCCGCCGTTGGAGGGGAAGGTCGCGACCGGCGCTGGAACCACGCGCGGCACGCCGCCCTTGGCCGGATAGAGCAGGATGCGGTCCAGGGCCTCGAAGCTCACCAGGCGGTCGCCATTGGCCAGCACCGCCAGGCCCTCGGCGTCGGCCTCCTTCTTGCCCTGCAGCGGCTTGCCGTCGGGGCCGGTGAGCACGGTGAGCTTGCCCGGGCCCAGGCCCGTCAGGCGTCCGGCCTTGTCCAGCACCAGCCGGGTCTCCAGCAGGTCGCCCTCGTCGCTCAGGGACAGCAGCTTGCCGTCCGGGGTGATCCGCAGGTCCGACAGGCCGTGCAGGCGCGCGGTCTGGTCGGAGGACAGCACCAGGCCGCCGGCATAGACGAAGTCGCCGACCCGATCCTGGGCCGGGTCCTGGGGATTGAGGGCGACGGGCGTCGCGGTGAGGGTGATCCCGGCGCCGGCGGCCACCGGCGCCTTGGGCAGGGTGGCCGGTTGGGCGCAGGCGGTGAGCGCCGCGAGCGCCGCCCCCAGGATCAGTCGCCTCACGCCACGGCCCTCCGGACTTCCTTGAAGGTGGACCGGCGCGCCGCCCCGCCCTGAGGCCCTTGCGTATTGGGCGGCGGCTGCAGCAGGCCCGCGGTCTTGCGGTTGGCCTTGCGCGGCTCCTCCTGGAAGAGCTCGGCCAGTTGCTCGACGATGGCGCCGGCCAGTTGCTCGACATCCACGATGGTCACCGCGCGGCGGTAGTAGCGGGTGACGTCGTGGCCGATGCCGATGGCGATCAGCTGCACCGGGCTCTTGTCCTGAATCTCGGCGATCACCTCGCGCAGGTGGCGTTCCAGATAGTGGCCGGAGTTCACCGACAGGGTCGAGTCGTCCACCGGCGCGCCGTCGGAGATCACCATCAGGATGCGGCGGGCCTCCGAGCGGCCGATCAGCCGCTGGTGGGCCCACATCAAGGCCTCGCCGTCGATGTTCTCCTTCAGCAGCCCCTCGCGCATCATCAGGCCGAGGTTGCGCCGGGCGCGGCGCCAGGGGGCGTCGGCGGACTTGTAGATGATGTGGCGCAGGTCGTTCAGGCGGCCGGGCTGGGCGGGCTTGCCGGCCTTCAGCCAGTCCTCGCGGCTCGTGCCGCCCTTCCAGGCCCGGGTGGTGAAGCCGAGGATTTCGGTCTTCAAGCCGCAGCGTTCCAGGGTGCGGGCCAGGATGTCGGCGCAGACCGCGGCCACCATGATCGGGCGGCCCCGCATGGAGCCGGAATTGTCGATCAGGATGGTGACCACCGTGTCGCGGAACTCGGTGTCTTCCTCTTCCTTGAAGGCCAAGGAGGCGGTGGGGTCGGTGATGACGCGGGTCAGGCGCGCCACGTCCAGCATCCCTTCCTCCAGGTCGAAGGTCCAGGAGCGGTTCTGCTGGGCCATCAGCTTGCGCTGCAGCTTGTTGGCCAGGCGGGAGACCACGCTCGACAGGCTGGCGAGCTGCTGGTCGAGATAGGCCCGCAGCCGGGTCAACTCCTCGGCGTCGCACAGCTCCTCGGCGGCCACCACCTCGTCATTGGCGGTGGTGAAGACCTTGTAGGTCGGCGTCTTGGCGTCGCCCTTCATGTCCGGGCGGGCCGGCTGCTCGCCCTCGCCCATCTCCGGCTGTTCGTCTGAGTCCTCGGCGTTGGGATCGTCCTCGGCCTGCATCATCTGGCTGTCGGCGTCCTCGCTTTCGCTGTGGGTCGCCTCGCTGTCGTCCATGGAGGCCTGTTGCGGGGACTGGCCCTCGCCGTCGCCCTCGCCGCCGTCCTCCGAGGACTCGGCCTCGCCCTCGTCGCCTTCCTCGTCGTCCTGATCGGCCTGGTCGGGGGCGTCGGAGAGGTCGTCACCCATGGAGAGGTCGCGCAGGATGGTGCGCGCCATCTTGGCGTAGGCCTTCTGGTCGTCGATCTTCTCGATGAGCTTGTCGAGGTCCTCGCCCGCCCGGGCCTCGATCTCGTCGCGGAACATGTCCACCAGCAGCTTGGCGTTCGGCGGCGACTCGACCCCGGTCAGGCGTTCTCGGGCCATCAGGGCGACGATGTCGGCCATGGGCGGATTGGCCTGGGCGTCGACGGGATTGAAGGGGCGCTTGGCCCAGGCCTGCTCGTGCACGACCTTGAGGTTCTCGCGCACGCCACCGAGCGCGTTGGAGCCTATGGCCTCGATGCGGACCTGCTCCAGGGCGTCGTAGAGCGGCGCGCCGAGGGCGGAGCCTGGGCGGGTGCGGGCGTGGACCTGGGCGTCGTGGTGGGAGATGCGCAGGGCCATCTGGTCGGCCAGGCCGCGGATGCGCGCGGCGTCCAGGGGCGTCAGGTCGCGGGGCGGGTGCGGCAAGACCGCGCGATTGCCGCTGAGCAGGGGGCCTTCGCCGGAGTAGACGATCTCCAGATCGGGCGACTCCGCCAGGGAGCGCGCCGCGTTCGCAAGGGCGCGTTTGAAGGGCTCGAGCGGGCTTTCCGGGTTCTTGGCCATGATCGAACTTCATAGCCTGACGGGGGGAACCGAGGAAAGTCCTGCTTGGTGGTTGGCCCGCGGCGCAAACTTGTCAGCAGCAATCTGTTCACGTTTCCCAGCGCCCCTGGGAGGCGGGGCCTGGGTTAGGAGTTCGAGCGGTGACGGCGGTAGCGTGTCTGAGGGTGGCGGTGGACGTGGAGAAGACGGGGCTCAGCCCCGCCGTCCTGGGTCCCCTGGTCGCCAAGTTTTCCGGCATCTACCTGGAGAGTCGCTGGCAGTGGCCTCGCCAGTTCGCGCCCCTGACCCACTATTCCTTCCTGCTGACCGACCCTCGCGCCGACGAGCTGGACGTCCAGGAACTGGCCCGGCTGGGGGAAGAGCTACAGACCAAGCTGTTCGGCGAGGGGGAGGCCGGCGATGTCCGGCTGCTGCTGTTCGAAGGCACGCCGGAGGCCGTCCAGGCCTTCGCCATCATGGACGAGGCGGCCGTCGGCCGGGCGCTGCTAGATCCGTCCCTGCTGGCGCCGGGCCGCCTGAGGCGGGTCGAGACCACCGAGGGCGGGCCCGGGCGCACCGAACAGGACGTGCCGGTCGCCGGCGCGGAGGTCGGGCCCAACTGGGTCGAACTGCATCTGGCGCGCGGCGCGAACCGCAAGGCCGCCGCCGACCAACCCATGCCTCAGCTCGAGGGCGTCCAGGGCATCTACTTCACCCTGCGCGGGGTGTTCGTCGGCGACGTGGTGAGCTCGACGCCGGGCGCGGCGAAGACCCACTACAGCCTGGTGGAGGGCGACGAGCACATGCCCGCCGACACCCAGGCCTTCGACGCCGATTGCGCGGCGGCCGCGGTCCGGCTTCTGTCCGAGCCGGGAGTCCACGCCATGCTCTACCTGCCCGTCTGCTATTCCAATCTCATCCGCGCCTCGCGGCGCGCGGCCTATGAAACGATGCTCGCCACCCTGCCGGTGGCCCACAAGGGCCTGCTGGCCGCCGCCGTCTACGACGTCCCCCGAGACCCCGCCTTCTCCGCCCTGGCGATGATCAAGGCCACCCTCTCGCCCCATGTCACCAATATCGACCTGCGCACCCAGGACCCCGGATTCGAGATCGAGAAGCTACCGCCCCAGGCGGTGACCAGCGTCACCTTGGTCCTGCCGCATGGCGACCAGCGGGTGAGGCTGGCGGCCTTGCGGCGGTTCGCCGACCGGCTTCACCTCTATCGCAAGAAGCAGATCTGGGCGGCGGTCACCAACGTGCGCAACCGCCTCGAACTCGACGCCTGCATCGCCGCCCACGTTCCCTTCGTCACCGGGCCGGGCGTCTGCAGGCTGCAGATGGCGCCGGTGGGCGGCCGCATGCAGCCCCCCGAAGCCCTGCCGCTACTGGCCGCCTGATCCGGGCAGGAACGCGACGGCGAGGCCCGCGTTGAGCCAGCAAGACCTTGGATGTCTCTGGCTGGAGTTCGACATGTTGAAATGGGCCCTGATTTTCGCGGTGGTCGCCTTGATCGCCGGCGCCCTCGGTTTCACCGGCATGGCCGGCGCCGCGGCGGGTATCGCCAAGCTGCTCTTCTTCGTCGCCGTGATCGGCTTTGTGCTGTTCCTGGCCTTGGGCGCCTTCGTGGGCAAGAAGATCAGCGGCGGCTGAGCCGCCCCACACCCGAACGGACAAGGGCGCGGAGTCACCTCCGCGCCCTTTTCTGATTCAGGCCGCCGCGGTTGCGTCCGTGGCGGTCTCGGCCTGGGCCGACAGGGCCTCGTCAATGGCGGCGAACAACTTGGCCGCCTCGATGGGCTTGGGCACGAAGCCGGTCATGCCGGCGGCCAGGTACTCGCTGATCTGGTGGCGCATGACATTGGCCGACAGCGCCAGGATCGGCAGGGGCGGCCGGCCCTGTTCGGCCTCCAGCAGGCGGATGGCCTGGGTGGCCTCCACGCCGTTCATCTCCGGCATCTGGACGTCCATCAGCACCAGGTCGAAGGCCTGGGCCTGGACCGCGTCCACCGCCTCGCGGCCGTTGGACACCACGGTGAGGTCCACGCCGAAGGGCTCCAGCAGGGACTTGAGGATCAGCTGGTTGGTGGCGTTGTCCTCGGCCGCCAGGATCTTGGCCGCATAGGTCTCGGCCGAGGGTTCGTCGGTCTGGGTCGCGCGCGGCCGCGCCTGCGCCCGCTTCTCGAGGGGCAGGGTGAAGCTGAAGGTCGAACCTTCGCCCGCCGCGCTGGTCACGCCGATCTGGCCCCCCATCAGCTCCACCAGCTCGCGGCAGATGGCCAGGCCCAGGCCGGTGCCGCCAAAGCGGCGGCTGGTGGAGGCGTCCACCTGGTTGAACTTCTGGAACAGCTCCCCCAGGCGTTCGGGAGGGATGCCGATGCCGCTGTCGCGCACGGAGAAGGTCAGGCCCTGGGCGGCGGGGGCCACGGTCACCCTCACCACCCCCTCGGCGGTGAACTTGATGGCGTTGGAGACCAGGTTGGCGATGACCTGGCGCAGTCGGGCGCCGTCGCCCCACCAGATTCCCAGCGCCTCGGGCGCGATGTCGACGATCAGCTTGACGTCCTTCTGGGCCGCCAGGTTGGTGAAGGGGGCGCAGGCCTGGTTCACCGCCTCGGCCAGGTCGAACTCATGGGCGTCGACGTCCAGCCGGCCGGCCTCGATCTTGGAGATGTCCAGAACGTCGTTCAGCACGCCGAGCAGGGTCTGGCCCGAGGCGCGGATCACGCCCAGCCGGTCGGCCTGGGCCGGGGTCAGCTCATCGCGATCCATCACCTGGGCCATGCCGAGGATGCCGTTCAGGGGCGTGCGGATCTCGTGGCTCATATTGGCCAGGAACTGCGACTTGGCGATATTGGCGGTGTCGGCCTGATCCCGGGCGCGCACCAGTTGCGACATGGTCCGGTCCAGGGCGGCGTCGCCGGCGGCGAGGTCGCGCAGGATCGCCCGGATGCGGAGCGCCAGGGCGCCGCCGCTCACCAGCAGCACCAGGAAGGCCAGGACGAAGATGGGCGCGGCGTCCCGGAGAACCTTGAGGCCCGGCCGTTTCTGAATCCAGGCCAGGTCGCCGACGACGAAGCCGTTGACGTCGACGATGGAGGTGCTGGCGCGTGTCTTCACCGCGCCGGACGGGCTGATCCTGGCGCCCACGACCCGCAGGTTGCTTTCCATCTCCTTCAGGAAGCCGCCATCCATGCGGCGGGCGGAGACGATGATCGGCGTCGGGCCTGGACGCTGGGCCGGGCCGGCGGTCTCGGCCGTCACCGAGGTGGCGCCCACCAGGAAGTACCGGCCGCTGGAGACGACGACCCCGCTGGTGGTCAGTTCGGCCTCCAGGCCGTAGGGCTTGCTCGCCCGGCGGGCCTGTTCCTCGGACCGCAGGCGCGCCAGCAGGGGCGCCACGTCGCGAGGGAAGGCGCCGAGCTGGTCGGCCGCGACGCGCCCTTCGCCGCGCCACGCGTAGATGGGCCGGTCCCGGCCGTCGAAGATCAGGCTGAGGTCGTGATGCAGGTACTGGGCGTAATAGCGGCCGATGTTCTCGTCGGCCCAGGTCTCGTCGATGTTGGGCCCAAGCCGCACATAGGCGTCGTCCCAGACGCTGGCGGAGCTGATGTCGGTGACGATCTGCTCCAGGGTCCATTCGACCCGGCGCGCCACCAGCAGCCGCTCTTCCTGCACCTGGACCTGGTCGACCGAGGCCGCTGTATAGGCCAGCATCGCCACGCCGCCGGCCACGACGACCGCCAGGATCACCATCGCAAGCAGGATGAGCCGTCGCGCGGCTCTCTGGCTGTGGGGAAGTTTGGAGGGCATCAAACTCACGCGGGGAACAGACGTCGTTCCTAGCAAGGCGAGGTCATCAAACTGTAAAAGCCGAGGCTTGAATCTACCTTACCCGAAATGAGTGTAGTAGATTTGACGGAATGTTCAGTGCTGCCTCCGCAGAACAGACCTTTGCTCCACCAGAGGTTTTTTCATGCTGCGTCTCGCCCTGATCTCGATCGCCGCCTTCTCTGTCGCCGGGGCCGCGCAGGCGCAGGACCTCAAGCTGTCCGGAGACCTGGCGGTGGTGTCCGACTACCGGTTCCGCGGCTATTCGCTGTCGGATGAACAGCCGGCTGTGCAGGGTGGCCTGACCCTGACCGGATCGGCGGGCTTCTACGCCGGCGCCTGGGCATCGACGATCGACGAATACGGGACCGACGCGGCCGGGAAGGGCGCGACGGTCGAGTTCGACGTCAGCCTGGGCCGCGCCTTCAGCTTGGGCGCCTATGATTTCGACCTCGGGGTGGCGGCCTACACCTATCCCGGCGGGCAGGACGTGAACTTCGTGGAGATCCCGGTCTCGGTGGCCCGCACCGCCGGCGCCTGGACCTGGACGGTGGGCGGCGCCTACGCCCCGGCCCAGTCCAACACCGGGGATGAGGACAACACCTATGTCTATGGGTCGGCCGCCCTGGCGCCGGCGGCCTGGCCGGTGAGCCTGGACGCGACGATCGGCTGGGAGGACGGCGCCTTCGCCGTGCGCAAGACCGACTGGTCGCTCGGGGTCAGCAAGAGCTTCGGCCCCGTCAGCCTTGCGGCCCGCTATGTCGGGACCGACGCCGCTGGGGTGGATTCGACCGTGGTGGCCTCGCTCGGGGTGGCCTTCTAGGCCACCCGCACGCGGGCGGTGCTTTCCGGCAGGTCCTGACCGAAGGCGCGTTGGAAGAACTCGGCCACGGTGCCGCGCTCCAGCTCGTCGCACTTGTTCAGGAAGGTCATCCGGAAGCCCAGGGCGATGTCGCCGCTGAAGATCTCGGTGTTCTGCGCCCAGGTGATCACGGTGCGGGGGCTCATGACCGTGGAGATGTCCCCGTTCATGAAGGCGTTGCGGGTCATATCGGCGACCCGGACCATGGCGGCGATCGTGCGCTTGCCCTCGGGGTTGTTGTAGTGCGGCGCCTTGGACAGCACGATCTCGGCTTCCACGTCGTGGGCCAGATAGTTCAGGGTGGTGACGATCGACCAGCGGTCCATCTGACCTTGGTTGATCTGCTGGGTGCCGTGATAGAGGCCCGTCGTGTCGCCCAGACCGATGGTGTTGGTCGTGGAGAACAGGCGGAAGAACGGGTTCGGCCGGATCACGCGGTTCTGGTCGAGCAGGGTCAGCTTGCCCTGGGCCTCCAGGATGCGCTGGATCACGAACATCACGTCCGGGCGGCCGGCGTCGTATTCGTCGAACACCAGGGCCACCGGCCGCTGGATCGACCAGGGCAGGATGCCTTCACGGAATTCGGTGACCTGCTTGCCGTCCTTCAGGACGATGGCGTCCTTGCCCACCAGGTCGATGCGGCTGACGTGGCTGTCCAGGTTCACCCGGATCAGCGGCCAGTTGAGGCGCGCGGCCACCTGCTCGATGTGGGTCGACTTGCCCGTGCCGTGATAGCCCTGGACCATCACCCGGCGGTCGAAGGCGAAGCCCGCGCAGATCGCCCGGGTCGTCTCCGGATCGAACTTGTAGGACGGGTCGAGGTCCGGAACATGGCTGTCGCGCTCGCTGAAGGCGGGCACGGTCATGTCCACATCCACGCCGAAAGTTTCACGGACGGAAACCTTCCGGTCCGGGACCAGGGTGAGGAGCTTGTCGTCTTGGTTTTCGGCGAAGGAAGTCATGGTGCGGTTCGATTACAGGCTTACGCGTGCGAAGCAAACGTGTGTTTGATGAAGGTCTGTCCCTGCGACCCATACCGGAATGACGAAGGGAGCGTCCACCCATGTTGCAGCAAGCCGTGCGGCCGTATCGTGCGATTCAGGTCTTCGCCACCGAGTCGGGCTTCGGCGCCGAGATCGTCGGCGTCGACCTGTCGCGCCCGCTTTCCCCAGAGGCCCGCGAGGAAATCCGCACCGCCTGGGCCCGTCATTCGGTGGTCAGCTTCCCCGACCAGCCCCTGAGCCTGGACGAGCTGGAGGCCTTCACCCTGCAGATGGGAAAGTTCGGGGTCGACCCGTTCATCGCCCCCATGCCGGGCCACCCCAACGTCCTGGAGCTCCGCCGGGAGCCTGACGAGAAGGCCACCAATTTCGGCGCCGGCTGGCATTCCGACTGGAGTTTCCAGGAAAAGCCCCCCGCCGCCACCCTGCTGCACTCCCAGGTCGTCCCGCCGGTGGGCGGCGACACCCTGTTCGCCGACTGCGCCAGCGCCTACGACGCCCTCTCCCCGGCCATGAAGGCCATGCTGGCGCCGATGAAGGCGATCCATTCGGCCGGCCGCGCCTATGGAACCAAGGGGGTCTTCGCCCGCGAGACCGAGAAGCGGACCATGGCCATCATCGTCTCGGAGGAGGCCGACCAGGCGCTCACCCATCCCCTGGTCCGCACCCACCCGGTCACCGGCCGCAAGGCGCTGTTCGTCAGCCCGGTCTACACCGTCGGCATCGAGGGCTTCGAGGCCAAGGAGGCCCAGGCCATCCTCGGCTTCCTGTTCGCCCACATCACCCAGGACCGGTTCGTCTACCGTCACAGGTGGCGGCCCAACATGCTGCTGATGTGGGACAACCGCTGCACGGTCCACTTCGCCGAGGGCGGCTATGACGGCCACCTGAGGCTGATGCACCGGACCACGGTGGCGGGCGAGAGGCCGGTCTAGGACCGTATTGCGAGAGCGTCTCCCTGGCGCCATCCTTCGGTTGTCACCGGGGAGGGGGTTCGATGGCGGCGGGACTCGAGGCCGAGATGCTCAAACATCTCACCGAAGCGGCCACGGCGGCGAATATCGACGACGCCACCGGCGCGGCGCTGGGCTGCATCGCCTATCGCGGCCTGTGGGACCTGGTCCCCGCCGGCTGGAACGAGCTGGCCCGCGCCAACGATCATGCCAGCGGCTATGACGGCATCGCCTTCCACCATCCCGCCAGCCGCAGCCTGGTGGTGGCGTCGCGCGGGGTGGACGGCTTTCGCTCCAAGAAGGACTGGCTGGTCTCAGGCGCCATGGCGCTGGGCCTCTACCGCGGTCAGGCGCCCCTGGCGGTGGATCTGCTGCGGCGGGCCTGGGCCGCGGCGCCGCAGGGCCAGGTCGATCGGCTCTTCCTGGCGGGTCATTCCCTGGGGGGCGGCATGGCCGACGCCCTCTGCGGCCTGGGCCGCTCGGCCCTTGCGCCGCAGGGCTTCGGCGACCGCCCGATCTCCGGCCTGGGCATCGCCTCGGCGGGGTTCAGCCACGCCGCCCGCGCCTACGCCGCCCAGGCGGGCCTGACCGTCAACGAGGCCGACGGCGATGCGATCAGGCATTTCATCCGCAAGGAGGACGCCGTGCCCCACCACCCGGGCCGCGCCATCTTCGGCCGGGATAACCTCATCGCCTCGGTCTACACCGGCAGCTTCGGGCAGTCGGGCAAGTGGCCCCAGGCCATGTACAGCTGGGTGGCCGACTGGCTCGACAATCACCAGCAGCTGCTGCACTTCAAGTTCCTGACCGAACCGGACAGCCGCCACGTCTGGCGCAACGCGGCCGGCGCCTACGACCCGCGCGACGGCGGGCGGCCGGCCTGGAAGAAGCCGCGACAGATGCGGCCCGACGACTTCTAGCTAGGCCATCTTGGCCTTGCGGAGCTGCTGATAGGCCTTGATGACCCGCTGCAGCTTGTGCTCGGCCGAGCGGTCGCCGCCGTTGGAGTCCGGGTGGGTGCGCTTCACCAGCTCGATGTAGCGGGCGCGGATCGCCGGGCCGTCGGCGTTCTCGTCCAGGTCCAGGTCGGCCAGAGCGTTGCGCTCCAGCTTGCCCAGGCGCCGGCGCTCGGGCGCGTTGGCGGCCCGGGGATTGCCATTGCCGCTGCCGAACAGGTTGAAAGGGTCGCGATAGCCCTTGCCCTGGCCAAAGCCCTGGGCCGCCGCGGCGGCCTCGCGGGAGAATCGGCCGGCCTTGAAGTCCCAGGTCGGGCGGTCGCCCTGGGCGCTCTGGGCCTGACGCTGCTTGATCTCGCCGTCGCTCATGCCGGCGAAGAAGTTCCAGTTGCGGTTATATTCCGCGGCGTGGGGCTGGCAGAACCAGTAGTGCTCGTTGAGCATGTCCCGGGACTTGGGCGCGCGCGCGCTGCCCGCCAACCGGCATCCCGGATGGTCGCAAGCCCGTTCCCCGGGCTTGAGCGCATAGACGTCGTCGGTCTGCGCGGCCTCCCCAGGGGTCGGCGGGCGCACCCGGATATCGACGAACTTAGGCTTGTATTGAAACGCGCCGGCCATGACCCAAGTATGAAGCGGTCTGAGACCCTTTCAAGAATTGAAGATAATCCAAATGGGCGCCATATTTGAGGCCATCCAACACAAGCTCACCGAAGCGTTCTCCCCCAGCCGCCTGGAAATCGAAGACGATTCCGCCCGCCATGCGGGACATGCGGGGGCCAGCGCCTCGGGCGAGAGCCATTTTAACGTCGTCATTCAAGCCCAGGCCTTCGAGGGCGCCCCCAAGGTGGCGCGTCAGCGGATGGTCTACCGGACATTGGCCGAGGAGCTGGCAGGTCCCCTGCATGCGCTCTCGGTGAAGGCCCTCGCACCGGGCGAGGACTGACTCTAACTTTCGAAATGGCGCCGCCGGCCAAGGCGGCCCCGCGCTGGGGAGGCGTGTTTGAAGACGACCATCACCGTAAACGGGCAGCCGAGGGCGCTCGACCTCGATCCTCGCACCAGCCTGCTCGACGCCCTGCGCGAGCATCTCAACCTCAAGGGCTCCAAGAAGGGCTGTGACCACGGCCAGTGTGGCGCCTGCACCGTCCTGGTGAATGGGGTGCGGATCAATTCCTGCCTCAGCCTGGCGGTCATGCACGACGGCCATGAGGTCACCACCATCGAGGGCATCGGCGGTGAAGCCAACCTGCACCCGATGCAGCAGGCCTTCCTGGAGCAGGACGCCTTCCAGTGCGGCTACTGCACGCCGGGCCAGATCTGCTCGGCCGTGGGCATGCTGAAGGAGGCCGCGGACAACTGGCCCAGCCAGGCCACCGAGGACCTCGGGGCCGCCATCGCCCTCACCGACGCCGAGATCCGCGAGCGGATGAGCGGGAACATCTGCCGCTGCTCGGCCTATCCCCAGATCATCGCGGCGATCCGCGACGTGGCTGGAGAGGTCGCATGAGACCCTTCACCTACGAGCGCGCCACCGACCTGGCCGCCGCGGTGAAGGCCGTGGCGGAAAACCCGGGCGCCCGGTTCCTCGCCGGCGGCACCAACCTGCTGGACCTGATGAAGCTCGACATCGAGCAGCCGACCCATCTGGTGGACGTCAACCGTCTGCCGCTGTCGGCCATCGAGGACACCGTCGAGGGCGGGCTGCGCATCGGCGCCATGGTCACCAACAGCCATCTGGCCGCCGACGCCCGGGTCCGCGCGCGCTATTCGGTCCTGACCCAGTCCATCGTCTCCGGCGGCTCGGGCCAGCTTCGAAACAAGGCCACCACCGGCGGCAATCTGCTGCAGCGGACCCGCTGCGCCTATTTCTACGACACCTCCAAGCCCTGCAATAAGCGCCATCCCGGCTCAGGCTGCAGCGCGCTGGAGGGCCTGAACCGCAACAGCGCTATCTTCGGCGCCAGCGAGGCCTGCATCGCCACCCACCCCTCGGACATGGCCGTGGCCCTGACCGCCCTGGACGCCCAGGTGGAGACGGTGACGCCGCAGGGGGCCACGCGGACCCTGGCGGTGGCCGACCTGCACCGCCTGCCCGGCGACACCCCGCACATCGAGACCAACCTGGCGCCCGGCGAACTGATCGCCGCGGTGATCCTGCCCCCGGCCGCGGCGGGCGGGCAGGTCTACCAAAAGGCCCGCGACAGGGCCTCCTACGCGGGCGGCCTGGCCAGCGTCGCTGTGGTGGGGACCAAGGTCGCCTTCGGCGCCGTGGCCCACAAGCCCTGGCGGGCGGAGAAGGCCGAGGCGGCGCTCGCCGCCGGCGCCAGCGCGGTCGAGGCCGCCCACGCCGAACTGGCGGGCGCGCGGGACAATGGCAAGAACGGCTTCAAGATCGCCCTGGTGGCCCGCATGACGGTGGCGGCCCTGGACGAGGCCAAGCAAGGGAGAGGCGCATGAGCTCGGTCAAGGATTGGGCGGCCCCGAACCCCGTCACGGAAAACCGCAGCGGCATCATCGGCAAGGGCGTCGACCGCTACGAAGGCAAGCTGAAGGTCACCGGCACGGCGGCCTACGCCTATGAGGTCGAGCCGCCCTCGCCGCCGGCCTATGGCTACCTGCTGCCCGCCACCATCGCGCGGGGCCGCATCACCGCCATCGACACCGCCGCCGCCGAGGCCTCCCCCGGCGTCCAGATCGTCTGGACCCACCTGAATGTCCCGAAACAGGCGCGCCGCGGCGAACGGGTCAATCCCCGCAGCCAGCGGGCGTCGAACCCGGCCCTGGCCGGCGATCGGGTCGAGTTCTTTGGCCAGCCGGTGGCCTTCGTGGCCGCCGACACCTGGGAGAATGCGCGCGCCGCCGCCCACCTGATCCAGGTGGACTACGCTGTGGAGCCGGCGGTGCTGGACTTCCGCGCCAGCCTGGCCTCGGCCGAAACGCCCCATGGCGAGGAGGACGTCCGCATCGGCGACTTCGACGGCGCCTACGCCAAGGCCCCGGTGCAGATCGACGAGACCTATTTCAGCCCGATCCAGAACCACGTGCAGATGGAGCCCTGCGCCACCACCGCCTGGTGGGACGGCGACAAGGTCACGGTCCACACCTCGATCCAGATGGTGAAGGGCGGCCAGCACGCCCTGGCCGAGACCCTGGCCATCCCCTCGGACCGGGTCCACCTGCTGACCCGCTATATCGGCGGCGGTTTCGGCGGCAAGGGCCAGTCCTATGACGACCTGACGCTGGCGGCCCTGGGCGCCCAGGCGCTCGGGCGGCCGGTGAAGGTCGCCTACACCCGCCAGCAGATGTTCCAGGCCACCATCCACCGCCCGGCGGTCAGCATGCGCGTGCGGCTGGGGGCCGAGCCCGACGGCCGGCTGAACGCGTTTGCCGTCGAGGCGGTCACCCACTGCGCCCGCAACGCCCCCTTCGTGGAGCACGCGGCCAACTTCTCCCGCAACCTCTATGCCGCCCCCAACCGCCTCACCGGCCACCGGCTGGTGAAGATGGACATCCCGGCCGCCGGACCCATGCGGGCGCCGGGGGAGGCCTCGGGCATGCTCAGCCTGGAATGCGCCATGGACGAGCTGGCCGAGAAGCTCGGCATCGACCCTATTGAGCTGCGCCTGCGCAATGAGCCCGACGTGGATCCGGAGACGGGCAAGCCCTTCTCCATCCGCCAACTGGTGCAGTGCCTCAACACCGGCGCCCAGCGCTTCGGTTGGGACCGCCGCAACCCCAGGCCTGGCCAGGTGCGCGACGGCCGCTGGCTGGTGGGCATGGGCATGGCCTGCGCCATCCGCGGCAACTTCCTGCTGCCGGCCAAGGCGGGCGTGCGGATCGACGCCGACGGCACGGTCACCCTGCGCCAGGGCATGACCGACATCGGCACCGGCACCTACACCATCCTGGCCCAGATCACCGCCGAGACCATGGGGGTGACGATGGAGCAGGTGAAGATCGAGCTGGGGGATTCCGACTTCCCGCCGGCCCCCGGCTCCGGCGGCCAGTTCGGGGCGGCCACCGCCGGTTCGGCGGCCTTCGAGGCCAACATGAACCTGCGCAAGGCCCTGGCGGAGCTCGCCATCGGCGATCCCAACTCGCCGCTCTATGGCGGCGATCCCACCTACGTCACCTTCGGCAACGGCAATATCGCCATCGAGAACCGCTCCGAGAGCCTGGGCGCCCTGGTGGCCCGCGCCGCGCCGGAGGGGGTCTATGTGGAGGGCGCCATCACGCCCGCCGCCGACGCCCGCGACTATTCCCAGCACACCTACGGCGCCCACTTCGCCGAGGTCGGGGTGGACACGGTCACCGGCGAGGTGCGCATGCGCAAGATGTTCGGGGTCTTCGCCGCCGGCCGCATCCTCAACGCCAAGACCGCCAGGAGCCAGGTCACCGGCGGCATGATCTGGGGCGTCGGCACGGCGCTCACCGAGGGCAATGTGGTGGACCCCCGCTACGGCTCCTTCATCAACCAGGACATGGCCGGCTATCTGGTGCCCACCCATGCCGACATCGTCGACCTGGACGCCATCTTCCTGGACGAGGCCGACGACAAGGCCAATCCCATGGGGATCAAGGGGGTAGGAGAGCTGGGCATCTGCGGCGCCGGGGCGGCGGTGGCCAATGCCATCTACAACGCCTGCGGGGTCCGCCTGCGCGACTATCCGATGACCCCGGACAAGGTGCTGGAAGGCTTGATGGCGAAGGGTCTTTAGAGACCCTCAGCCTTGGCGGTCACTTGTTTCGATTGAGATAGGTGATCGCCAGGGCGGCGGCGCAGCCCAGGAACAGGATGCCCGCGATCACCCGGATCGCGTCGATCAGGAAGCCCGCGATCGCCGCGGCCACCATGACGGCGAGGAAGACGCCGGCCCATTTCGCCATGGCGGTCTAGCCGACCTTGGCGCGCAGTTCGCCCAGGATGCGGGCCAGGTCGCTCTCGCGGAAGGGCTTCTGCAGGACCGGCGAGCCCTTGTCGACGTCGCGCAGGCCGGCGTCGCCATAGCCGGTGGCGAAGGCGAAGGGCGCGCCCTTGGCGCGCAGAATGTCCGCCAGCGGAAAGATCGGCTGACCGCCCAGGTTCACGTCCAGGACCGCGCAGTCGATCTGGGTGGATTCGGCGAGCGCGATGGCCTCGTCGAGGCGCGCGGCGGGACCGATCACCACGCAGCCGAGGTCCGACAGCATGTCCTCGATCAGCATCGAGACCATCATCTCGTCCTCGACCACGAGAACCCGCAGACCCGCCAGATCGGTCAAAGCGCTCATTGGGAAATCTCCAGCAAATTCACTGACGTCACCATATCGCAGGACAGGTCCGGGCCACGATAGTCAAGTCCGGCCTGACCGTCCGTCCGGTGTTGCTCATGGTCAAGCTGGCTCCCCGCCCGCATTCCGCCTTGCGAAAGAACCGCGCGGCCTTCGGTTCGGTTCCACGGCGCGACAATTCGCGCGCGGGCCGGGGTCACGCCTCCAGCGGGGCGTTGTGATCCAGGGGCGGGGAGATGCGCAGGGTGGTGATCTGGTTGCGGACCCGTTTCACCACCTGGAAGCGGTGGCGGTGGAAGATGAAGGTCTGGCCGATCTTGGGAATGGTCTGCGCCTCGTGGATCACCAGGCCGGCCACGGTCACCGCGTCGTCGTCGGGCAGGTCCCAGTCCATGGCCCGGTTGAGGTCGCGGATGGTCACCGAACCGTCCACCACCACCGCGCCGTCGGCCTGGCGGCGGACGCCGTGGATGGCGCTGTCGTGCTCGTCGTCGATCTCGCCGACGATCTCCTCGAGGATGTCCTCCAGGGTCACCAGCCCCTGCAGGGCCCCGTACTCGTCCACCACCAGGGCGAAGTGGCTCTGGCGCTTCAGGAAGGCGTTGAGCTGGTCCTTCAGGTTGGTGGTCTCGGGGATGAACCAGGGGTCGCGGATGATCTCGGAGACCTTGAGGTCGTCCATCCGGCCGCCGGAATCGGCGATCGCCTGCAGCAGATCCTTGGCGTGCAGCACGCCGACGATGTTCTCTGCGTCGTCCCGATAGAGCGGCACCCGAGTATGGGCGCTGGCCAGCATGGCGGTCACCAACTCGGCCGGCGGCAAGTCGGCGTCGATCATCGAGATCGACATGCGGTGGACCATCACCTCGCTGACATCCATGTGGGAGAGGTCCAGCACGCCCCCCAGCATGCGGCGGTCGCGCTCCTCCACCAGGCCCTCGGAGTGGTGGTACTCCACCGCTCCGCGGATCTCCTCGTGGGCGGCCAGGACGTCGATGTCCATGGACAGCTTGATGCCGAAGGGCCGCAGGGTCTGGCGCACCACCCACTGGGCGCCGTTGGCCAGGGGCCCGAAGATGCGCACCACCCAATAGGTGGGAATCGACAGGGCCCGGGCCACGTCGTCGGCCCGGGCGATGGCCAGGGACTTGGGCAGGATCTCGCTGAAGATCACGATCAGGACAGTCATCACCCCGGTGGCGATCAGGGCGCCCAGCGCGCCGGGGAAGGCGGCCGACAGCGCCAGGGTGGTCAGGGCCGAGGCGCCGATGTTGATGACGTTGTTGGAGAGCAGGATGGCCCCGATCATCTTTTCCTGATCGGCCATCATCACGTTGATGCGGCGGGCGGCGCGGTCGCCGTCGCGCTCCAGCTGGTGCATCCGGCCGCGGCTGGCCGCCGTCATCGAGGTCTCCGCCGCCGAGATCAGGCCCGACAGGCTGAGCAGGGCGATCAGGATGGGGGCGAGACCTGCGATGATCGCCAGGACGCTCACGGCTTGGCTCCTTCCGAGATGAGGAATTCACGCACGGCCTGGGCGCTGACGTCCTTGGCCACGAAGGTGTCGCCGAGCGCGCGCGCCAGGATGAAGGTCAGCTTGCCGCCGTCGGCCTTCTTGTCCTGGCCCATGTGACGGACCAGGGCCTCGACGGCGAAGGGCGCAGGCGCCACGGCGTCCATGCGGGTGGGCAGGCCGGCCGCGGCGATGGCGGCCTCGGCGCGGACCGCGTCCTGGGCCGAGCACAGCCCCTGGGCGGCGGAGAAGCGGAAGGCGATGGCCGAACCCGCCGCGACGGCCTCACCGTGCAGCAGGGCCGCGCCATAGCCGGTCTCGGCCTCCAGGGCGTGGCCGAAGGTGTGGCCGAGATTGAGCAGGGCCCGGCGGCCCGCCTCCTTCTCGTCCTCGATGACGATCTCCGCCTTCATCTCCACGGAACGCGCGACGGCGTGGGCCAGGGCCTCTGGCTCGCGCGCCAGGACGGCGGCGGCGTTGGCCTCCAGCCACTCGAAGAAGGCGAAGTCCCCCAGCAGGCCGTACTTGATCACCTCGGCGTAGCCCGCCCGCATCTCGCGATCGCTGAGGGTGGAGAGCACGTCGAGGTCGGCCAGGACCAGGCGCGGCTGGTGGAAGGCGCCCACCAGGTTCTTGCCGCGCGGGGTATCGATGGCGGTCTTGCCCCCCACCGAGGAGTCCACCTGGGCCAGCAGCGTCGTGGGAATCTGCACGAAGTCGATGCCGCGCTTGTAGATGGCCGCGGCGAAGCCGGCGAGGTCTCCCACCACCCCGCCGCCGAAGGCCACGATCAGGTCGCCCCGGTCCAGCTCCAGGGCCAGCAGGCGGTCGGAGAGGTCGGCCAGGCCCTCGAAGCTCTTGGTCTGCTCGCCCGGCGGCACCACGATGGCCGGGCAGGCGATGCCGGCGGCCTCCAGGGAGGCGGTCAGGCGCGCGCCGTGCAGGCGCCAGACGATCTCGTCGCTGACCACCGCCACGCGCCTGTTCTTCAGGAAGGGGGCGATGCGCGCGCCGGCCTCGTCCAGCAGGCCCCGGCCGATCACGACCTCGTAGGACCGCTCGGCGAGACCCACGGGGACGATGCGGGGGGTCATGACGAGGGTTCCTCGGACTTCGACTGCACGTAGGCCGACAGGGCCTGGATCACTTGGTCCACCGTCACGTGGTGGGCGGCGTCGCCGGTCTCCACCATGACGTCGGCCTGGGCGTAGATGGGATAGCGTTCGGCGGCCTGGTCCTGCAGCACGCTCAGGGGGTCGCGGCCGTTGATCAGCGGGCGGTTGTCCTTGCGCGACACCCGGCGGGCGAGCACCTCCAGGTCGGCCTTCAGCCAGACGGAGATGGAGCGGGCCTTGATGAGGGCGCGGGTCTCGGGGTTCATGAAGGCCCCTCCGCCGGTGGCCAGGACGTGGGGCGGCTCGTCCAGCAGGCGGGCGATCACCCGGCGCTCGCCTTCGCGGAAGGCGGGCTCCCCCAGGTCGGCGAAGATGTCGGGGATGGAGCGGCCGGCGGCGGCCTCCACCTCGGCGTCGGCGTCACGGAACGGCAGTTCCAGAGCGTTGGCCAGGCGGCGGCCCACGCTGGATTTGCCGACCCCCATCAGGCCGACGAGGGTGATGGTGCGGGCGCGTAGCGGTTTGTAACGGTCCATGAACGGCGCAGGTCTACATCAGGGCGAGCCCGCGCGCCAATGCCCGCGCTGTGGGTTAGGATGTGGTCATGATCGGTCGAAGCGTTTCCCTGGCGGCCCTGGCCGCCCTCGTCCTGGCCGCCCAGGCCTCCGCGCAGGCCGTGGAGGTCGCGCCCCTGGCGGCCCCCGACTTCTTCTCCACCGGCGTCCGGGAGACCGGGCTGGCGCCCGATCTGTGGCGCGGCGCCTCGGGCCAGACGATGCGGACGGTCCTGCCCCTGCTGGCCGCCAAGCCCCTGTCCCCGGCCGCCCAGGCCCTGGCGCGGCGGGTCCTGGCCACCGGCGCGGCGGGCCCTGACGACGCCGGACGCGACGCGGCCGTGGCCGGCGCCCGGGTCGGCGCATTGATCGCCCAGGGCGGGGTCAAGGACGCCGCGGCCATCCTGTCGCGCACCGCGGGCCTGGATCAGAACCCGGTCCTGGCCCAGGCCGGGGCGGAGGCGGCCCTGCTGTCGGGAGACGACGACGGCGCCTGCGCCATCTCCGACAAGCTCACAGCCGGACGCGAGGAAGCCTACTGGCTGCGCCTGCGGGCCTATTGCCAGCTCAAGGCGGGCAATTCCGGCGCCGCCCAGCTCACCTTCGACCTGGCCCAGAGCCAGGCTCGCGATCCCGTCTACGCCCGCCTGATGGGCGCCAAGCTGGCGGGCGGCGGTGATCCCGGCGCGCCCTCCCTGCGCAACGGCCTGGACTACGCCCTGACTCGCAATCTCGGCCTGCCAGTGAACGGCCCGGCCTCGCCCGCCGTCGCCGCGGCCCTGGCCGCCAATCCTTCGGGCCCGGCGAGCTGGCCCATCGAGGGCGGCCCGGGACCGGTGAAGGCCGCCATGGCGGCGCTGGCCGCCGGCGACCTGGCCACCGCCCAGACGATGCGCGCAGGCCTCACCGGAGACACCATCCCCGGCGCCACCATCACCGACCTGGCCCTGCTGGACGCCATGATCTCGACGGCGTCGGGCAAGGCCGATCCCCAGACCCTGGACCGCCTGATCGAGCGCGGCGCGGTGGCCGATCCCAAGACCCGCGCCCGGGCCCAGCAGGCCGCCCTGCTGCTGGCCGCCCTCGGCGCGCCCATGAGCTCCCAGGCCCGCGGCCAGTTCGCCGGCTTCACCGCCGCCGAGGCCAAGGCGCCGGCGACTCGGGCCTTCGCCCTCGACATCGCGGGCGCCGAGAAGTTGTCGGGGGAGACCGCCCTGCTGGCCCTGTGGATCTCGGCCGACGCCGGGGTGGGCGGTCCGGCCGCCGGCGACCGGGCGCGGATCGTGCGCGCGCTGAAGGCCGCCGGCCTGGAGGAGGATGCGCGGGCCTTCGCCGTCGAAGGCCTGCTGGCCCTGCGATGAGCGCCTCGTCCGGCTGGGCCGAGGCCTTCCTGGAGATGATGGCCGTCGAGCGGGCGGCGGCCAAGAACACCATCACCGCCTACGGCAAGGACCTCGCCGACGCGAGCGGCTTCCTGGCCGGGCGCGGCCGCGACCTGGGCGACGCTTCGGCCGAGGACATCGAGGGCTATTTCGCCGCGCTCGGCGCGCGCGGCCTGTCGCCGGCCACCGCCTCGCGACGCCGCGCGGCGGTGCGGCAGTTCTACCGGTTCGTCCTGGGGGAGGGTTGGCGCAACGACGATCCCTCCCGCCGGGTGGACGCCCCCAAGCGCGGCCGGCCCCTGCCCAAGGTGCTGAGCCGCGACGAGGTGGATCGCATCATCGCCGCGGCCAGCGCCAAGGACGGCGCCCAGGGCCTGCGGATCGGCTGCGTGGTGGAGCTGATCTACGCCTCGGGCCTAAGAATCTCCGAGCTCACCACCCTGCCCCTGGCGGCCCTGGCGCGGGACCCGGCCTATCTGATGGTCACCGGCAAGGGCGGCAAGGATCGACTCGCCCCTCTCAACGACGCCGCCCGCACGGCGGTGAAGGCCTATCTGGAGGTCCGCAAGGTCTTCCTGCCCAAGGGGGACCTGGCCAATCCCTGGCTGTTTCCGTCCCGAGGCAAGGCCGGGCGCATGACGCCGCGCCGCTTCGCCCAGCTGCTGGACGAGGCCGCGGCCGACGCCGGGATCGACCCGGCCCGGGTCAGCCCCCACGTCCTGCGCCACGCCTTCGCCACCCATCTGCTGGAGGGGGGCGCCGACCTGCGGGTGGTGCAGAAACTGCTGGGCCACGCCGACATCGCCACCACCCAGATCTACACCCACGTGGCCGGGGACCGCCTGGCCCAGGTGGTGGCCAGCAAGCATCCGCTGTCACGCAAATCGTGACCTGAAGACGGGAAAAGCCGCCCGCGTGAGCGGACGGCTTCCCTCAGGGCTCTGGATCAGGCTGGGGGTCAGCCGGTGATCCGATAGCGGCCCTGGCTGTCGGGGCAGACGCGGACGTAGCGCACTTCGTTGCCGTAGTTGTCGGTCGGCGCCAGGGCCAGACGGCAGCGCTGGCGGCTGTAGTAGCTGTAGTCGTACTCGCCGGTGCGCTGACCGCGGTCGTAGCGGCTCTCGCGATAGGGCTTGGTCTCGGCGTAGTTGTAGTAGTAGCCGGCCTCGTCACACTTGGCCTTGCCGGCCTGCTTGCCGATGCTGGCGCCCAGGGCGCCGCCGACGACGGCGCCGAGCACCGCGCCTTCGGTCCGGGCGTTACGGGCCGCGATGTTGGACCCCAGGGCCGCGCCGGCCAAGGCCCCGATCAGGCCGCCGGCCACCTGGCTGTTGTTGTTCCTGTAGGACCGGCAGGGATCGGCATAGGCCGAGCCAGTATAGGACGTGTCTCGCCCATAACGGTCAGCGTCCGCCGAACCCCAGGCCGGGGCCGGGCCGTAATTGCGGGCGTAGGCGCCGTAGCCGTAGCGCGCGTCGTAGCGGGCGCGGTCGCGCTCGTAGCGGTCGCGTCGGGCGTCATAGTCGGCGCGGGCGCGTTCGTAGTCGGCCAGCTTCGCCTGATAGTCGGCCTGCTCCTGCTCGTAGTTGCGCATGTCGCGCTGGTATTGCTGGGTGGGCTGGTACTGGGCGAAGGCGGGGGCGGCCATGGCCAGCATCGCCGTCGCCACCAAGGCGGTCTTAAGCGTCTTCATGGTGAACGTTCTCCTCGAACAAACGACGTAGCGCTACCGTCCGGGCAGCCACGTGAACACTGGGGCCGTGTTGACCTCAGCTTACCAAACGTGGAGTCTTGATCGGAGTTGCACGAACGCTGTTCGATTACCGCAACGCCTTGCGCGTCTTGCCTTTGAGCAACTCTCGCAAGGCCAGGGACAGGGCCTGGGTCGACCTCAGCTTGTCGGCCAGGGACAGGGCGATGACCGGGCCGACGTCGGTCTTGTTGACGTCGACGATGTAGATCCTGCCGCTGGGCTGGTCGCGCAGGATGTCCAGGCCGCCCCAGTCGAGCCCCATCCGCGCCGCGAACCGCGCGATCAGCTCCAGCTCCTCGGGACTGTAGATGTCCTCCGGCGCCGCGCGGGTGACCGCCAGGTTGTGGATGGAGAAGCGGTTTTCCGCGGGTTTGCGCTTGATCCAGACCACGACGGGCTTGCCGCCGACGCAGGGGGTGCGAAGGTCGTGGATGTAGGGGCCGACGGCGGTGTCGACGAGCTTCTGATAGGTCTTGCCCGGCACGCGCGGGTGCGGACAGGTGATCACCCGGCCGTCGTGGACGCCGTTCAGTTCGCCCTTCTCCACGGCCGGGCCGACGAAGGTCTCCGGATCGATGGCCAGGGGATAGCCGAACACCGCCTCGAACACCGCGGCCACATGGCTCTTGGAGACGTCCAGGCAGCCGAAGTTGAAGGCCCGCTCATGGGTGGGCGCGGCCCGCAGGCCCCAGGTGGCGTCCTCGAAGCGGAAGCAGGCGTCGGCGGTCTCCGGCCCGCGCGCCATGCGGCAGCCGCTCCAGGCCATGGCCGCCCAGATCAGGTACCAGGGTCGCGGCTTGTCGGGGACGAACCAGATGGCCGGCCCCGGCGCCCGCGTCGCCATCAGCCACCAGGACCGGGCGCGGACGATCAGGTGATAGCCGAACCAGTTGAGGCACTCCCCGATCAGGGTCGCGTCGAGGGCGATCTTCGTCCCGGTCTTGTGGACCGTCAGACCGCCGGGGTGGAACTGGAAGTCGCTGAACCAGCCGCCCTTGGGCGAGAGCCCGGACGCCCCCGGCATCAGGGGCGAGGGCGTCTGCAGTTCGCTCATGGGAGCCTCGCAATGTCTCAGAGACCGGGCACGATCCCATAGTGAACCCGCCAGGCCAATACGCTCAAGCTGGCGAGGCGTTCCCTGCGCTCTCCATCACCGCCCCCACCGCGGCGATGCGGTCGACGCGGCGATAGGCCGGGTGCAGCAGCATGCCGCCAAACACGTCGGGGTCGATATCGCGGTAACGCAGGTTCGCTCCCTGCTCGCTCGCCACGGTTTCCAGCTCGGCCTGCAGCCGGTCGCGCCCCTCGACGATGGCGCTGCCGGTGTAGAGCAGCAGGCGACCGCCGGCCGGCAGGCGGGCGAGCGCCGCCCGCGCCCAGTCAAGGGACAGCCGCGCCCCCAGCAGGTCACCGCCGTCGCGATAGGCCCGGCCGCCGGAGCCCAGCAGATAGGGCGGATTGGCGATCGCGGTGTCGAAGGGCCCGATCACCTTGGCCAGGCCGTCGCTCTCGACGATCTCGGCGCTGACCACGGCGGCCGCGGCGTTGATCCGCGCCAGGCGCAGGGCCTGGGGATTGATGTCGGTCAGCACGATGGCGGCCTGCGGACAGACCCGCGCGGCGACGATCCCGCCGACGCCCGCCCCCGCGCCGATGTCGACGATGCGCCGTGCGGGTGCCAACTCGGCCCGCAGGAAGTCGGCGAATCGATAGCTGTCGGGACCGAGGAACACCGCGTCCCTGGCCCGGGGCGGGAAGGCCGAGTGCAGGAACAGGTCCTCGCCGAGGCTCGCGACCCGCACCTTGCTGGAGAGCCGCGGGCCGCGCTCGGCCAACACGCCGCCGGCCCGCATCAGGTCGAGGATCTCGGTGTCGACATCGCCGGAGCGGAACGGCCGGTTCCAGCCGAAGATGTCACGCAGGCTGTGGCGCCCGCCCTGGAACAGCCGCCACAGCACCTTGCGGTGGGTGTCGGGGGTGGGGGTGACGAACCGGTAGTCCCGCGCCTTGAGGGCCCGCAGCAGGGCCACGAGGGCCTCGTCCTGCGCCGTCACGAGGCGTGCGCCTGGGCGAGCGCTTCCTTGCGCAGGGCCAGCATGGAGGCGGGCATGCCCTTGGCCACCGCGCCGCGCACCATGCCGGCGGGGACAGGCGCGGCCACCGCCACGTGCAGTTCGTAGGTCACGTGCGTGCCCCCGGCGATCGCGGTGAGCCGCCACTCTCCGTCCGAGCGCTTCCAGTCCCCGCCGGTGCGGTGGAAGGCCAGGCGGCGGGGCGGCTCCAGGGTCGTGCGGAACACATTGCGCATCACCGGCTTGAAGGCGTTGCCCTGCAGGCGATGTTCGCGCACGTCCCATCGGCCCGCGGGATCGCGCTCCAGGGTCCTGCAGGAGAGCAGCTTGGGCATATAGCGCGGAGCGCCGGCGCAGTCGCTCAGCACCTTCCAGACCACGGCGGGCGGGGCGGCCACGTCCATGGCCGCGCGGATCACCCCGGCCGAGCCGCCCTCGGCCTTGGCCGAGACGGTGGGCGGGGCGTTGAAGCCGCCGGCGGCCAGGGCGGGGGAGGCCAGGCCGGCGGCCAACAGCAGGGGAAGGGCGAATTTCATCCTGGCTGAGGTCTTCAGGGCCGATTTCGTTCCCGTTCGGGCCCACAGGGACCTGGCGCCGCGCCACGTACTTGTTAGGCTGAAGGTTCCCGCCTAGTTTCCGGCGCTTCCGCAAACGGAAGGAAGATTCCGCGCATGGTCGGCCACTATCTCGAGTTCGAGCGCCCCATCGCCGACCTCGAAACCAAGATCGAGGAGCTCTCCAAGCTGTCGGAGACCACCGGGTCCGGCGCCCTGGAGACCGAGATCGAGGCGCTGCGCAGTCGCGCGCAGAAGATGCGCCGCGAGGCCTATTCCAAGCTGGACGCCTGGCAGAAGACCCTGGTGGCCCGCCACCCGGACCGCCCTCACTTCGTCGACTACGCCGCCGGCCTGATCGAGGAGTTCGTGGAGCTGCGCGGCGACCGCAAGTTCGCCGACGACCAGGCGATCATGGGCGGCCTGGGCCGTTTCCGCGGCCAGCCGGTGGTGGTCATGGGCAACGAGAAGGGCCGCGACACCGTCACCCGGGTGAAGCACAATTTCGGCTACGGCCGCCCCGAGGGCTACCGCAAGGCCGTCCGTCTGATGGAGATGGCCGAGCGCTTCCACCTGCCCGTGATCAGCTTCGTCGACACGCCCGCGGCCTATCCCGGGGTGGGCTCGGAAGAGCGCGGCGTGGCCGAGGCCATCGCCCGGGGCACCGAGAAGGCCCTGATGCTCAGTGTGCCCATGGTGGCGGTCATCACCGGCGAGGGCGGTTCAGGCGGGGCGCTCGCCATCGCCTGCGGCAACCGGGTGCTGATCCTGGAGCACGCCCTCTATTCGGTGATCCCGCCGGAGGGCGCCAACTCCATCCTCTGGCGCGGCGCCCGCACCGCCGAGGAGGCCGCCAAGGCCCTGAAGATCACCGCCCAGGATCTGATCGGCATGAAGATCGTCGACCGCATCATCCCCGAGCCCCCCGGCGGCGCCCACTCCGATCCGGAAGCCACCATCGCCTCGGTGGGGGACGCGGTGGAGGAGGAGCTGGCGGGCCTGATGAAGATGAGCGCGCCGGAGCTCAAGAAGCAGCGGGCCGACCGCTTCTACGCCATCGGCCGGACGGGCCTGCAATGAGGGCCCTGCTGATCGCCGCGGTGCTGGCGACTGGGG
>JAZKBZ010000001.1:0-29153 GCA_040388315.1 Pseudomonadota bacterium | reverse complement strand
CGACCGCGCAGGCGGCGCCGAAACCCCAGACAGCCCTCGACCGCTGCCTGGCCTCGCCGGCCGGCGCCAGCACCATGGGCCAGATCCAGTGCATCGGCGACGCCGTGAAGGTGCAAGACGCGCGGCTGAACCAGAACTACGCCAAGGCCATGAAGGCCCTGACTCCGGAGCAGAAGGTCAAGCTCCGCGCCGCCCAGCGCGCCTGGATCGCCTTCAAGGACGCTGACTGCCAATCGCTCTGGGACGATGACTGGGGCACCCTGTCCCGGGTGACCGCCAATATGTGCGTCCTCGACCGCACATCCGAACGCGCGGACGAGTTGGCGAACTATCCGGACCGGTGATTGACGCCGACGGCGACCTCCGCCAGCCTGGCGCTGCCCCTCAAGGAGCCGCCCGCCGTGGAATAGGTCCTCCGCCCACGCCGTGAGACCGCCCCGCGCGTCCATCGCGCGGTGGCGGCGCGTGTGCGGAAGGCCCCCTCCGATCCCAGGCCTGTTCCATGACCCCCTTCCGCGACTATGCCGACCCGCGCGACCTGCGCGCCATGCAGACCCTGACCCAGCGCCTCTGGTCCTTTCCCAGCCCCTTCCACGTCGGCAATCTCGCCTGGGAGCGCTTCGAGCATGTGGGCCGCGAACCCGAATGGAAGACGCGGCTCTGGCTGGAGGGCGACACGGTCCTCGCCTGGGGTTGGATCGTCGATGGCGGCCACCTCTATTTCCAGATCGACCCGGCCCGCCTCGACCTGTTCGTGGAGGTCTTCGCCTGGTTCGAAGGCGAGGCGGCGAGCGCCACCCTCTCCACCATGGTGCTGGACAGCCAGGCCGACTTGCTGGGCCGCTTGGCGGGACGCGGCTACCGGGTCCTAGGTGACGATCACCCCTTCGGCCTGCGCACCTCGCGGGACCTGGAGGATCTAGAGCCGGTGGTCCTGCCGGAGGGCTATCGCGCCCTGTCCATGGCGCAGCTCCAGGACCCCGACCGCCGGGCGCTGGCCCACCGTGAGGCTTGGAGCCGGATCGCCGGACGCGAGGCCGAGCCGCCAGGTCGGTCGCGGGTGACGGGAGAGAGCTATCGCCAGGTCATGGCCGCCTGGCCCTACCGTCCCGACCTGGACTGGGTGATCGAGGCGCCCGACGGCCGGCTGGCCGCCAATGCCTGCCTGTGGCTGGACGAGGTCCATGGCGTGGGCCTGTTTGAGCCCGTGGGGACCGACGCCGACCTGCGCCGCCTGGGCCTGGGACGGGCGGTCTGCCTGGCCGCCTTGCACGCCCTCAAGGCCGCCGGCGCCCATACCGCCATCGTGGGCTGTCGCGGCGACGCGGCCTATCCCGTGCCTTACCGGCTCTATTCTGGCCTCGGTTTCGTCGCATGCGGGCGCGAGATCATCCACGCGCGCAAACGGCTTGCTTGACCCCACGTCGCGGGCTTCAACTGTCTCAAACAACCGTTTGGGAGGACGTCATGGCTCTGAAGACCCGTTTCACCGAGCTCGTCGGGATTGAGCATCCCATCGTCCAGGGCGGCATGCAGTGGGTCGGCCGCGCCGAGCTGGTGGCCGCCGTGGCCAACGCCGGCGGCCTGGGCTTCATCACCGCCCTGACCCAGCCCACGCCCGACAAGCTGCGCGAGGAGATCGCCCGCTGCCGGACCCTCACCGACAAGCCCTTCGGCGTGAACCTGACCATCCTGCCGGCCATCAACCCGCCCCCCTACGCCGAATATCGCCAGGCGATCATCGATAGCGGCGTCAAGATCGTCGAGACCGCCGGCAACAAGCCGCAGGAACACGTCGACGAGTTCAAGAAGCACGGCATCATCGTGGTCCATAAGTGCACCTCGGTCCGCCACGGCCTCTCGGCCGAGCGGATGGGCGTCGACGCCATCTCCATCGACGGCTTCGAGTGCGCCGGTCACCCGGGCGAGGACGACGTGCCCGGCCTGATCCTGATCCCGGCCGCCGCCGACAAGATCAAGATTCCGATGATCGCCTCGGGCGGCTTCGGCGACGCCCGCGGCTTGGTGGCGGCCCTCGCCCTTGGCGCGGAAGGCATCAACATGGGCACCCGCTTCATGGCCACCAAGGAAAGCCCCATCCACCAGGCCATCAAGGAGCAGATCGTCGCCAATGACGAGCGCTCCACCGACCTGATCTTCCGCACCATGCACAACACCAGCCGGGTGGCCCGCAACGCCGTCAGCCAGCAGGTGGTGGCGCTGGAGAAGCAGGGCGCCAAGTTCGAGGACGTCCGCGAGCTGGTGGCCGGCAGCCGTGGCCGCAATGTCTACGAGGTGGGGGACAACGACGCCGGCATCTGGTCGGCCGGCCAGATCCAGGGCCTGATCCACGACATCCCCTCCTGCGAGGAGCTGATCCATCGCATCGTGGCCGAGGCCGAGGCCCTGATCACCGGGCGGCTGGCGGGCTTCGTCACCAAGAAGCAGATGGCCAGCGCCTGATATCCGCGGTCGTTCTCGGCGCGGGTTGTGTAAGCTGAAGGCTCACCCGAGCCTTCGAGACACAGCCCGCCCGTGCCGCCCCCCAGTCTGACGCCCAAGGCCAAGGCCAACGTCTCGATGGTGATCGAGACGATGTACGCCATCGCCGCCGAACCCGATAAGTGGGAGCAGATCGTCCAGGCCCTGGACGTCGAGGCCAGCGAGCCGCCGCCGGAAGCTGAGGGCGCCGCCCGCCTGGCCGTCCTCGCCGCCGACCGGGCCGAGCCCGCCTCGGTGGGGGTGGTGCTGATCAACGCCGCCGGCGGGGCCAGCGCCTGGAACGCTGCGGGCGAGGCGGTCTTCCACCAGCGCCTGGGGGTCATCGAGGCCCAGGGCCTGAAGTTCTTCAATCCCGCCAACCACGAGGCCCTCGACCAGGCCCGCCATCGCCTGCGCGGGACCCAGGGCCGCCAAGTCATCGTCAAGTTCGCCCAGGCCAACGACGAGGCGCCCCACTTCGCCTATGTGGTCCCCGCCGACGGCCTGCCCCCCGCCCTGGCCGCCGGCCTCGGCGGCGTCGCGACTGCGGGGGAGGGCGCCTGCGCGGTGGTCTTCCCTGCGGTGGAGGCCACCGACCGCCTGTGGGCCAACCTGCGCGAAAGCTTCGGCCTGACCCCGGCCGAGACCCGGCTCGCCGCCCGCCTGAAGGACGGCCTGACCCTGAAGGAGGCGGCGGGCGAACTGAACGTCAGCTTCAACACCGTCCGCAACCAGTTGCGCGCCATTTTCGACAAGGTGGGCCTGTCGCGGCAGAGCGAGCTGATCCGCACCCTGACCCAGCTGGGGTCTCTGGCCACCTCCTTCCGGGAAAGCTCCGGCCGCGGCCTGCTGGGTCCGCCCATCGCCGCCACCGAGCGCGGGGCGGTGGAGGCCGCCCCGCCCGTCGGCCTCCTGACCCTGCCCGACGGCCGCCGCCTGGCCTGGCGGGCCTATGGCGATCCCAAGGGCCGGCCCGTGCTGATGGTCCATCAGGGGCTGGGCTGCAGCATCATGCCCCGCGGCACCGACATCCTGGCCCGCGATCTCGGCCTGCGCCTGATCTGCCCCGAACGTCCGGGCGCGGGCCGCTCCGATCCGCAGCCCGACTTCAGCTATGAGGGGGTCGGCCGCGACCTGGCCGACCTCTGCCGCGACCAGGGCCTGTCCCAGGTCCAGGTGGCGGCCTTCATGTCCGGCGCTCCCTTCGCCCTGATGGCCGCCCGCGACCTTGGCCCCCTGGCCAGCCGGGTGCTGCTGGCCTCCGCCCGGCCCTCGGGTCAGACCCTGGAGACCGAGCAGGACAGGGGCCACGCCGTGGTGCTGTTCCGCCGCCGCATCCTGCGCAACGCCTGGCTGGCCGACATGGTCTTCGCGGTCATGCGCCTGCAGCTCACCCGCCGGCAACTGGAGAAGTTCGTCCGCGCCGCGGCCTCGGCCCCCGGCGACGCGGCCTATCTGCGCAGCCATCCGGGCGTGCTGGAGTTCATCGTCGACTACATCTCGGAGTCCCTGGCGCTCACCAGCCGGGGCATCGCCGACGAGATCAAGTGCTCGGCCCGCAGCCCCACCCTGGACCTGTCGGGTCTGGCCGCGCCCATCACCGTCTGGCACGGCGAGGAGGACCCCATGTCCAGCGCCGAGGACATCGCGGCCTGGCTGAACAACCGCCAACAGGCCGTCCGCACCTTCCCGGGCGTGGGCCATTTCCTGCCCCACAAGCACTGGCCCGAGGTGCTGGCCTGGCTGGCTAGCTGATGGCCTTCAGGACCTCGCCCAGCTCGTCCACCGCCTCGGGCGTCGTGGCCCAGGAACACATGAACCGCACCGAGCCGTCGATGAACCGGTAGACGAACCAGCCGGCCTTGTGCAGCCGCTTCAGGGTGGGCTCGTCCATGGTCACGAAGACCGCGTTGGCCTCCACCGGATGGGCCAGCGGGAAGGGCATGAGGCCCGCCAGGCGCTGGGCCATGGCGTTGGCGTGGGCGGCGTGGCGCACGAAGGCGCCGTCGGCCAGCATGCCGATGAAGGGGGCGGCGTAGAACCGGCCCTTGGAGGGCAGCTGTCCCGACTGCTTCAGCCGCGCGTCGAGGCGGCGGGCCAGGGCGGGATCGAAGATCACCACCGCCTCCGAGGGCGTCATTCCCGCCTTGGTCCCGCCCACCACCAGGATGTCGACGCCAAGGTTCCTGATGGCCTTCAGGTCGAACCCGGCCGCCGCCGCATTGGCCAGGCGCGCGCCGTCGAGGTGGACCCGGTAGCCCTTGGCCTTCACCGGATCGATCAGGGCCTTCAGGGCTCCGACCGAATAGACCGTGCCGTACTCGGTGGCGTTGGTGACCGAGAGGGCGGCGGGGGCTTGCCAGTGGGGCTGGTCGGGGGCCGCCAGCGGCGCGATCAGGCCGGCGGGATCGATCCGCCCCGAGGCGCCGCGCAGGCCGATCATCCCCAGGCCGTGGCCGAAGAATCCCGGCGCCCCGGTCTCGTCGGTGGCGACGTGGGAATGCTCGTGGCAGAGCACCGCCTCGAAGGGCTGGCAGAGCGTCGCCAGCGAGATGGCGTTGGCCGCCGTGCCCGACGCCACGAACCGCACGGTGGCGTCGGCGTCCAGCAGGGCGCGCACCGCGTCGGCCCCCTGCCGGGTGATGGGATCGGAGCCGTAGCCGGAGGTCGCGCCGGTGTTGGCGGCCACCAGGGCGTCCATCGCCTCGGGGGTGGCGGGGGCGGTGTTGTCGGATGCGAAGTCGTATCGGGCCATCCGCCGAATAGAACCGATCCCGCGGCCTTGGAAACCGCTTTTGCGCTTAGACGCCCTTTCCCCAGTCCCGCACGTCGGCGACGAAGAGGTCCGGCTCCTCCATGGCCGCGAAGTGCCCGCCGCGGGGCATCTCTGTCCAGCGGGTGATGTTGTAGGCCCGGTCGGCCCAGGATCGCGGCGGGGCGGTGTAGAGGGGCTCGCCGGGGAAGTTGGCGAAGGCGGTGGGGGTCTCGCAGCGCTCGCCCTCCTGGAAGGCGATCCCGCCTTCCTCCAGCAGGCCGCGATAGTACCAGGCGCCGGTCGCGAAGCTGCCGGTCATCACATAGATCATGATGTTGGTGAGCATCCGGTCCTTGGGGTGGACCTGGTCCAGGGACTTCTCGCGAAGGTCCGACCAGTCGTGGAAGCGCTCGGCGATCCAGGCGGCCTGGCCCACCGGATTGCCCGCCCCCATCCAGGCCAGCGACTGGGGTTTGGAGGCCTGGAGCCGGAAATAGGCGCCCATGACGTCCATCATCGCGCCCTGGCGGGTGAGCCAGGCGATCTCGTCAGGCGTTTGCGGGCCGCCGAAGGGGCGGAAGGCCATCATGTTCAGGTGGATGGCGCGGACCTGGGCCCCATGGTCGTGGCCGAGCCAGGAGGTCACCATGGCGCCCCAGTCGCCGCCCTGGGCGATGTAGCTGGGATAGCCCAGGACGTCCGTCATCAGGGTGTTGAACAGCCGCGCCGTGGTCCGCTGGCCGATGGGGCGTACGGGCTTGGAGGAGAAGCCGAAGCCGGGCAGGGACGGGATCACCAGGTCGAAGGCGTCCTTGGCGTCGCCGCCGAAGCGGGACGGGAAGGCCAGCTTCTCGATGGCGCCCCAGAATTCGTAGTGGGAGCCGGGCCAGCCGTGGGTGACCAGCAGGGGCCGTTTGCCGCCGGCCTCGCCCACCACATGCAGGAAATGCAGGTCGTAGTCTTCGACCTTGGCGGTGAACTGCGGGAAGCGATTGAGGTCGGCCACCGCCGAGCGCCAATCGTAGCGCTCGGTCCAGTGCTCGCAGAGTCCCTTCAGATAGGCGCCGTCGCAGCCATAGGCCCAGCCGTCCGGAACCTGCGGGATCGCCGGCCAGGGGTAGGCGCGCACATGGTCGAGCACGGCCTGGACGTCGGCCTCGGCCCAGCGGACTTCAAACGGTTGGATCTCGGCCACGCGCGCCTCCCCCTAGAGCACGATGCGCTCAGGCGGGATCGCCTGAGCGTTGAATCGTGCTCTAAATTCAAAGTTATAGAGCCGGATTCAGGCTTCGAGAGAAGCCATCCGGCTCTGGGATTTGCGGGCAAGCTCGGCCAATGACGCAGGGGCGGTCAAGCGGCGGCCTAGTTTCCCGGGCGCAGGCCCCGGGCCAGGGCGTGGTTCAGGTGGCGGTGCAGCTCGCGGGCCGCGCCGGGCGGCAGCTTGCCGGCCAGCTCCAGGCCCACCGCGCCGTGGGCCGCGGCCCAAAACATCTTGCCGATCTCCTCGGGGTCGCCCGCCAGCACGCCGTCGGCCACCAGGGTCTTAACGTACTGGGTCTGGGTCTCGTGGGCCCGGTGTCCCGCCGCCACCAGGTCGGGATATTTCTCGACGTGCGGCTGATCGAGGTCGAACATCAGCTTGTAGGTCTGGGGGTGTTCGAAGGCGAAGTTCAGATAGGCCTCGCCCACCGCCGCCCCCTTTGCCCGCGCGCCCTTGGCCGAGGCGTAGGCGGTCTCCAGGGCTTCGGCGAACCGGTTGAATCCGTTGGTGCGCACCGCCGCCAGGATGTCCTCCTTGTCGGCGAAGTAGCGGTAGGGGGTCATGGGGCTGACGCCGAGCTCGGCGGCCAGCTGGCGCATGGTCACTGCGTCAGGCCCCCGCTCGGCGAACAGCCTTTCGGCGGCCACGCACAGGCGCTCCCGGAACTCGGCGACATCGGTCTCGGATAGAACGCGGGGCATACCGGAAACTCTAGCAAACAATTCGCTTGCAAGGCGTTACCTCTTACGCAATAAATTTACAACGTAAGAAAAGACAAGGGCGGACGATGGGCGACTGGGACCTGCTGGTGGACCGCAAGGATCTGCGCAAGGCGCGGATCGCGCCGGCGCAGGCGCCGCCCCTGGCCGACGGAGAGGTCCGCCTCCGAGTCGAGCGTTTCTCGTTCACCGCCAACAACGTCACCTATGGCCTGATGGGGGACTCCTTCGGCTACTGGAAGTTCTTCCCGGCCCCCGAGGGCCAGGGCCGCATCCCTGTCTGGGGCTTCGCCACCATCACCGAGTCTAAGGTCCCCGAGGCTCCCGTCGGCCTGCGTCTGTTCGGCTACCTGCCGATGTCGAGCGCCTTCACCATGCAACTCGCCAAGGGCCGCACCGGCTTCGTCGACCGGGCGCCGCACCGCGCCGAGCTGCCGCCGACCTACAACGCCTATGCCGAGGCGCCCGCCGATCCCCTGGACGACCACCGCGCCCTGCTGATGACCTCGTTCCTGCTGGACGACTTCCTGGGGGAGGACGCCGGCCTGAAGTCGCTGGTGCTCTCCAGCGCCTCGAGCAAGACCGCCATGGGCCTGGCCTGGTTCGCCAAGGCCCGTGGCCTGGAGGTGATCGGTCTCTCCTCGCCCGCCAACGCCCCGGCCATCGCGGGCCTGGGTCTCTACGACAGGGTGCTGACCTACGATCAGGTGGGCTCGCTCAAGACCGCCGGCCCCGCCGCCTTCGTGGACTTCGCCGGCGACCGGACCACCACCGCGGCGGTCCACGCCGCCCTGGGCGAGACCTTGACCCGCAGCCTCATCGTCGGCGCCACCCACTGGGAAGCTGGGGGCGGCGGCCAGCCGGACATGGTCGGACCGGCGCCGGTGTTGTTCTTCGCGCCGGACCAGATCCGCAAGCGCATGACCGACTGGGGCCCGGGCGAGGTGGAGGCGCGGTTCGACAAGGGCCTGCGCGGCTTCGTCGCCGCCAATCCCTGGCTGAGTCTGGTGCAGCACCAAGGCGCCCAGGGCCTCACCGAAGCCTATCACCTGGTCCTGGAAGGCCGCGTTCGGCCCCAGGACGGACACATCATAACGCCGGCTTGAACCGGTCATCAGAGGGAGACACGCCATGGACGGCGAGGTTCGCATCAACCCCTATCTGTCGGGCAACTTCGCCCCCGTGCGGTCGGAGGACGACTTCGATCTGCCGGTCACCGGCGAGATTCCGGCGGGCCTTCGCGGCACGCTCTACCGTACCGGCCCCAATCCGCAGTTCGAGCCCCGGGACCCCAACTATCACTGGTTCACCGGCGACGGCATGCTGCACGCCTTCCGGGTCGAGGACGGCAAGGTCAGCTACCGCAACCGCTATGTCCGCACCCCCAAGTGGGAGCTGGAGCACGAGCACGGCCGTTCGCTGTTCGGCGGCTTCAACCCCATGCTCAGCGACCCGCTCGCCGCCGGCAAGGACGGCGGCGTGGCCAACACCAACATCCTCTGGCACGCCGGCCATCTGCTGGCCCTTGAGGAAGGCCACATGCCCTTCGAGGTCGCGCCCCGAACCATGGCCCCCAAGGGCTATGCGCAGCAGTACAAGGGCCGGGTCACCGCCCACCCCAAGATCGATCCCAAGACCGGCGAGATGGTCTGGTTCGGCTACGGGGTCGGTGACATGCCGCTCTCGGCCGGGATGAGCTACGGCGTCACCGACGCCAAGGGCGTGGTCACCCGCCGCTCGGACTTCCAGGCGCCCTATTCGGCCATGATCCACGATTTCCTGGTCACCGAGAACTACGTGCTCTTCCCGGTCCTACCGCTGACCGGCAGCCTGGAGCGGGCCATGAAGGGCCTGCCCCCCTATGCCTGGGAGCCGGAGAAGGGCGGCTATGTCGGGGTCATGCGCCGCGACGCCGACGTCTCCACCATCCGCTGGTTCAATGTGGCGGCCTGCTACGTCTTCCATCCGATGAACGCCCATGAGGTTGACGGCAAGATCGTCGCCGAGGTGGCCCGCTACGACGCCGCCCCCCTGTTCCCCATGGCCGACGGCTCGCCCGGCCTGCGCACCGCGGCGCGCCTCTATCGCTGGACCTTCGACCTGTCGGGCGCCAGCGACGTCATCAAGGAAGAGGCCATCGACGACCTCGACTGCGAGTTCCCCCGCTTCGACGAGCGCCTGGCCGGCAGCGCCTATCGCCACGGCTTCTATGCCGGCGACACCACCAACTCGAAATCGGTGAAGCTCAACGCCATCGCCCACATCGACCTGGCCACCGGCAAGCGGCAGGTTCACGCCTTCACCGGCGGCGACCTGACCTCCGAGCCGGTCTTCACCCCACGCTCCGCCGACGCGGCCGAGGGGGACGGCTGGCTGACGGCGGTGGTCTACCGGGCCGCCGAGGACCGCAGCGACTTCGTGGTCTTCGACGCCCAGGACGTGGCCAAGGGGCCCATCGGCATGGCCCACATGCCCCGCCGCGTGCCCTTCGGCTTCCACGGCAACTGGGTGGCCGACTAGACCCTGACCGCTTCAGATGGACTCATCTGAAGCGGCAAGAAGGGTCTAGATTCAAAACATGAGAGCACGTCGGGCGGCGGAACCGGTATCCACTTCCGCCTGACGTGCTCTAGGTCTTGCTCAGCACCTTGGCCAGGTAGGTCTCCAGCCGCTCCAGGTCCTTCAGGGAGCCGCGGGCGGCCACCACCTGGTCGGGGCGGATCAGGACCCAACCCGGCCCCCGCACACGGTAACGGCGGGCCGCGGTTCCCTGTCGGGGTTCCAGCGCCATCACCTGCAGCCGGTCGCCCGCCGGCTTGGTGAGGGCCGCGACCCTGGCGGCGGGGACGCCGAACAGCAGCAGGCTGTGGCAGGGCCGGGAGATCCTCGGCCACAGGGTGGTCCCGTCCCCCAGCTCGGCGTCCAGGGCGCGGCCACCGGCCTCGCCACGCCCGGCGCGCCGCGGCGGCGCGCCCAGGGTGACGAGGCCGCCCCCGCGGTAGACGATCTCGGTTTCCGACAACTCCGCCTGCAATCGCCGCTGCACCACCGGCAGCCGTCCGAGCGCGGCGACGGCGGCGTCGCGCGCGAGGCCCAGCTTCGACGGCGCCATGCCAAGCCGCAGCTTCTGGGCGGCGGCGGCCACCACCGCCTTGGCCACCGGCCGCCGCTCGGCCTCATAGCTTTGCAGCAGCAGGTCGCGGTCGCTGTGGCCGGTCACCGCGTGGGCCAGCTTCCAGCCCAGGTTCACCGCGTCCTGCAGGCCGGTGTTCATGCCCTGGCCGCCGGCCGGGCTGTGGATGTGGGCCGCGTCGCCCGCCAGGAAGCAGCGCCCCTTGCGGTACCGCGCCGCCAGTCGCTCGTTGATTCTGAAGGCCGAGAGCCAGGTGGCGTCGCTCAGCTTCAGGCCGCGCGGCCCGTGGCGGTCGGTCAGGGCCTGAAGTTCCTCAAGGCTCGGCGGCGCCTGGGCGAGGTCGGCGGCCTGCCGGGCCGTGACGATGCGCCAGACATTCTCGCCGAAGGGGAAGAGGGCGATGGAGCTATCGTTGCGCCAGCGGATGTAGATGCTGCGCCGGTCGAGCCCGCCGCCGGCGATCCTGACGTCCCCCAGCAGATAGGTCTCCGGCTCGGTGAACCCTTCGAAGGGGATTTCCAGGGCGTGGCGCACGAAGCTGCCGGCCCCGTCGCAGCCTGCCAGATAGAGCGCCTGCGCGGACTCCGTGGACCCGTCGGGGCGCCGCAGGGTGGCGACGACGCCGTTCATCTCCTGCTCCAGGCCGGTCAGCTCCAGGCCGCGCTCCACCTCCACCCCGAGCGACGAGAGCCGCTGCGTCAGCAGGGCCTCGGTCCGCGACTGGGGAACCAGCAGGGGATAGCCGAAGGGGCTGTCGATCCCGACCCCCACCGCCAGCCGGGCCAGCTCAAGGTCGCCGTGGCCCAGGGATAGGGCCCGCAGCCGAACGCCCTCGGCGATGAAGGCCTCGGCCACACCCATGCCCTGCAGGGCCTCCAGGCTGGCGCTCCAGACCGCCAGGGCCTTGGACACCGTCGTGGGCTGGGCGGCGCGGTCGATGATCCGCACCCGCACCCCGAACTGCCGCAGGGTGACCGCGAGCGCCAGGCCGGTCGGTCCGGCCCCCACCACCAGGACGTCGGTCATGACGGCCTCAGGCCGGAAGCGCGGCGAACCGCTCGGGCTGCATATAGGCGGCGTATTCCTGGGCCATCTCCTCGGTGACCACCTCCAGCAGGATGCGGTTTTCCACCCAGAACTCGATGACATGGAAGGCGGGCGGCTTACCCGGCGCGGCGCGGCCGAAGAAGCGGGTGCGCCAGCCCTCCCGCTCACCGATGGCCTCCACCGCCGCCCGGCTGCGCGGGGTGGAGATCAGCAGGTGGAAGGGCGCCAGGTCGCAGGCCTCGCCGGTCGGGGTGTAGATCACCTGCTGCTCGCCCTCGCCGGGGGCCATCACCACCCGGTCGGGATAGACCTCGATCATGGTGCCGTGCGGGTCGCCGCTCACCGCCATCCGCGCGCCGGGCAGGGGGCCGGAGAAGGGGAAGGCTCGGCCGCCGATCAGTTCGGCCAGGACCTCGGCCACGTGGGTCGGGTCGCGGGCGGGGATTGAGACGTGATGGATCATGGTCTGTCCTCCGGGGGGGAGCCCTGTTGCAGGGCCTGGATGAGGGTGCGGATCGTCCAGCTCGCCGAGGCGACGGCGTCGGCCTGGGTCAGGCCGCCGGTGTCGGTCAGCCAGCGCCAGTGGGTCGGCGACCAGCAACTGGCCACGGCCAGTCCGCCGCGGCGCCGTTCGTCGGGCGCCAGGTGCGGCAGTTCCGCCCCGATGGCCTCGATCCAGGCGCCGATGCGCCGGTCGCGCCCGGCCAGCCGACGGCGGTCCCAGCTGGGGCTGTCCATCAGCTTGCGCAGCAGGGCGCCGTTGGCCTCGTACAGGGCGAACAGGCGCGCCGGCATCCTCGGCAGCTCGGCCAGGGGCGGCAGGGGCTCGTCCATGCCGATGCGCGGCGACAGCCATTGGAAGAAGGCCGCCATCAGGTCGTCGAGGGTGGGGAAGTGGGCGTAGACCGTGGGCGGCGACACCTGGGCCAGCTCGGCGGCCCGCCGCAGGGTCAGGCCGTCGATGTCATTGGTCTCCAGGAAGGCCCGCGCCGCCTCCAGGATGCGCTCCCGGGTCTGGGCGGCCTGGGCTTCCCGCAGGGGGCTCTTATAGGCTCTGGCGTTGGTCATGGCGGGGTCCGTTCGCCGCTTTAAATTCATATTACACATGAAAGATGAATTGTCATCCCCTCCCGGGCTTGCCCGTCCCGCCGGGCGCCGCGATGCTCCGGGCGCCAAGTTTTCGAGGAAGATCCGACATGCGCGCCATCTGGTACGATCGCACCGGCCCGGCTCGCGAGGTGCTGGAGTATGGCGAGCGGCCGACCCCGGAGCCCGGCCACGGCCAGGCCCTGATCCGTGTGAAGGCGTCCGGGGTGAACCCGTCGGACGCCGGCATGCGCGCCGGCCCCGCCGCCATGGCCTATCCGCGCATCACCCCCAACAGCGACGGCGCCGGCGTGGTCGAGGCGGTGGGCCCTGGCGTGGCGCAGACCTGGGTCGGCAAGCGGGTCTGGTTCTACAACGGCCAGCGCAACGGCCGGGCCTTCGGCTCGGCGGCCGAATATATCGAGCTCGACACAGACCTCCTGATGGAGCTGCCCGACAGCGTCGAGTTCGCGCAGGGCGCGACCCTCGGCATCCCCTGCATGACCGCCCACCGCAGCCTGTTCGTGGCCGGTCCGGTCCAGGGCCGCACGGTGCTGGTGACGGGCGGGGCCGGCGCCGTGGGCCACTACGCCGTCCAGCTCGCCAAGTGGGCCGGCGCCACGGTGATCGCCACGGTCAGCTCGGACGAGAAGGGCGAGCGCGCCTTGGCGGGCGGCGCCGACCACGTCATCGACTACCGGCAGGAAAAGGTCGCCCGGCGGGTCCGGGAGCTGACGGACGGGGAAGGTGTCCACCACGTCGTCGATGTCGACTTCGGCGGCAATATCGCCACCACCCTGCAGGTGTTGCGGATGAACGGCTCGGTGGCCTTCTACGCCACCAAGGGCAATCGCGAGCCGGTCGTTCCGGCAGGCGCGGTCATGGGGCTGAACCTCGGCGTCCACGGGGTCTATCTACCGGTCACCCCGCATGAGGCCCGTAAGCGCGCTCAGCAGGATATCACCCGCTGGATCGCGACCGGGGAGCGCATCCTCTCGGTCGCCGGCCGCTTCCCCCTGGCCGACTGCGCCGGCGCCCATGAGCTGGTGGAGTCCGGCGGCAAGGTCGGCACCGTGGTGGTGGAGCCGTGACCCCGGCCGAGACCGCCATCCGCGCCCGACGCAAGCTGACCAACAAGCTGATCGCCAGCCACGAGGCCGCCCGCCTGCGCCCCTTCCTGGATCCGCAGATCAACCTGATCTCCGGGGACGGCGGCCTGCTGGTGGGGATCGAGGCGGTGCTGGCGGCCTTCGAGGCCCAGTTCCGCGACGCGAGCTTCGTCACCTATCTGCGCACCACCGAGGCCGTCCGCCCCGACCAGGACGAGGCCCGCGCCGCCGAGACCGGGACCTGGGTCGCCACCTGGCGCGGATCGCCCACCCTGACCGGGACCTATCTGGCGGTCTGGAAGAAGGTCACCGGCCAGTGGGTGATCGAGTCCGAGCTCTATGTGACCCTGGCCGCCGCCTGACTCCATGCAGTCCTGCAGAACGGGTCTGCAAACTTGACCCCTCCCGCAAAGGCCAAGCTCGCACCATATCAGCACCGTCGCCGCTCCCCCGGCGGCGATCCTGCTCTTGGAGATAGACGTGAAAATCCTTTGGCCGCTGCTGACGCTCGGCGTGACGATCAGCATGGCGATGTCGACCTGGTCCGGTCACGCCTTCAGTTAAACCTATCCGCTCGTCCCGGCGAAGGCCGGGATCCAGATACATCCACCGCATTCCGGATACTTGGCGCAAGCTGCGACCTACGACCTGGGTCCCGGCCGGCCTTCGCCGGGGTGAGCTGTCGTAGGCTAGGCCTTGGTCTTCTCCACGATCAGCGAGGCGCGGCTGTTCAGCGCCTCGCGATCGAAGCCGGCCAGCTTCTTGTATTCCCCCGCCGTCGCCTCCAGCTCCTCGCGGCTGATCACGTCGTGGACGTGTGAGAAGCCCTTGGGCGCCCGCTCCTCGGCCATCTGCATCACCTGTTCGGGGCCGTTGCCGCGGTTGGAGAGCACGATGCGGCTGGTGGCGGGCCGCCTGACCCCCTCATAGGCCGCCAGGGCCGTGTCGACGTCGTCCCGGGTCGCCAGCTCATAGGCCAGGGTCCGGGCGTCCAGGATGGCCTGGGAGGCCCCGTTGGAGCCGATCGGGTACATGGGATGGGCCGCGTCCCCCAGCAGGGTCGCGCGACCGAAGGTCCAGCGCTCCACGGGGTCGCGGTCCACCAGGGGATATTCGTAGACCTGGCTCGCCCCGCGGATGATGTCGGGCACGTCCAGCCAGCCGAAGTCCCAGGTCTCGAACCGGGGCAGGAAGTCGGCCAGCTCGCCCTTGCGGTTCCAGTCCTCGCGGCGCCACTCCACCGTTTCGGGGAAACGCAGTTCGGCGATCCAGTTGATCGTGGAGGTCCCTCGCCCCTTGGCCTTGGGGTCGATGGGGTAGCAGACGAACTTCATGTCCTGGTGTCCGGCCATGACCATGGTCGCCCCGCCCAGGAAGGGCGCGCCCTCGGTCACCCCGCGCCACAGCACCCGGCGGTTCCAGATCGGTGGCCCCTCGTCGGGATAGAACTGGGCGCGCAGGGCGGAATGAATGCCGTCGGCGGCCACCACCACGTCGCCTCGCGCGCTGGGCAGGTCGGCGCCCGTCGTCCGCGAGCGGAAGGCCACCGTGGCGCCGTCCTCGCCGGTCTCGACGCCGGTCGCCTCGTGGTCCAGGCGCACCGCGCCCTTGCCCAGGCGTTCGCGCACGGCGTTGAACAGCAAGAGCTGCAACACCCCGCGATGGATCGAATATTGCGGCCAGTTGTAGCCGGCATGGCGCCCGCGCGGTTCGCGCCAGATCTCCTGGCCGAACCTGTTGGCGTACATCAGGGCCTCGGTGGCCACGCCGTTGTCGGCCAGCCGCTCGGCGAGGCCCAGGTCCGTCAGCTCCCGGACCGCGTGGGGCAGGACATTGATCCCCACCCCCAGAGGTAGGATCTCCGCGGCGGCCTCGTAGACCTCCGCCTCGATCCCGGCGGCGTGCAGGCTGAGCGCCAGGGTGAGGCCGCCGATCCCGGCGCCGACAATGACGACACGCATATAGTTGAACCTTCCCCGTAATAGCGCTCGTTGCTAGGCGGGCGGGGGCGAAGGCGCAAGCCTTGAGACGGCGGCGCAGGTCAGCTCAGCAGGCGGCGGATCGTCTCACGGACGCCCTTCCAGGGCGCCGGCAGGCCGTCGGGGGTGACTTGGGACTGGGGCTCCTTGCGGGAGACCAGCACCTCGATGTACTCGGCCCGGATGCCCCGGCTCATGTCGTCCAGGGTCCAGATGGTGGTGGACAGCCCGCTGGCCTCGTCCAGGTAGTCGGCGATGTCATAGCCCCAGTCGACGGTCACCAGGGAGCCCTGAACGTCGATGGGATTGGCGTGATAGACCGGCTCCATCAGGTGCTCGACCTTGCCCTGCCGGTCGCGTCGGGCCCGCCGCACCGAGGGCGCGGCCTTGTTGACGATCGGCACGGTGCAGATGTGGAAGCCGCCAGGCTTGAGCGTGCGCGCCACCTCGGCGATCGCCCGGTCGGGTGCGAACAGGTGCTCGAACACGTCCTGGGTCACCACCAGATCGAAGCTCTGGTCGGGGAAGGTCTGGTTCTCCAGGTCCTCGCAGCGCCACCCCCATTGCGGATGGGCGGTCCCGAGCGGCACATCGGGGCCGTAGTGGCTGGATACGTAGCCCGGCGCCTCGGCCGCCAGTCGGCGGCTGGCCGCCGTGCCCGGCGAGCTCTCATGGATGGCCAGGCTCCGCCAATCGGGGCGCAGGTCGGCCAGGACCTTCATCAGAGCCCGTTCGCGGGGCTGGCTGCCGCAATTCCCGCACAGGAAGTGGTCGCGCAGCCACTCGTCCTTGGCCGTGAAGGTGACCTGCTGCTCGCAGACCGGGCAGTCGCCATCGACCTCCAGCAGGAAGCCTGACACCTAGATCAGCGCCCCGTGGCAGTGCTTGAACTTCTTGCCCGAGCCGCAGGGGCAGGGCGAGTTGCGCCCGGTCTGCTGCCAGCCGTCCGGCAGTGCCGACAGTGGCAGGGCCTGGCGCTGCTCCACCGACAGCCCGTCGGGCAGGGCGCCCATCTCGGCGGCGTTCTCGCCGGTGAGCGGGTCCATATGGACCTCGGTGTAGTTGGAGAGCGGCGCGGGCTCCTCCGGCTCGGCGTAGCTGAACTCCACCGTCATCAGCCAGCGGGTGACGTTCTGGCGCAGGTCCACCAGCAGCTTCTCGAACAGGGAGAAGGCCTCGGTCTTGTACTCGTTCAGCGGATCGCGCTGGGCGTAGCCGCGCAGGCCGATGACGTTGCGCAGGTGGTCGAGGTGCATCAGGTGCTCGCGCCACTGAAGGTCCACCATCTGCAGCAGGAAGCTCTTCTCGATGGTGCGCATCTGATCAGGGGAAACCGCGGCCTCGCGCTCGGCGGCGCGCGCGTCGGCGGCTTTCTGGATGCGCTCCTGGATCTCCTCGTTGGCGATGCCCTCCTCGGCCGCCCACTGGGCGATCGGCAGGTCCATCCCCAGCATGGCGACCACGTGCTCGTGCAGGCCGACCACGTCCCACTGCTCGGCATAGGCCTTGGGCGGCAGGTGGCGGGTCACCAGGTCCTCGATGGTGTCCTGGCGCATCTCGGTGATGACGTCGGACAGGTCGGCGGCGTCCATGAACTCGGCGCGCTGCTCGAACACCGCCTTGCGCTGGTCGTTCACGACGTCGTCGTACTTCAGCAGGTTCTTGCGGATCTCGTAGTTGCGCTGTTCGACGCGCTTCTGGGCCGTGGCGATGGCGCCGTTCAGCCACTTGTGGGTGATGGCCTCGCCTTCCTGGACGCCGAAGGTGCGCATGATCCCGTCCAGGCGCTCGCCGGCGAAGATCCGCAGCAGGTCGTCCTCGCAGGACAGGAAGAATTTCGAGTGGCCCGGGTCGCCCTGGCGGCCGGTGCGGCCGCGCAGCTGGTTGTCGATCCGGCGGCTCTCGTGACGCTCGGTGCCCAGCACGAACAGGCCGCCAGCGGCGAGCGCCTGGACCTTCAGGTCGGCGATCTCGGTCTCGATCTCGGCCTTGCGCTTGATGGCCATCTCCGGCGTGACCTCGATGCCGAGGCCCAGCTGTTCCTCGCGCCACTTCAGCACCCGCATGTCGACGTTGCCGCCGAGCTGGATGTCGGTGCCGCGGCCGGCCATGTTGGTGGCGATGGTCACCGCGCCGGGGATGCCCGCGTCGGCCACGATCAGGGCTTCCTGCTCGTGGTAGCGGGCGTTCAGCACGTTGTGCGGGATGCCCTTGACGGTCTTGCCGTTGGCGTCGGTGAACTTGTGGGCCTTCAGCAGCTCCGACAGGGTTTCCGACTTCTCGATGGAGACGGTGCCCACCAGGATCGGCTGGCCGCGCAGGTGGCATTCCTCGATCTGCTTGAGGATGGCCAGGTTCTTCTCGGCCTCGGTCCGATAGACCTCGTCGTCGTCGTCGATCCGCGCCACCGGGCGGTTGGTGGGGATTTCCATGACGTCCATCTTGTAGATGTCGCCGAATTCCTGCGCCTCGGTGGTGGCCGTGCCGGTCATGCCCGACAGCTTCGAATAGAGGCGGAAATAGTTCTGGATGGTGACCGAGGCGAGCGTCTGGTTCTCGGGCTGGACGTGGGCGCCTTCCTTGGCCTCGATGGCCTGGTGCAGGCCCTCAGACAGGCGGCGGCCCTGCATCATGCGGCCGGTGAACTCGTCGATCAGGATCACTTCGCCGGAGCGGACGATGTAGTCCTTCTCGCGGGTGTAGAGGACGTTGGCCCGCAGGGCCTGGTTCACGTGGTGGACGATGGAGACGTTGGCCGCGTCGTAGAGGCCCGCGGAGTCCTCGGCCAGGTGGCCGCCGGACATCAGGATGTCCTCGATCTTCTCGGCGCCCTCCTCGGTGAGGATGACCTGCTTCTGCTTCTCGTCGTGGTCGAAGGTGGTCGGATCCTTGATCAGCTCCTTCACCAGTAGGTCGATGGTCTTGTAGAGCTCGCTGCGGTCGTCGGTGGGACCGGAAATGATCAGCGGCGTGCGCGCCTCGTCGATCAGGATGGAGTCCACCTCGTCGACGATCACGAAGTGGTGGCCGCGCTGCACCATCTCGGCGGCGTCATAGACCAGGTTGTCGCGCAGGTAGTCGAAGCCGAACTCGTTGTTGGTGCCGTAGGTGATGTCGGCGTTGTAGGCCGCCTGGCGCTGGCCCTGGGACAGACCGTGCACGATGTTGCCGCTGGTCAGGCCCAGGAAGCTGTAGACCTGGCCCATCCAGTCGCCGTGCAACTGAGCGAGGTAGTCGTTGACGGTGATGACGTGGACGCCCTTGCCGGCGAGCGCGTTCAAATAGACCGGCGCGGTGGCGACGAGGGTCTTGCCTTCCCCGGTGCGCATCTCGGCGATGCCGCCCTGGTGCAGGACCATGCCGCCCACCAGCTGGACGTCGAAGTGGCGCTGGCCCAGAACCCGGCGGGCGGCCTCGCGCACGACGGCGAAGGCTTCCTCCAGCAGCTGGTCGAGGGTCTCACCCTTGGCCAGGCGCGCCTTGAACTCGGCGGTCTTGCCCCGCAGCGCCTCGTCGGAGAGGGCTAGGATCTGGGGTTCGAGGGCGTTGATCTTCGCGACCCGCGCCATCATGGCCTTGACCTTGCGGTCGTTGGAAGAGCCGAAGAACCGTTGGAAGAGCATGCGAGGGGGACGTCCGGATGATGCGGGGCGGCGGCGGCGGCCGCACTGGACCCTTCGCCTGCCCGGAAATTCCGCTCTTTTCAGGGCGCGCGAGACTTAAGCAGCGCCCCTCCAAGTGTCAACGCGGCGAGGGTGAGCAAGCTTAACGCTCAAGCTCGGGATTCGCCCAAAGAAAAGGCCCTCCCGGTGAGGGGAGGGCCGATCTCGTCGTTCAATTCGGTTGTGAAGGACCTAGTAGACCTCGAACAGGCCCGCAGCGCCCATGCCGCCGCCGATGCACATCGACACCACGGCCCACTTGGCGTTGCGGCGCTTGCCTTCCTGCAGGACGTGGCCGGCCAGGCGGGCGCCGGTCATGCCGTAGGGGTGGCCGATGGCGATGGAGCCGCCGTTGACGTTGTACTTCTCGGGATCGATGCCGAGCTTGTCGCGGGAATAGAGGCACTGGGAGGCGAAGGCCTCATTCAGCTCCCACAGGTCGATGTCGTCGATCTTCAGGCCGTGGCGTTCCAGCAGGCGCGGGATCGCGAAGACCGGGCCGATGCCCATCTCGTCGGGCTCGCAGCCGGCGACGGCCCAGCCCTTGAAGGCGCCCATCGGCGACAGGCCAGCCTTCTCGGCGGCCTTGGAATCCATGATCACCACGGCGGCGGCGCCGTCCGACAGCTGGCTGGCGTTGCCGGCGGTGATGAACTTGTTGTCGCCTTCACGGACCGGCTTCAGCTTGGCCAGGCCTTCCAGGGTGGTGTCGGGACGGTTGCACTCGTCCTTGTCCACCAGGGCGTCGACGATGGACTCTTCCTTCGTCTCCTTGTTGACCACCTTCATCTTGGTCTTCAGAGGGACGATCTCGTCCTTGAACTTGTTGGCCTGCTGGGCGGCGGCCATGCGGCGTTGGGATTCCAGGCTGTACTCGTCCTGGGCTTCGCGGCTGATCTTGTAGCGCTCGGCGACGATGTCGGCGGTGTCGATCATCGGCATGAAGACGCCGGGATACTGTTGGAACAGGGCCGGGTCGTTGTTCTCACGCGAACCGCCGCCGCCGGGGAAGGACAGGCTCTCGACGCCGCCGGCCACGACCGCGTCGGCCCCGTCGTTGCGCACGTAGTTGGCCGCGGTGGCGATGGTGTTCAGGCCCGACGAGCAGAAGCGGTTGATGGTCATGCCGGAGGTGGTGATGGGCATGCCGGCCAGCAGGGCGACCTGGCGGCCGAGGTTGCCGGCGCCGTGCGCCACGTTGCCGATGGCGCAGTCTTCGATCGCCGAGGGATCCAGGCCGGAACGCGCGACGGCGTTCTTCACGGCATGGGCGCCCATGGTCATGGTGGGGGTCATATTGAAGCCCCCGCGACCGGACTTGGCCAGGCCCGTACGGGCATAGGAAACGATTACGGCTTCACGCGTCATGAAAATAGATCCTCCCGGAAAATGGACCGCATCGGCCTGAATGTTGGGGCCGCGCGGGGCTATATCGGCGGCGACCTTTGCATCCCGCGGCGTAAATGGCTAGAGCGGGACAGCCAGAAGTGGCCGCCGGTTCGGGCGACCGTCCCGCTCTACCCCTAGGAATTGGAGCCTTTTTGAGCGGTTCAAATGTTTCCATTTGAACCGAAAAGGCTCTAGGGACGGACGCCGGACTGATGGCGATTTTCGACTTAGAGGTATGGCCGATGGCGCTGGGAAGTTTGACCCGCATTTCGCACCCGGTCCGCACGATGATTGTCGTGTTGGCGGCGACTCTGATGTTGGCCTCCTGCGGGAACCGCACAGGGGCGGAACATCCTCCCGAGCCGGGCGATGCGGCGGTGGCCAAGGTCGACGGCCATACCGTCTGGGCCTCCGACGTCAAGCGCGAGGCCGTCGCCCAGGGCCTGATCGGCGAGGGCGAGCCCCTGGACGTCTCGTCGGATCTGTTCCGGCGGGTGATGGACGAGGTGGTGGATCAGAAGCTGCTGGCCAGCGAGGCGCTGAAGCGCAAGCTCGACAAGGATCCCGCCGCCCAGCGCCGCCTGGCCGCCGCCCGCGAGCGCATCCTGGGCGACATGCTGGTGGAGAGCACCGTCTCCGACGCCGTCAACGAGAACGCGATCCGCGGCCTCTATCAGGAGCAGCTCAAGCTCGCCAAGCAGTCGGAGGAGATCAAGGCCCGCCAGATCGTGCTGGCCAGTCTGGCCGAGGCCGATGCGGTCAAGAAGCTGCTGGCGGCCGGCGCCTCCTTCGAGGCGCTCGCCATGGAGCGCTCCACCGACGCGGCCACCCGCTTCAACGGCGGCGATCTGGGCTATTTCACCACCGACGTCATGCCCGAGGCCTATGACGCCAACCTGAAGACCGCCAAGGCCGGCCAGATCGTCGGCCCCTTCGAGGTCGACGGCGGCTGGGCCCTGGTCAAGGTCGAGGACCGCCGCCTGGAGCAGCCCATCACGCTGGAGGCCGCCCGGCCGCAGATCGTGCGCTTCCTGACCTATGACCAGGTCCGCGATCTGCTGGAGAAGCTGCGCGCCCGCTCCAAGATCCAGACGCTGATCCGCGCGCCCCAGGACGTGCCCGGCGCGCCCAAGGAGCCCGCCAGCGCCCCGCCGGTCGCCCCGGTTCCGGCCACGCCGCCGATCGCCGCCGCGCCCGCGGCCAAGACGCCCGCGCCCGCCGCCAAGGCCCCCGTCCAACCCGCAGCCAAGGCGGCCAAGCCATGACCCGTCCGCCCGCCAAGACCCCCAAGGCCGCCAAGCCCGCGGCCAAGAAGGCCCCGGCCAGGGCGCCCGCCAAGGCCGCCGCCAAGACGCCGGCCGCCATCGCCCTGGAGGTCGCCTCCAAGCCGGTGGAGGTGGTGGGCCAGACCATCGAGCGCGCCCGCGCCGCCCTGAAGCGCGCCGACAAGCAGCCCCAGGCCGACGTCTCCACCCCGGCGACGCCCGCGCCTGCCAAGGGCGCCCTGCCGGTCTCGCCCCTGGCGGTTCCCTTCCCGAAAATCCCGCCCATCGCCGGGGTCCAGCTCGCCACCGCCCGGGCCGGTTACTACAAGCACGAGCGCGAGGACCTGATGGTCATGCGGTTCGCACGTGGGACCTCGGCCGCCGGGGTCTTCACCCGCCACGGCATCGGCTCGGCGCCGGTGGACTGGTGCAAGAAGCATCTGGAGATGTCCAAGGGCGCCGATGCGCGCGCCCTGGTGGTCAATGCCGGCTGCGCCAATTCCTTCACCGGCAAGCCCGGCGTCGACGCCGTGCGCCGGGTGGCCTCGGCGGTGGCCAAACGCTTCGACTGCCGCCAGCGCGACGTGATGGTGGCCTCCACCGGCGTCATCGGCGTGCTGCTGGACGACGCCAAGATCACCCAGCGCCTGCCCGACATCGAGACCCGCCTCGCCGACGACGGCTGGGCCGGGGCGGCGCGGGCCATCATGACCACCGACACCTTCCCCAAGGGGGCCTATGCCGAGGCGATGATCGACGGCGAGAAGGTCAAGATCGCCGGGATCTGCAAGGGCTCGGGGATGATCGCCCCGGACATGGCCACCATGCTGGCCTTCGTGGCGACCGACGCGGCCATCTCGCCGGCCGCCCTGCAGACCCTGGCCAGCCTCTACACCCGGACCACCTTCAACTGCGTGACGGTGGACGGCGACCGCTCCACCAACGACACCCTGCTGCTGTTCGCCACCGGTCAGTCCAGCGCGCCCAATATCAGCCGCGCCGGCGACAAACGCCTGGCCGACTTCCGCGAGAAGCTGGAGGCCGTGTTGCTGGACCTGGCCCTGCAACTCGTCCGCGACGGCGAGGGCGCCTCAAAGTTCGTCAAGATCAACGTCACCGGCGCCGAGAGCCCGGCCTCGGCCCGCAAGATCGCCCGCACCATCGCCGAGAGCCCCCTGGTCAAGACCGCCTTCGCCGGAGAGGACGCCAACTGGGGCCGCATCGCCATGGCCGTGGGCCGCGCCGACGAGCCCATCGACCGCGACCGGGTCAAGATCCAGTTTGGCCCCCTGGTGGCCGCCCAGGACGGCCTCATCTCGCCCACCTATGACGAGGCCAAGATGAGCGCCTACATGAAGAATCCGGAGCTGGAGGTCAGCGTCGACGTCGGCGTCGGCAAGGGCGCCGCCAGCGTCTGGACCTGCGACCTCACCAAGCAGTACGTCGCCATCAACGGCGACTATCGGAGTTAGGCGGCGCGCTCGTCCGCCGGCGCGTCGCCGCGCCAGGCCGTCAGGAACGGGGTGAGCTCGGCCAGGGGAATGGCGCGCGAGACCAGGTAACCCTGGATGGCGTCGCAGCCGAGCAGGGTCAGCGTCGCCTGGATCTCCGGGGTCTCGACGCCCTCGGCCACCACCATCATGCCCAGGCTGTGGGCCAGGTCGATGGTCGATTTGACGATCAGGCGGTCGCGCTGGCTCTCGGTGACCGAGACCACCAGGGACTTGTCGATCTTCAGCTCGTCGGCGTCGAGAAGCTTCAGATAGGACAGGGACGAGAGGCCGACGCCATAGTCGTCGATGGACACCTTCAGGCCCGCGGCGCGGAAGTCGCCGATCGCCGCGGTGGCCGCCGCCGGGTTCTCGATCACCGCGGTCTCGGTGATCTCCAGGCAAAGGCCATGGTCCTTGCCGGCGACCAGGGCGCGTAGCTGGTCGCAGAAACCCCGGTCGGCCAGCAGCCGGGCCGAGATGTTCACCGAGACCATCAGGTCATGGCCGGCCGCCTTCAGCAGGGCGCGGTCGGCCAGGGCGCGCTCCAGCGTCCACTCGGTGAGCTCCCGGATGCTGCCGGTCTCCTCGGCGATGCCGATGAAGCTGTCGGGCGGGATGTTTCCGCGGACGGGATGTTTCCAGCGGATCAGGGCCTCGACGCCGCGGATGACGCCGTCGGCGGCGGTCAGTTTCGGCTGGTAGTAGAGCGCCAGCTCGCCCGCGCGCAGCCCGCGGCGCATCTCGGTCATCAGGGCCAGGTTGAGGGAGGGGTCGACATAGGTCGCGGTGTCGAAGGTCACGACGCGGCGGTTCGACTGGCGGGCCTCGTCCAGGGCCAGGGTCGCGTTCTCCAGCAGGCCCTCGGCGTCCTGGTCCGCGGAGATCCTGTGCGAGACGCCGAGCTTCAGGAAGACGTCGACGGCGTGGCCGGCGACCTCCCGCCCGGGATCCAGGCCCTCGAGACGTTCGAGGTCGGCCAACAGCGCGCCAAGGGAGGGCCGTTGAAGCACCAGACCCAGGACCGAGGTCGAGAGGTGGGCGACATCGCCGTCGCCGCAGATGTCCGCCAGCTGAGCGGCCACGTCGCGGACGATGAGGTTGGAGAGGCTGTAGCCCACCGCGCCGCGCATGGTCGGGTAGCGGTCGATGCCGACCGCCACCACCGCCAGGACGCCGCTTTCGGATCCACCCATGCGGGTGGCGAGGTCGGCCAGCAGGGCGCGCCGGTTGGCCAGGCCGGTTTCCGGCTCGTGCATGGCCAGGTGCAGCAGACCGGCCTCGCGCTCCTGGATGATCGACTTGGCGCGCCGGTCCAGCTCCGCCCGCGTCGCCCACAGCAGGCAGAGAAGCTGGGCGACCAGCAGGGGCGCCACCGAGAGGCTGACCGGGGTCAGGTCCTGGATCAGGACGGGCAGGGCCAGCAGGCCGACCCCTACGGCGGCGTGCCGACGGGACAGGGCCCGCAGCGAGGTCTCACCGGCCTCGGCCCGCAGGAACCAGGCCAGCAGGCAGGCCAGGGCGAAGGTGGTCCAGGCCGGCGGGATCACCAGGGCGCGGCCGGCCGCCAGGTTCTCGAAGGCCAGGGCGTGGATATAGACGCCGTTGACGGTGCCGGCCTGCGGCGTGGCGAACTCGTCTCCGAGCTCCAGCGCCGTGGCGCCGATCAGGATGGTGCGGCCTCGCACTGCCTTGGGGTCGAAACGGTTGCGGTAGACATCCTCGAAGCTGAGATGCGGGATGTCGGTCACCGACATCCCGTAGTCGATCAGGAAGGTGTCGTTCCGCTGGTTGGGGACGCCCGCCAGGGACGCGGCCATGGACTGGCGGTAGTTGCTCGCCTCGCCGAAGCCGTAGGCGTAGCGCCGCACGCGGCCATCGGCGTCGACCGGCACGTTCACGCTGGCCAGCAGGGCCTCCGCCGAGAGGCCCCGCAGGGGCGAGGTCTCGACGAGCTTGGATTCGCCGTCGGCCCGACTGGCGGGCTGGACGAAGGTGGGCAGGATCACTGACCCTGGCTGCTGGGCGATGGCGCGGGCCAGCATGCGGTCGGCCTCGGGCGCGGCGTGGGCGCTGAAGTCGACGTCGAAGGCCACCACCTTGGCCCCGGCCGCCTGCAGGTTGGCGATTGCGGTGGCGAACCGGTCCCGGCCCCAGGGCCAGCGGCCGGCGGCGCGCAGGCTCGGAACGTCGATCTCCACCACCGTGATCTGGTGGCTGGTCGGCCGCTGGACGCCCTTGAATCGCAGGGTTGCAAGGCCGTCTTCCAGGGGGACGAGCACCCCCGTGGCCATGGCCAGGGCCACGGTCACGGCCACGGTTCCCAGTCCTAGGACCGACCTGAACCGTCGCGCCAGGCCGAGCAGTCGGCTCACTTCGCCGCTTTGCCCGAGCCGTTGCCGTTGGCGCCCGCATTGCCGCTGCCCCCGGGGGCGGTGTCGGTCGAGGTTCCGCCGTTTCCATTGCCGTTGCCGTTGTTTCCGGCGCCGTTGCCGGTGGTCGCGGCGCCGGTGTCGGTGGAGGCTCCACCGTTCCCGTTGCCGTTGCCGTTGTTTCCGGCGCCGTTTCCGGTGGTCGCCGCGCCGGTGTCGGTGGTGGCGCCGCCGTTTCCGTTGCCGCTGCCGTTGTTCCCGGTCCCGGCATTGCCACTGTTCCCAGGGGCGGTGTCGGTGGTGGCGCCGCCGTTTCCGTTTCCGTTGCCGTTGTTCCCGGTCCCGGCATTGCCGCTGTTCCCGGGGGCGGTGTCGGTGGTGGCTCCGCCGTTTCCGTTTCCGTTGCCGTTGTTCCCGGTCCCGGCGTTGCCACTGTTCCCAGGGGCGGTGTCGGTGGAGGCTCCGCCGTTCCCGGCGCCATTGCCGTTGTTCCCGGTCCCGGCGTCACCGCTGTTTCCAGGGGCGCCGCCGGTCGAGTCTGCGCCGTTCCCCGCGCCTACGGACAATTCGGGCCGGCGGTCGTTGCGCGCCACCTGGCTGGCCATGGCGGACGGGGCGCCCGCGTCGGCCGCGCCGCCCGGAGCGCCGGTCATGGCCGCGATGGACCGCGCCTCGCTGGCGATCGCCGTTGGCCCCCCGGAGTCCACCAGGCCCCCGGAGACGCTCTTGTAGTCCAGGGGTTCGATCGCGACGGCCGCGGGCTCTCCGGCCGTCGGCGTCACCGCCGCCCCGACCTGAACCGCCTGCGGCGCATTTCGCCAGATCGTGCCGCTGGCGCCGGCTGGCACGTCGCTACCGGTGTCGGACGCGTTGGCTCGGACCTCGACCAGCCCCTCGGCTACGTTCACGGCGTCGGCCTGCGGTCCCACCACGACGGTGAAGGTGGTGCCCTTGACGATGGCGGCGAGCAGGGGCGTGTCCACCCGGAAGTGGGGCGCCTTCTGCTTGTCCACCTTGAACATGATCGCGCCGAGATCCTGCGCGATTCGGGTGAAGCCGCCGGCGTCCGGGGCCACGGTCATGCGGCTGTTGGGCCCCACCACGATGTGCTGCGCGCCGTTGTCGAGGCTCGCCCGCGCGCCAAGGGTGGTGGTGACGCTGGAGCCGGTCGGCAGGACCTGATTGAGGCGCGCCGGCGCGGCCTCGGCGCCGGGGACGGCGATCCGCACCGTGCCGGTGACCTCGGTCAGCCGCCATTCGGCGGCCTGGGCCGAGCCGGCGGCAAGGGCCAGGGCGAGGGCCGAACAGGCCAGCAGACCGGTCCGTACGCGGGAAAGTTGAAGCATGAGCTGGCGCCTCCACGAGGCCATAGAAATTGGCGTTGCGGGCAGGAATAGCGCACTCGTGGCTAAGCCTTTGCTAAGGCGGGAGAAATTTTTGATTCATTAGGGTCCCGTTCACCATATTCCGTCACGACAGCCTATTGAGGTTCGCAGGCGGGCAAGGTGTGTCTGGGTCAAAGGCGGGAGCTTGGCGGACTGCGAACTGGCCTGTCCGCCTGGCCATGGTCATCGCCGCGGCCATGTTCGTGGCCATTCCGGTCTTCGCCTGGCCCGGGTCCGAGGCCCCCGTCGGCGCGGCCTGCGATCAGCCCGACAGCGGCTGCTTCCAGCTCAACGCCGTCAGCCTCGAGGGCCTCACGGTCTACAAGCCCGGCGAGCTCGCCCCACTCTACCAGGCCTATCTGACTCGCGAGGTCGGTACGGCCGACCTGGTGGCCATCGCCACGGCGATCACCGACAGGTACCGGGCCGACGGCTATTTCCTCTCCCGCGCCGTGGTGCCGCCCCAGACCCCGGGGACGGGTGTCGCGCGGATCCGGATCTATGAAGGCTATGTCAGCGCCGTGGAGCTCACCGGGATCGGCGCCCCGGCCGTCAGTCCGTACCTGAAGGGCCTGGCCGAGCAGCGTCCCCTGCGGCTGGCCGACCTCGAACGCCGGCTGAGCCTGGCAGGCGACGAGCCGGGCGTCCGGGTCAAGACCCAGCTGGAGCCGATTCTCGACGATCCCGCCCGCCACCGGCTGGTGGCCGTGGCCGAGCTGAAGCCCCTGGTGGTCACCACCTATGTGGACAACCGCGGACCCAAGACCAGCGGCCCATGGCAGGGCTACGCCCGCGGCGCCAGGAACTCGGCCATCCGTCCGGGGGACCAACTGGCCCTGGCGGTGCTCACCGTTCCCAACGATCCCAGCGCGTTCACCTATGGCGAGGTGAGCTATTCGGCGCCGCTGCAGGGGGGCGCCCGCCTGCGCGGCTCGATCGGCCTCGCCCGCGCCCGCGACGGCGCAAACGCCGCCTCGAAGGACGTGGGCAGCGAGAGCCTGGCCGCCAGCCTGAGCTACGTGCGTCCGCTGCAGCGCAGCCGCAAACTGAACACCTGGGCCCAGGTCACCGCCCAGGCCCGCCATATCGAGCAGGACTGGACCGACACCGGCGGTTATGCCGACAACGTCGTGGTGCTGCGCGGCGCGCTGAACGCCGACTTCACCCAGCCGGGGCGCGCCACCAACCTCTTCGCCCAGGTCTCGGCCGGACAGCGTGGCAAGCCTGAGGTCCAGCCGGGCCGCGGCCTTTCCCGCGCTGACGCCTCGCGGCAGTTCGTGAAGGTCAACGCCCACGCCTCGCACTACCGCGACCTAGGTCCCTGGGCGGGGCTCTACGTCTCCGCCGACGGTCAATGGTCCCCCGACCGCCTGCTCTCCTCCGAGGAGTTCGTGGTGGGCGGCGCGCCCTACGGCCGGGGCTACAACTACGCCGAGATCGGCGGCGACCGGGGCCTGGCCGGCTCCGCCGAACTGCGCGCCGGCTTCAGCCCCAAGTCGGGGCCCTTCAGCTTCCTCCAGGGCTACGGCTTCTTCGACGCCGGCAAGGTCTGGAACCTCAGGCCCACCGGCGGCAGCGCCGACCTGGCCTCGGCCGGGGTCGGGGTCCGCGCCCGCCTCGGCGACCGCGCCACCCTGGGGGCCGAGGCCGCCCGGCCCCTGACGCGGACCCCCTACGACCGCCGCAAGAAGGGCTGGCGGCCCTTCTTCTCCCTCTCGACGCGGTTCTAGAGCTGTTCCCGTTTCGAATGAATCGAAACGGGGCTCTGGATTCCTGACTTGGTCGCTCTTCCTGATCGCCTGACTTGATCCAAGTTAGGCGAGAAACGCTCTAGCCACAGCAAAACGCCCCGCGGCTAAGCCACGGGGCGTTTCGTATTTTCAGATCACATCAGGCCATCGACTAGTCGATGGGGCTCCAGCGCTTGGCCGGGGCCTCGTCGCGCTTGGGGCCTTTGAAGGCCGCCTGGCTGATGGGGGTGGTGGACGCCCGCTCGCCGCCCGTACGGGCGCCGTGGGGG